>NZ_CAWUKC010000040.1:0-33699 GCF_963922945.1 uncultured Pseudoalteromonas sp. | reverse complement strand
TGTAAATCTGACGGCTCAGCCTTCGCTGGTTCGAATCCAGCTCCCTCCACCACTTCTTTTCTAAAACTTCTTTCTATATCTTGTTTTACTTCAATTTAAATTATCACTTTTAGACTATTTATCAAATACCCACTGCAATGTTGCTCCGTGCTTTTTAAGCCATGCGGATGCCGATTTATAATCGGGATAAAATTTAGCGACACGCTTCCAAAAAGCACTGCTGTGGTTTAAATGCTTTAAATGAGCCAATTCGTGCACAATAACATAATCAATTATATGATGAGGTGCACCAACAAGGTTAAGGCTAAAGGTAAGCTCTCGTCGAGAATTACAACTTCCCCACTTACGTTTATAACTGCCAATCGTCAATTTAGTCGGTAATGCTTCTGACATCTGTCGGCAATAATAAGCTAAACGCATTTCAATGTAGTTTGTTAGCATATCTTCAAGAGCAAGGCAAAGTAGCTGCTTACGTTTTTCGAGCTGTTTTTTTACTCGTTTAGAAGTGTAAATAATAAACTCGCTGTCGGACTGTTGAACATACGAACGTGTCCCTTTAGCAAAAGTAATCGTATATGGTTTAGCAAACACCTTAACTTTCTGACTTTTAAATGGGTATTGCTGAACATCAATAGCATTAAGTTGTTTATGTAATTGCGCAGTTACCCACTCTTTTTTACTAAACAGCCATTGTTCTATTTGTAGTTTTGGCACATGTGTAGGTGCATAAACAGTGACTGATTTTTGGCTTACTTTTATTGCCACTGTTTTACGCCTTGTACTTCGCTTTAACTGATACTCAAACAAGGTGTATGCTCTAAATATAAATAAAAGCCTATTATATAGCCTTATCTATTCAATGTAGTTATTTAACGAGAAATAAATAGGTTCAGTATTTTTTACTAACTCAAAATAACGTTTTATTAATGAAGTGCACTGCGTATGTTAATATTCTTACAAGAAAAAGTAACTTCACAGATTTATAGTATAAATTATTAGATTAACAGTTTATTTATATAATAAATCTATTAAACTAGTTTAATAAAGATACTAATTTGAGTCGTTATGCTCTCTGCATTTTTTATAACCGATCAAGACCCGAGCCTTATTATCAATGGTGCATATAACCCTATACTGGTTAGTTTGTCGGTCATTACCGCTATTTTTGCTGCCTTTTTTACCGTATGGTTAGTTGATGTAGCTAAGCAAACACAGTTCGAAAGCTATAAACGCTTAGCTAATGTAACCGGTGCCACAGTTTTATCGGCCGGCATATGGAGCATGCACTTTATAGGTATGCTGGCTTTTTCGCTATGTACAGACATAAGTTATGATCCGCTGATAACCCTTTTATCTTTTTTACCAGCGTTTATTGCATGTCAATATGCCTTTTCGATTTTAGTAAAATCGCAAGGCTCGTTCAAACACCTTATTATTTGCTCTATTTTACTTGGCGCAGGTATTGGTACAATGCACTACAGCGGCATGGCCGCAATGGAGCTGGCTCCGTTATTACGTTACGACCCCGCTATGTTTGCTTTATCAATTGTGGTCGCTGTTGGTTTATCGTTTACAGCACTTTTTACACGTTATTATTTAACGCGTTTGTTACCTAATTTATCACAGATACAAGCGCGTGCTATTACCGCTATTATTTTAGGCTCAGCAGTGGCAGGCATGCACTACATGGGTATGGCCGCTACCCGCTTTGTTGCAACCACACCGCTTTTACCTGATTACACAGAGTCAACCACTGAGCTTGCTTTTGTAGCTATTGCCGTAGCTACCGCAACGGTTGCTATAACTTGTGTTATTGCAGTTATAAATGGCATGGTTAGATACCGCTTATTGCTTGAGGAAAAATCGGCGGATGAATCGCGCTTAAATGCTATTTTAGGCACTGCTATTGATGGCATTGTAACTATAGATCACACCGGCATTATACTGAGCTTTAACGAAGCTGCCAGCAAAATTTTTGGTTGGCGAGAAAGTGACGTTCAGGGGCAAAATGTAAAAATGCTGATGGCCGATGAAATCGCTCACCACCACGATGGCTATTTGTCTAACGCCAAAAATGTAGATCTTGGTAAGGTAATTGGTATAAATAGAGATGTCTCTGCTAAGCACAAAGATGGCCACCTCTTCCCAATACGCTTAGGCATAGGAGAAGTTAACCAGCCCGACCAGATGCCATTATATGTTGGTTTTATTACAGATTTAACCGAACAACGCGCCTTGCAACAAAGCCTTATTGAAAAAGAGCAAAAGTACCGCTCTTTGATGGATAATATGCCTGGCGCTGCTTTTCGTTGTAAATACGATGAAAACTGGAGCATGTTATTTATCAGCCCGACCATAACAGAGCTCACTGGCTACACGCCAGAAGAGTTCACAGAAAGCTGCATTGAATTTAATGATCTCATTTTAAAAACAGATCAACAAACGGTTAACGAAGCCGTAGCACAAGCCATGACCTCAAGCTTAAAATACTCGGTAGAATACCGTATACGCCACCGCAACGGTAAAGTCGCCTGGGTACTCGATAAAGGCAGTGTAACCCTTGATAAAGAGAATAACCCGCAGTGGATAGATGGGGTGCTCGTTGATATTACAGAGCAAAAAGAATACGAAGACAAACTAGAACAAGCTAAATTGCAAGCTGAAGAAGCTGCGCACGCTAAGCAATCGTTTATGGCTAATATGAGCCACGAAATTCGCACGCCAATGAATTCTATTATCGGTTTTAGCGACCTACTCATGGACACACCGCTAAACCAAGAACAGCAAAAACATTTGGTTACAGTCAATAATGCGGCGCGTTCATTATTGAGACTCCTTAATGAAGTGCTTGATACCGCAAAGCTTGAGCGCGGAAAGTTAACGATTGAACCAGTACACTTTAGTTTGAAACAGGTACTCGATAGCATTATTTCGACATTTTGGCTTGAAGCAAAAAAGAAAAACCTACGCTTAAAGTTAAACATTAAAGACTCTGTGGCCAGCACCTACTATGGCGACCCAGATAGGTTAAGGCAAATTTTAACCAACTTAATCGGTAACGCCATTAAATTTACCGAGCAAGGTTCGGTTGAGCTAACTGTAAGTACTACGCAAACTGAGCAGCTCTTTTTTGAAGTGCAAGATACCGGTATAGGTATTGCTAAAGACCGCGTTAAAGCTATATTTCAGCCGTTTGTTCAGGCCGATGGCACCACAACTCGTCGCTTTGGTGGTACAGGGCTTGGCACAACCATTAGTAAACAATTAGTAGAGTTGATGGGCGGCACCATAAACCTAGTCAGTGAAGAAAATAAAGGTACCTGCTTTTATTTCTCATTACCTCTTAGTCAAGGCGATGCAGAAAAAATAGATCATTTCGATGGCCTACACACCCAGCTACCCTCACTAAGAGTGCTCGTGGTGGATGATATCGAGCAAAACACCGAGTTACTCTCTTTATTACTCTCTAGAGATCAGCATTTAGTAAGCAAAGCAAATAACGGCTTAGAAGCGATTGAAATATTTGAAGAACAAGATTTTGATGTAATTCTAATGGATATTCATATGCCAGAGTGCGACGGTATAGAAGCAACCACGAAAATTCGAGCTATCGAAAAACAAAGACAGTTGAAATTCACCCCTATTATTGCCCTAACAGCCAGTGTGCTTCAGCAAGATAAACTTACAGCTAAACGTGCTGGTATGAACGGCTTTGCTAATAAGCCTATAGATATAAATCAGCTTAACCAAGAAATTGCCCAGGTGCTTGGCTTAGGTATTGCTAAAGATATGGTTATTAGCCAATCAGACCCAGAGTCTAAACATATCGACTTTGAAAAAGGGGTGATGCTTTGGGGCAATAAATGCAAACAATTAACCGAAATTGCCAAATTTATCAATGACAGCAATAAACGATTTGATATTTTATTTAACAGTAAGTTATCTGAGATTAAAGACGCCAATAGCCTAATACACACCCTTAAAGGAGTTGCTGGTAATTTAGGCCTAACAACATTAATGACTTTATTAGCCAATTTAGAGCATGAGCAAACTGCTGAGCAATCTTCAGCGCTTATAAAACAAATAAAAAACGAGTTAGATACAATCACCCAATTAATATCAGGCGATGAGTGCGCACAAATCACGCCTGCTGAAAGTGAAAATAATGAGCAAGAAAACACGCTAAGCGCGGCTGAATTAAAGTCACTGTGTGAAACACTGCACCATGAAGCACAAAGCGCCGAGCTCAACGATGATTTGCTTGCGCAGCTTGAAAATAACGCCCCTGCACACTTACAAACTCAAATAAATGAGGTTGTAAACGCATTTGATGAATTTGACTTTGATCAAGCGCAACACGTGCTAGACGGTCTAATTAAAGAATTTACCCAAGAATGAGAATATTGAATGGATTTTAGCAACGACAAACCACGTATATTAATCGTTGACGATGAACCTGCTAACTTAAAAGTTATGCGAGAAGTACTAGGTAGTCAATACCGTATGTCGTTTGCTAAATCGGGCGCTGCAGCACTTGCACTGCTTGAAAAAGAGCAGCCTAAACTTATTTTACTCGATATCATGATGCCCGATATGAATGGCTTTGAGGTGTGCGAAATACTCAAAAGCACGCCTAAGCTTTCGCATATTCCAGTTATTTTTGTTACAGCCCTAGGTGATGAAAGCGATGAATTTAAGGGGTTTGAACTTGGCGCTGTTGATTACATTACGAAGCCTATTAGCCCTGCAATTGTGCGCGCCCGCGTTAAAACGCATTTATCGCTAGTACAAGCCGAGCAATTAAAACAAGCTCATGTTGATTTAGTAAATCGCCTCGGTCGCGCTGCAGAGTACAAAGACACAGACACGGGCGAGCATATTGCCAGAATGAGCCAATACAGTAAGTTATTAGCATTAGAATTTGGTATGGATGAACATCAGGCAGAATTACTTCGCCAAGCCGCTCCCATGCACGATGTAGGTAAAATAGGCATTCCGGATGCTATTTTATTAAAGCCTGGACGATTAACCCCTGAAGAATTTGACCACATGAAACAGCATGCCGTTATTGGTGCACAAATTTTAGCAAATTCTTCATCAGCGCTATTGCAACTTGCCCATAAACTGGCTCTAGAACATCACGAAAAGTGGGATGGCAGTGGCTACCCTAATGGTTTAAAAGGCGAACAAATATCAGTTGAAGGGCGTATTGTCGCTATTGCAGATGTATTTGATGCCCTCACCTCAAAACGCCCATATAAAGAGGCTTGGAGTGTAGAAGAGGCGCTTGAGCATATGCAAACCCAAGCGGGCAAACACTTTGACCCCCACCTTATCAATTTATTTGTAAATAATCTCGATGCTATAATCGCAATTAAAAATACATATCAAGAGCAACACTAAGTATTTCGCTTGCGCGAACCTTGTTTTACGTCGCCATATACCGCTTTTATATGTGGGTAGTCATGAGAGGTTATTTCGTGGCTATTCCCACTGTTATCTTTAAAGTAAAGCGAAAACGTTACACCGTGATCGGCCATCACTGTTTTTATATTTAAGCCATTTAAGTACTCAACCCAACAAATAAACTGTGCACCTGAGACTGAAAACGCAATACCTTTGCTTCGCTCTTCCCCTTCAAACAAAGCCAGTCGAATTGTTTTTGCAGTATCTTCAAGCGTAAGCGGCCCTTTGCCATTTTCATTCCAAAAGGCCAGCTCCTCTACTACGCTAAAGCCTAGCACCTGCTTGTACCACTTTAGCGCGTCTTGGATGTTTTCTACATTTAGATGGCAATGATCAATGCCCGATAATAATGGAGCGCTCATACTATTGGCCAATTTCTGATTTTAACTGCTCTAAAAACGCATACATATACTCTGTGCGTCGCTGTGCCTCGGCTTTGGCTGAGGGCGTATTCATGCTTTTAGCAATATGTAGTAATTTAATAAAAAAATGATCAAGGGTATAAATCGTGTCATCCGCTTCACGGTTAACACAAAAGGGGTCATCAGGGTTATACAATAAACGGTTAATTGCCCCCCCTACTTTCATACAGCGGCTAACACCTATTGCACCGAGTGCGTCCATTCTATCGGCATCTTGCACGATTTGAGCTTCGACTGTTTTTACCGCTATATTGGCGCTAAAGCTATGGGCGGCAATAGCATGATGAATATCATCAAACAAACATGCGTCATAATTAATTGATTTTAAAAACGCTATGGCTTTATCTGCCGCCATGGTAGATGCTTTTGCTCTGTCAGGATGGTTTTTAGGCACCGCAACACAATCGTGCATCCATGCCGCAGGCAAAACAATATTCATATTGGCTTGCTCGGCGTGACACAATTGAATAGCAACACGTACTACGCGCTCAATATGCGTTATATCGTGAGCTACATCAGCATGTATTAACGAGGTAATAAATGAGCGACATTGAGAATCTAGTTGTTGTAACTCAGGGGTTAAAACAGAGTGGGCCACAGTTATGTTCCAAAAACTAATTTATATGAGAATTATCCGTACTTTAACGTGCTTTACACCTTCCTTGCAAAACATTCATTGTATGTTGTCCTATGCTTGACTAAAATACAGCGCTTATTTATTACTACTGAGAAGCCTTATGTCATCTGCCGTTTACCTACAAGCTGGTCGCGAAAAATCATTAAAAAGAAAACACCCTTGGTTATTTTCAAAAGCCATCAAAAAAATTAAAGGTAAACCAGGCCTAGGTGATACGGTCACCATTCATGACAGCGAAGGTAAATTTTTAGCCACCGCAGCTTATAGCCCGCACTCGCAAATAAGAGCGCGTGTATGGAGCTTTGATCAAAACGAAGTAATAGACCAACATTTTTTTGAGCGTCGTTTACGCCGCGCTTTACATGCGCGCGAGCACGCGATAGCCGAAGGCGGTTTAACTGGTTTTAGGCTATGTGCTGCAGAGTCTGACTACCTACCCGGTATTACTATCGATAAATTTGATAATACACTTGTTTGCCAATTATTAAGTGCCGGTGCTGAGCGTCATAAAGGTGAAATTGTAGGCGCATTAATGGCAATTTTTCCTGGTGCGAATATTTATGAGCGCTCAGATGTAGATGTGCGCACCAAAGAGGGTTTAGAGCCTATCAAAGGCGTGCTGTGGGGTAATGAACCATCAGCACCTGTAATTATCGAAGAGAATGGCCTGAAGCTTGAAGTCGATATTCTCGAAGGGCATAAGACAGGCTTTTACCTAGATCAGCGTGATAGCCGTGCAGCACTTGAGCGTTTCTCTAAAGATAAAACTGTATTAAATTGCTTTAGTTACACAGGTACTTTTTCACTTTACGCATTACGTGGTGGCTGTACACACGTTACTAATGTTGATGTATCGCAACCTGCGCTTGATACCGCTAAGCGTAACGTAGAGCACAATAACTTAGATTTAAATAAAGTCGACTTTGTTAAGCAAGATGTATTTAAATTACTACGCCAATACCGAGATGAAGGCAAACAATTTGATACTATTGTGATGGACCCACCAAAATTTGCAGACAACAAAGCACAGTTAACTGGTGCGTGCCGTGGCTATAAAGATATAAACATGATTGCTATGCAAATATTAAAGCCAGGCGGCACGTTACTTACTTTCTCTTGCTCAGGGTTAATGGATCAAAACTTATTTCAAAAAGTTGTGGCCGATGCAGCGTTGGATGCGGGTAAAGAATTATTAATTATGGAGCGCTTAAATCAAGCGGCCGACCACCCTATTGCTGGCAGCTACCCTGAAGGCTTTTACTTGAAAGGCTTGATTTGTAAGGTTTACTAAAATTTTTTGTTATTACCTACAAGGACGTAGGTAATAAACTCAAACGAAATTTCATATCCGTAATAGTAAAAATAATCGCCTAGAATTTAGTTAAATTGGACTATTTCTAATCCTGCGGTAATAGTGCCATCGTCCTCTTTGCTAGCACGAATAACTTTAGCCGTTGCGTTTAACGAGGCAATACTTGGGTGAGTCGACTCAATATTAACCTGTAGCAAGGTATCGAGCTCGAGTAAATCATCTAAATGAACTGACAAACCCGTGGCGCTTAAATCAACACATTCAGCGCTGTAATTAATCCCAGCAACAGGTTCTATTGTAGTTAGTTGAGCAGGTGTATTTACCTGCATACGTCTAAAATTGCGCTTATCTTCAGTAAACATGCATCACCTTTAAACAACTGTGTTTATTTGCTCAAATAAAGTCACCATAGAAAACGGTTTTACTACATAGGCATCACACCCTGCATCAAAACCCGCTTGTTTTTCCGAGGGCGACTCTAGACCCGACACCATAACAACAGGTATATTTTTAGTTTCAGGCGTATGCTTAAGCATCCGACATGTGTCGTACCCATCTAGGCCAGGCATACATACATCAAGCAAAATAATATCCGGCGGGTTAGCAATGGCAGACGCCAAACAGCTTTTCCCCGAGTCAGCATAACTAACATCAAATTTTGAAGTTAGGGCAGATTTAAGCATTTCGTAATTAAAATACTCGTCATCTACAACTAACAATCGCTTAATCTTATGTTCAACCGATGAGGACAT
Source organism: uncultured Pseudoalteromonas sp. (assembly GCF_963922945.1). GTDB lineage: Bacteria > Pseudomonadota > Gammaproteobacteria > Enterobacterales > Alteromonadaceae > Pseudoalteromonas. Next base: position 25,110 of record NZ_CAWUKC010000040.1, on the reverse strand, counting down.
AGGTATGTCGCTTCCTTCTCAACCAAAATAAATCCTCCTATTAAGGTACTAAGCTTAATAGAAAATGCAAGTTTTATTCTATCTCTTTTATCGCATTCATCACGCGCTTTGCAGAAATAGGATAGGGAGTACCCAGTGTTTGCGCAAACAGTGACACCCTAAGCTCCTGCTGCATCCAAAAAATAGCATTTACCTGCGGCGGAATAGGTAAGCCTTTTGGAATTTTATTTACGAGCTTTTTGTACTCTTGCGCTACTTTTTCAAGCTCTAATACACACAGTCTGTCGCGGTTTGGGTCAACCGGCAGTTTTTCTAAACGCTTTTGTATCGCTTTAAGATAGCGAATTAAATCTGGCATTTTATTCGCACCGTGAGCGCTCACAAATCCTTTGAAAATAAGTGACTCAAGTTGCGATTTTATATCGCCATGGGCTGTTATCATAGTTAAATCAACACGCCCTTTCATTTTTTTGTGAAGCGTATGGGCAATACTCAACACTTGTTCAACCTGTGTGGCTATTTCGACCACAGCATCGCCTAGTTCGCCTCTTATTTGCTCTTTAACCGTATCAAAGGCAGCTTCATCACGAATATCGCCATGCTTTATTAATAAGCTGTCTACGCCAGCGGCAATACAATCGTCAATTAAATCTGCAATTTTACCAAACGGGTTAAAGTACAAGCCTAACTTTGCCTTATTTGGTAAGTTTTGCTGCAAATACTTTATTGGCGACGGCACGTTTAGTAATACTAAACGCCGTAAACCTTGCTGATGTGCTTGTTGGGCTTTTTCTTCACTGTCAAATAACTCAATTGCCGCTGTAGATTTTTTATCTACTAGCGCTGGGTAAGCTTTTATTTCGTATTGACCTTGCTTTTTAACATACGAGACAGGCAAATTACCAAAGTCCCACAGTGTTAAATCGGCTTTTTCAATGCCTTTATCGGCCACCTTTGATAGCGTATCGGTTACTTTACCTTGCAGCTGCGCTTTTAGTTTTGCTAAATCTAGCCCCCGTGCAAGCAATTTATCGTGCTCATCACGCACCTCAAACTGCAACCTTAAATGAGGCGCTAGTGCGTTTAAATCCCAAGCTTCTATATCCACTTTTACGCCCGTCATTCTTAGTAAGCGTGTCGTAAGTGCATCAAGTAAGCTGCCTTGCATAGGCTCAATGGCAGCCAGCACAGCATCAGCGTAATTGGGAGCCGGTACAAAGTTTCGGCGCAACGACTTAGGTAAGGATTTAATTAAACCACTTATTAGCTCATGCCTAAAAGCGGGTATATGCCAATCAAACCCAGTTTCTTGCACTTGATTTAAAAGTGCCACGGGTATTTGTACAGCTACACCATCTACAGCTTGACCTGGGTCAAAATGATAGCTTAGCGGCAAAATAATATTATCTTGCTGCCAAGTATCAGGGTAATCAAACTCAGTAATATTACTTGCGCCGTGTTGCATAAGCTCTTCACGGGTCATATATAGGTAGCGTTTGTCTTTTTGCTTTTGAGCCTTATACCACTTTAAAAAAGCTGCGCGGTTGTTGATCTCTTTAGGTATTTTTTTATCGTAAAACTCAAATAACGTCTGCTCATCAACCAAAATATCGCGGCGTCGCGACTTATGCTCAAGTACCTGTATATCTTCTATTAGCTCGCGGTTATGTGCTAAAAACTGCTCATTTAAGCCAAGCTCTTGCTCTACAAGCGCGGTGCGCACAAACAGCTCGCGGCTAACTTTAGGGTCTATATTGCTATACACACAGCGGCGTTTGTTCACTACCAACAAGCCATACAAGGTTTGTTGCTCAAACGCGATTACAGCGCCTGGTTTTTTCTCCCAGTGCGGCTCAGAATAGCTTCGTTTTACTAAATGCTGTGCAAGGGGCTCAACCCAATTAATATCTATTTTGGCATTAATACGTGCGTATAATTTACTGGTTTCTACCAGCTCTGCCGACATAAGCCATTTAGGGCTCTTTTTAAATAACCCAGAGCCTGGAAAAATATGAAACTGGCTATTACGTGCACCTTTATATATTTGCTTTTCGTCTTTAAACCCTATGTGGCTTAACATGCCGCTCAGTAACGCTTTGTGAATTTGCTCAGAGTCAGCCACTTGCGTGGTGGCTTTAATTTTCATTTCGCTGCACACAGTGCTTATTTGATAAACAATGTCTTGCCACTCACGAATACGCATATAAGCTAAAAAGTCTTTTTGACACAACTTTCTAAACTGGCTATTTGTCAGCTCACTTTGCTGCTCTTCTAGATAATTCCACAGGTTTAAAAAAGCAATAAAATCCGAGTCAGGATCATCAAAGCGGCTGTGTTTTTCGTTCGCTGCGGCGCGTTTTTCTTGCGGGCGCTCACGTGGGTCTTGAATCGACAGCGCAGCCACAATAATAATAACTTCTCGAAGTGAACCGAGCTTATTTGCCGTGAGCACCATTTTAGCTAAACGCGGGTCAACCGGTAAGCGGCTAAGCTCGCGCCCAGATTGCGTTAAACTAGTTTGATGGCGCCGCTTACTTGGCTTAATCGCCTGAAGCTCTTCAAGCAAAGTTAAACCGTCATTAATATTACGGCTATCTGGCGCTTGTACAAACGGAAACTCGCTCATATCGCCAAGCCCTAATGCCAACATTTGCAAAATAACAGAGGCCAAGTTAGTGCGCAGTATTTCTGGGTCTGTAAACTCAGGGCGAGATATAAAGTCATCTTCTGAGTACAAGCGAATACAAATACCCGCTTCAACACGGCCACAACGTCCCATACGCTGGTTAGCACTTGCTTGAGAAATAGGCTCTATAGGTAAACGCTGAACCTTAGTTCGATAGCTGTAACGGCTAATACGCGCTGTTCCTGGATCTATTACATAACGTATACCGGGCACCGTTAATGAAGTTTCGGCCACGTTGGTTGATAAAATAATATGGCGGCGCGAATGCGGGGCAAATATACGGTTTTGCTCTGCGTTAGATAAGCGTGAATAAAGTGGTAATACGTCGGTGTGTTTTAAATTACGTTTAGAAAGCGCCTCTGCGGTATCGCGTATTTCTCGCTCGCCATTTAAAAATATGAGAATATCCCCTGGCCCTTCAGCGCACAGCTCATCAACCGCATCAAAAATACCTTTTAGTTGGTCGCCTTCAGCTTCCATTGCGTCTTTATTTATATCACTTATAGGGTTGTAGCGAACTTCTACGGGGAATGTACGTCCCGATACTTCAATAATGGGCGCATCATTAAAGTGGCGTGAAAAACGCTCAGGGTCAATGGTTGCAGAGGTAATAATAACTTTGAGATCGGGGCGCTTTGGTAGTAAGTTTTTTAAATACCCTAAAATAAAGTCAATATTTAAGCTACGCTCGTGCGCCTCATCAATAATGATGGTGTCGTACTGGTTTAAAAACCGATCTTGTTGTATTTCAGCAAGCAAAATACCGTCGGTCATCAGTTTTACATAAGTATTATTAGAAACTTGGTCACTAAAGCGTATTTTAAAACCGATTTGCTGGCCAAGTTCGCATTTCATTTCCTCAGCAATGCGATTAGCTACACTGCGCGCAGCTAATCGCCTTGGCTGAGTATGGCCTATAAAGCCATCAACGCCACGACCAAGCTCCAAACACATTTTAGGTATTTGTGTGGTTTTACCCGAGCCTGTTTCGCCAGCAATAATCACCACTTGATTATTTTCAATGGCGTCTTTAATAACGTCCTTTTTTTGACTTACCGGTAATTGCTCAGGGTACGTTACAGCGGGCAGCTCAGCTAAACGTTTTTCACGTAGTTGCTGGCTGCGGGTAATATCAGCCGCTATTTTTTCGAGGGCATTGGTCTGCTTAGACTCATCGTGTATTTTTTTTACGCCATGTAAGCGTTTTTTAAATATAAACTGATCTTTTTTTAAGCACGTTTTAAGCTCGCCAAACAACTGACCTAGGTTTACCACCCGCACACCTTATAAAAATTTAATAAATGAGGGCTAATAGTATCAAAATAAACGCGCAGCGTTAATCCTACACCTCTGTTAAAAGCAAGTATCTCACGCTAGTCATCTTTAAAAATTCCTACAAAGGTTGCTTGCGTGTTCGATTTGCTCGCTCGGTACATGCCCGAGGTATTAAATGGCATACTAATATGGCCTTTAGCATCCACAATAATAACACCTCCAGTGCCACCTATTGGAGCCAGGACGTGGTTAATAACCTCATCCCCTGCTTGTTCAATGGTTTTATTTTGGTATTTAACACGTGCGCAAATATCGCTGGCTACACTGTAGCGAATGAAATACTCCCCGTGGCCAGTAGCCGATACCGCACACGAGTCATTTTCTGCAAAGGTACCTGCCCCAATCACAGGAGAATCGCCAATGCGGCCAAAGCGTTTTGCGGTCATCCCTCCTGTAGATGTACCTGCAGCTAAATTGCCGTTTTTATCAAGGGCCACAGCCCCTACGGTGCCCATTTTATAATTTGTTGGCAGTGCTTGGTGCGCAGCTTGGTAGTCTTTAGGTGTGGCGTGTGCTTTTTCTAGTTTTTGCTTTGCTTTTAAAAGCGCTTCATAGCGATGCTTAGTATCAAATATATTGTTTTCTATAAGCTCAACACCCTGCTCTTTAGCAAACTCTTCAGCACCTTGGCCGCTGAGCATGACGTGTACTGAATTATCCATTACTAAACGCGCTAATTGGATTGGGCTTTCTACGTGTTTTATGCCAGCAACGGCACCTGCTTGCCGATTTCGTCCATCCATTATTGAGGCATCAAGTTCATGGCTGCCATCATAGGCGTAGACTGCTCCTCGCCCAGCATTAAAATACGGTGACTGCTCTAATACTTGAATCGCTGTGGTAATTGCATCTAAGCTTTCGCCGCCTTTTTTAAGCACGTCGTAACCGGCCTCTACGGCTTCAGCTAGTTTAGCGCGATAGGCTTTTTCTTGCACTTTTGTAAACTTTGCTTTTTCAATTGTGCCTGCTCCACCATGAATCGCAATAGCAAATGGGGCTGACTCGCTTAATACATGCGTACTGAAGGTTAAACAACTGCTGATTAAAGCCGATAATAAGACTGTTTTTTTCATAGTGGGCTCTTTTTATATTTAGGGTAAAAACAATGTGAATGCTTACAACGAAGATTTCAACTAAAGCAAGTTTAATGGCACAAAAAAAGCGCCCTAAGGCGCTTTTTAATAATCCACGTACTTATTACGCGCTTTGTTTTGCTTTTAAGCGTGCTAAACGCGCTACTTGGTGAGTAGAGGTTAAGAACGAATAAATAGGTGCTAAGTAACCGCGCTTACGAAGTTCTAAAAACTCTTCGTCGCTAAGCGAGTTAAGTTTTTTCTCATCAATAAGGTAAATACCGTTGATGTCTTTTTTCTCGCCTTTAATATCTACCGTTAGCGTTTGCGCTACTAGTAACTCTTTATCAGCTAGGAACTTAGTGAAAGCTTCTGTTACTTGAGAAAACTCAATAAAAGATACTAAAGACTCTTTACGACGCTTTAAGTACTCTGTTTCTTCACCGTTCTCAAATAATGCGTTGCCTTCTTCCTCACCAACAAGCGAGCTTGCTTCGTCAATCACAATACCGTATTGATCTTGCTCAGGGTGCTTTACTAGCCCTAGTGGGTAGCGTGTTGCAGCCATAGGTGCAAAGGCAGCTGTCCATTTACCATCTTCTACGAATAGGTTTTCGCCTGGCTCTAAGCCAAACATTGCTACTGCTTGGAATGTACCGCTTTCGTTGTTTTTAACAAAAGACATTGGGAATTCATTTGCTACACGCGCAAACTCATGTGCAACCACAGGCACTAAATGTTGAGTTTTCATAAATTCAACGTTGATGCCGTTTTGAATTTTAGTGTTGGCATGCTTTTCGTTGTGTAAAGGCTGTACTTGTTGCTCCGCCATGTTACTGCTCCGTTTTTTTTAATATATGTATCATTGTTAATGCCTTTAGGCTAATGCTTTTGAACGAAAAAAGGAAGGGAAAGTTTTATGACAACTGTCATGAAAAAATAAAGTTTAACTAAATCTGTGCGTTGCTAAAAAACAAGCAGCTAAAACCACTTAAATATGATTAAAAACCCCGCACCTCATGGTTGTTTTTAATACAACCCCATAAAAGCCGTTAACATTGGTTAACAGTTAGCACTGCTTTTTTTGCTACAAATAGCATTAAATTTAGGCAAATAAAAAGGCAGCTTAAAATAAGCTGCCTTTAAAGTGTGATTGAAAACCTAAATTAAGGCGCCCAATATACTTCTATATTAATGCTCGGGTGATTAAGCACTGCGCGAAGTGGCATATCGTTTACCTCGCCTCCCGCTTTAGCTTGCTTATAAACCGCTAGCTTTTCTTCACCGCTTATAAGTAACTTGACTACTTTAGAATTTGCTATTGCATTGAGGGTTAGGGTCATACGCTCCGTAATGCTGCCTGTCACGTCACTTTCTATCGCATTAATAGCACATACAGTTTGCTGAGTTGTTAAACCATGCTCGAGGCCCTGCGCATGCGGGAACAAAGAGGCAGTGTGACCATCTGGCCCCATACCTAGAATTGTTACATCATATGGTGCTTTTAAAGCACTATAAGCGGCTTCACATACTTGTGTGCCCTGCTCGGCCGTTGCTGCATCATTTTTCATGGTAATGAAATTTGCGGCACTGCCATGATTTTGTAACAAGGTGCTTTTTATAAACGCTTCGTTACTTTTTTCGTGGCTTGGCTCAACCCAGCGCTCATCAACCATGGCTACATCTATATTTTGCCAATCTAAATCAAGCGTTGATAAGTGCTTGTACGCCGGTGCAGGAGACGAACCGCCTGAGACTATTAGCACGGCACGGCCGTCATTTTTTATACCATCACGCAAAGATTGCTCAAGCGTCTGCGATAGCTCAGCCGTTAACGCATCTTTTGAATCAAAAAACTTTTCGGTAACTGTTGCCATTACTTATGCCTTATCGCCTGTGTTAAACCACATGTGGTTATTTTCAGCTAATAATTCATCAGCATCGTCCGGTCCCCAGCTACCAGCGCGGTAAAGGGCTGGCTTACCTTTAGTCTGCCAGCGCTCAATAATTGGATCTATCCACTTCCACGCTTGGCGCACTTCGTCACGGTGTATAAATAACGATGGGTTATTAGCTGCCGCATCAAGCATTAGGCGCTTATACGCATCAGAATGGAAACCATTGCTGTACGCTTGCGAAAGCTCAATGTTCATGGTGACCGGCTCTAATTGCATTTCAAGGTTATCAAGGCGCTTAGACATCAGCGTTAATTGAATGGTTTCTTCCGGCTGCAAGCGAATAACAAGGCGGTTTGGCTCAATATTACCGACGTTTCCTTCATAAATATTGTGCGATACTTTTTTGTATTCAACTACGATTTCTGCACAGCGTTTAGCCATACGCTTACCAGTGCGCAAGTAAAAAGGTACCCCCGCCCAGCGCCAGTTATCAATGTGTGCACGAATAGCTACAAAGGTTTCTGTTTTGCTTGAGCCTTCATTAAGCTCTTCTAGGTAACCTGGTACAATTTTACCATTTAAATCACCTGGTACGTATTGCCCACGTACTATGTTTTCATCCACGTTGTCATCGAGTAACGGGCGAAGCGCTTCTAATACTTTAAGCTTTTCGGTGCGGATGCTGTTTGCATTTAATTTATTAGGTGACTCCATTGCCACTAAACATAATAGCTGCAATAAGTGGTTTTGCACCATGTCACGCAGTGCACCGGCTTTATCGTAAAAACCAGCGCGGCTTTCAAGGCCTACCGTTTCAGATAAGCTAATTTGAATGTTATCAATTGATTTAGCATCCCACATATTTTCAAACAATGAATTTGAAAAACGCAGTGCCATAAGGTTTTGTACTGTCTCTTTACCTAGGTAGTGGTCAATACGGAAAATTTGCTCTTCATCAAAAAACTCTGCAATTTTACCATTGATTGCTTCAGCTGATTCGCCGCAGTAGCCAATTGGTTTTTCAACCACCACACGTGAAGTTGGGGTAATTAGCCCTTTTGTTGATAAAATTTCACAACATGTGCCGTAAACAGCCGGCGGAAGAGATAAATAAAATACGCGAGATTTATTGCTGTCGTGCTCATCTAAAATGCCTTTCAATACATCCCAGTTGTCGTCAGCCTCGGTTACGTTGCTTACTACAGGTACTAAGTAAGCAGAGAATGCTTTCCAGTCTTTGGCGTTGTATTCGCCTTTACTTAAAAATTCTTTCAGTGCGTTGTGCGCTGTTTCTATGTAATCAGCACGCTTACTTTCCTCACGCACGGTAGGCAGAATACGCGAGCCTTCTGGTAAATTACCTTCTTGATATGCTCTGTACATTGCAGGTAGTAATTTGCGTAACGCAAGATCACCACCGCCCCCAAAAATTATAATATCAAAAGGATTAAGCATAGTTACTCTCTACGTTTGTAATACCTAAATACGACTTCCATAAGCCGCTTGGTATGCAGGTTTAGTGCTTGAATGACAGTGGCTCTTAAAATTAGTAAAAGCCTATTGAATGTTTAACGCTATGGCGTTTTATTTATTATTTGACTATTTGCACATTTAAATGAGTCTTAGGAGTCCTGTAAATCCTCTCACAAAAATACAGGCCCTAAGAACTCCAGCGCTACCCGTTCAAAGGTACTCGGTTTGCTTATTTACATAAGCGAATTAGTTATTGCGTACGGTGCTGTTTGTAGTACGCAATTAAGCCATTTGTTGAACTATCATGCGCGTGTTTTACGCTATCATCAGTCAGTTCACTTTCAATTTTAGAGGCAAGGCCTTTACCAAGCTCTACACCCCATTGATCAAATGAGCAAATTTCTAAAATTATGCCTTGGCAGAATATTTTATGTTCGTACAGCGCAATTAAGCGTCCTACTGTTTTTGCATCAACTGTATCTAGCAGTATAGATGTTGTAGGGCGATTACCCTGATGAATTTTATGATTAAGTAATTCATCAATTTGCGCTTGTGTTTTACCTTTCGCGGCTAAATCTTCTGTCACTTGCTGAGCATCAACACCACTCATCATGGCTTCTGTTTGCGCTAAAAAGTTAGATAATAAAATATCGTGATGTTTATCTACGGCTACCTGCGGTTTTACTGATGCTATAAAATCAGCCGGAACAATCACATTGCCTTGGTGTAAACACTGATAAAACGCATGTTGTCCGTTAATGCCGGTCATACCCCATATAATAGGAACCGTTGTGTAAGGCACGGTTTCGCCTGCAAAGTTAACATGCTTACCGTTACTTTCCATCTCACCTTGTTGTAAATACGCAGGTAACATATGAAGCGCTTGGTCGTACGGTAAAATAGCTTGCGACGTAAAGCCTAAAAAGCTGGTATTCCATACACTTAGTAGTGCCATTATAAGCGGAATATTTTGCTCAAATGGGGCTGTTTTAAAGTGCTCGTCTACTTCAAATGCGCCTTCTAAAATAGCTTCGAATGCGTCATAACCTAGGTATAACGCAATAGGTAAGCCTATCGCACTCCAAAGTGAAAAGCGACCCCCTACCCAATCCCACATAGTGAATACGTTTTCATCGCTAATACCAAACGCTGCGGTTTTTTCTAAATTAGTGCTAACAGCAACAAAATGCTTAGCAATGGCGCTGTCATCTTTTGCTGATTGTAAAAACCAATCAACAGCTGTTTTGGCGTTGGTCATGGTTTCTGATGTAGTAAATGTTTTTGATGAAATAACAAACAATGTTGTTTCTGGGTCAATTGCTTTTAACACAGAGGCAATTTGAACACCGTCAGCATTAGATACGTAATGAACATTTAAAGTGTCATCAGCAAGTGCTTTAAGCGCCTCGGTTGCCATTTGCGGGCCAAGGTTTGAACCACCCACACCTATGCTTACCACATCTTTTACTGTTTTACCTGTATAACCAAGCCACTGACCACTGCGGACTTTTTTTACAAAAGCTTTAATTTTTGTAAGTTCGTTATCAACCGCTTGCGTAACATCTTCGCCGTCAACAACTAAAGGTGTATGAGCACGATTACGTAAAGCGGTGTGAAGGACTGAACGATCTTCGGTAATATTAATTTTTTCACCGCTGAACATTTTGTCGCGCCAAGAGGCGATATCGCATTCATTAGCCAGATCGATTAATTGTGTAAAAATCGTTTTATCAATGCGCTGTTTTGAGTAATCAAACAACACACCAGGAATTTGAGTAGAGAATGAATCAAATCGTGTATCATCTTGTGCAAATAACGTTTTTAGATGGGTTTGTTGCATCTGCCCAGCACTGTTTTGTAGTGCTTGCCAACTTGCTAATTGCGAACGATTAGACATGTAAATATCCTCTAAAATATTTAAACTAATGAATTAAAACAACTTTAGTAAAAAAACTTCGTTAATTGCCTCTAACGCGTGTAAAAAAGCAAGCGTTTAGTATAACGAAAAAAGTAATAAAAATGCTGTTTTTATAATTTATGATGCAGATAATAACGCAATTTTTTGCTTTTGACACCGGTATCATAAAAATTTTATGAATTAATTACCTACAAATTTTAAGCATTTAATAGTTTAAACAATATTTATTAAATATTCATGAATTAAGCATAATATGCATCACCTAGCCTCATCAGTGGCTTTTGTAAGGCTAGGTTGAAAAACTAACCTAGCAAAGCCAGACCACCCACTACATTATAAATTTTGCCAAAACCTAGCTGCTGCAAATTCGCCGCTGCCACTTTAGAACGGTTACCACTTCGGCATATTAAAATATAGGTGTGCTGCGGATTTAATTGTTTTTGCACTATGGCATTAGCCATACGGCTTAGTGAAATATTGAGCATATTAGTCATAGACGAGGCAAACACATCAGCCACATTATGTGTGCCATGCTCATAAGGCTCCCGCGTATCAATTAAATACACGTTTTGTTTTTTTAATAGTGCTTTTGCTTGCTCGTAGTCTAACTGTTGAGTGGTTGTTTGTATTGCCGCATTTACATACCCGCACAACTGATCGTTACTTTGCATATGCTGTTGATCGCTGTGTGTTTTAAGCTCAGCAAATTGCACTGTAGTAATTTTATTTTCTAATAATTGACTAAGTAGTGGGATGTGCGCTTGTACAGTTCGCCAGTCAATAGCAAAACACTGCTGATAGTCATGCCCTGAGCACACAACAGTATCGTCAGTTACTTGTTCAGCAAGGGCTGTAAGTGATTGCGCCATTTTTACTGCACTGCCCCCTTCAAGTGAGGTATTGCCAAGCCCTGTCGGTAAAATTAAGTCACCACAAAAACAATAATCAACATGCCCCGTAGTGTCCTCTTTTAGGAGGTAACTCACGCTATCTTCGCTGTGTCCTGGGGTTGCTAAAGTGATTAATGTTTTTGCACCAAGCTTTATGTTTTGCTGCGTTGTAGGTGTTATGTCAAGTACGTCATTTAATAAAGGCACTGCGCTTGGACGCTCTTGATGCTTGTGGGTATCTAAAATAGCTTTTACTTTGAGCTTTTGTGTACTTACTATTTTTTCAAAGCGCGGTATAAGCTCTATTACGGGGTCAATAATCACCGTACTGTTATCATCACTAACATACAACCAACTACATGCACCTTTGTGCCTAAACTGAGTTAAGCCAATAGCGCATACTTCTTGATTTGGCGTCACACTATCAGAGACAATTAAACAATTAGCCTCTAATACCGCTTTTAATGATGCTATACGCTCACAGGCTTGAGTTATTTGCGCTTGTGTTGCCGCAGGCCCAAACGACAACCTAACAGCATTTTCACTTTGCCAATCAGTGGCTCCCATTGCATCAAGCACAAAACTACGTGTTGCACCGGTACTGCATGCAGAGCCACCACTGACTCTAATACCCGCTGCATCAAATAAATCTATCACCTCTTTGGAGGTGAGCGTATCAACAGCAAAATTAAGCGTGGTGGGTACTGAGTGTGTAAACTCATGATTGAATGTGATAGCACCAAAGGTGTTTTGCAATGCACTGTGCAGCTGTGCTCTGTAGCTATTTAGTACCTCAACCGACTTAAACGTGCCATCGTTTTGATCTAGCAGCAAATTAAAAAGCTTATTAAGCCCTGCTATGCCTGGCAAGTTTTCGGTGCCAGAGCGCATACCACTTTCTTGTCCGCCTCCTGCAATAAAAGGGGTGTATGCACTGCCATTTTTAATGTATAAAAAACCAATTCCTTTAGGGGCATAGAGTTTATGGCCTGAAAAGGGGGCGTAATCAATGCTGGTACTGCTTAGCGAAAGCGCTTTTTTCCCCAATGCTTGTACACAATCAACCATCCAAGAAACCGTTTTGTTGTGACTACGAATTGCCGTTTCAATCGCATCTAAGTTTTGATACACACCGGTTTCGTTATTCACTGCCATAGTACAAATCATCAGCGCGTTTTCGATATGTTCGCTAATAAACGCTAAGTCTAAGAGCCCTTGGCTATCAACAGGAATAGCCAGCAACTGGGCATTTATACCCAGTACGTTATTCCAATGCTGTAAAGTGTTGGGCACAGCTTTGTGTTCAGTCGCGCCATACAATAATACAGGGTTTTTAATAGTGTGGTTTTTGGCACTGATCAGTGTTGAAACAATGGCTGTTTGTATACCTTCTGTCGCACCAGAGGTAAACAAAATATCGCCGTCGGGCGCACCAATAACATGGCGTGCATTTTGTCTAGTCTGTTCTAACAAGTATTTGGCTTGTATACCACTAATGTGTGGACTTGAAGGGTTACCAAAACAAATTTGCATCGTGTGAGAAACCACATCAGCAATACAAGGTAAAACAGGTGTTGTAGCGTTTGCATCAAGATAAACTTGGCTAGTTTGCTCATTGTGCAATAAAAACTCAGACATTAAAACGCACCTTTATTACTAAAAAATATATCTTATACCCAATACTACATAAATTTAGGAAGATTGGGTAATAATCAATTAGTAACTTTGGTGCGCTAACTATACTTTTTTATACTAAAAATACCTATGCTGTTTTTACTCGGTAATCTCTTTGGTTATTTCTTCGTGCGAAGAAGACCAAGCATTGATTAATGCTTTTACAAGCGAGGCTAAAGGAATGGCAAAAAACACCCCCCAAAATCCCCATAAGCCACCAAAAAATAACACAGCTACAATAATAAATACCGGATTTAAGTCAACGGCCTCAGAGAACAGCAATGGCACTAATACATTGCCATCAAGCGCCTGAATAACTCCGTAAATGATTAAAATGGTCCAAAACTGCGTTTCAAGTCCAAATTGAAATAACGCCACCGCCGCAACAGGAATAGTTACCAACGCCGCGCCCACAAACGGAATCAACACCGAAAACCCAACTAGTACACCGAGTAATGCCGCATAGCGCAAATCAAGTACCGTAAAAGCAATAAACGCGGTGCCGCCCACAATTAAAATTTCAAAGACTTTGCCTCGAATGTAATTCATTATTTGCTGATTCATTTCGTGCCACACTTGCAAAATTAATCGCCGCTGCTGCGGAATCAGTGTGGCAGCACTACTTGTTAATTCAAGCTTATCTTTGAGCATAAAAAACACCAGTAACGGCACAAGCACCAAATAAATAAGCCACGCTACAACATCTTTTAACGAAGTAAGCGAAAACGATACAATGACTTGTCCAAACTCCAGCGCCTTGGCTTCTACACTGGCTACAATAGCTTGCACCTGCTCAGCACTTATCAAGCTGGGGTATTGCTGCGGCAGCGCCATTAAAAACGACTTACCTTGCTCTACCATGTGCGGGGTTTCTTGCACTAGATTGCTCGTTTGCTGCCAAAGTACAGGGCCTATAACTAAAATAAGTGTGAGCATAACCCCTGTAAATACCAGCATCACAATAACTGTTGCACTAAATCGTTTTAAACCAATGCGCTCTAAGTGCACAACAGGCCAATCAAGCAAATACGCAATCACCAGCGCTACAAGCACCGGCACAATTAACGCACCAAAAAAGTACAATAATGCCGCTAAGGCAATAAGTAAGAAAAGTAAGGTGACTGAATGAGGATCTGAGAACTTCCTTTCGTACCATGTTTTAACATATTCAAACATGTAATGGCTCCACGTGTAATAGCCCTAAGTATTTATCGAATTCATAAGTGAATGCATTTTTAGTTAAAAAGCGCGTTATATCAGCTGCACTCTCGTCGTTATTTATACTAAACGTTATTGCCTGATTTAATGCCTGAGCGTTGCGTAGCGCTAATTTAAATTGCACAAACTGTTGCGGGCATTTAAATTGTTTTAAATTGCACTCTAACATAACTACTTTACTCGCCTAGTAAAATGAATAATAAGTCGCATATTGTCGGTCATTCTATTTATAAAGTGTGAACAGCAGTAACTTTTTCTTAAAACTCCCTCTGCAATGGTTTATTCTTACAAGATAGTTAGCAGTAAGGATGAGTTAATGCCTGGCACGCATAATAAAGCGCAACTACCAAGTAATCCAACTCTCAAAGAGATTAATTGGTATAAAAAACAGATAAACTGGGGAGAGCTTCCTCCTTTTTATCATCTTGTTGCCTCTTCGGTCAGTGAGGCTGAAGGAATATTAGAGCACGGATTTGATACAGCGGTTAAAAGTCTAATTAACAGACGCAATTGGAACTTAGACTTACTTGAGGGCTATGAAGATAATTTTGGTGAAATACACACCAAACACAAACCCCGAATAGCACTACATCAAGTTTTTACTGACCGTGGCTTTGAGCTGTGGGCGCAACCCTATGCAAAAGATATAATTATTGATCAATATATTAAAGATAACCGCTTTATGGAATTTAAAGTATGGGATCCGCACTCAATGAAAAACCTGATCCGTATAAATCAGCTGCATAAATTTATTGGCTTTTATTTTGAGCGTGGTGACAAAGCAGATAAAGCTATTATTTTACATGCACATAAAGTAGTGCATAAAATTATTAAATTTTTGCAGCTAGAATTGAACGTTGTAAAGCTCGATGGAGTCACAATAAAAGAACTCTACCAATTGTGCGAAAAAGACAGTCGCGCGAGCAGCGACGAAATCGACATCGCTAAAATTGCTATCGGTGAACAAATTAACAAGGAATAAAATGCAGCTAAAATCAGCCTTTATCACTTTATGTAGTGCCGCGCTTACCTTTAGCCTATTGGTTAGTGAGCCGTTAAAGGCGCAAACTAACTTTACTCTGCCTGATTTAGGCACGTCTGCTTTGCAAGTTTTACCACTTGAAAAAGAGCAAGCCATCGGCGAAGTCATGATGATGCAAATAAGAGGCTCATCACCGGTTGTGAACGACCCAGTGTTGGATGAATACTTAACCACGCTTGGACGAAAACTTGTTGCAAATGCAAACGACGTGCGTTTTCCTTTTTCGTTTTTTTGGGTCAACAACAATGAAATTAACGCCTTTGCTTTTTATGGTGGGCACGTTGGTGTGCATACTGGGCTGATTGCGCAATCAGATAACGAAAGCCAATTTGCCTCTGTACTTGGGCATGAAATAGCACACGTAACTCAACGCCATTTAGCTCGTCGTATTCAGCAACAACAAGACAACAGCGCACTCACAATTGCCGGTATGATAGCCGGTATTTTAGCCACCGTGGTGGCACCGGATGCAGGGATTGCTATTATTTCGGCTAACCAAACTCAAGCTGCGTTTAGCCAACTAACCCATAGCCGTGCTGCTGAGCAAGAAGCTGACAGAATTGGGATGCAAACCCTCAATAACGCCGGTTTTGATGCGCGTGCATCCAGTGAGTTTTTAACTAAACTAGCTGCGCAAATAAGATATAAATATAAGCCCCCCGCGTTTTTACTGACTCACCCATTACCAGAGAGCCGTGTGTCTGATGTGCGCCTGCGTGCAGAGCAATATCCTGTACGTCATTTGAGCCCTAGCCTAGAGTTTAATTTAGCTAAAAGCCGCGTTCTTGCACGTTACGCCAACAAACCAGAAAATGCCGAAGCCTTATTTAAAAAATTAATGCGCGAAAATAGTTACAACAACGCCGCACTGAAATACGGCTTGGGCATAAGCTTACTTGATCAAGATAAACTCGATGAAGCCGCCGAGATTTTAGAGCCGCTATTAGCACAAAATCCAAAAAACTTATTTTATATCGATACCCATACCGATTTACTCATTGCACAAAAAAAGGCCGACGAAGCGGTAAAGTTTTTGGCTGAACTAAATAACTATCGCCCTAACAACCAAGTGATTACTTTAAACTATGCCAATGCAGCATTAGAGGCTAAGCAATTTGAGTTAGCTGAGAATATTTTAAAAAGCTTTTTACTTGAAAAGCCCGATCACAACTTAGGCAAACAGCTATTAGCCGATGCTTACAAAAAACAAGATAAGCTTGCTGCTTATCACGAAGCTAACGCCGATGTGCTTTCGCAGTATGGTGCATATATCAAGGCCGCAGACGAAATCCAAAAAGCGCTTAACTTCGTAGAACCTGAAGAGTTGGTTAAACAGCAACGCCTAAAAGCGTTACTTACGCAGTACCGCCGTTTACAAAAAGAGCTTGCAAGGCTTTAAGTCTGCAAGCGCTTGACCTAAAATAGCGGCAAATTACATTTTGGAAACTATTGTATGTCAGTCACTATTTATCATAACCCGCGTTGTTCAAAGTCGCGTGAAACGCTTGCTCTGCTTGAGCAAAACAACGTAACGCCAAACGTAGTCGAATATTTAAAAACACCGCTTAACCACGAGCAAATAAGCCAACTTTTAGACCAATTAGGCTTTAGTTCAGCTCGGCAGCTAATGCGCACAAAAGAAGACGCATACAAAGCGCTAAACCTAAAAGAAGAAACTAACGAGTCAGCCCTAGTAAACGCCATGGTAGACAACCCTAAATTGATTGAACGCCCTATTGTACAAAACAGCGGTAAAGCAGCCCTTGGCCGCCCGCCTGAAAACGTATTAAGCGTATTATAATGACGACCCGCATAGTTGTTCTGTACCACTCAAGCCATGGCTCGGTTGAGGCTATGGCGCACGAAATAGCCGAATCTATAGAGCAACAGGGTGCCACAGCCGAGTTGCGTACTTTTGTAGCTAAAAACCCGCACGATATAGTCATTACAAAAGATGATTTAATAAATTGTGACGGCCTTGCGTTTGGTACCCCTACCCGCTTTGGGATGATGGCATCGCAAGCTAAAACATTTTGGGAAACCACCAGCGATCTTTGGCTAAAAGGCCAATTAATAGATAAACCAGCCTGTGTATTTTCGTCATCAAGCAGCATGCATGGCGGAAATGAAGCTACCTTACTTAATTTATCATTGCCACTACTTCACCACGGTATGATGTTATTAGGAGTACCTTACGAAGTACCCGAGTTACTTGCCACGCAAACCGGCGGCACACCTTATGGGGCCACGCACGTCGCCGGCAGCAGTAACTCTAATACGTTAAGTAAAGATGAAATTAAAATATGCCAAAGCGTTGGTAAACGCCTTACTCACATTGCGAGAAAACTTCAATGAATACCACTGCCTCCCCAGCTAAAAAGCCGATTACTGTAAAATTTCAGCGCATCGCAATTTTTGGCTATGTAGGATTATTACTTTTATTTCCACTGTGGATGTACTTTGTACCTCCACTTAATGGCAACGCAAGTGTTGTATCACTGTTTGTACCTATCATTCCTTTGTTGTTGCCCTTGAGAGGATTTATAAAGGACAACACCTACACTTACGCTTGGGCTAACTTTATTGTTATGTTGTATTTTATTCATGGCTTAACCATGCTGTGGGCTGCGCCAAATGAGCTAATATGGGTGTTATTAGAGCTTGTATTTGCCTCTGCCATGTTTATTGGCTGCACCTATTATGCAAGGCACCGTGGGCAAGAGCAAGGATTAAAAATACGTAAACTTAAAGAAGAGCTTGCAGAGGAAAAAGCAGCTAACGAGTACGATAAGTAATGCGACTTCGCAAAACTAAGTATTAATGTATAAAGTTGAAATAACAATTTATACATACAAAAAACGCGCTTTACATAGCAATGTAAGCGCGTTTTTAGGCTTTTAGTTTGCTAAGCGTTATACCAATTCACTCAGCGCAGCAAGTGCAACTATACTGGCTAGCCCAAGCTGAGCGACTAAGCTCAACAGTGAAAATGCACGTAATACAAATAAACCCCAAGGATGGCGTATATGTGGATAGAGCGCACAGCGTTTTAAGCTAACTGCAAAGAAAAAACACACCGATGCAATCAGTGTAAAAATTAACGTCAGCTCACTTTTTATGTCTGTGCTTTCATCAAAAAAGAAATACAACTGCAACGGCAGTAAAATAGTGACAACCGCATGTAAAGCATGCACTTTTTTAATGCGATTAAACTGCCCTTCTGGCGAAAGCTCTTTAATGCCAAAGTCACGTTCGAGGCATTTAACTAAATTTGTTGCCCTTATACTGACTGCTAAACGGTAACAACTTAGGCCCTCGTTATTTCGTACTCTAAAATCGTAACCAGCCTTGAGTAAAAGCACCATGAGCGTTTCGTTTTTGGCTAGTACTGCATAATGAAGTGCAGTATTACCCAAGCTGTCTTGCGCTTTTTGATCTTGTTTATCCAGTAGCGTTTCTATTACATTCACGTAGCCTTTTTCAGCTGCCCACATAAAAGCTGTTTTATTGTTTTCATCAGCCAGCGTGCCTGTCGCGCCTTGCTCTATAAAACGCATAGCCATAGTTTGTTTGGCCGTTTGTTGGCTTAAATGAGCCAGTAATGCTTTTTCAAGCAATACAATAGAATCAACATCAGGCGATACTTGTGTTAACAGCGTAAAATAGTCTTTACCGTTTGCTACTTTTTGACTGGCAAGCTCAGTGAGTTCGTTTAAATCCGCGACTGAGCCAGGTAAAAACACACTAAAGCGGTCTCTAAAATCAACCTCTTGCCAAAGTGCTAATGTATCTTGCGCACTTAATTTGCTACCACTGTTAAGCGCATGTTCTATTAACGAAAAATAGCGTTTAGAAAATAATAAATTAAACAATGAAAGCGGGGTGTCCAGTGCATTTTGCGCTGCTACACTTGCGTACTTTTCAAGGCGCTGGCACAACATGAGTGCTAATGATTCGCTGGTGTATTCGTTGTCTAAATAGTGATTTTTAACAGCACTAATATAAGCATGCGCGTCTTCATCATATTCGCTAATATGCTGAAAATAACACTCTTCAAAAGGTTCAAGCGGGGTTAACCAGATCAAATAGTAAATGGGTGGTAGCACAGTCGTGCATACACCGTCATCTTCAATAGTAGAACGACATGCAGGCCAAGCTTCTAAAGCATCTAAAATAAAGGCACCGTTTTGTTCTACAAGTCCTTTAATAAGTAATGGGTATTCCTTTGGCCAAATCAGTACATTTTCCATTAAAACAGCACAACTCCAGTGTAGCTTGATGAGGCGTCAGTTATAGCAATTATTAGCTGACACCACGCTTAATCGACGTAGCGATATTCTATCACACCTTTTTTTTGCTGCGAGCTTAAAGTCGATGAATATTAAGAAAATATAAAAGCAGCCAATACACTCAAATGCGGCTGCTTTTGTGGTTGGAGGGGGTCTTAATCAGGTATGAATTATTTATTTTTTAATTCACTAATTACTTGCTCTAAACCAACATCTGAAATACGTTGAATGATCTCTTTTTGTTTAGCACTTAAAAGCGATATCCCTTCAGCAACTATGTCGTACACTTTCCATTGCTGGTCTTTACCTTGACGTAATTTAAAATGAAGGTCGATGATCGGCGCATTTGGCTCGATAATCTGTGTCTTGACCGTCGCGTACTCAGAGTCGCTTTTAGCGGTATCTTGTTCAAAGACCACTTGCTGACCTGTGTACTTTGTTAGCGCACCAGCATAGGTACCTGTTAGGTAGTGCTCAACAGCATCAATAAAACGAATAGCTTGCTCACGCTGAATGCCCTTTATATGCTTACCCAGCAATTTAAACGACACAAATTTAATATCTATATTTGGCATTAAACGCGTTTCTACAATACGCGCCATGTCGGCTTTGTTCGCATCACCTTTTGCGTTTACTTTGGCAATATCGCTAAAAAGCTGATCAGCAACATTCTCAAGCATGTGCTGAGGCGACTGTGCGGTTTGTGCAAATAACGAGCTACTGAATAGCGCTACAATAATAAAAATAGACTTTAAGAGTTTCATGTTTGTGACCAAGTGTGTGATTAAGATGAGGCTAAATTACGCGATTTTAAGCCAGACAAAAAGACACAAAAAAGCACCTTATTAATGCCAAATTTGCACCAATAAAATTAATTATTACCTTTCAATTAGTTACACGGCCCTGTTAACACACCATAAACAAGCAATTATTTACCCTCATTGAAAATGTGAGTAACCCGCCCTTATCATTTATTTACTTATTCGAACCACACATTAATTTTGCAGTTA
The DNA here is from genome assembly GCF_963922945.1 of uncultured Pseudoalteromonas sp. Lineage (GTDB taxonomy): Bacteria > Pseudomonadota > Gammaproteobacteria > Enterobacterales > Alteromonadaceae > Pseudoalteromonas. The sequence continues at coordinate 4,604 of NZ_CAWUKC010000040.1, read as the reverse complement.
TGAAAACGGTATTAAAAAATCTTACTATTACGCTAATCTTAGCTATTTCTTTATTTGGTAAATCGGTATTCGCCCAGTCTGATCACGGATATGCCGTAGACATACTTAAAGGCGAAGGTAACTTAAATGGTGTTAAGCTGGCTTATCAATATCACGCTCCGAGCCTACAAAACTTAATAGGTGATGCGCGCTTTTATTTAGAAACCAGCGTTAATATGTGGGAGTACCGCCATGGCGATAACTCGCAGTCTAACCTTGTATTGGCTATGTCACCTGTACTGCAGTTTCCTGCTTTTAGTTTTCATAATACCCCGTTTTATATTGAGGCAGGTATTGGTGTATCGCTGATTGATGAGACTAAGTTTGCGGGCAAAAATATTAGTACTCACTACCAATTTGAAGACCGAATAGGCCTGGTAGCAGACTTTGGCCACACTAACGTAGCGCTTCGGGTTATTCATTACTCAAACGCCGGATTTAAAGAGCCTAATCCAGGTTTAAACTTTTTAACTCTTTCAGTGGCAAGGCGTTTTTAAACTTCATTCGTATTTAGTATCAATTTGCCACCTAAGCAAGTTAATCATTAAGGTAAATTAAACTAACTAGCCACAAAAAAGCCCTGATAAATCAGGGCTTTTTATAATTAAAACACGCTATTAGCCAACCAACCAATGCGCCATTAAGGCAATAACAGGCAGCGTAATAAGTGTACGTAAAATAAATATCACAAACAGCTCAGCAATATTGACGGGTATTTTACTGCCAAGTAACAGTGCGCCTACTTCAGACATATAAATTAGCTGTGTTACGCTCATTGCAGCAATAATAAAACGTGTCACATCACTTTCAATCGTGCCCGCTGCTAAAATTGACGGAATAAACATATCGGCAAATCCCACCATAATAGTTTGTGCCGCGGCTTGTGCCTCGGGGACGTGTAACCACTCTAAAAATGGCACAAACGGCATACCTAAATACTGAAATACCGGCGTGTGCTCAGCAATAATAAGGGCAAATGTACCCACAGCCATAACAACAGGAAGCACACCAAACACCATATCAAGTGCATTGTGTGTGCCCTCTTTTAGCGTCCCTTTAAAACCCGATGAGTTATTGGCTTTAGCTAATGCAACATCAAGCGAATGCCCTACTAAGCTTTTTCCTGCAGGAATAGCTTCAGCATCGCGATTTGGCTCACTGCCATCTATAAGCAAATCTTTTTTAAAGCTAAGCGGCGGTAAACGCGGCACAATGATAGCGGCAACCACACCGGCTAAACATACGGTGGCGTAAAAAGGGGCAAATAAATGCTCTAATTTCACTTGGCCTAAAACAACTAAACTAAATGTGATAGAAACCGCCGAAAAGGTAGTACCAATAATAGCCGCTTCTCGTTGCGTGTAATGTTTTTGGTCGTACTGCCTTGCAGTCATAAGTATGCCCACGCTGCCATCACCTAACCACGATGCAGTACAATCGACCGCACTACGCCCTGGCACACCAAAAACAGGGCGCATTATTTTGGTAAGCATGGTGCCTGCAAGCTCTAACAACCCAAAATTTATAAGTAATGGGAGTAACAAACCCGCAAGAATAAATACCGAGAATAAAACAGGTAACAAGTCGTTTAATACCAAAGCCCCTGTGTTTGCAGAGGTAACAACCTCGCTACCTAACCCCAAATGGGTCATCAACACAAACGCCATACCAAAGAGTCTCACGGCTAACCAAACTACATTCACATCAAATAAATGTTTTAAAAGTGGCGATTGGCAAATAACTGAAGGTTTAAATACTTTGGTGATCACCGACATAACACCCGTGATACATATAATAAGCGTAACAACCGCTTGCGCTGAGCCTTGCATGAGCGCTTGTACGCCTTTGGCCATTAATGCGATAGGAATAGTCATACCGTCTGAGGTAGGTATTGGCGTCATAAATAAAAACACACCAATTAACGACGGTACTAAAAAAGCAAACCACGTGCGCCACGTATAGTGTGTGCGAGGAGGTAACTGAGACATATTTTTTAACCCATAAAAACTACAAAAAGAGCAAAGCGCTCTTTTTGTAGTAAAAACTTATTATTAATTATTAGATTTTGATGCCGCGCTGTATAAGTGCTGCTTCTAACGCTTGTTGTAAACCGTTCATGGTACCTGGCTCAAGTGTTTCACCATTATCATCCATCCATGTGAGGCTAGTACCGCCTTCTTTAGTTTTGCTCACTAAAATTTGGTATTGCCCTTCTTCAATAGGAAGCTGTGCAACATCATCGCCCCAAATAGAATCCCAAACACTGCTTTGTGGTTTATTGTAATCAGCAGTGATTAAACCCGTGTCTGTATTAATTTCAACAATTGTGAACGATAAACGCTCTAAGAAGCCTGAAAAGCGATCAAACACAGCCTCATAAGGTTGTTCCGTAACAAGGGCTGCGTTGCCTTTGTTATCAAAGCCCATCTCAAGTGAAATAATCCCTTGGCGTTTACGGTTTTCTAGTTCTAACTGGCGGTAGCGATAATCAAACTCAGCCACAACTTGGTTGAGTGCGCGTACTTCTAACTGCTGCTTAAGTAAGTCGGTTAACGTATCATCGCCTTTAAAATCGATAAGCTCAGCGCGCAATGACGCCGTACGCTGATGCGATTTTTCTTCAATTGTAAATCGAAAACGCTCCAGATTTTCGCTTACCTCATCGCCCCATAACCAGCTTTCTTCCGCCTTTACAATGGCAAACCAATCGGTTTCGATTATACCAAGTAGCTTATCTTCTTTTGTGGTTTTTGCATTATTTTCGCCAACAACCGCTTTAATTGAGTCCCATACAAATTCATCTAAATCTACGATGCCATCATTTTTATCAAAGTATACACGGGCTTTTTTGTCGCCCTCTTCGACCCAGCTGCCTTTTGCAACAGTTAAAACCTGTGCTGGTGGACGATAGTTTGTTGCCTCTGGGTTGTTATCGTATTGGCCCACATCCATTTTATAAACCGGATCTTGAGCTGGTTGAGACAACGATGGCGGGGTTTTAACACCTTCATGGGCGCGATAATTTCGCTCGTTGTGCGCTTCATTAATAAAAACATTACACCCAGATAAACTTACCAATACACTCACTGCAAGTGCTTTTGGGATCCAATACTGCACAGATATTTCTCCTTAGCATACCCTTTAATTGTTTTACACGTATATGAGTGGGTAATACCGAATTTGGTTCAGTGTAAAATCAACATTAACTTTACATTTATTATTTGGCTGTCTAATTGCAATAAAGTTCACACCTTGGTGCTATAAAATCTATAACAACAAAAAGACAAATTTTAGCTATGGTACTTTCCTGTGCCTGTAAAAACAAGGAACACAATGCTTTAAAGCGCCTTTAATTAAGCACCTATATAGTTTAGAGCGGGTTTTGTGTTAAACTTCGCCGCCGTGCAACACATTGCATGGGTAAAGAGCTATGGCAACACGGGTGTTATATTTCAAAAAACGTAGGTATTTAACTTCATGACTGCATTTTCAAATCATCAAATTGTTTTAACTGCTATTGGCGAAGATAGGCCGGCAATTGTAAGTGAACTTACACAACTCGTAAGCGATTGTCATTGCAACATAGTAGATAGCCGAATAGCTATTTTAGGCAGCGAATTTACCTTTACCATGCTATTAAGTGGTGATATGTCGGCCATTAGCCGCATAGAGCACACGTTACCCACTAAAGGCATGGAGCTGGGCTTACTCACTATGATGAAGCGCAGTACCTCAGGCCACACCGAAAGTGAGTTTTGCGCAGGCTATACCCTTGAATATACAGGGATAGATACACCTGGGACACTGAGTAAAGTAACCCGCTTTTTTGCCGATCACCACATTAGTATCTGCTCATTAAAGTCAGACACCTACGATGAAGAAGCCGACACTAAAATGCGCTGCGAAATTGAGTTTAATATTCCAGTAGAGGTTGATATAGACCAATTTAAAGTGACCTTTGAAAACCTTTCGCACAGTCTTAACGTAGATTATATTTTTAAACGTATTCGCTAAGGAGCACAGCATGAACAAAATTAGTCCATTACAAGCCGGTGATACAGCACCAGAATTTAGCTTACAAAACCAAAACGATGAAACAGTCACATTAAGCGAGCTGTTAAAAGAGCAACAAGTACTGGTGTACTTTTACCCTAAGGCCTCTACACCAGGGTGTACGGTTCAAGCCGAGAACTTACGTGACCAACAAAGTGAACTTGCTAAATTTAATACCCGTGTTGTTGGTATTAGCCCAGACCCAATTAAGCGCCTTAAAAACTTTGAAACTAAAAAAGAACTTAACTTTGATTTATTAGCCGATGAAGATCACGCCATTGCAGAAGCTTTTGGTGTATGGGGTTACAAAAAATTTATGGGTAAAGAGTACGATGGTATTCACCGCTTAACCTTTTTAGTAGGCCAAGACGGTAAAATTAAACACTTATTTGATAAGTTTAAAACCAAAGATCACCATCAAGTGGTGTTGGATTACTTAGCGGCGGAATAAATCATTAGCTGTAAGCTGTAAAAAAATATACAAAAGCGTTGCTCTAGGGCAACGCTTTTTT
>NZ_CAWUKC010000039.1:0-33822 GCF_963922945.1 uncultured Pseudoalteromonas sp. | reverse complement strand
GAAGTATTTTTCACGAGTTTATCAAAAATAAGCGATAACAGTTAGGGCGTGTTGAACTTTGCGGATTGAAATTTGTTCAATCTAGGGGCGATTAAATCGCGGCGCGAGGTTTGTAACCTAGTGGGCTAAGTAAAAACCGAGTAACAAAGAGTTTATCGCCCCTAGGCAGAACCCGAAGGGCAGCGCATGTTTGGCATTTATGCTGCGTTATCGCCTATTTATGGGGAGTAACCACACTTCATAGGCTCTGCCTTGCCTAAAAACCAAACACACTGCTGCAAATTCAACCATCAAAGATCAACACGCCCTAAATATTGCTAAAAAATACTTGACCAATTTTATAAAAATATTTAAAGTTCATCCCGCTTGGAACTCAGCAGCCAAGTAATTACAACTTTGTAATTTAGGAATGTGGGGCTATAGCTCAGCTGGGAGAGCGCCTGCCTTGCACGCAGGAGGTCAGCAGTTCGATCCTGCTTAGCTCCACCACTTTCCTCCTCTCCTTTAGTTTATATTTCTAATAAATCATTACTTTATAATTCCAACTATATTTTTTATATTCACTCATTGCTTGTTTGTTTTGTCTTTGTTGGCTATATATTATTTCACCTTTAGAGTTTGTACTTGTGATTTAAATAAATGGACACCTCAAAGCGCACTACGTTAAAAAAGCTCGCAGCTGTCAGTTTAACCGCAGGTGTTATTACCCACGCGCCTTATGTGTTTGCCAGAAAAAAAATAACCCTAAGAGTCTTAGGAACCCATGTAACCCTCCAAGAAGCCATACGCAAGCAGGCCATGCTTGATTTAGGCATAAACATAGAGTTTTCACCCGCTGGTAGTGCTGCTGTATTGCAAAAAGCCTCAATGGACCCGAGCTCGTTTGATTTGTACGAGCAATGGTCAAATAGCATTAATGTATTGTGGCAAGCAGGGTCAATTCAGCCCATTGCAAAAAAACGTCTAAATTACTTTAATGAAATAAACTCTCTAACCAAAACCGGTAAACTTAGCCCCGATGCAAAGTTGGGAGCTGGCGACGCCCCCTATAAATTGCTCAACGTACAAGATGACGGAACACTTAGCGCACAAGAGAGCGAACATATAAGCTTTTTACCTTATGTGCACAATGTTGATTCTTTTGGCTATAACACAGACCTAATTGAGGCTGGTATTGCCTACGAAACAGAAAGTTGGGGGTGGTTACTTGATGATGCCCATCGAGGTAAAGTGGGCATTGTTAACGCACCCACAATTGGTTTATTTGATCTAGCTTTGGCAGCACAAAGCAAAGGTTTAATCACGTTTAACGACATTGGCGCTATTACTCGCTCCGAACTTGACCGCTTATTTAGTATTTTAATTGACTATAAACGCCAAGGTCACTTTGCCGGTTATTGGAATTCTGTACCAGAGTCTGTTGAATTTATGAAAAGCCAACGCGTACATATAGAAAGTATGTTTTCACCCGCTGTTGCTGCACTCAATAGCCAAAATATAAAGGTACAATTTGCCGCCCCCAAAGAGGGTTACCGTGGTTGGCATGGGGTAATGTGCTTATCGTCACAGGTTAATAGTAATCAAAAAGACGCCGCGTACGACTACATGAATTGGTGGCTTTCAGGCTGGCCGGGAGCCTTTATTGCGCGCCAAGGATATTACATTAGTAACCCGCAACGCTCAAAAGCACTGCTTTCAGCAAGTGAGTGGGATTACTGGTATTTAGGAAAGCCGGCCTCAGTTGATCTACTAAACACTCAAAAGCAAGTCGCAGTTAAAGCCGGCGAGCAGCGTAATGGCGGTAGTTATTTAAAGCGTTTAAGCAATGTCGCGGTCTGGAATACCGTTATGCCCACTTACGATTACAGCTTACAAAAATGGTATGAGTTAATCAGCAGATAATGATAGTCCGCTCAATAAAATCAAAAATTATAACTGCCTTGTGTGTATTAATTGCCTTATTAATTGCACAAAGTTACTTATTTAATTATTCGCAAAAAAACCTTTTCGAGTTGCAAAATGCACAACACAAAGCATTTTTACAAAGCGAAGCCGTTACACGTTTAGAAAACGATGTGATCTCTTTGCAAAGCCAAGCCATTGCTTATTTAGACCATGCCAATAGCAACACTATCGACAAGTTTAATTTTCATTTGAATGCTGCAAACAAAGAGATAAAACAGCTCGGCATACATTTGAATGAATATGATGATAGTTATAAAAGCCAAATTAATCGCCTGAAGGAATATTTAAATAGTTACCAAGAAACATTTAAACGTGTGGTTGTGAACAGAACTAAACGAGAACAGCTATACGTTGAAAAATTCAAACAGCCTATCGAGAAGCTAAAATCTCAACTTGAGCAATTAAAAAACAAGACTCTGGCAAACGAGCAAAACAAAATAGTAAATACGCTACTGGCCATTAGTAAAATAGAGCAAGCCGCGACCAACTATTTGCAAACACCAAACTACGATGAAGCACAGAACGTACAGCGTTATTTAGCACGCTTAAATACCTTACTTGCCAGTATTAAAAAGACTAATAATGGCATGGTAAATAATACTAGCGAACTTGAGCAAGCATATGGTCAGCTTGTAATTTTAACGCGCGGTTATACATTTTCGATAAATGTTGTTTTAACGGGAATAGAAAATGAGCTACTTTATTTAACTGAAAAAATTAGAGATATCGAAAAGCAAAAGCTCACTCAAACAGAACAACAGCTGAGGCAGCATCTATTAAAAAGCACTGAATTGGCAAACCTTTTTGCTGCTTTGATCACTATAATCATTACAGTCACTACCTTTTTTATTTTTAACTCGGTCATTAAACCTATAGCGCATTTAACTAAGCTGCTAAAAGACATGAGTCATGAAAAACAAGTGACGCTTAACAGCAACACCTACCATCAAAACGAGATTAACGCTGCTATCACGGCTGCTAATTCACTGTATTTAAAAAATAAACAAACAAAGGAGTTACTTGCCGAAACCCAAGCGCTTAACTCTAAAATGGAAGCAATGAATAAAGAGCTCACTCTGGCTATTACACAAGCAAAAAATGCGAATCAAGCAAAAGGCGACTTTGTCGCCAATATGAGTCATGAGCTGCGTACTCCGATGAATGGTATTTTAGGTATGCTACAACTTTTACAAGGCAGCGTACTTCCACCTAAGCAAAAGCACTATGCCGATAAAGCGTTTTCTAGTGCTCAGAACTTATTGCAAATCCTCAATAATGTGCTCGATTTTTCAAAACTTGAGTCTGATAAAGTTAAGTTAGAATCAATTCCATTTACTTTGCACACCGTAGTTTCTAATGCGAAAAATTTATTTTCTATCAATGCTAAACAAAAAGGGTTACGTCTTAACTTTGTATTACATGTTGATGCAGCCCTGGAATTGATTGGCGACCCACTACACTTGAGTCAAATAATTAATAACTGTGTTGGGAATGCTATTAAATTTACTGAGCGCGGTGAAATAACTGTCACGATTGAAGCCACAACTCAGGAAGAACAGCTAATTTATCTACGCTTTAGTATAAAAGACACAGGTATAGGCATGACCTCGGAGCAAGCTGCATCCATTTTTGACTCGTTTTACCAAGGAGACTCGAGTACAACACGCAAATATGGTGGTACCGGACTGGGCTTAACTATTTGTAAGCAGCTTACTAAGTTGCTAGGCGGCGAAATTAAAGTTCGCACTACCCCACACTTAGGAAGTGAGTTTTATTTTACCCTACCATTTAAAATGACAAGCAAAGAAATACAAAAAAAACATGCGCTGCTCATAAGTCCTGATTCAGCTCAAATAAAATCTCTTACAAAGTTACTAAATAACGCTGATATTACCTCAGAGATAACTCAAGAACCCCTTCGCGCTATTGCAAAAATGTCGCAACCGAATAACCCCTTTAATATAGTTATCATGAGCTTGTCGCACAAAGAGCTAAAAGATAATTTTATTTTGCAGCAACTTTACTTACAAAAACAAAAGAATAAGCAAAAGTTAATCGTCATTTTACTCATCAATGACCAAGCTCACCCACCAGCGGCTCCTGACAGCGAACATATTGATATTATAACTATAGGCAATGTCGACACTCACTCTCAGCTCATTCGCTTGTTGTTACCCGATTCAACTCAGCCTGAAGAAATTTCTTACCCACAGTTTGCAGGTTATACCGCCCTTGTTGTAGATGATAACCCTGTTAACCAAGAAATCCTCAAAGTGTTACTAACCAAAATGAGTATAACTGTTGTCAGTGCTCAACATGGTGAAGAAGCACTGGCTAAAGTAGCCCAAACCGCTATAGACATTATTTTTATGGATATTCAAATGCCTGTAATGGATGGCTTAGAGGCAACGCGTATTCTGCGTCAAAGGGGCTATACTGCGCCCATCATCGCGATTACCGCAGCGGTGTTGCCTAACGAAAAAAAAGCAGCGATTAGAGCTGGTATGGATGATTATTTATTAAAACCATTACTATTTGGTTTACTGTGTGACACTATCGAAAAATATTTAATAAAAACAGAGACGTTAACCACATTAAATCTCGCTGTAGCAAAAGCTAACCTTGAAGATAATGATGAGCTCATTAGCTCTTTATTTACTAAATTTAATGATACCTACAGCCATTTTATAGAGGAGGTAGTCACCCCCTCAAAAAGCAGTGAGCGCAAGTCATTGCTAAGAGCGATACATACATTAAAAGGGCTGGCTGGGACCTTAGGGTTAGAGCTATTAGAGCACAGCGCTAAAAAGGTTGAAACAGAGCTTCATAATAGTGAGGAAACCGACTTTAGTGCTTTTAATGAGCAGCTCACATTAGCACTTTTTGCAGTTAGGCAGTTACTACTTACAAACACACTCAGTAAGCAGGCTGAAACGGAAGATCCATTACAAAACACAGATACACTGATTGCTAAAGTTTACGCTTTAGCTTTAGCTGCCCGCCCTATTCCTAGTAAGTTAATAAGAGCTGTTGAGCAACAAAAATTTGATCACGCGCATCCGCTATATAAATTAAAAGAAGCAATAGATAGCTTTAACTACACTTTAGTAACTAAGCTCATTGATAATTATAAAAATAATTTTAAAAACTAGACAATTATATCAACTATAAGCTAACTTTATTGAGTGATATAAGAATAAGGATTTAGTGTGCACTCAACCTTTCTCGCTGATAATAATAATTCTTGCGGCACGCAATCGCAAAAACCCTTAATACTTATTGTTGACGATGAACCGAGCAACCTACATGTATTAGTTGAAGGCTTATTTGCAGATTACGATGTACGTATTTCAACAAGCGGTGAACAAGCGCTTAAATTTATTGAGTCAACACGACCCGACTTAATCTTACTCGATATCATGATGCCAGGCATGGATGGCTACGAAGTCTGTAAAAGACTTAAAGCAAAACAAAACACCAAAGGCATCCCAATTATCTTTGTTACTGCCCTAACTGAAGAAGAGTCTGAAGAAAAAGGCTTTGCAATGGGGGCAATTGATTATATTCATAAACCTTACAAGTTAGCTTTGGTAAGAGCACGTATACGTACCCATATTACTGCACAGGGTATGTTAGATAGGCTCATTGAAAAAAACTTTGATTTACACGACAAGCTAATAGAAATTGAGGCACTTGCAAAAGAGTTAAGCCAACGTGAAGAAGAATTAAAGCAGCTATCATCTAAGCAAAAGTTATTTTATCAAGCACTTACTAGCACGGCTGATGGTGTTGTTATTACTAATAGCGAAGGCAAAATTATTGCTGTTAACCCTTCATTTTGCAGAATTACAGGCTATTGTGAAGCCGAGTCGCTGGAAATGAATTTAAACCAAATCAAGCAAAATAATCACCCTAGCATTAGCTTTGATGAAGTATGGAAACACGCAACAGATGCAGGCTATTGGAGCGGCGAGCTTGTAACACGCAGAAAAAATGGTGAGTTATACCCAGAGCTTTTAACACTCAGTAAGGTAAAGGGCGAACAAGATTCCAATATTCATTACATTGGGGTTTTTAGTGATATTTCGAGCGTAAAAGTAACACAAGAGCGAATAGATTACTTAACCTGGCATGATGAGCTTACAGAGCTACCAAATCGTAATGGCTTTTTAAAGCAGTTAGAACAACAACTTCAAGATTGCAGTAGTGATAAGACATGTGCCTATATTTATATTATTGACGTTGACGGGTTTCACTCTATTAATGATGGCTTAGGCCTATTAGCGGGAGATAATATTTTAAAGGAACTGGCTAAGCGTATTCATGCTAATGTAGACAAGAAAGATATTATTGCACGCTTAGGCAGTGATGAATTTGCTGCTTTGAGCAGAGTAAGTAAAGGCGTTGGTCGTTCACGTGCACAAGCAATAGCTGAGAGCAAAGCCCAAGAGCTTTTAAATGCAGTCAACCGCCCTTTTGAAGTTGATGGACAAGAAGTTAGCCTAACGGTAAGTATAGGTACATATATTTTCCCTCGTGAAGATGTATGGGAGAGCGCAATCGAAACGATTAGAAATTGTGAAGCTGCCTGCTATAAAGCTAAAGAAAAAGGCGGCAATAGAGTCACATTTTTTGATACCACATTTGGCGAGCAAGCTAAACGACGCTTTGAGATTGAGCAAGATTTAAGAAAAGCCATCCCTCAAAATGAGCTATCTATTTTTTTACAGTCACAATTTGATAGCAAGCAAACATTAAAAGGCGCTGAAGTACTGTTGCGCTGGGAACACCCTCAAAAAGGGTTTATAAGCCCCTGTGAGTTTATATCTATAGCTGAAGAATCAGATGTTATTTTTGAGCTGGATTGCTGGGTTACTATCAACGCTCTTAATTTACTTACCAAACTAAAACACAGCCACCCCCATTTAAATATCTCGGTTAATATAAGCGGTCGGCATTTTCATGAGCTGCGATTTTTAAACTTTATAGATGAGCAAATTAAATGTGCTGATATCAACCCTCAGCAGCTCACAATAGAAATAATAGAGGGTACACTACTTAATCACATGGAAGCGGCCGTTGAAGCCGTGCACAGGCTTAAAAGGTTGGGCGTACGAGTATCTATAGATGACTTTGGAACAGGCTACTCAAGCTTAACCTACTTAAAGCAATTACCTATTCATGAGCTAAAAATTGACCGCTCATTTGTACTTGAAGCCCCCACTGATAATAACGATAAGTTAATTGTTGATATGATTGTGAGTCTTGGCAGATTATTTCAATTAGAAGTAGTCGCGGAAGGGGTTGAGAATCAATCACACTTTGACTTACTCCAAGCGTACCCTGAGGTTACCCTGCAAGGATACCACCTGCATCGACCTGAGCCGCTAGACAACTGGCTAGAGAGTTTAGAAACCGCTTAGTAAAACGCAAAAAACGCCAATTAAATAATTGGCGCTTTTGTGTTCAAAGGCTTATTTACGTACTTGACCTACACCATTAACTAAATATTTTTCAGTTGTCAGTGATTCTAAGCCCATAGGTCCATAAGCATGTAGCTTAGTTGTTGCTATACCTATTTCTGCACCTAAACCTAGCTGCGAGCCGTCAGAAAAACGTGATGACGCATTAACCATGACCACCGATGCATCAACACTGCGTTGGAAAAGCTCGGCCGCGGTATCATTTTTAGTACAAATAACCTCAGTGTGGTTAGAGCCAAATTGCGCAATATGATCCACAGCAGCACTAAAGCTTGGCACAACACGAATAGCTATTTCTAAATCTAAATACTCCTCACCAAATTCGTTGTCGGCTAGTATTGTTGCGTTATCGAAATATTTTGCAGCCTGTTCGTCTGCATTAATTTTTACACCTTCTTGGCGCAATACAACGGCACACAAGTTCAAAAACTCATCAGCAACGTCTTGGTGAACGACGAGTCCCTCAAGCGCATTACATACGCCTGTACGCTGTGTTTTACCATTTAATAGTAAGTTAAGCGCCACTTCTAAATCGGCATCTTTATCAACGTATAAATGGCACACACCTTTAAAGTGTTGAATAACAGGAATAGTACTGTTTTCTGTAACAAAGTTAATTAATCCTTCGCCACCACGAGGGATAATTAAATCGATACTTTCACGTTGTTGCATTAGCTCCATCAGCAATGCGCGATCTGGGTCTGGAATAACTGAGATAAGTGCTTTAGGCAGCTTAAATTTTTCAAGAACGCTATGCATTACGCTGGCAATGGCTTGTGAGCTTTTAAGGGCTTCTTTACCGCCGCGTAAAATAACCCCATTGCCTGATTTAAAACACAATGCCCCCGCATCAGCAGTAACATTAGGGCGCGCTTCGTAAATCATACATACAACACCTAATGGCACACGCATTTTGCGAATTTTAATACCATTTGGACGCTCAGTAATATCGCGCAGCTGCCCAACTGGGTCATCTAAACTTACGATAACTTCAATGCCTTCTGCCATTGCTTCAATGCGCTCTTCGTTAAGCGTTAGGCGGTCAATCATCGAAGCTGCCAAGTTGTTGTCTCGCGCAGCACTTAAATCACTTTCGTTTTCTTTTATTATAAATGCTTTTTCTGCGCGCAATGCTGCCGCCATTTCAGTTAATACTTGATTCTTAGTCTCGGTGTCGAGTAAAGCAAGTGTATTAGCAGCCTTTGCTGCTTGGCGTGAAATATCCGTAATCAAACTCATGACTTCTCCAATAATGCGATATCTTTTTCTGAAATAACAGGACCAATAGAGTCCTGCATTTTTTCGCTAAATTCACTTTGCTCGTTATCTGCAATAAAACTCAACAAGCAACTACTATAATTTGCTGTGGCCTTGGCTAAGCGGGTGCCATCTTCACTTCTCACTAATATGGTGTCACCAATGGCAAACTCTCCATGCACTTCCATTATTTCATCACCACGTATACAACCATCTTCACCTTCGAGCGACTCATCAAATGAACCGTCGATCACGACTTCACCTTGCTCATTTGCAGTATGGGTCATCCAGTGAACAGCTTCTTGCATAGGCTTTTCATAAGGAAGGAAAACACTACCAGGATTATCACCTGCCAGTAGCCTATTAAAAGTCTCTTCTTTAAAGCCGTTAATAATATAAGTGGCGATACCATGTGACGTTGCTTTTTCTGCCGCCTCAATTTTAGTTTTCATACCGCCTGTACCAACAGCGCTGGTAGCACATCCTGCCATAGCATAAATAGACTCATCAATTGATTTTATTTCAGGCAACAAGACTGCATCTTCGTGTAGATTTGGATTTTTATCATATAGCCCATCTACATCAGAAAAAATCATCAATGCGTCGGCATCGGCTGCAGCCGCGACCATAGCTGATAAGTTATCGTTATCACCTACTTTCAAATCATCCGTTGTTACAGCATCGTTTTCATTAATGATAGGAAGTATGCCATGCTCTAACAAGGTAAATATTGTTTCGCGAATACTTTCATAACGCTCTCTGTCGCGTAAATCGCCATGTGTTAGTAACAGCTGCGCTGAAGGAAAATCGAAAAAGCGATCCCACATAGCCATCATTTCAGTTTGCCCTGCTGCAGCCATTGCTTTTTTCATAACTACAGAGCGTGGAATGTCAGATGGAAATAGATGCGAGCCTGCTGCTACCGAACCTGAAGAGACTAAAATAACTTCTATACCACGAGCACGACAGCGAACAATAAACTGAGCTATGGTTAATAAGTAGCGTGAACGGCATCCATCTTGGTCAGGAGCAATTAAGGCACTACCTACTTTTAATACAATACGACGCCAATTTAACTTTTGCATAAAATCTCAACTTTCCATTTTATCTGCATTCACATAGGTGAACTTAAATTAATTAATTACGTTATCAACACGTAATTTCGAATAGGTTATTAAAACACTTTTTAGACGCACGCATACACGCGACCTAAAATTGCTTTTAGGTTAGTGAAGACATGAAATGGCACCAACCAGTTACGTGGAGGCCCATTAAATATAAAAATAAAAAGTGTTGTTTATGTATCGCTGTAAAAAGCTGTGTGCGGCTTTTTTGTTAACAACATACATAGAGCCTCTAAAGTCAGATACACCAACAGATAGGGTGATGACTTAAGGACCGAGATTTAGCCGCCACGATGGGAACCAAACATTGAAAGTAATAGTTCAACTCAAACATTTTTTTATTTAATTGACTAAATAAACTTGTTTAAGGAAACCTTACCAAGATATTCAATAGTACAATTGCCACTGATTAATTAATAGCAAGTACGTATAAAGCTATTATTACCGATTAAAGATGACATTAGCATTAATATTTACTACTAACTATCAAAATAATAATTAGATGACTAATTGTTTGAACTCTAAACATAATACGATATTTAAAGGGGGAAGATCAAGGCTAAAAATCAATCTAACATTTACGCTTGCCCCATAAAAAATCATTTATGCGTTTAAAATCAATAGATTATAAGAATTTCCAGGCTAAAAATTCATTTTTGCATATAAATCAATACGTTTTGCATACAATTATTATAGTTAGCGCTAATATTTTATTAGTAAATTGAACATTTCACGTGTATACCCTGTATTAATATTTAACAAAAGTTATACTTTTCATAATGTGATAAATAAGGAATTCTTAATTTATGTCAGCAATTTATATAGCCGGTATCGCTTTGTGTTCGGTACTTGCTCAATGGCTAGCGTGGGCCTTTAAAGTTCCCGCTATCTTGTTCTTATTGCTTACCGGTTTATTGCTAGGGCCGTTTAGTGGTGTATTAGATCCAGATGCATTACTTGGTGATTTATTATTTCCTGTTGTGTCATTGAGTGTGGCAGTTATCTTATTTGAAGGTGCGCTCACGTTACACTTTAGGGAATTAAAAGGTATTAGTAAGGTTGTACGTAACCTTTGCTCTATCGGTATGATCACAACATGCGTGGTCATAAGCTTAACGGCTTACTGGCTACTTGAGCTTAACTGGCGAGTTGCCGCAGTATTAGGCGCTGTGCTCGTTGTAACGGGCCCCACAGTGATTGCGCCTTTACTTAACTCTATGCGACCAACCCAAGATATTGATCGTATTTTGCGTTGGGAGGGCATTGTTATTGACCCAATTGGCGCTCTTTTTGCCGTACTTGTATTCGAAGCCGTTATGCTTGTAGGTCAAGGAGAGGTGCTGAGTCACACTATTGTTGCCCTTGTAAAAACAGTGGGGGTCGGACTTTCTATTGGGGTTGTAGCTGGGTGGATCACCACGCAGCTTATGCGTCGTGAATGGCTCCCCTTCGAATTACACAAATTTGGCATACTTGCATTAGTATTGATTAGTTTTTCAGTATCCAATCATTTAAGTCATGAGTCTGGGCTATTAGCCGTTACCGTTTTTGGTATTTGGCTTGCCAATCAAAACGACTTAGAAATAGATTCGGTATTAGAGTTTAAAGAAGACCTATCAATGATTTTAATATCATCACTGTTTATTTTACTGGCTGCACGCCTTCAGCTTTCTGACTTAATGATGTTAGACAGTGACGTATTTATATTCCTCGCAGTGGTGTTATTTATAGCGCGCCCATTATGTATTGCTATATCTACCTTTGGTACTGATTTACCAATGAAGTCGCGCTTGGTGCTATCTTGGATAGCCCCTAGAGGTATTGTTGCAGCCGCTGTTGGGTCGGTGTTTGCGCTAAGTATGATGGAAGCTGGCGTAGCCGATGCTGAAAAAATGGTGCCGTTAATATTTACCGTTATTATCATCACAGTGGTATTGCAAAGCTTAACTGCTATTCCGGTTGCTAAATTATTAGGCGTACGCCAACCATCTCCAAACACGATACTTATTATTGGTGCAAACCACGTATCACGTGCAATTGGTAAAGGCCTGCAAGAGCAAAGCATCCCTGTTCATCTATCAGACCCCGCATGGGAGAACTGTAAAATGGCCCGCATGGACGGCCTTGCTTGTTATTATGGTAATCCGCAGTCGGAGCATGCAGAGCGATACTTACCGCTAACAACTATTAGAACAGTATTGGCCCTTTCACCAAACCGCCACCACAATGCACTTGGAGTACAATATTTTTCTCATTTATTAAATGAAAAAAATGTATTTTCACTTCGCTCTTCTACCTCGCATGCAAAAGCAAACAAAGACAGTGCAACTTTTCTATCTAGACAAATTTTGTTTGGAGAAGATGGTTCATACGCTCGTTTAAGCAGTATTATTGCAAAAGGCGGAAAGGTAAGTGCAACGCGTATTTCAGAAGAATTTGATTGGGAAAAATACCAAGAGATGAACCCAGAGGCGATCCCATTGTTTATTTTAAAAGGTGATAAAGACAACGACGAAGATACGCCAGTTAAACTGCGTCCATTCACCAGTAATATGGAAAAACCACCGCAAGAGGGAGAGCGCATATTTGCACTTCAGCCACCAAAAATGTCGGTGCTAAAAGACCCTGCAAAAACAAAAGGTAAGGAAGAAAATTAAGCCCGATTAGTTGTTAAAAAAAGCCCTTATTAGGGCTTTTTTTATGAACGTAATACGCGTTCATTTACGGTTACTGTGGTAACCGAGCTCGTGCAACAACGCTATCGGGCATCTTTTTAGCAAGTAAACCCAGCGCACGCTCAATCTTTTTATGAGTTGCTCTATCTGCTACCGTGGCATTAAATAACCAGCGATACGCATCTTCAAAATCACGTGGGCTACCGTAACCTGAATTAAAAAGCTTAACTAGCCTCAGTTGCGCTTTTAAGTTACCTTGTGCTGAGGCCTCCCGTAAATAGGTAATAGCCATAGCTTTATCTTGTTGCACTAAGCGGCCAATGTCGTAATAACGTCCAAGTTGCTCTAGCGCAGCAGCTAGGCCTTGCTCAGCCGCTTTACGCATGTAGTACACACCTAACTCCACATTTCGCTCAACACACACGTTATAAGCCAGCATATCGCCATATAAAAATTGGTAAGATGGCAGTGCCATTTTATTGGCCCTTGCCTCTATATCTTGTACTAACTGGCAATCATCTGCCTTTACCCGCTGTAAATGTGTATTTTTGTTTATTAGTGCGATCAGCTCCGGCTCGGTATAAAGCGGTACCGCAATGGGTGATTCTTCAGCTAAGGCTTTACCACTTAAAGAAAAAAGTAACGGTGTGAGCAAGGCTGCAAGTAAAGTGCTATGAGTAAATAAACGCATGTTTACCACGTATAAAATAAAACTTATTAAATATTATACAAAGATCGTTCCAAGGTGAAATTTAGACATAAAAAAAGCTGCATACGCAGCTTTTTTTAATTAAATGGTGTTTATGCAAACGGGTTGCGCAGTACCATTGTTTCTATACGGTCTGGACCGGTAGAAATAATATCTACAGGTACGCCTGTGATTTCTTCAATACGCTTGATGTAATCAATCGCAGCTTTTGGCAAGTCTTCGATTTTAGTAACACCGACTGTATTCTCAGACCAACCTGGCATTTCTTCGTAAACTGGTGTTACTTTCTCATAACCTTCAGCAGCTAACGGCGTTACATTAGTAACAGTGCCATCTTCAAGCTGGTAACCAGTACAGATTTTAAGTGTTTCTAAACCGTCTAATACATCTAATTTAGTTAAACAAAAACCTGAAATGCTGTTGATTTGAACTGCACGGCGCATTGCCACTGCATCTAACCAACCAGTACGGCGTAAACGGCCTGTCGTTGCGCCAAACTCATGACCTTTATCACCTAAGTGCTTACCTACTGGGTCTTGTTTTTCAAGGCCATCGTAAAGCTCTGTAGGAAAAGGACCAGAACCAACACGTGTAGTGTACGCTTTAATAATACCCAGCACATAATCCAAGTTTAATGGACCAAAACCAGCACCAGTTGCAACACCACCAGCAGTGGTGTTTGAAGATGTTACATAAGGGTAAGTACCGTGATCGATATCAAGTAATGTACCTTGTGCACCTTCAAATAAAATATGCTCACCCGCTAAACGTGTTTGATCTAAAAGCTCAGTAACATCAACAACCATTGCTTTTAAGATGTCTGCAACAGCCATAGCATCGTCAAACGTTTTTTGGAAATCTACAGCATCTACTTTGTAGTAGTTAACTAAAGTAAAGTTATGATACTCAAGTACTTCTTTTAGTTTAGCTGCGAATAATTCTGGATTGAATAAGTCACCTACGCGTAAACCACGACGAGCTACTTTATCTTCATACGCAGGACCGATACCACGGCCAGTTGTGCCAATTGGCTTGTCGCCGCGAGCTGTTTCGCGAGCTACATCTAATGCAACATGGAAAGGCAAAATCAACGGACATGCTTCACTAATTAAAAGACGCTCACGTACAGGGACGCCACGCTCTTCTAACATGCCAATTTCTTTCATTAGCGCTTCTGGTGATAAAACCACACCATTACCAATCACACATTTAACATTGTCACGTAATACACCCGATGGAATAAGGTGTAGAACTGTCTTTTCACCGTTGATAACTAAAGTATGACCCGCATTGTGGCCACCTTGATATCGAACTACTAAAGATGCTTTATCTGTAAGGAGATCAACAACCTTACCCTTACCTTCGTCACCCCATTGGGTGCCTAATACAACAACGTTTTTACCCATTGTAAATTCACTTCGAGAAAATTAGGACGAGATTTTATCAGAAAACCCAAGTAAAGATCACCCCTGTTCAGCTTATTTTTTCTGCGCGTAAATTTAACTCAACTATACTTTTTGAAGAACCACATATATAACAGTAATTTAAAGTATTAATTTACATTTAACAAAAAGCCCCGCATAGGCGGGGCTTTATAACTTTTAAATGATTAAGGCATTGCTTATTGCGCTGCTGCCCCTTTCATATATTTAAAGAAGTCGCTATCTGGTGAAAGAACCATCACATCTTGCTTATCTTTAAAGGTCTTTTTGTATGCCTCTAAAGAGCGAACAAAACCAAAAAACTCAGGATCTTTGTTGTATGCTTTAGCGTAAATAGCGGCCGCTTCAGCATCACCTTGACCACGAACTGAACGTGCATTACGCTCCGCATCAGCAAGCATTACAGTTACTCGGCGGTCAACATTAGCGCGAATAGTTTCCGCTTTTTCCTGACCTTCAGAGCGGTGCTCCTTTGCAACAGCAGTACGCTCAGCGCGCATACGTTGGTAAATTGAGCTACTCACTTCTTGTGGTAAGTTAATTTGCTTAACACGAACATCAAGCACTTCAATACCAAGCTCACGGGCACTTTCAGAAGCTTGTACTAACGCTTCTTCCATCAGCTCGCTACGCTCACCCGACACAATCTCACGAATCGTACGAGTACCAAAGTTAGTACGAAGACCATTATTTACCTTTTGTTTTAGTAGTGTTTCGGCGTATTGCTTATCACCACGAGCACGTAAGTAAAATGCGCTAAAGTCGTTTACACGCCACTTAACAAACGAGTCTACAATTAAGTCTTTTTTCTCGCTTGTTACAAAGCGGTCTGGCGTACCATCTAGCGTTTGTATACGCGCATCGATACGGCGTACTTGGCTAAAAAATGGTACTTTTAGGTGTAGACCAGGGCTATATACAACCGCTTTATCTTCACCGTCTTTTTCCACTTTACTAAATAGCAACACAATCGCTTTTTGCCCTTCTGGTACTACAAATACTGCAGAGAAAGACATAACAATGGCAACTAACAATATAATCAAACTAAAGTTTTTCATTATGCTTATCTCCCGTTATTGTTAAAGCGGTCACTGTTAAAACGGTCATTGCCGCTGTTAACTGTACTATTGCGTGATGTGTTTACTTTATTACGTAAATCTTGGATGTCACTTGAACTTGGTAAAGCTACACGTGTTGCAGTGCCTTGTTTTTCCATAATCTTATCAAGCGGTAAGTACATCATGTTGTTCCCGCCTTTAACATCAACAATTACTTTAGAGCTACTTCCAAGCACTTCTTGCATAGCATCAATGTATAAGCGTTCACGCGTTACTTCTTTAGCGGCTTGATATTCAGGTAAAAGTTTTTCAAAACGAGCCACCTCACCTTGCGCTTCGAGTGTAATGCGTTCTTGATAACCTTCAGCCTCTTGCGTCATACGAGTTACTTGACCACGCGCGCGCGGTTCAATTTCACGCGCATAAGCTTCGGCTTCACGGATGAAACGCTCTTCATCTTCTTGTGCGGCAATAGCATCATCAAATGCATCTTTTACTTCAGTCGGCGGACGCGAATCTTTAAAGTTCACATCGGTCACAATTAAACCTAAGTTATACGGTTCGATGATTTTATTAAGCTCATCCCACGTATTTTGACGAACGACTTCACGGCCATTTGTCAGTACTTGATCCATTTTCGCATGGCCAACAACGTAACGTAGTGCACTATCTAGGGCTTCACCCAAACTATTATCAGCATTAGTTACACTAAACTTGTAAAGGTACGGGTCAATAACGCGGTATTGCACTTCAAACTCAACGCTTACTACGTTTTCATCTTCAGTGAGCATAAAGCCTGATGCAGATAATGAGCGTACAGCCTCAATATCTACCGGAATAACTGTTTCAATAAACGTCATTTTCCAACGTAAGCCTGGCTCAGCAATACGGTCATACTTACCAAATTGCAATACCACCCCACGCTCAGCTTCTTTTACAGTGTAAATACCGCTCAACGCCCACACGATAGCGGCGATAATGAGGATAAATGAAATACCGGCTCCGCCAAGTCCGCCGCCGCTATTATTGCCGGATTTTTTACCGCCAAATATGCCGCCAAACTTGTTGCTAAACTTACGGAACACCTCGTCTAAATCAGGTGGGCCTTGATCACGTCCGCCTTTATTATTCCACGGATCTTTGTCATTGCCATTATTACCCGGTTCATTCCAGGCCATAGCTATACTCCATTGTTATCTAAATAAATTAGGAAATTGTGTTAAATCTATCAAATCTACTGCGTTTCTCATACAAAAACCGACATTTATATGGCAATTTTTAATCGCGATTGATAAAACCTTCAATTTCAGGACCAAAATCTTTGATTAACCGGTTCCACTCAACCATAGGTAAACGCACGTCCAATAACCAATTACCTTGTTCATCAAAGCGCTCTTCATGGACTGCACTTAAGCTAAATAAAGACGCTCTTAATCGGCCATATTGAGGTGCGAGTAGTAGCGTTTCGCTAAACATTTTCTTAGCAAGCAAATCACTTATTGCTTCGCTTAGTAGTTCACACCCTTCACCGGTTCGTGCAGACAACCATACTCTTATAGGCTGCCCTTGGTCATCCCGATCAATTCTTGGGCTAACATCGTCAAGTGCATCGATTTTGTTATAAATTAATAGTTGCGGTACTTCATCAGCTTCAATTTCTTTTAAAACCGACTGTACTTCCTCTATATTTTCACTTCTACGCGGATCTGCTACATCAATTACGTGTAATTGCAGATCGGCTTCACGCGTTTCTGTTAATGTGGCTTTAAAGGCCGCAACTAAGTCATGCGGTAAATGGCGTATAAATCCCACTGTATCGGCTAAAATAACCGAACCAACATCACCAATATCTAATTTACGTAGTGTTGGGTCAAGCGTGGCAAAAAGCTGATCCGCTGCGTATACATCTGAGTCTGTTATACGGTTAAACAGGGTCGATTTACCTGCATTGGTATAGCCTACAAGCGACACAGTAGGAATTTCATTGCGCGTACGCGCACGTCTACCCTGCTCACGTTGTACAGCAACTTTGGCTAATCGGGCACGAATATTTTTAATGCGCGCGCGCAATAAACGTCTATCGGTTTCAAGCTGCGTTTCGCCAGGACCACGTAAACCTATCCCCCCTTTTTGGCGCTCAAGGTGGGTCCAGCCTCGAATTAATCGGGTAGACATATGCCTAAGCTGAGCAAGCTCTACTTGCAGCTTCCCTTCATGAGTACGGGCTCGTTGGGCAAAAATATCAAGGATCAGTGTTGTTCTATCAAGTACACGACACTGACAAACGCGCTCTAAATTACGTTCTTGAGACGGACTTAATTGATGGTTAAAGATGACAACATCTGCATTGTGGATTTTGACAATCTCAGCTATTTCTTCTGCCTTACCGGTACCGACGAATAGTTTCGGATGTGGTGCTTGACGGCTGCCTTGCACAACCGCCAAACTACTAACACCAGCAGAAGATACCAACAACTCTAATTCATGTAGATCTTCACGATCGCCATCTTTAGGTAAGTCGATATGAACTAAGACTGCCTGTTCGCCGGATTCATAGCGGTCAAACAAGCATTACGCTCCTAATTAAATATTTCCTGGTTCTTGCTCTTCAGTGTCATCGCTCCCTTGAACACCTTGGAAGTTGACTGCACGCGCAGGTACAACTGTTGATATTGCGTGTTTATACACCATTTGATTTACGGTGTTTTCAAGTAAAATAACAAATTGGTCAAATGACTGAATTTTACCTTGTAATTTTATGCCATTTACCAAAAAGATTGATACTGGAATGCGCTCACGACGTAGTGCATTCAAAAATGGGTCTTGTAACGATTGGCCTTTTGCCATGTTATTGTTCCTTCGTTCTAGGTGTTATTATAATTTAAGTAGCTGAACTTATTTAACTAAATAATTAGCAACTACTACTAGCTTAGCGAACTTACAACGCGTTGCAAGTTTTCTTCATTGTCTGTTGTTAACCACGTAACATCAGGCCAACTCCGTAACCACGTTAGCTGGCGCTTTGCCAATTGACGTGTTGCAGCAATGCCGCGAAAAACCATCTCATCATGGTCCACTTCACCCGCAAGGTAATCCCACATTTGTCTATAACCTACACAACGAATAGAAGGCATATTGGGGTGTAAATCCTTACGTAGATATAGGGTCGAAACTTCTTTTTCAAACCCCTGTTCTATCATTATTTTAAACCTTTTTTCAATTCGCTGATGTAATTCACTGCGATCATCAGGCGCAATCGCAAATTGATGAAAAGTATAAGGTAACGTTGGCTGCTTTTGCTTTTGCAATTCAGTCATTGTTTTACCACTAATACGATAAACTTCCAAAGCTCGGTTTATTCTTTGTGAATCATTTTCACTTATTTTGTCGGCCGCTTGCGGATCAACTTTAGCAAGCTCCTGATGTAAATGCGGCCAACCAAATTGCTTTGCTTGCGCTTCAAGCTCGGCTCTAACATCTGGGCAGGCTTCAGGCAGTGGCGATAAGCCATCGATTAAAGATTTAAAGTACATCATAGTACCACCCACCAATATAGGTACTTTACCTTGTTGATGGAATTCATCAATTTTTTTTATCGCATCACGTCTAAAGTCGGCCACCGAATACGTTTCACTCGGATCAAGCAAATCAATTAAGTGATGTGGCGCCCGAGCAAGTTCTTGTGCATCGGGCTTGGCCGTACCTATGTCCATACCTTTATATATTAACGCTGAATCAACGCTGATTATTTCTGTATTTAAGTGCTCACACAGTGAAATAGCCAACGCTGTTTTACCAGCAGCAGTTGGACCCATTAAAAATATGACCGGTAAATTGCTCAACACAGGTACCTTAATTTAATTGCGTTAAATAGTCTTCTAGACCTATTTTAACTGCTTTTTTTGTCAAACGTTCAATTGTTTGCGGATTATTTTGTAGGCTCGTTTGTAATTCAAAAAAAGCATTACTTTCATAAAAGCGCTCTGGCACACAACTAAGCTGCCACACAAGCCAAGCTTGCAGCTCATTAAGCTGTTTTTTACATGCCTCTAGTAAGCTTTCCACCGCAGCTGACACTTCAAGTAAATATAAACACGTGGGTAGCTTTTTAACCATCACAAACTGTTTTTCAATCACTAGCTCAAAGCCTAATAAAGTAAACCACGACTGCTGCTGAGCTATTAGTTCGCAGTCCGCTTTTTCAAGGTTAACTCTTACTGGTAATAATAAAGCCTTCCCTTCTAAATTACCCAGCTCTTTTATTTGCGCATGCCAGTAATCTACGAGTGCATATTTGTAGTGCGAACAAAATAATTGCTGCTGCTGAGTAAATACACATACCCCTTTATTTACATTTAATACCTGCACACTTTTAAATGTGTGTGTTGCGCTCTCATCAGTTATCAGCTGCGTGGATACACTATGATCAAAATGTGCTGCTTGCTGTTCACTTACCCCTTGATAAAATGCATTGACTTCATGATAACTTGAAGCACTTTGTTTAGGCTGAGAAGCCCTCCCTGCACCGCCTCCGCCTGAGCCCGTAAGATTAGAGGAAGGATGACTAGTAAAACCATTGCTTTGTGAATCTATTGGCTGCAACTGTGACTTAGGGTAATCATGCTGAACGCTGTCGTTACTAGATAAATAGCTTGATTGCTCAATAAACGCAGAGGGTTGGTAATCGTCTGTGGGCGCTTGATTGGTTGCAAACTCGCCTTGAAGTGGCACAACAACTTGCTTAATCGCCTGCAATATAAAATCGTGCACTAATCGGCCTTGATGAAAACGCACCTCATGCTTAGCGGGATGAACATTGACATCCACTTGCCTTGGGTCAATATCAATATAAATAACAAAACCAGGAAGCTCTTGCGCGCCACTGACTTCTTCAAACGCCTGACGAATAGCATGCAAAATGAGCTTATCGCGCATCATGCGATTATTTACATAGGTATATTGCGTGGTATTAGCTGACCCCACCGGCAATACCCAACCATGCAGCTGTAAACCACTTTCACCAGATTGAATATGTAATCCTTGCTCAGCAAAGGCCTTACCTGCAACTTGTGAAACGCGAGTAATTGCTTGGTTAGGATCTGTTTTAGCTCGGTACTGCCTAACTACCTTTTGATTGTGAGTAAGTGTAATCGATACATCAAAACGACTCAGCGCAATACGCTTTATAAGCTCATCAATGTGGCTAAATTCCGTTTTTTCGGTGCGTAAAAACTTGCGCCTTGCTGGGGTGTTAAAAAATAAATCTTTAACTTCTATTGTTGTACCATCTGGGTGAGCTACCGGCTTTACTTGCACATCCATATCGCGACCCTGTGCAAACGCTTGCCAAGCGGCTTCTTGTGTTTTGGGCTTTGAGCTAAGGGTTAATCGCGATACTGAACTAATCGATGCAAGCGCTTCGCCTCTAAAACCTAAAGAACAAATATTTTCTAAATCATCAAGTGATTTAAGTTTACTGGTTGCATGGCGCGAAAGCGCAAGGGTTAGCTCGTTTTTGCCAATACCTGAGCCATTGTCACGAATACGAATAAGCTTATGACCACCACGCTCTATATCAATTTGTACGCGTGTAGCCCCCGCATCTAGACTGTTCTCTACCAGCTCTTTAACCACCGACGCAGGGCGTTCAACCACTTCACCTGCGGCTATTTGGTTGGCTAATCGTGCAGGTAATATTTCAATACTCATGAGGCCCTTAATACTTGTATAGATTTAAAAAACATCAGCTTTGCGGTATATCCAGCTCTTGGCCTATAAATAAGGTGTTTGAGCGTAGTTTATTAGCTTGCTTTAACTTGGCCACCGATACGCCATAGCGGCTTGCCAGTAAACTGAGCGACTCACCTGGGCGCACCTTATGTTTAGTTGGGTATTGCGATTTGAGCTTGGCAAATAGCGAGTCATCTGGTGGGTTTTTTAAATAATAATTTTTGATAGAGGTAAACATCGCTTTCGCTAAGCGCTCTTGGTGATTCGCGCTTTTTAGCATACGCTCTTCTCGTGGGTTTGAAATAAAGCCTGTTTCGACCAAAATTGAAGGTATATCTGGCGACTTTAATACGGCAAGGCTAGCATGTTGCGGCTCTTTTTTATGTAATTTAGCGACCTTTTTTAGCTCTTTGACTACTTCTTCGGCCACATTAAGCCCTGTTTTCATTGAATGGTCCATCGACATATCAAGCAGGGCTTGCGCAAGGTATTTTTCGTTTGCAGCGTCTTTAATTACATCGGCTGCACCACCTAAAAGCTCCGAGTGTTTTTCTTTATCTTCTATCCATTTACCAATTTCAGAATTAGCGCGACCAAGCGATAGCACCCATACCGATGCCCCATTAGGGCCGGGGCTTGTAAACGCATCAGCATGAATAGACACTAAAAAATCGGCTTTTTTCTGACGAGCTCGATTAGTACGGGTATTAAGTTTTACAAAGTAATCACCGCTTCTTACCATACGCGAAATCATACCACGCTCAGCATCTATCATCCGCTCTAAACGCTTAGCTATTTGCAAAGTAATTGTTTTTTCGTATGTACCTGAGGGGCCAATAGAGCCGGGGTCTTCACCCCCATGGCCTGCATCAATGGCAATAACAATATCTCGCTCTTGGTTTAATTGTCGCTTTTTAGCTGCTTTTTGGGCAGGCGTCTTACTTACTGCAGGCTCGCTTTTATTATATAAGTCTACAACTAATCTATTTTTATACGGGCCAGTAGGGGCAAGTGCAAAAATAACAGGTTTAATTGGTGCCGTTAGCTCAAATACAAATCGCACACTTTGCTTATTTTTAGGCTTAGAGTAACGCAGCTTGTTTACAATTTTATGTTTTGAGGGAATTATTGGTAAGGCTTTAGGGCCCGCAGTGTTTGTAAGGTCA
The DNA here is from genome assembly GCF_963922945.1 of uncultured Pseudoalteromonas sp. Classification (GTDB taxonomy): domain Bacteria; phylum Pseudomonadota; class Gammaproteobacteria; order Enterobacterales; family Alteromonadaceae; genus Pseudoalteromonas. Next base: position 11,213 of record NZ_CAWUKC010000039.1, on the reverse strand, counting down.
ACCACTAAACGGCTTGGATTTTTTAGCATAAAATAGCTAAAGTCTGGCTTATCATCTAAGTCAAATACTACTCGCGTACTGTCTGGCGAGGGCCATACCCGAACACTATTTATGGTATTTTTCGCCCACAACGGCAGGCTTATAGCCAATACTATAAAACCAATAAAAAGTTTAACTGCACCTCGATTCATTGTAACTACCATTGCCTTAACTATTTATTATTATGAAAGCAGGTATATGACCTGCTATTAACCATTTAGTTTTTCGACAATTGCTATTCCGCGCTCACTCGCACTATTAATAACAATTTTGCGCTCATCACCGACGTAGCTCAGGGTGATGTCCAAGTCAGGAACAGGTATAAATTCGCCCCCCTTTTCTGGCCACTCAACGATACATATAGCTTGCTCAGAAAAATAATCCCTTATCCCCATGAACTCAAGCTCTTCAGGATCACCTAAACGGTATAAGTCAAAATGATATACATTAGCACGTGTAAGTTCATAGGGTTCTACTAGCGTATAAGTTGGGCTTTTTACCTTGCCAGTATGGCCAAAACCTTGAACTACTCCCCGCGTAAAAGTTGTTTTTCCTGCGCCTAAATCTCCGTGTAAATAAATAACAGCTCCTTGCTCAATAATAGCTGCAACTTTGTTACCCATAGCAACTGTGGCTATTTCATCATTTAGGTGGGCTTGGAAACTACGCGACATGATTACCTCAAAAATTTACTAAAAGCGCATCTTTGCTAATCATACCAGAATATTTCTTGAAGGCGATAAATTGACGTTTTAGGTATAAAAAAACCGGCCTAAGCCGGTTTTTACAAACGAGGATTTTATAATCCTAATTTTTTCTCAAGGTAGTGGATATTTGTACCACCGCTTTGGAAGTTTTCATCTGCAAGAATTTTCTTATGTAATGGCGTATTGGTTTTAATGCCATCAATAACCAATTCATTTAATGCATTACGCGCTCGAGCAATGGCCACATCACGGTTTTCACCGTAAGTAATAAGTTTACCAACCATAGAATCGTAGTGTGGAGGCACAGTATAATCAGCATAAATATGGCTATCCCAACGAATACCTAAACCACCAGCAGGATGGAAACGCGTAATTTTACCCGGCGACGGGACAAACGTTTCAGGGTCTTCAGCATTAATACGACACTCTATTGCATGACCACGGATAACAACATCATCTTGTGTAAAAGACAGCGGTTGTCCTGCAGCAATTTTTAACTGCTCTTTAATTAAGTCAACACCGCTTACCATTTCAGTTACAGGATGCTCAACTTGGATACGCGTGTTCATTTCGATGAAGTAAAACTCGCCGTTTTCGTATAAAAACTCAAACGTACCTGCACCACGGTAACCAATTTCGATACATGCACGTGTACAGCGTTCACCAATAAACTTACGTACTTCTGCCGTTATACCTGGTGCAGGCGCTTCTTCAACTACTTTTTGGTGACGACGCTGCATAGAACAGTCACGTTCACCTAAATGAACAGCATTACCCTGTCCGTCAGCAAGTACCTGAATTTCGATGTGGCGAGGATTTTCAAGGAACTTTTCCATGTAAACCATGCTGTTACCGAAGAATTGCTTTGCCTCTTGTTGAGTAAGTGCAATTGAATCAATTAACTCAGCTTCGCTACGTACAACACGCATGCCACGGCCACCACCGCCACCAGCTGCTTTAATAATTACCGGGTAACCAATACGCTTAGCAATTTGCATATTGCGTTCTTTGTCATCCGATACTGGGCCATCTGAACCTGGTACACAAGGTACACCAGCTTTGCGCATAGCATTGATTGCCGATACTTTATCGCCCATTAGACGAATAGTGTCGCCCTTAGGACCAATAAATACAAAGCCACTTTGCTCAACTTGGTCAGCAAAATCTGCATTTTCTGAAAGGAAACCATAGCCTGGGTGAATCGCTACCGCGTCTGTTACTTCAGCAGCCGCAATAATACGCGGAATATCTAAGTAACTTTCAGTTGCAGGAGGTTTACCGATACAAATGGTTTCATCTGCAAGTAATACGTGCTTAAGATCACGATCCGCCGTTGAATGCACAGCAACCGTTTTGATCCCAAGCTCTTTGCAGGCGCGCAATACGCGAAGTGCTATTTCACCTCGGTTTGCAATGACTACTTTATCTAACATAAGAGTTGGCCTTTAGATTGCTAAATTATTCAATGATGAATAGAGGTTGATCAAATTCTACTGGCTCGCCATTTTCAACTAAAATAGCTTTAACTGTGCCCGCTTTATCTGATTCAATTTGGTTCATCATTTTCATCGCTTCAACGATACATAGTGTATCGCCTACTTTAACTTGTGAGCCTACTTCTACATACGCAGGTGCTTCTGGAGAAGCCGCCGAGTAAAACGAGCCAACCATTGGTGATTTAACTTGGTGACCTGTAGGTGCAGCTGGTGCCGCATCAGCTTCAACGGCTGGCGCTGTTGGGGCTGCAGCCGCTGTTGGGGCCGGAGCTGCTGGAGCTGCAAACTGTTGAGGTGCGTATTGAGTGTAAGCAGGACCCGCACTCATGTTATTACGATTAATACGTACTGACTCTTCACCTTCAGTGATTTCTAGCTCAGCAATACCTGATTCTTCTACTAATTCGATTAGCTTTTTGATCTTGCGAATATCCATGAACGACCCGCCTATAAGTTTGTTAGTTTAAATTAATTCGAGTTTTGCAACCGGCTCACTGCAGCATTTAACGCTGCGTGGTAACCCATTGCACCTAATCCACATATCACACCTTGCGCCACATCAGAAAAATATGAATGATGACGAAATGCTTCACGTGCGTGCACGTTACTTAAGTGCACTTCAAAAAATGGAATATCGACACTCAACAATGCATCACGTAAAGCCACGCTAGTATGCGTAAATGCTGCAGGATTAATAATTATGTAATCAACTGCCTGCCAAGCATCGTGTATTCTTTCTATAAGTGCTTGCTCACTATTACTTTGAAAATGCGTAAGCTGAACATCGAGCTTCTGCGCAGCTGCCGTTAGTTCGCCCATAATTTCACCAAGAGTGTGCGAACCGTATTTCTCTGGCTCACGCTTTCCAAGCATGTTTAAATTTGGACCATTTACAACTAAAAGTTTAAATTTTGCAGCCATAATACGCGATATACCCTCTAAGTAATGAGTTAAGCCGTTGCGAGCTAATTTTGTACACTAAAGTAAGTATAAAAAACAAAAATTGCAACAAATTCTCACGTTAGCCAACTATTATAGTCAGTTCGATGTAAATAGCAGCAAAATACTGGTCTAATCTCTGGAGGTGTAATAAATATGCACTAATTGGAGGCAAGCCGCTTGATAAGCCCAAGCGGCTAAATTGCACTATTATTGTGCGCTGGCGCGCACTGCAGCTAGGTGGGTGGCGAAATCATCGGCGTTTAAAAATCCGGTGACGCGCTCTGAGCTTAGCTCCTGACCTTGTGTGTTAAAAAACAAAATACTCGGTAAACCAAACACGGTGTACTCTTCCATTAACTCAATAGTGGTGTCATCACTTTGGGTTAAATCAACCTGAATTAGCTGGAAGTGATTAAATTCGGCCTGTACTTTAGCATCAGGAAATGTGTAATGCTCAAACTCTTTACATGCCACACACCAGTCGGCGTATAAGTCGACCATCACCAGTTTACCTTGTTTATTTGCCTCAGCCACGGCACTTTTTAACTCAGTTAAATTTGCAACCCGCTTAAATTCATTACTTTGCTGAGCAACCTGTTGAACAGGTAAAGAGGGCCAAATAACGTTTTTAGCTACAGTAAACCCAGTAAGTGTAAGCAGTGTCGCACTAAACCAAAGCGCGGTTTTAAATTTGCTTTGTGGCTGTGCACTTTGCCAGTGGTGTAAATACAGTGCTGTTGCAAGCGCTAAAACACTCGCCATAAGCAAAATAATGTCGGCATCAACAATACGTTCTAGTAAAATAAGCGGCACAACAAGCATAATAAAACCAAATAAAGTTTTAACTTGTTCCATCCAACCACCCGCTTTAGGCAGTAATTTACCCCCCGATGTGCCAAGTAATAGAAGTGGTAAGCCCATTCCTAAGCTCAACACATACAAAGTTAACCCGCCAACAAGGTAGTCGCCACTTTGCGCTACAAATAATAATGCGGCTGATAACGGCGCAGTCGTACAAGGTGACGCTATTAGTCCTGATAGCACCCCCATTAAAAACACACCTAGGTAGTTGCCACCTTTTTGATTATTACTCACTTGCGTTAGTTTATTCATCATGCCGCTAGGTAACTTAATTTCGTACCAGCCAAACATCGACATTGCCAGTAACACAAACAATAAGCTAAAACTAATAAGTACATAAGGATGTTGTAAATAGCCTTGCACTTGCCCGCCTAAGGCCGCGACGATTAATCCTAATGCAGCATAAGTAAGTGCCATACCCTGTATATATACAAACGACAACGCAAACGCTTTTTTAGTCGATAAATTTTGCTGCCCTGCAATTAGGCTCGATAAAATAGGAAACATAGGGAACACACACGGTGTAAACGCAAGCCCCACCCCAACCGCAAAAAATATGAGTAAATTAGTTACTAAACTTTGACTTGCTAATCGCTCTGTAAAACTTAAATCTTGAGTGGGTGTATTACTTTGGCTACGCGTTGTATCAACAGAGGGAGTTAATGCGTTGAGTGTATCAGCAGCATTAGCAGATGAGTTATTACCTTGCGCTTGCTCTGAGGCAATAACGCTTAATGGAATACTAATAACCTCTGGCGGATAACACAGCCCTGCTTTGGCACAGCCTTGATAGCGCACCTTTACAACAGCACCCTCGGTAACATTACTGAGCTTGCTTATAACACTTACACTATTAAAAAAAACTTCAGTTTTGCCAAAAAATTCATCTTCTATAATTTCGCCTGTACCGGCATCGCCTACCTTTATGTTGGCACCTTTAGCAATGACTTCTATCTTCTTTTTATAAAGGTAATAGTCAGGGGCTATATCCCACCCTATAAATAAAGTGCTGCCTTGCTGATCAAAATCAAATACAAACGCTTGGTCTACGGGTAGAAAGGTTTGCTGTGGCGGGGCAAGTAAATCACCTAGCACATTATTGGTGTTTGCTTTAACCGGAAGCGCTAGCAAACCAACCAATAACAAAAAGAAAAACCGCATTAATTTAATACCTCATCCATCCAATGAAAATAAGCCAGATTCCCCGTAGCCACATCAACCACCTGAATCTCGGGCACGTCATAACTATGCAGGCTCTTAATGGTTTCAAAAACCTCATTCATTTTTTCTGATTTAGTTTTGATCAGTAGCTTTACTTCTACTTCTTCGGCAATATCGCCTTCCCACATATAAATTGAGGTCATATTTGGTAAAACATTTACACACGCCGCTAATTTTTGTGAAACAAGTGCCTTTGCCAAAGTGCGTGCTTCAGCCTCATTTTTGCATGTGGTAAATATCATTTTAAATTGCGTAGTCATAATTAACCTTTACTAATTTATAGGGTACTAATGCAATAGTATCTGATAGCTAGTGTAATGTGTAGGCGATGAATAACTGTAGATATTAAGCAATTTTTAATCACTTTGAGCCCAACCTTGAAAATAGACCCCTTCACCCTCACTTATATTTCATCCACTCATTCGAGTGCCATTATTTAGAGAGCCCTATGTTTAGATTTTTATTTGTGTTGTTTATTATCATCCCCATCATCGAAATAGCCTTACTTATACAAGTTAGCGATGTAATTGGTGGGTTTGCCACTATTGCTTTAGTCATAGTAACGGCTATTTTGGGCGCCAGAATGGTTAAACAGCAAGGTATGGGAGCATTTCAAAACGCACAAAGCCAAATGGCTCAAGGCCAAATGCCAGCGAAAGAATTGTTTACCGGAATCTGTGTGATTATAGCCGGTGTTTTATTACTTACCCCAGGCATTATGACCGATGTATTTGGTTTGCTTTTACTCACCCCTTCAATTCGAAATAAATTAGCAGCAGGGCTTGCCAGCCAAGCGACCGTGCGCATGAGCACTGGCATGCATCAAGGCTCTTCAGCCTTTACACAACACCCACACTCGCAGCAAGAACAACAACATGTAAATAAGCCAACGACTATCGATGGCGAATATGAGAGAAAAGATTAAAAATTTATCGATTTTTCTCTTGGAATTTTACACTCTACCCCCATTAATGAATGCAAATTAGAAAAGCTTTTTTCTGTACTGTTCAGAAACTGTTAGGAGAACTAAAAAAATGAACATTCGTCCTTTACAAGATCGCGTAATCGTTAAGCGTCTAGAAGAAGAAACCAAGTCTGCTGGCGGTATTGTATTAACTGGCTCTGCAGCTGAAAAATCAACGCGCGGAGAAGTTATTGCTGTTGGCAATGGTCGCGTTCTAGATAACGGTGACGTTAGAGCTTTAGAAGTAAAAGTCGGTGACACTGTGTTATTTGGCTCATATGTTGAAAAAACTGAAAAGATCGAAGGTCAAGAGTACCTGATCATGCGTGAAGACAACATTTTAGGCATTGTAGGCTAACCCTACTTTTCGTTTAACAAACATTTAAGAATTTAGAGGAATTAAAGATGGCAGCAAAAGAAGTACTTTTTGCAGGTGATGCACGCGCTAAAATGCTAACAGGCGTAAATATCCTAGCAAACGCAGTAAAAGTTACATTAGGTCCTAAAGGCCGTAACGTAGTACTAGATAAATCATTTGGCTCTCCAGTAATCACTAAAGATGGTGTATCTGTAGCGAAAGAAATCGAACTTGAAGACAAGTTTGAAAACATGGGTGCACAAATGGTGAAAGAAGTTGCATCTAAAGCAAATGATGCAGCCGGTGACGGTACGACTACCGCAACTGTACTTGCACAATCTATTGTAAACGAAGGTCTTAAAGCAGTAGCTGCGGGCATGAACCCAATGGATCTTAAGCGTGGTATTGATAAAGCAATTACCGCTGCAGTAGAAGAACTTAAAACGCTATCTGTACCATGTGCTGATACTAAAGCAATTGCACAAGTAGGTACTATTTCAGCTAACTCTGACAAAGAAATTGGCGACATCATTGCACAAGCAATGGAAAAAGTGGGTCGTAACACAGGTGTTATTACTGTAGAAGAAGGTCAATCACTAGAGAACGAGCTAGATGTTGTAGAAGGCATGCAGTTTGACCGTGGTTACCTATCTCCGTACTTTATCAATAACGCTGAAAAAGGCGCTGTTGAGCTAGACAACCCGTTCATTCTACTTGTAGACAAAAAAGTATCTAACATTCGTGAGCTACTACCTACATTAGAAGCTGTTGCTAAAGCAAGCAAGCCACTATTAATCATTGCTGAAGACCTAGAAGGCGAAGCACTTGCTACTTTAGTAGTTAACAATATGCGCGGTATTGTTAAAGTATCTGCGGTTAAAGCACCTGGCTTTGGCGACCGTCGTAAAGCAATGCTACAAGATATTGCCGTGTTAACTGGCGGTACTGTTATCTCTGAAGAAATCGGCTTAGAGCTTGAAAAAGCAACTATCGAAGACCTAGGTACTGCTAAGCGTGTAGTTATCACTAAAGATGACACAACGATCATTGACGGTGCAGGCGAAGAAGAAGGCATTAACGGCCGTGTTGCTCAAATTAAAGCACAGATTGAAGAAGCGACATCTGACTACGATAAAGAAAAACTACAAGAGCGTATGGCTAAACTTGCCGGCGGTGTTGCAGTAATTAAAGTAGGCGCAGCAACTGAAATTGAAATGAAAGAGAAGAAAGACCGTGTTGAAGATGCACTACATGCAACTCGCGCTGCGGTTGAAGAAGGCGTAGTACCTGGTGGTGGTGTTGCTCTAGTACGTGCTGCTAGCAAACTAGTAGAGCTACTTGGTGACAACGAAGACCAAAATCACGGTATTAAAGTTGCACTTCGTGCAATGGAAGCACCACTTCGTCAAATCGTAACAAATGCAGGCGACGAAGCGTCAGTAGTAATAAACGCTGTTAAAGGTGGCGAAGGTAACTACGGTTACAACGCAGCCTCAGGCGAATACAACGACATGCTTGAAATGGGTATCCTAGATCCAACTAAAGTAACGCGCTCTGCACTTCAATTTGCAGGTTCGATTGCGGGTCTAATGATCACGACCGAAGCAATGGTTGCTGAGATCCCTAAAGAAGAAGCTGCTGCAGCACCTGATATGGGTGGCATGGGCGGAATGGGTGGTATGGGCGGCATGATGTAATTATCATCCTCTAAGCACCTTGCTTATATAAAACCCAGCTTCGGCTGGGTTTTTGCTTTTTAGTAGAAGCCTATTGTTATTGCTTAATTTATCTCCACATCTATACCATGAGTTATTGGATTAAAGGTAAAAGGATTTGCTTAATAATAATGAAATAATCATCTTCTTTATGTTGGTATCACTTATAACAGGGTTAGTGGTATTTATTGCTTGGATTATGCTTAAGCTCGTTATATGGGGTAAGAGCATGTCTAAAGGAGCGTATTTATTTTTAGCATTTTTTCCACTAATTTCACTTATGCCTATTCCACCCCCTACTTATGAGAATGTTCAAAAGGCCAAGCAAGAGCAGCGTAAACGTAAAGAAGACTCAGGTGACGACCCTACGAATGAAGATGAGTAAGCCAGTTTAGCTACGTAAATTAAAACACTTTTTAAGGACGCTTTAAGCATGCTATAGGGTTTAAAATAGAGTGAATCCTTTTACTGCTAGCGATAGATGCCAAGCCAATGTATAACGTATATCTTCTCTTAAAATAAGCTTTAATAAACATTTACCTATACTATTCAACCCTGTATTGATATGTGAAAATACACAAACATAAAACAGCTCTAGGTTTTTAAGTTATGCCAAAGCAGCATATAGGTAGTATTGCTCTTGTTATAAAAGACTATGACGAAGCAATCGCATTTTATACAAAAAAATTAAGCTTTGAATTAGTGGAAGATACGGATTTAGGTGATGGAAAACGCTGGGTGTTAATAACCCCACCCAACTCAAACGGCACACACATATTACTTGCAAAAGCCACAGAGCCTGAGCAGTTTAACGCTGTTGGCAATCAAGCAGGTGGCCGTGTATGGCTATTTTTAAACACTGACAACTTTTGGCGCGACTACGAAAGTATGCTAGAAAATGGCGTAGTATTTCATGAGCAGCCTCGTAATGAGCCTTACGGTACGGTGGCCGTGTTTGAGGATCTTTATGGTAACAAATGGGATCTTATTCAACAGAGCTAAATACTTAATTGATTAACGACCTGACTATTTGAAATAAATCCGAGGGTAGCATGCCGCGCTGCCCTTTCTCTTCAGCCGCAACTTCACCAGCTCGAGCATGAAGCGTTACCCCGTATCGTGCTGCTTCGTCGATACTAAGCCCTTGAGCAAGCAATGCACCAATAATACCTGTAAGTACGTCACCACTCCCTCCCACGGCAAGTGCTGCGTTGCCATTTGCACACACCCAAGTGTTTTTACCGTTATCAATTAAAGACCCAGCGCCTTTTAATATACAAGTAGCATTATAACGTTTTGCGCATAATCGCACGCTATCAAACCTATTTGACTCTATTTCAGAGGTATTTTTGCTAATGAGCCGAGCCGCCTCACCAGGGTGCGGAGTAAGAACACTTTGAGCCAACGTATAAGCACTTGCATTTTCAGCTAATAAATTAAGTGCATCAGCATCAAGTACAAGTGGCGTATTGTGCTCTTGGCAATAGTGCATTACAGTGCAAAACGTTTTTTTAGCCCATTCATCCTGCCCAAGTCCAGGCCCAAGTACAACACAACTTGCCCACTCTAAAGCCTGTTCAAGGTTTTCACTCGTGACCATTAATTCTGCCCTACCTATGCTTATTGGCATAATAGAGCTTTGGTGTGTATAAACCTTCACCATCCCCGCACCTGCTCGAAGCGCAGCTTCACTACTGAGCCTAATTGCTCCCGCAGTACCTTGGTTACCTCCTACGCATAATAACTTGCCATGATTGCCCTTATGGCTATTTAAAGCCCGAGAGCCCAAGCGATTAAAACTGTCTATATTTATCAAGTGAGCACAAGGGGAAGCGAGTTGACTGAAAGTATCTTCAATTGCTAATTCATCGAGAATCAACTCACCGGCATGCTGTTTACCCGTCCCTGTACAAAGGCCTTGTTTAATCCCAATATAAGTAAGTGTTTTTGTTGCCTGAATAGCTACGCCCAATACTTCACCTGTATTTGCGTCAATCCCTGAAGGAACATCGATACTCAAAACAGGCTTTTCGCTTTGGTTAATGGCTGTAATAATCACATCATAATTTTCGCGAACAGGTGAATTTAGCCCAGTACCTAGTAACCCATCAATCACACAGTCACAGCAATCTAAGTCACTCTTTGCAAACTCGTTAACTATGCCACCATTATCAAGCCATAACTGCCTCGCTTTAGCAGCGTCACCACTGAGTGTTTTATTAGGGTCTATAGCGCAAACTTTAACCTCTGCACCCGAATCCTTAATTAAGCGCGCTGCTATGTAAGCATCACCCGCATTATTGCCATTACCTGCAATAATTAAAGTGAGCTTAGCGTTAAAAGACTGCCACTGCTTGTATACGGACTCCCCCGCTCGCTGCATTAAGGTAAATAAATCTATTCCACATTGCTTAGCCGCCTCTCCCTCATAGGAGCGAACCTGCTCTTTCGTGTAGATATGCCTTTGTTTATTTAACATAGAAACTCGCCATAAATAAGTGTGTAGATCCTCTATAATTATAGCTTGGGATAAAAGAGCACTTTTCAATAGTGGATTTAGCGTGCTAAACAGCATTGAAACTAAAATTGAAGGCTTTACTACAAATAACCTGCCTACTGTAGTGGGCTTTAATCACGGGTTTCGTGATACCCAACCCACGCTACAAAGACAGGTAAGTAATGTGCAAGGCAGGTATTTTACTTTTCTAGAGACGTAAAAAAACCGACTATTACTAGTCAGGCTTTCTCGTATTTGGAGTCGGTGCGCTAAGCAGTAGAATATCGTGGTGCCGACAACGATGAAGAGCCACAGTGAAATGTTGCACTATCATCCGCCAATGCATTTAATAACCAACACACTGTTCACAAAGAGGCGCTGCGCTTAAGAGACACTCCGCTTTAGAGAAGAAG
>NZ_CAWUKC010000038.1:0-35470 GCF_963922945.1 uncultured Pseudoalteromonas sp. | reverse complement strand
AAGCAACTACCTTGGTTATCCATTAATTTACTTTATTTAACATAATATAAATTATGGGTGGTTGGGTATATTATAACAAGGAGTGTGTAATACACTCCTACTATGTCCAATACTAGACGGTATCGGACATTAAGGTCGTTTTTAGCAAACTATGCTTTTTAGTTTATTCCTGATCATTACGCTTTTATTATTCATTACACCCAAAACTTTACTGACTGGATTTCTCACAAAGTACTTTAAGCGTTGGTTACTTTAAAATTTTAACAACATAGGCTTTCATCAACATTCTTTCAACACAGTACTTTTTAAACTCGTTTTAAAGCCTAAATATATAAACTTTGTTCGTATTTAAAAAAGCCTGTTCGCTTACTTTTTTGAAAATAAAGCTTATTCAGCCAGCTTTACCGTAGGTTTTAAAAAGTTACCTAAAACAACCTTTGCTAATCCATACTTAAAATACGTTCAGCGGTATATTCGTTAGTGATTAAACCACTGATCATATTGGATCGCACAGCACCTAGTATTGCTGATACTTTATCTTCACCAGCCGCTATAGCATAAATTTGTTTATTACCTTCAATTCTTAGTGGCGTACTGGCAACACGTAGATTTACAGTGCAATCAATGAGTTGGCCATTTTTATCGTAAACCCAACTTATCATTTCTCCCACAGCGCCCAAATTTTGCAGCTCTTTTAATTCTTGCTCATCAATAAAACCATCAATATGTAATGGTGATTTTTCACCTAGGCTACCTACACCCACAAATGTTACATCTGCTTGAGTGGCTAATTTTAAGTTACTGGTAATATTATGCTGTGAGTGCAACTGCTGCTTTTCTTCAACGCTTCTTGGTAATACTGGCAGCGGCATTGGATAATGCTTTGCATTAATATGCTCGGCCATTCTAACCACTACATCATAAGGTGAAGCAGATCCATCAAGTGCCATATTGCCTAACATAGCCACTACTTTGTGTTGGCTACAATCTAAGGTTGGCAGTTCATCAACACATGCACGCAAAACACGGCCTGTACCCATAGCTAAAATTTTTGGTGTTTTTGATTTTAAATGACGCTGTATTTCAGCAGCCCCGGCTTGCGCCAAACCCACCGTAGAGTTTGGATCTGAGCCATCACTTGGGACGACTTCACATGAGTCTAAACCAAAACGTTTTTTTATTTTTTCTGCTAAATCCATGCATTTAGCTATTGGGTGATCAAGCCTTACTTTAATAAGCCCTTGACTTACAGAAAGTGCCACCATGCGTTGTGCAGACTGACGGGATACATTAAGTTTTTTAGCAATTTCGTCTTGGGTTTTACCCGCAACATAATAGAGCCACCCTGCTCTAGCTGCATCATCGAGCTTACGTATTTCTGTATTTGTTAGCTTTGCCACATAAACCTCTTAATATCAAAGGAGCCGTGTCCTTATGTTCGATACATTTTATATTTGCAAATATATCATTCATTTATAAAATGCCGAAGTATCACATTAATTTAATAACCAATACTTTAGTTATATTTTTCTATTCCTAAAGTATTGGCTTATAAAGGCGGATTAAACTGTTGTTTTTTTTATCGCTAGCCCGTTTTTATCAAATCGATGTACTTTTTGCTCTGGCGCACTTAAATAGATAGTGTCGCCATATTTAAGTGGACAATCGCCATCTGCTTTAACTGTAACCGTACTGCCACCTTCAATGGTTACATGTAAAAAGCTTTCAGAACCTAAATGTTCTATTACGCCAACAGTACCTTGCCAAGTACCTGACTCAGTTGAAATTTCAAAGTGCTCAGGGCGCACACCTAAACTGTGCGTTTGTGCATGGCTATCATTATCTACTTCAATAAAGTTCATTTTTGGTGAGCCAATAAAGCCTGCCACAAATTTATTTACCGGGTGTTGGTAAAGCTCAAGTGGCGTGCCAACTTGCTCAATAATGCCACCATTAAATACCGCAATTCTGTCTGCCATTGTCATCGCTTCAACTTGGTCATGAGTTACATAAATCATTGTTGTAGCTAAGCTTTTGTGTAGCTCAGAGATTTCTAATCGCATGTTTACACGCAGTGATGCATCTAAATTAGACAGTGGTTCGTCAAACAAAAAAGCCGACGGTTGCCTTACTATTGCGCGCCCTATTGCTACACGTTGGCGTTGTCCGCCCGATAATTGCCCAGGTTTACGGTCTAAATAATCAGTTAAATTAAGTATTTTAGCGGCATTTGCAATTTTATTTTCAATTTCAGCAGGATTTACTTTTGCACGCTTGAGTGGAAACGCAATGTTATTGCGTACACTCATGTGCGGGTACAATGCGTAGGACTGAAATACCATAGCTAAACCACGTTTTGCCGGTGGTGTTTGCGTGGCATCTTGGCCATCAATCTCTATTGTCCCACTGGTTGTGTCTTCAAGTCCGGCGATCATTCGCAGTAAAGTTGATTTACCACAGCCCGATGGCCCTACAAATACAATAAATTCGCCGTCTTTTATTTCTAAATCAAGTGGTTTAATTACGTTAACTTCACCAAAACTTTTCGTTACTTTTTTTAGTGTGATGCTGCCCATGTGTGTTCTCCTACTTTACTGCGCCAAAGCTTAAGCCGCGCACTAATTGTTTTTGACTAAACCAACCAAGAATTAATATTGGCACGATGGCCATGGCAGAAGCTGCCGACAACTTGGCGTAAAATAACCCTTCTGGGCTTGAGTAACTGGCAATAAATGCCGTTAGTGGTGCAGCATTCGCAGCAGTTAAAATGAGTGTCCAAAATGCTTCGTTCCATGCCAAAATTACGTTTAACAGTAATGTTGATGCTATGCCAGGTAATGCAATTGGCAGTAATACGTGAAATATTTCTTCGCCAATAGTTGCACCATCCATACGGGATGCTTCTAAAATTTCACCGGGAATTTCTCTAAAGTAGGTGTATAGCATCCATACCATAATTGGTAAGTTAATTAAGGTCATCACAATCACTAAGCCCAGTTTTGTATCTAACAAAGCAAAGTCTCTAAAGAGTAAATAAATCGGAATTAACACCCCTACCGGCGGGAGCATTTTTGTAGAAAGCATCCACATAAGTAGGTTTTTAGTTTTTTTCGTTTGCACAAACGCCATTGACCATGCGGCTGGTACGGCTATTAATAAGCCTAATAAACTTGAACCTAGTGATATAACCACAGAGTTCCAAAAGTGGTCAAAATATGGCGAGCGCGCTAATACATCTTGATAGTTTTCCAGTGTCCAATCAAAAGCTAATAACGCAGGTGTAGCTGATATTGCTTCAGCTTCGGTTTTAAAACTGGTGATTAATGTCCATAAAATTGGGAAAAATATCATCCCGCTGATGGTCCATGCTGCTAGGGTATAAATTAGTTTTGATTTTTTATTTATTGTACTTGCCATGATTAACCCTCTAAGTTTTTACCGATCAGGCGCATTAAAAATATGGCTACAATATTGGCAATAATGACTGCAACTATGCCCCCTGCTGAGCCGCCGCCTACATCAAATTGTAATAACGATTGGGTGTAAATTAAGTAAGTGATGTTGGTTGATGCATAGCCTGGACCGCCACTGGTTGTCACTAAAATTTCTGCAAAAATAGACAGTAAAAATATAGTTTCAATTAAAATAACAGCGGTAACAGCACGTGATAAATGCGGTAGCACGATGTAAAAAAACTTGCTGAAAGGTCCTGCACCATCTAAATCAGCAGCTTCGAGTTGCTCGCGATCAAGTGATTGAATTGCCGTAAGTAATATCAACGCAGCAAACGGTAACCACTGCCACGAAACGATAATAATGATTGAAAACAAAGGCATTTGAGCAAAAAAGTCGATAGGTTCAAACCCAAGCCATATTGCAAAGTGTGCAAATAATCCATTTACAGGGTTCATAAACATGTTTTTCCAAACCAAAGCCGATACGGTTGGCATAACAAAAAATGGGGCGAGAACCATAATACGAACATAGTTTCGCCCCCAGATTGCTTGGTCGAGGAGAACAGCTAAACCGATACCACCACAAATTGTGATAGCTAGTACACCCGTTACTAAATAAAGGGTATTAAAAAAGGATTCAACAAATGCGGGATCTGTTAAAAAAAACTCATAGTTTAAAAAGCCTACAAATTCGCGTTCACCGGGAATTAATAAGTTGTAATCTACGAATGAGAAATAGAGTGTCATGCACAGCGGCACTATCATCCATCCTAGTAATAAAATTACACTAGGAAATAGCATTATGCGTGCAAGCGTACGAGACTGTGTAGTTGCCATATCAGTGACCTTCAAAAAGTCAGCATTAAACTTAGTAACAACGACAAACGGCTACTGATAACATGCTAATGCTGACGAAAAATACGAGGTAAAATTAATTTACCCGCCTACTTATTTTGGGTAGCGTGCTTTACGCATGGTGCGCTCAACTAAGCGCTGTGATGTCCTAAGCGCTTGTTCAACAGTCATTTTCCCAGTAAGTGCAGCAGAGAACTGTTGCCCAACAGCCGTGCCAATGCCTTGAAATTCAGGAATTGCTACAAACTGAATACCAACATAAGGTACGGGGTTTACAGTAGGTTTTTTTGGGTCTGCCGAATTAATAGAATCAAGCGTTATTTGTGCAAACGGTGCTGCACTCATGTATTGCTTGTTTTCATAAAGTGATGCGCGAGTACCCGGCGGTACTTTTGCCCAGCCTTTGTTATCGGCAACTAATTGGCTGTACTCTTTTGATGTCGCCCAGCTAATAAATTTCATGGCTGCATCCGATTTTTTACTGCTTGAAGGAATTGCAAGTGTCCATGACCATAGCCAATTACCACGCTTACCTAAGCCATTATCGGGTGCAAGTGCAAAGCCTACTTTATCAGCTACTTCAGAATCTTTTTCATTGGTTACAAACGCGCCAGCCACCGTTGCATCAATCCAAATACCACATTTACCCGTTTGAAATAACGCTAGGTTTTCATTAAACCCATTGGCTGATGAACCCGCAGGGCCTGATTCTTTCATAACATCTACATAGTACTGGAGTGTAGCTTTCCACTCAGGGGTGTTAAATTGGGGTTTCCAGTTTTCATCAAACCAGCGAGCACCAAACGAGTTTGCCATAGACGTAATTAAAGCAACATTTTCGCCCCAACCTGCTTTACCACGTAAACAAAGACCATATACACCTTCATCTTTATTGGTCATCGCTTTTGCCGCTTTTTGAATAAAGCTCCACGAAGGCGCGTTTGGCATTTCTAGGCCAGCTTTTTCCATAAGGTCTGTACGGTACATAACCATAGAGCTTTCGCCATAAAATGGGGCCGCGTATAATTTGTCATCTATCGTTAAACCGCTACGAATAGCTGGTAGTAAGTCATCAACGTCGTAATCTTCACCTAGGTTATCAAGCTCAGTAAGCCAGTTTTGTTTACCCCAAATTGGCACTTCATACGTGCCAATGGTCATTACATCGTATTGGCCGCCTTTTGTGGCAACATCGGTAGTTACACGTTGACGTAAAATATTTTCTTCAAGTGTTACCCATTTTAATGAAATATCTGGATTTTTTTCTTCAAAATGATTGCTAAGCTCTTTCATGGTGATCATGTCACCATTATTAACTGTGGCAATAGTGATGGTTTCTTTAGCGGCTACGTTCATAGCCATAACTGAACACGCGAGCATTAATAATTTAGTTTTCATCGGGTTAACCCTCATAAATTTGTTAAATGACGCTTAAAAAATAACTGTAAAGCGCCTTAGTAAATAAAGCAGTGAGTAATTGCGGCGCGTTTAGTGCACGTAAATTACTTTTAAACCAAACAGTAAGTTAGTAAGCTATTTAAAATTTAACTGAGATCTCTGAGGTGAAACCGTCAAAACCACGACCAATTTGACCACCTGAGTTTGCGCCTTCTTCTTGGTTTACATACTCAACTTTTAATAGTGTAGAATCTGTAAACCAGTAACCTGCGGCTACTTGTAAACGCTCTACGGTGTTATCGTTTTGGCTGATTAAATCGGACGTGTTTTCTGACTCTGCATAGCGCGCGGCTACGTAAAGTTTTTCAGGAATGATATATTGCTGTGCTTCAACTGCATAATATTCTACTGAGCTCTCGCCTTTAATTACGCTGTTTGAATCATATGTAGTGCCGTTTTCGTCTGCTACGCCATTTGTACCAAAGTAGGTAATACCTGCCACTGCGTTACCTGCTGAGTCTGCAAAGGTGTAATCATCAGACGATTTACCTAACATTAAAATGATACTGGTTTGATCTGATGGCTGATACGCTAAATTTAATTGAATAATAGACTGATCAAGCCCAGGCATTACACCTACGTGAGTATCACGTTCGCTTGAAGGCGAAGCAGAAAAGTTATAGTTTTCACCATCACCAAACCGGTAGTTAGTTGTTGTGAGTCCATCTAAACTTGCTACGCCATTTTCAAAACGAAGTTGGTCGCCTTGGTTAGCTTGTAAGTAATTTAAGCCAACTTTAAAGCCGCCTTCAAACTCTAATGTCCCTTGTAAGCGGTAATTAAAGCCTCTATCTTCTTGAAATGCCTCACCAAAGCTTGATGTCGTAATATGACCCGCTACGTTATAAGAACGAAGCACACCACTATCAAACGTTTCTGTATAGCTTAGTTGCGCACCGTTTTCTGCAGTTGCATAGTCGTTAATGCCGTTACCAATTAAGGCATTACCTTGGTTGTCAGCACCATCTTGAAAACCTTTAAATTGAAATGGAGACGCACCAATATTACCTAAACGTAGCGTTAAATTTTCGTTTTCGCTGGGTGTGCCGTATAAGCCAAGTAAATCAAATTCAATCCCTGCAAAGTCATTATGAAACGAAAAATCACGGTCACCGCCACCAAAATCGTTCGGCTCCTCGGCTATATCAATGTCGGCAGTAATGTATTCATTTATATGAAACTTAAGCATTAAGTTTGCTCTGATACGCCCAAAGCCTGATGACTGCTGTTCATCTTCGGGGCGAAATGCACCGTCTTTAGCTTGGATAGACTGAAAGTTTTGCATTGCTAGAAAGTTAACGTCAAGGCGGTCAAAGTAATCTGACATATCTGCTTGTGCAGGCGCCGCCAACGCTGCTACTAAAGTTAGCGCAAATTTAGCTTTCTTATTATTTAACATAATGAACTCTCTATTTAGTGTGTTGTGTATTTTCAGTGTGCAGCTAAAGCGAATGGGCATTTTACATAAGTGTGTTCATAAACAACCTGATGGGCATTAGCTCAGCTATTGAGCATAATCACAAATGAATAATGTAACGTCAACATCTTTTATTACAAAACATTTACATTAAATCATGTTTATAAAAATTTATATTTACAATCAATGGTTTAATAGTTTTAAATTTCAAAATAAAATTGCCATCTATGACTAAAGTTTTATTTAAATTGTTCTGTAGAGGGGAAATTGAAGAGCGTTATTTAACATTTATACCAATCCGCATAATTAAATGACCTATTTTGAGGATTGGTATTGTTAACCAATTAAATGGTGTGAGTGTTTAATTAATACGGCAGGTTTAGGCGCGTAAAAGCGCGAATTGGTTGTTTTTTGATTTACTTTCTTGAGCTTATACAGTGCTTAGCATAAAATTAAATTACTTTAGATGTATAAAAATAGAAGTAATTAACATATGGAATTTGTGCGACCGCTTGAGCCTATACTTATTATTGATGACGTTAAGGAAATACGTGACTACCTAAACCAAATATTAACGGAGCTAGGCTTTGAAGATATTTTAGAAAGCAACGATTACCTTTCTGCAAAACCCCTTCTTGATAAAAAATCCCCCAATGTCATATTTTTAGATGTAGACTTACCTGATTCAGAAAGCTCTGATATTCTAGAACATATTAATGATAGTTACCCTCACGCTCACGTTGTTATGTGCTCGGGTCATAACACCCTTGAAAACGTGCAAAACACATGGGAATTAGGCGCTAAAGGCTTTATTGAAAAACCTTTTAACGCTAAAAAAATTAATGCGGTTATGAAGCGTCTCGAACTAAGCGAATAAAATAAGGTAAGTATGCAAAGCACTGTTACGGCAATCATCGACGATTTATCGAGTGTTATTTTTGGAAAAAAACAACAAATAAAGCTAGCACTAACCTGCTTATTCAGTGAAGGTCATTTGCTGATAGAAGACTTACCAGGCATGGGCAAAACCACGCTATCACATGCACTTGCTGCGGTGCTTGGACTGTCTTATCAGCGCATACAATTTACTAGCGATTTATTACCTGCCGATATTTTGGGTACTAATGTATTTAACGCTAATGAACACACGTTTACATTTCATAAAGGCCCTATTTTTAGCCAAGTTGTATTAGCTGATGAAATAAATCGCGCAGGGCCAAAAACGCAAAGCGCATTACTTGAAGCAATGGAAGAGCAGCAAGTAACTGTAGATGGCAAAAAGTATTCTTTGCCGCATCCTTTTTTTGTGATTGCGACACAAAACCCACTTTATCAATCAGGCACTTACCCCTTGCCTGAGTCGCAGTTAGACCGGTTTTTAATGCGCATAAGTTTAGGTTTCCCTCCTAAAGAAGCGGAAAAGCAACTTATTTTAAATATTAAACCGCGAGACTACAGCCAATTACCACAAAGAATAGATGCTAAGCAGTTACAGCAAATTCAAGCTTTAATAAACCAAGTTGTAATAAGCGCGCCTGTCGTTGATTATATAATTGAATTAGTAACATATACGCGCCAAAACGCTGCATTTTCGGCCTCACTCTCGCCTAGGGCAAGTATGGCACTGGCAAAAGCAGCTAAGTCTTGGGCGTTTATTGAAGGGCGTGACTTTGTCACTCCTGACGACGTAAAAGCCGTATTTGCTAGTGTATGCCAGCACAGATTAGGTTTACACAATGAGTCGGGTGAGGCACAAGTAAATGAAATTTTAAAACTCGTTGCTGTACCAATTTAACGTGTTATTTAAAAAAAAATCGAAACAAGACAACCTATTAGGCGCAGTAAAAAAGCGCTTACTTAATAAGCTGCTTAAAGATAAACACACAAAGCAATCTATTACTCTCTCGCATAACAATATTTATGTGTTGCCTTCGCAACTGGGCTTTTATTTTATTATTGTGGCTATTTTAAATTTTGTGATGGGCATTAATTATCAAAATAATTTAATTTTGGTTATGGCGTATTTAATGTTTGTAGTGATGATTATTGCTGTGTTGCTGGGTTATTCAAATATTAAGGGCTTAGGGGTTAAGTATATTGAAAGCTTTGCTAGTTTTGCACCTAACGAAAGTTCAGTTAAATTTAATTTACAAGCCCCTATATTGACTCAATCAGTATCACTCAGTTACCCAAATTCGACTAAACATATACGCTCGTTAGCTAAAGTAACAAACAAAGACTCTGCTTTAATTATCAATCTACCTTATACCACCCGAGGAAAATACGCACTTGAGCGGTTTAAAATACATAGTAATTACCCATTTGGGCTTGTAAACGTGTGGAGTTACATTCAACCAAAGGACGCAGCTTATGTGTACCCTACACCTGAACAAGTATTAAGTGATACGTATAGCAACACCTTTGATAACACAACACAAACAGGCAACCTCAAAGAGTCTGGCAGTGAAGAGTTTGATGAGTTAATTACACATTTGCCAGAAATGGGATTACAGCGAATATCGTGGAAGCATTACGCAAAATCACAGCAGTTACTTGTAAAAGAATTTAGTGATTATAAAAAATCCGATATTGTTTTTGATTTTAATTTGCTCGTCGGTGATACCGAACAACGCTTAAGTCAGCTTTGCTTTTTAGTGTGTAACGCTTGCGAAAACAATACGCCTTTTACACTCATTTTGCCCACACTTCGCTACAAAGCAACTAACAACGCGCACGATAAATCACAATGTTTAGCACTGCTTAGTGAGTACAGTGGAGCAATGAATGACTGAGATTGTAAATTATAGATCAATAAATTTGGCAATGAGCTTTATTTACGCCAGCTTGTTTGTTTTTTATTTATCGCATATGCCCGTATTATTTATAGGTATACTCTCACTCTTGTGCCTTTGGAATGTGTCTATCACTTTAAGCAATAAAGCAAAACCCAACGCATGGTTGGCCAATATTTTAGCAGGACTTGCTTTAATATTAATGATTTACACTATAGGAGTGAGCGACACAGTAATTTTGTTTGTGGCTATGTTATTGCTCTCTAGTATTTTTAAATTGCTGCAAGCAAAAACAAAAAAACATTATCACATTATTGTTACACTCACGTTTTTTTCGATTTCATCAGCGTATTTATTTGACCAAAGCATTATAACCACCTTAACCATGAGCGCCCTATTCTTACTCAACTTTGCCGTGTTGAGTTTAATCGAGTCGACTCATAGCTTAAAACTCGCATCTAAACAAAGCGCTAAGCTATTGTTTATCGCTTTACCTTTAGCAATATTTTTACTCATATTTTTACCTAAAATGCCGGCATTTTGGCAACTGCCAGGGCCAAAGCTTGCTAAAACAGGGCTTTCTGAACAGGTAGACCCATTTGATATTGCAAAGCTGTCTAATTCTGACGAACTCGTTTTTAGAGCGCGTTTTGATGGTAACATACCCGCCCCGCCTTATTATTGGCGCGCACTTGTGCACGATACATTTGACGGAAAAGCGTGGAAAACCTCTGATCTATTAAAGTTTAATAATCAAAGTGTTGACTCAAATACGCAAATCACAACACAAGCTACCTACACTATTATTGCAGAGCCCGCTAATCAAAAGTGGTTATATGGCCTCAATTACGCAACCAGTAACAATAAGTATGTAGAAAGTAATGCGCTTGGGTTACTCAAAAAAAAGCAATATCAAGCCAAAAGCCTACAGTACGAAGTCTCTAGCGCAGCTCTGAGTACTGAGCAACTCTCAAAATGGCAAAGGGCTTATTACGCACGCTTAAAAAATAACACAAACCCGCAAGCTGATGAATTGGCAAACAAGCTTAAACTATCAACAACTTCACACAGTGAGTTTTATAATGCGCTACTAACTTACTTTACTAAACAGCAATTTAGTTACACCTTAACCCCTGAGCCAATGACAGGCGATAGCACCATAGATCAATTTTTGTTTGATAAAAAACGCGGTTTTTGCGGGCATTACGCCAGTGCCGCGGCGTATATTTTTAGAAGCGCCGGTATTCCTGCCCGCCTAGCCAGCGGTTATTTGGGCGGTGAAAAAAACCGAACAAATAACTACTTATCAGTCCGTCAGTACGATGCCCACGCCTGGGTGGAAGTATTTATTAATAATCAATGGCAAATTTTTGATGCCACAGCAGTGGTCGCACCCGAGCGTTTAAATGGTTCACTTTCTCAAAACGAAGAACTCAATGATGAATTTAAAAACAACCTTGATTTTGGCTTAGTCAGATTAAGTAACTTTGCAGCGGTTAATTGGTTAAGGCTTAAACTTGAAACCCTAGATTATCAATGGACCAGCTGGGTACTTGGCTTTGATGAGGAAAAGCAAAACAACTTTTTAAAATCATTGTTTGGTAATAAGTATTTATGGTTAGTGCCGTTGATAGTTATTTTGAGCTTAACGCTTAGTTTTGCTGCGTACTTTATTTATTTGAATTGGCCTCGCAATAAAGCAAAGCGTCCGCCATTAGTTATAGAATTTGCTGCAATTCAACACTGGGCTGAACTGCAAAAAATCACTGCACCTAGTCACTACTCTCCTAATCAACAATTACTGTATTTTGCAGAGCAAAAGCCTGATGTTGCTGAGCCTTTAAACGAATTTAGCGACTTATTTAATCAAGTGCGCTACGCTAAAAAACCTTTTACTAAAGAACGTAAAAATCAGGCTAAAGATCTGATAAAATTAATTAAATCTTCCAAAAAGAGAAAACTATGAATGCGGTTGTTATAGGCGTTATTTTAATGCTTGGGCTCTCTTTAGCCCGTGTCAATGTCATTGTAGCGATGATAATTAGTGCACTTGTAGCTGGTTTAACAGCTGGTTTAGGAATTAAAGAAAGTGTTGATGCATTTAATTCAGGCCTGTCGGCCGGTGCTGAAATTGCACTAAGTTACGCAATGTTAGGTGCTTTTGCAGTGGCTATTTCAAAATCAGGATTAACTCGTATCCTTGCCGAAAAGTTACTTAACAAAGTAAATGCAAAAGGCAGTGGCAGCGAAACCTTTTTAAGTTATTTTATTTTATTAATTATATTGGCCTTTGCGATATCTTCACAAAACTTAGTACCTGTGCACATTGCCTTTATCCCTATTTTGATCCCTCCTTTATTGGTTGTATTTAATCAACTTCGATTAGACCGCCGCGCTATCGCTTGTATTTTAACGTTTGGCTTAGCAACCTCTTACATGGTATTACCTTATGGGTTTGGGGGGATTTACCTATACTCTATTTTGCATAAAAACTTAATCGACAACGGTCTAGAAATAGTGAATACACAGGTGCCTATGGCTATGATTATTCCCGCCTGTGGTATGTTAGTTGGGTTAATTATTGCGGTATTTATAAGTTATAAAAAGCGCCGTGAATACAAAGCCCAGCCGTTAACTTCACAAAGTAAAACTACCGACATTGAAAACCCCAAAAAAGTAATGGTTGTGGGTTTGTTTGCCGTGTTTTCGTCGCTGGTTGCACAAAACCTAAGTGGCTCAATGATACTAGGCGGCCTTGTAGGGGTAATAATATTTAGTGTATTTGGTGTCGTAAAATGGGAAGAAAACGGCGACGTGTTTAGTAAAGGTGTTGCCATGATGGCAATGATTGGCTTTATTATGATTTCGGCTCAAGGCTTTGCCTCAGTAATGAAAGCCACAGGCGATGTAGCTAGCTTAGTACACAGTGGTGCTGCGTTATTTGATGGCAATAAACCCCTTGCTGCAGCCTCTATATTATTAGTTGGCTTATTGATTACTATGGGGATAGGAAGCTCATTTTCGACAGTGCCTATAATAGCCACCCTCTTTGTTCCTTTATGTTTAGATTTAGGCTTTTCTGTAATGGCTACCGCTGCATTAGTGGGTACGGCAGGTGCTCTCGGTGATGCAGGCTCCCCTGCTTCTGACTCAACACTTGGCCCGACTTCTGGCTTAAATGCCGACGGACAACACGACCATATCCGAGACTCAGTGATCCCTACCTTTATACATTTTAATATCCCATTACTTATATTTGGATGGATTGCGGCCATGGTGCTTTAAAGCATTAGCTACTTATCAAACGTATTTTTTAAAAAGGCATGTAAAACATGCCTTTTTATTTTATGTTTTTTTATTATTGGCTGCACAGTCATTTGGTAATTTTAGCTACATCAATACTAAATTTGCCAAGATTAAGTAAGTTACCTTACAGTATGATGTGTTCTTTATCTGTGATTTAATAAGCACCCATTAAGGTGCTTATTATACTTGGCTTTGCTTTAATGATTATCAGTTAAAACCATTTAGCATTTTATCGCATACAACGGGTGTTGGTTTGTGATCGTCATCAACCGCTACAAAAGTAAAACTACCAGAAATAGCTGAATGTTTATCATCTTTATGCATTGTCTCAATGCAAATATCTACATCAACTTTTAATGACGTATTCCCTACATGCACTACTTTTGCTATAAGTTCAGCAAATGATCCAACCGGAATTGCTTCTTTAAAATCGACCCTATCCGAAGAAATGGTCACTAATGGCTTTCTGCAAAAACGCGTTGCAGCAATAAAGGCAACTTCATCCATCCAAGCAAGCGCATCACCACCAAATAAGGTATTGTGATGATTAGTACGCCCAGGAAATACAGTTTTGGTCACCGAGGTTGTTGAATCTTCTATACGCTTAGCAATTATTGCATCACGGTTTATCTGTGTCATAGTCTCTACTTTGTATTTGCAAGTTTATCTTGCATTAATAACGCGGGATCAAGGCGCTCGCCTTCCCAGTTAAAACGCCAATCTAGGTGTGGACCTGTAACTCGCCCGGTAGCACCTATTTCAGCTACTTTTTCGCCTTGGCTTATTGTATCGCCAACTTTTACATCTAACTTGCTTAAGTGAATATACGTTGAGGTTACTCCATGACCATGGTCAATAATTAAAGTCCCGCCAGAGTAATATAAATCAGGATCAGCAAATGCCACAGTGCCACTAATCGGTGCATACACAGGAGAGCCTGTTTTATTGGCAATATCTAAACCAAAATGTGGACGACGAGGTTCGCCATTAAAATACCGTTGACTGCCGTAAACACCCGAAATACGTCCTTTTGCTGGCCTTAAAACCGGATCTAAAAAGTACTGTAAATCTGAATTTACCGCACGTGCGTTACGCACCGCTTTTGCTTCGCGACTAATCCGCGCGAGTACCTCTTTAGGTGGCGATACATATTTTTTAGCCACACCGGTAATTTTATCAATTTTATAATCACGTTTAGTAATAATTAAATCTTGCGTGTGTTTTTTACCGTTACTATCAACCCACGTTAGAGTGTGGTTTGGTTTTGCATCACGGCCAAAACCAAATACAAAATCTCCGGCTTGTGAAAGCTTGAGTGATTTTCCGTTTAGCGAAACCGACTTCACATTTTCAAGTTTGCCTGTTACTAATCCACCTTGGGTAAGGTGCCCTTTTAACTCGAGCGCTAATGCACTAAAGCTAGTTGTGGTGACAAGCGCTGTTGCTAAAAGAGTTTTAAGCATAACTGATTGATCCTTTTCCTACACCTTCATAAGCGGTAATTTTAACGTCTTTATCTGGGTACTGTGCCTTTACTTGCTCAGCAAGATGCTGAGAAATACACTCTACTGTTGTATCAACAGGTAAAATATCACAACGAGACTCACTAATTGCCATTTCAAAATAGCCTTGTGCAGCAGTGTAAGCAAAACACACATCATTGCTTTTTGCACTAACGTGTTTTAAATCATCAGCCGCTATTTGGTCTTCTTGCGTTGCTAAATAAATATCTTGCCATTTTTCTGCCCACTGCTTTTGCAAACGCGGCATCGACATACCATCTAAACTAATACCAATTTGCGAACGATGACCATGAATAATACGTTGGCAGTTACCATCGTGCTTCTTAAGGCCATGGCTGTAATGGTAATAAAAACTTTGGCTGTGCTCAGGTTTAAGCGACAATTCAATTTTTTCAATGTTACTTGGCAGCTTAGGTAATATTGTTTCGATTAAAAACTCTGTTACTGAATCAACGTTAATTTCTGGCGCATCTATCATGCAATAAGCTTGGTGTGGTGCACTCATTGCTAAATGGTACTCTTCACCAAACGTGCAATCTAGCGTTTTGTATGTATCAAATTCTTTTACTGTTCCATTTAGACCTGCTGGTATAGCTAATTTATGGTCTAAACAGTCATCAATTATGCCTTTAATTTGCTTTTTAACTAAGCCAAAGTCTAATACCATAGACTCTTCGTTTAGTTTTCCATGCAACGTTAAGTCAACAATCCAGCTCTCGCCAACGGCGCCGCGTTTGTTACATAAGTAAGAAAAATCAATCACTGTTAGTGAGTTAACAAAAAGGATCATAAACTTCCTTTAAACTGGTTATAAGTCAGGGGTAATTATAATGATTTCTGATTGTAATTGCGCGGTTTTATAGTGCAAAAACCAATCGCCAATACTGATTGGTGATAAATCGCACAAAAAAGTAATTTTTCAACTGCTCCGAGTTGTTTAGCGTACAAGTGTACGCTAAAGTACTTGGCAATTTCTAAGCGAAGATAAGTGTTATGGAACCTAAAAATAGCTATACAAAAGAAGATTTGATCCTGTGTGGTCAAGGTGAAATGTTTGGTGAAGGTAACTGCCGTTTACCAAGCGACAACATGTTAATGATGGACCGTATTACTTCAATCACTGCAGATGGCGGCGAGCACGGTAAAGGCCAAATCGTAGCAGAGCTTGATATTGATCCAAGCCTTTGGTTTTTTGATTGCCATTTTAAAGGCGACCCTGTTATGCCTGGTTGTTTAGGACTCGATGCAATGTGGCAGCTAGTAGGTTTTTTCTTAGGCTGGTCTGGTGGCCCTGGTTTAGGACGAGCGTTAGGTGTAGGCGAGGTAAAATTTACAGGTCAAATACTTCCTACCGCTAAAAAAGTAACATACCGTCTTGATATGAAACGCGTAATTAAACGTAAGTTATTCATGGGCATGGCCGATGGCACAGTTGAAGTTGACGGCCGTGTAATTTACGAAGCAAAAGATTTAAAAGTAGGCTTGTTTCAAGATACAAGCGCTTTTTAAAGCTGCAAATATGCTTTAATGCAAAAAGGCCTCCATGTAGAGGCCTTTTTACGTTAATTCTTGTCTGATGAATTAGGTTTTATACATGTTTCTACTTTCAATGGCTTCACGCCAGCCGCCTAACCATTCTGATTTAGGATCAATTTGTTGATAAGGGCAAAGCTCTTTTGAGCGACCTGCTAAACCTGCTTTAAAACCTTGAGAATGAGCTCTTTCTAAACGATCTCTTTTTTGTCTCTTCATCGGTAATATCCTCACCTTTTTAATTATAAATTTTGTAGCATTAGTGAAATCTACATTTAATGAATAGTTAATAAAAATGTTAAATTCAAATGGCAAAAATAATTAAAATGTTTGACATTGAGTAACTTGCTGATGCAAAAATAATTTAACATTTAAAAACCACAAGTGGTCATACCACTTAACTTCTAACTGCTTCTTTAATTTACAATACGGCTAACTAACCGCTTAAATACACGTAAGTGCTAATTATCCGACACACCTTTTTAAGCTAAGTTCCAAACAAAAATATAATCATGATAGTTTTATTGCACTTCGCGTTTTGTTTAAAAAACGGCTTTAGTGATTTATTTTTAAACAATTGGTATTTATGCTTGATTAATTAAAGTCGATCGGTCTAATATAGCTAAACAATAACCACTTTAACTAAGGGTCACCTAAAAATGAATACAGCTCAAATGCCTGCAAGGCGTGGTAGACCCCCTAAAATACCGCGTGAGAACGCCGACACCAAATCACATTTAATCAGAGTCGGTCTTGAAACATTAACCGAATTTGGGTTTAGCGCAACAGGCCTTGATACCATATTAAAAAAAGCCGGTGTACCAAAAGGCTCGTTTTATCATTACTTTAAAAGTAAAGAAGCATTCGGAATAGCCCTAGTGAGTGCGTACGATGATTACTTTATTGCTAAACTTAAAAAATATTTAACCGACCCCAACACTCCCCCTCTTGAGCGATTAATAAACTTTACACAAAGCGCCATTAACGGCATGCAAAAATATCAGTTCAAACGGGGCTGTTTAGTAGGTAACTTAAATCAAGAGCTGAACCACTTAAGTGACGAGTTTAAAGCCCGCTTGTTACAGAGCTATAAAGCATGGCAGCGGCAAGTTGAGCAATGTTTAAATGATGCGCAACAACAAGGCACAATTGCTAATAATGTCGATACCCAGCTTATGAGTGAGTATTTTTGGATAGGCTGGGAAGGCGCTGTTATGCGAGCTAAACTCACCCAATCGAGCAAACCCCTTACACTTTACACAGAAATGTTTTTACGCGCATTACTCACCTAATGCGTATTTTATTTAGCCATTAAAAACCGATCGGTCTAAAAGGATAAGTTATGAGTAACTCAATAAAAGCGATAGTCATTACCAAGAACGACAACTACGCAGCAGCACTGAGTGAAGTGCAGCAAAGTGACCTACCAGATCAAAACGTACAGCTTGATGTGCTTTACAGCACACTCAATTATAAAGACGGATTAGCTATTACCGGCAAAGGCCCTGTGGTGCGAACCTTCCCAATGGTGCCAGGTATCGACTTGGTTGGTACAATAAACGAAACCAATACAGATGAGTTCTCTATTGGCGATAACGTTATTTTAAATGGCTTTGGTGTGGGCGAAAAACACTGGGGTGGCCTTGCTCAAAAAGCATCGCTTAGTAGCGATTGGTTAATCCCCCTCCCCGCAGCACTATCGCCAAAACAAGCCATGCAAATTGGTACTGCTGGCTATACAGCCATGCTAAGTGTTATTGCCCTTGAAAAACAAGGCATCACGCCAAGCGATGGTGAAATATTAGTAACCGGCGCAAACGGCGGTGTTGGTAGCTTTGCCATTTATTTATTGAATCAGCTAGGTTATAACGTAACCGCTGCAACAGGAAGAATGGAGCAAAGCGATTACTTAAAAGAGCTAGGTGCGTCACAAATTATTAGCCGCGAAGAGCTTTCAAATCCTGGTAAGCCACTTCAAAAAGAACGCTTTGCGGGTGCTATAGATTCTGTTGGTAGCCATACACTTGCTAATATTTGTGCATCACTAAAATATGGTGGCGTTGTCACTGCCTGCGGCTTAGCACAAGGTATGGATTTACCCGCTTCAGTAGCGCCCTTTATTTTACGTGGCGTATCATTAATAGGTATCGACAGCGTAATGCGTCCTAAGGCTGACAGAATCGAAGCATGGGACAGACTAGCAAACTTAGTAAAAGCAGATTACCTTGATAAAATTTCAACCGAAATTACACTCGAGCAAGTAATTGAAAATGCGGAGCAACTTATGGAAGGTAAAATTCGCGGCCGCGTTGTAGTTAATTGCCAAAGATAAGCAATTTTATATATAAAAGCCTCGTTATTAATTTTATAATGTTAGTAGTATTTTTATTAATGAGGCTACACCTATGAGCAACCAAGATCTTTACAGTAATAATCCACTGCAAGGCGTAAAATTAGAGCAAGTGGTTGAAGAACTGGTTGAGCAATATGGGTGGGAGCTTCTTCACGCATATTTGCAACTAAATTGTTTTAAAAATAACCCCGATATAAAATCGGCTGTTAAATTTTTACGTAAAACACAATGGGCACAAGAAAAAGTAGATAACTTTTATTTATACCGTCTTAAAAATTTACCTAAGCCCGACGATGTTCAATACGAATTACCGCCACGCGATAGAGTGATCCCTGCGGATCAAAAACCTGGGGAGCCGTGCGAGTTAAGCTTTAGTGATGCTAAACGTATTCAGGAAAAAAAGGCTGCTAAACAACGGGCCAGAACACGTAAGCAGCGCTCTAATGCAAGTAACCCGTGGGGTAACTAAGTTAACCTCAACTCTGTATAATTAATCTATCTCTAGCAGCTATTTTCAGCGCTAACAGCGTTGAATTTACTTGTAATAGGCAAGCTATTGACGCGTAAATTCGCCTTGTTTTCACCGAAAGCCGCTGGCTAGAGAATTAAGCTTAAATATCATCATGATAAAATATGTTGGTATATCTCTTAACCAGAGACCTGGTTAAGTTCTATTTTTAAAGCCAATGTATATTGGCTTTTTTAGCTCTGCAATTTAAGAGGTTAGTAACCGCGTTTACGCCAAAAATCATTAACAGAGCCTTGCTCTTCAAGTGCAACGTTAAATGTTTTATCGGCAATAATTTTATTATTAAGGGTGAGTGTCATTCGCCAATCACCTAATTTGTTTTCAATTGGCTCCCATAACGTATCACCTAAATAAAACCGCCAGTCATTCTCTTTTATGTATTCTACGCCTTCAAAGGGCGGCATTATATCGCCATTGCTATCGGGTATGTCTGGGTGGTAAATGCAAAAATGGAGTTTTTCGCCTTTGGCTTTTTTAATATTAATTATTAAACCAAACTCAACATCAAGCTTTGCGCTTACCTTAGTGGTAAATTGCTCAATTTGTGGCAACGCTTTACTTTTACTGTCCCATGTAGAATAAATCCCACAACTTTGAATCGATACCTCTGGTTTTAATTTTGCCATTACACCATTCTTTTTTAGGCTGTTAATGCATTGATTTTATAATACATACCGCTTAAGTAAAATCATCAGGTTAATGCCTTAACTTAATTAAGCCAATTGTTATACAAATAGACTCAATGTTGATTTATTTTTGCACATTGCTTGCACATTTAAGATCAAATATAGCGTCAATTAGTACTTAATTGGCTGTGTATGATGAATCACTCACTATGTAATAAAATTAAATTATTAAAAATGTCGCTATTAAGCGCAGCAATTTCCTCTATTGTTGCATGTGGTAGTAATGAGCAAAGCCTAACAACCGCCTCTGAGAAAAGTACCAGTTCAAACAGTGATACTACAACAGTTATAAGTGGCACTAGCTCAACTGAAAATGTGCTGTGTCAATACAGTTATAATGAGTACAACGACTCAACATCAGTACAAACCACCAGCTCTGCTGATTGGGCATGTACAGGTACAACGCGCGATTTAGTTGCAAATGGTATACCCGATCACCCTGTTGGCACGTTCCCCAATCCAGATAATCCAAACACCATTGCTGAACAAACAATAAGTGAGAGCTTTACGCTAACACCTATACAAAGCGATACCGCAACCTTAATGGGCGGCCCTCGAGGCGTGTTAGGGGTCGTGTTAAATGGCGTTAAAATTGATGCCGGTACCGGCGGCAGCTGTGATGATTCTGGCGATAACTGCTCGCTTGCAGATAACAGTGGTAACTGGAATATTGAAGCGCTCAGCCAAGATACTTTTAACTTTAGCACTGATGATAACAACGCACACGTACAGCCCGATGGCACTTATCATTATCATGGCATACCTGAGGGATTTTTTGCCCTTAGAGGTGGAAACAGCTCTACAATGACTCTCATTGCATGGGCGGCCGATGGCTTTCCTATTTATGCGCGTTATGGTTACAGCATTGCTGATGATGCAAGCTCTGAACTCAAATCCATGACAGGTAGCTACCAACATGTCAGTACTGTAAGCGAAAACCGCCCTTCTACCGACATTTATCCAATGGGAACGTTTGCACAAGATTGGGAATATGTAGCTGGCTCTGGCGATTTAGATGAATGCAACGGGCGCTTTGGTGTAACCCCTGAATTTCCTGAAGGCATATACCATTACTACGCAACCGATACATATCCGTTTTTTCAGCGTTGTGTTAAAGGCAAGCTATAACTTTAGTTAAAGGAAAAGTAAGAATAATGAAATTTTATAAAAAAACGCTCATTGCGCTGCTATTACTTGCCAACATTGTTATTGCACCAGTTGCATATGCACATTTAATGGTTGCTCAACACGGCACATTAAACATAGTTGATAACCATGCCTTTATAGTACTTTCTCTGCCTATTTCGGCATTTAATAACCTTGATGATGATTTAAATAAAAAAGTCTCTATAGATGAATTTAACCTCCATAAAAAGCAAATCCGTAACAGCATAATGCGTGGAGTATATTTAAACGATAACCTTTATAAGTTTTCCCTAGAAGGCTTATTATTAAATCCTGAAGTGTCGCATGATGATGCTAATAACATTGATCACATAACAATTACGGGCCGCTACACGGTACCAGTTATCACTAAGCAGCTAAAATTAAACGTTAGGTTATTTAGTCACAATACTGATTTAAATAAATACCATATTAGCGCCACTCACACACAGCAAAAAATGACTCATCAGTTTTCTTTAACACCACGTACGCCTTTTAGCATAGTGTTTTAAACTCACAATTAAGTAACCAAGGGCAGGCTCATTACTAAGCTGCCTTTTTTACTGTGCTAATAATTTAGGATTTTTAGGAAAAAAATTCTCTGGTTGTTTATCGCAAAGCGAAAATTCGCGAGTATTTTTATAAGGAAGCT
The DNA here is from genome assembly GCF_963922945.1 of uncultured Pseudoalteromonas sp. Lineage (GTDB taxonomy): Bacteria > Pseudomonadota > Gammaproteobacteria > Enterobacterales > Alteromonadaceae > Pseudoalteromonas. Next base: position 13,747 of record NZ_CAWUKC010000038.1, on the reverse strand, counting down.
TCATAAATCCTGCTACCCCTACATCAGTAATGTTAACGGCATACTGCATTAACTTATTAAGTAAGCGTTTAAACTCTGTCTCTTTGCTTTCATCAAGTAATCGGTAGTAATGGTGTATTTTCATTCTATCTGGCAGGGCTTCAAATATTATACAACCCGTGTGATGAATTTGATTTAACTCAAACACACACCTAATTACTTTTTTAGGTAATTGAAGCTGTTCATCTGGGTCTTTACCATCTTCAAAGTACGAGTGTGGGCGTGCAATTTCGTTTGCTTTTACGCTAACCACTTCATAATCAAGCTCAGGAAGGTTATCAAACATAAACGCTCCTGTGCCATCTCGCTCTAATTGAATGGTTTTACGCGCGTCAAATAAACAACATTTAAATAACCCCTTTTGACTTATTGCTTGAGCCAACATCACGGTATTGTTAATAGCATCGGTAAAGGCTGCTTTTAAACGTTCATCATGCATAATCAGCGATGACTCAACAAACAACGACTCATCTTTCCAATGAAAACTCAGACCCCCTACCACAGGGTATTTTGCTAAACGGCTAATAGAGGCCAAAAATGCTTTTTCGGTATCGCCGGTATCAAACAAAAACTCTTTGTAGTAGCGATCTAGTTGCGCATCGTTTACATCAAGTAATTGCTGGTTATGATCAGCTTGACGTAAAAACTGTTTTCGTGAGCTGTAAACTACGGTGTCGGGCTCTTCGCCTTTGCCAAACCAATACGGAATAGCAGGTCGAGGCTCTGCTTTTTTTAGCTCAGGTAAATACGCCTTAGCCATTTTAGTAATGTTACGCATAAAGTAATCGCCTGCACCATCACGTATGGTTTTATTTTTAGAGAGCATGCCATCAATTACATTAGCAAGCTCTTTAGGTAAGCCAAGTGAGCTTGCAGGAATAGCTTGCGCGCCAAAACGACACGATTGAGCAGATGCTAAGGCATACAAAGTAGAAGCTACGCCTTGCTCATCAAAACGAGGAGATGATTGCTCCCCCGACATTTGCGCATCACCAATAAAATACACATCACCCATTCTGGCATTAGTAGTGCTTAAATCGCCCGACATTAAGTCCATAAAGTTACTGCTTATTGGCTCGCCGTTGCTATCAACTTGCGCATAAACCGAACTTCCCCAATCAACTAACGACAGCGCATCGGTTTTTTCATCCCACACCAAGTTAGACGGTTTTATATCACCATGTACTATAGGTTGAGGGCTTAAACCGTTTTTATGATTACGTAAATCAACTAATACATTACGCAGCTGCACAGCTAATTGCATAATGTGAGCTGCACTAAAGCGCCCTTTTTTTAGCGATACTTTTTCAAGGTCTTCACCAATGGCACGGGCCATCATTAAAATACCTTGCTTTTTTATACGCTCAAACGCATAAAAGGTGGGCACGAGCGGGTTATTAATTTGCGAAAGCATATACGCTTCGTCTTCTAGGCGGTCGCGCACACTTTGGGCTAGCGTAATACGCGAGAACTTAAACACCCACGGTAAATTATTTTCGTCAGTACCAGCAAATACAAACCCAAACGCCCCTGAGCCAATCATCTCAACATTTTTATAGCCAAGTGCGGTCAATTGCTTAATACAAATATTAAGCCATTGACGATGTTTTTTGGCATCTCTATGTGAAAGCAAGTAAACAGATTGCTCTTCGTTAATATAAAAATTGCGAATTTCTTTGGCTTTCAATATAGGCTCTTTGTGTAATGTTTTTTTGTGAGGGCTAGTCAGTTGATTATTAGCGTTATATAAGCGGATTACAATACTTACTAGGTCGTTTTATTCATAACTAAAAGGCACTAGCTACACGCTTAAGATTAATCATTACACTTTGCTAACAATTATTGCATCCAATGTGCTCACCGCCCCGTATTTAAACTAGCTGCTTATTTTAAATAATAAATACATAGGGATTTTAGCAATGAAGAGATTAACTTTACTTACGCTGGGCACTTTATATAGCACTTGCAGTTACGCGAATATAGAAACCATTACAGTTTATGGGCATAGAGATGGATTAATTGGTAACTCAATTAGTGCGTCGAGCGGAATTATTGGCCAAGGAGAAATACAGCAACGCCCTATGCTCAGAAGCGCCGAAATGTTAGAGCTTATACCGGGTATGGCTGTCACTCAACACAGTGGCTCGGGTAAGGCTAATCAATACTTTATTAGAGGCTTTAATCTTGATCACGGTACTGATTTTGCCACCAGCATTGAGGGCATGCCTATAAATATGCGAAGTCATGGACACGGGCAGGGTTATACCGATCTTAATTTTATTATTCCAGAAGCTATTTCAACTATAAATTACCAAAAAGGGTCATACAGTGCTTCACAAGGTGACTTTTCGAGCGCAGGTAGTGCCCAGTTTAAATTAGCTGACGATTTAAAACATCAACAAATAGAGCTCGCCATAGGAGAGGATAATTATAATCGCGCTGTAGTACTTGGCTCTACAAATCTTACAACAGGAAAACTAATTGCAGCTGCAGAATGGCAAGGTTACGACGGCCCATGGGAAGATATAAACGAAAACGTAAATAAAAAAAATGCCTTATTACGCTATGTCGGTAAAGCCTTTAATGGCGACCTATCAATTAGTGCAATGGCTTACGACAATGCATGGAACTCAGCAGATCAAATTCCTCAGCGGGCTGTAACCCAAGGTATAATAAACAAACTAGGCTCACTCGATACCACCCTTGGTGGTAGTTCTAGCCGTTATAGTTTATCAACTAACTGGCAAAGTGAGTATGTCAAAGCCAGCGCTTATCTAATCAATTACGATTTAAATCTGTATTCAAATTTTAGTTACTTTTTAAATGATCCAATTAATGGCGATCAGTTTAATCAGCAAGATAGCCGCACTATTTATGGCACCAATGTAAGCTACCAGTTCGACACGCAAACACTAGCTATAAACATGCAACATACTGCAGGAATTGAGCTTCGCCACGATGACATAGGTAACGTAGGGCTTTATAACACAAAAGCAAGAGAGCAACTTAATACGATAAGACAAGACACATTAAAGCAAACTAGTTACTCAAGCTTTTGGGAGTCTAAATTTTTACTTACCCCAAAATTTGAGGCTACCGCGGGTGTAAGGTACGACTATTTTAATTCAAACGTTACCAGTAATACTAATGCCAATTCAGGTAAAGCAAACGATGACTTAGTTAGTTTAAAAGCAAGTTTAAATTACCGCTTCAATAGTGTACTTGCTACCTATGCAAATTGGGGGCAATCTTTTCATTCTAACGATGCGCGTGGCTCTACAATAAGTATCGACCCAATTACAGGTGAGCCAGTAAATAAAGTCGACCTATTAGTAAAAAGTGAAGGCGCTGAAATTGGATTAAGATTTGCTGATGAGCAAAAGTTTAATATATCGGCTGCACTTTGGTGGTTAACCCTTGACTCAGAGCTATTGTTTGTAGGAGACGCAGGCAATACAGAGCCCAGTGACGCGTCTAAGCGCTACGGATTAGAAATGAGCGCTTATTACTGGATAAACGACAAGTTTAGTATTGATTTAGAAACCTCGTTTACACATTCTCGCTTAGATATTAATGATGAAAATAACTACATAGAAGGTGCTGTGCCGGTAGTGGCAAGTACTGGCTTAAACTGGCATATAAGTGAACAATGGCAGTCATCAATTAGAGTACGCCATATTGGTAAACGTACATTAGCGGATGACGGTGATAAACGGTCAAACCCATTAACGGTAGTCAATAGTGCTATTAGCTATAAACAAACGCACTGGAAAATCGACCTAGAACTACTCAATTTATTTAACAGTACCGATCACGATATAGATTACTACTACGCTTCGCGCCTACCGGGCGAGCCTGCGCAAGGTGTTGAAGATAACCACTTTCATCCTATTGAGCCTCGCACAGCCCGCTTAACTATTAGCTTATTGTTTTAACCAAACACAAACGCTGTATATAAAAACAGTACATATAAAAGCGCACCTTAATACCTTTTTAAGGTGCATTTCGTTGTGACGGTGATGTTTTAAAACTTTTTAACATAGCGTGGGGATCGACGTTTTGACTATGTTGGCTGCTCGCCTGTGCCCACCACATCAATTGGCTAAAAGTACGCGAGTAATAATTAAACCACGATGTTTCTTCTTCACCCTCTTGCATTGAACCATCGCTGTTTAGCACGTCTTGCGCCTTAGGGACATGCACCATAGCTGAGACTGGCAAACAGCCGAGTTCTGATAAAAACGTACGTAAACTAATTGCCGCACGTAACCCTCCCCATTGCCCTGCCGAATAGGTAACAATAGCGCTTGGCTTATACGAGAACAACGAGCTGCCAAAGTGATTTAACATGTCAGCTAAAGCTGGGCTCATACTATGATTGTACTCTGGGCTTACCATAATATAGCCATCGGCTTGGCTAATTTTATCTGCTAAGGCTGTTAAATGAGAAGGTGCTTGGCTTTTTGCATAAGCAAAATGAGGTTTGAATACCTCTTGCGAAGGAAAGTCGAGTGCGTCTATAAGCTCAAACTCGTGCTCACTGTAGTGCTCGTTCAAACATTTAAGGCATGACTTAGCCACTCGCTCCCCTAATCGTGCAGGTTTAGGGGGAGTGCTATCTCTAACGGTGCCTAAAAAAACTAAAAACTTCATAATGCTATCCTTTTACTGAGTTTAAGCTCACTATACCTAAAGCTAAAATAGATTAAAAATATACTCTGGGATTAGGCTTTAACAATTTAATCCTGTGTACTTTAATATAAACACACCCTATCCCGAGTGCTGTTCAAATCACACTTAATTAAGCGTATTAAAAACCGTCATCCCTCTTTAACCATTCACTATTGCCAACTAAGGTTCTGTGTTTTATCTCAGTGGCAAGTAACTGGGTCACTATTGGTTTTAATGTGTAAACACATCTTAAGCTTTAAAATCATAAGTAACTTGCTCATTTTACAACCCTTGAGGTAGGATAAAATTGAACAATCAGTAATCTACTACATTGATTTATAAATATAACAACAAACCTTGTATAAATTACGAGCAGGTAACCGTTTGGCTCTTTAAATCTATATATAAGTTGGTATCCTACGCGGCTTTTTAATAATCATATTAAAAAAATTGGTTAATTAGCCAAGGTGGGGCTCACGCTGCAAGGCATTCTAAATGGCAGCAAACTAGGTTCAGTGCTGTAAAAAGCGCTGCGCTAAATTTAAAAGCAAATATTAAGGTATCAGTATGCGATTAGGCCCAGGATTACTAGTAACAGCTGCATTTATTGGCCCCGGAACAATCACCACGGCAAGTGTCGCCGGTGCAAATTTTGGGTTTGCATTAATTTGGACATTACTTTTTTCGGTTATAGCCACTATTTTATTGCAATCTATGGCTGCTCGATTAGGTGTAGCAACTGGGCAAGACTTAGCACAAGCCCTGCGTACACACATAAAAACCCCTTATTTAAAAGCACTGGCTAGTTTTTTGGTTATAAGTGCCATAGGTGTTGGCAGCGCAGCCTATGAGGCCGGCAACCTCAGTGGAGCAAGCATGGGGCTAGTTGGTATTTTTCCAACTATTGGCGCTCAAGTGTGGACGCCGCTGATCGCTGTGTGTAGTGCTATTCTTTTATACAGTGGTAAACATAAAGTGGTCGAAAACGCATTAATTTTGCTGGTTATACTAATGAGCTTGGTATTTATATCAACGCTAATTATGGCCGCCCCGCCACTAACAGAGGTACTCGCTGGGTTTATACCTACTATGCCAAGCGGCTCTATTACAACAGTATTAGCCCTTATAGGGACTACTATTGTGCCATATAACTTATTTTTACACTCTGGCGTACTCGCTGCGCAAGATCATTCAAACAGTGATAAAGACACAGTTATAAAACAAACTAACCTCGATACGGGTTTATCTATCACTTTAGGCGGTGTGATCACTTTGGCTATTTTATCAACCGCGTCGGTTGCCTTTTTTGGCACAGATGCCGGGAAAATTAGCGCAGCTAATATGGCCGTTCAATTAGAGCCTTTACTTGGCGAAGCTGCACATTACTTTTTTGCTATTGGCTTATTTGCTGCCGGGCTAACCAGTGCAATAACAGCCCCATTGGCAGGAGCATATGCAGTATGCGGTATGCTTGGCTGGTCAAGTGAAATGAGTAACACCCGCTTTAAAACAGTCGCTATCACTATTTTGGTCTTTGGTGCTCTGGTAGCCTCACTGGGTCTTGACCCTGTTGCAGTGATTATATTTGCACAAGCCGCAAATGGATTATTGCTACCAATAATTACCGCGTATTTAGTGTGGTTAGTTAATCAAAAATCTGTGATGGGTAAATACACCAACTCAACGCTTTTAAATGTGGTTATTTTACCTGTGCTGTTACTTATCTTTTCGTTAAGTTGTTACAAACTATCTGGGTTAATTTTTTAATACCCACTAACGTTTAACCATGGGGTTACCCATGGTTAAACACACAACCTGCGCTGCCTTGGCTGCTTTCAACTTGAATAGTGGCATGTTCAATTTTAAAGTGATCGTGTAAATGCTGCTGCACCTCTATTAAAAAGTCGTTATTTAGGGTGTTGTTATCTGTCACCAAGTGGACAATAAGCGCAGACTCAGTTGTGCTTAAAGGCCACACATGTAGCCCATGCACACCTGTTACATGCTCAATGCTTAAAAAATACTGCTTTAATTTTTCTATACTAATATTTTTAGGAACGGCGTCTGTGGCGTAATTAAGCGAGTCTTTAAATAATCCCCATGTACCAATAAACACAATCACTACAATACTCAAACTGACTACAGGGTCTACCCACTGCCAGTTTTTAAATAAAATAATAATACCGGCAATTACAACACCTAAAGAGACAGCCGCATCAGCCGCCATGTGTAAGAACGCTCCCCTAATATTTAAATCGTGCTTTTGCCCTTGTACAAACAACAACGCAGTGAGTGTGTTAATAACTACACCAATTAAAGACACCACTATAATGGTTAAACCTGTTACAGGCTGTGGGTTTTCAAAACGTTCAATAGCATGCCAGGCTATGCTAGCAAGTGCGGCCATTAATAAAACAGAGCTGGTTAAAGACGCCAACACGGTAGATTTTTTATAACCAAAAGTACGCCTTTTGGTTGCCACTTTACTTGCTAAAACGTTGGCTCCCCATGCAAGCAATAAACTGGCAACATCACTAAGGTTGTGCCCCGCATCGGCCAGTAATGCTAACGAATTAGCATAAAAACCATAGCAGGCTTCAATAACTACAAATACTAAATTGAGTAATACGCCTATAGCAAAGGCGCGATTATAGTGACTAATATGATGGCTGTGATCGTGACTCATAATACTCCTTAACTTTATTGCTTTTGCTGACGCAAATATTTAAGCGTACCCAATAAATAAAAAAGCCCATAAATACTGCATATAGTTGAGCTTATAATCCAAAATTCCACTGAGTTATGATGAATTAACTGACTGGTTGTTACAAAAGGAGCAATGAACCCAGCTACTCCCCTCACTAAATAAACACTGGTTATTAAAACCAATGCCGTTTTTAACAAAGGCAGTTTTAAAATAACGCCTGCACCCGAGAGCGCATATAAAGCCCAAATAGTAAGGATAGCTGCAATAATAGAGGTAACAAAGACTGGATAGGCACTGCCTTGGTCAGCCAGTTTAGCCATTTGCTCACCAGCCCCAAAAAACCGATACCAATCAGGCCCGCCAAAAATACAAGCAATATGTAAAAGTGACGCTATAAAGCTTAAAGTGCCGGCAATGACTAAAAATTTATTGTGTTTCATAGGCGTTATATTTTAGTGGCTCATGTAAGCAATTAAGCCAATTAAAGCCACATAAAAGCAAAAGCCAAGTAAACATATCAGGTAAACGTTTTTAACTTTATTAGCCTTAAAGCTCTCATAATCGCTAATGTCTGTTTTAAATTTACCTAATGTCAATACGCTTAAAACGGCACAACCAGTATAAAACAATATAAACCCTAAAATAGTCTCTATCATTAGCCATATAAAAATATCTAACGCAACGCTCATAACACTCATCCTTTAAGTAATGTTTTTACAGCGTATCAAAACTATATTCGATGATCAGTGTATTTATGCCACTAAGATGTAACAATAAATTTTGTAAGCCCAATCAATTGCCCAGACTCAGTTACAACTTTTACTTGCCATTTTCCTTGCGAGTTGTGCGGAAAGTTCACTTTATGCGTCCATGCTCTGTAGCCTCGTTTACGCCCACCACTAATATTTAAAGTGATCCTCTCGACCTCTTTTTTATTGTGGATCCAGACATGAAAAATTTTTTCGTTTAGCCCTCGCGGTGCTTTCACTGCGGTCCAAGTGTATAACCCTTCTCTATGGAGCGTATATGAATCAAGAGTATTAATACTGCCTATTGGCTTTTTATGCTCAATAACCACTTTGTGTGCCAAAGTAATATCGGTTAAGCGCAGCGCAGCTGGCGGTACAAAACTACGTAACTGCCAAACCCCCGCACTTATTACACATAACGTTAAAAGCAATATAGGAAAACGCCACCAGCGTGCCCCCGGCATTAAGTTTGTTAAGCTAGGTAAAGTAATAAGCACCGAGGTTACAAGTGCAATGGCTAAGCTTTGGCTTGTAGTTAAGTTTAATAAAATAGGCAGTGTAACCAGCAATACAACAAATAACGCAAAATTATGGAATACCGTAAAAAGTGTGCGGTTTTTAGCTAATTTATTATAATAAAATGGATCGATAACCGATATTAAGGCACACAAAACAATTAACGAAGTAAACAGCGCCTGAGGATGATCCCATTGGGTAACGGCTAAAAAAAACGGCAACGCAAAAAATAGGCTTTCTTGTTGTACCATTTGCAGTGCAAAGCGGATTACATTAGGAGATAAAGCTACCCCAAAGCGCGCTTGTACTTTATCGCGTAGCCAGTTATCAATAATCAACCAAAACCAGCTTACCAGTAAAACAATGGCTATCACTTGCGAGAACGACTCATTTCTATCAACCATGAGATAACTTGCCACACCTGAGCAAAACGCTAATACAGCCAAAAGCCCAGGACGCTTTTGCATTGCGACTATAAATTGCGTAATAAAATTTTTAAGCTTGTCCATTTATCTAAGTATCCCTAAGCATCGGATTTTATTATTAAAGTAGTGTTTTCAGTGTAGCGGCTCCCAGATGAACAACGCATAGATGCCAAATCATTTTATTTGTAGTCACTTGCTACAAATCCTCCCTTTTTATTGCAGTTTAAATATAGTTTTTTATACTCCAGTTGCGCTAAAAGGTAATAAACATACAGGGTAAAACCGAGCCTGAATTTAGTTAATGCTCATCATGAATTTACTACAACAAACACATATAGCCATCTAAACATCCAAAAATATTACGATACTTTTGTCTTTTTCATACCTAAATACTCGCAACGCTAAGCTTATATACTGCGTAAAAACCGATTAATGAATCAAACTCATGTTTTATGTGAAATTAAACCGTTTTTATAAAGGCACCAATCAACGTATAAATTATCCATCGGCCAGCGCTTATTAGCATTAAGCCTGTTTATTAAAAACCTAGCAATGAGCACGCTAAACGCTCAGGTTTAAATATACAAAATGGATAACATCACCATGAGTAAAAACATTACATTTTCTATTAAAAGTCAGCGCCTTGATGAAAACTACCACCCTGCTGAAAACACCCGTATTACCACAAATTTTGCCAACTTAGCACGCGGTGAGCACCGTCAACAAAATTTAAGAAAAGCGCTAAACATGATCAACAACCGCTTTAACACCTTAGCTAATTGGGATAACCCCAACGCTGAGCGCTACTGTGTTGAGCTTGATATTATTTCTGTTGATATTGGTATAGATGAAAACAGCCAACGCTTTCCGTCTATTGAGATTTTAAAAACAAACATACTAGATAACAAAACCAACAAACGCATAGAAGGCATTGTTGGTAATAACTTTTCATCGTACGTTCGTGACTATGACTTTAGCGTGCTCCTGCAGCAACATAATAAAAATAAACCACAATTTAGTATTCCCGATAATTTTGGTGAGCTGCATGGTAAATTGTTTCAATCGTTTGTAAGCTCAACCACTTATAAGCAAAACTTTAAAAAGCCACCTGTAATATGCCTAAGCGTGTCTGATAACAAAACCTATCATCGCACAGCCAACGAGCACCCTATTTTAGGCACCGAATACCAACCAAACGAATCATCGTTAACTGAGCAATACTTTAAAAAAATGGGCTTACAGGTACGCTACTTTATGCCTGCCAATAGCGCAGCCCCATTTGCCTTGTTTTTCTTTGGTGACTTGCTAAATGATTACACCAACCTTGAGCTAATAAGCACAATTAGCACCATGGAAACCTTTCAAAAAATTTATCGCCCAGAAATTTACAATGCCAACGCTAAAGCCGGTAGCGCCTTTAAGCCTGACTTAAAAAATGCCGACCACTCACTCACACAAATAATTTACGACAGAGATGAGCGCAGTAAATTAGCCGCCGAGCAAGGTAAATTTGCTGAAGAGCATTTTATAAAACCATACCAATCAGTGCTTGAGCAATTTACCTCTGCAAACGTTTAACAATATTAATTAATGGTACCGCTTATTATGAAAACATTATTACCTACCTCTACAGCTGGCAGTTTACCAAAGCCCTTATGGCTTGCTGAGCCAGAAACTCTTTGGTCGCCGTGGAAACTCCAAAAAGAAGAGCTCAGTGAAGGCAAAAAAGACGCCCTGCGCATCGCACTACATACACAACAATTAGCAGGTATCGATATAGTGAGCGATGGCGAGCAAACACGCCAACATTTTGTAACCACATTTATAGAGCACCTCAACGGCGTTGATTTTGAAAAACGTAAAACAGTAAAAATACGCGACCGTTACGATGCCAATGTACCTAGCGTAGTGGGCCCTGTTAGTCGTCAAAAACCAGTATTTGTAGAAGACGCTAAGTTTTTGCGCTCGCAAACTAAACAACCTATAAAGTGGGCACTCCCAGGCCCTATGACGATGATAGATACACTCTATGATGACCACTACAAAAGCCGCGAAAAACTAGCCTGGGAATTTGCAAAAATACTCAACCAAGAGGCTAAAGAGCTAGAGGCCGCAGGCGTAGACATAATTCAATTTGATGAACCCGCATTTAATGTATTTTTTGATGAAGTAAACGACTGGGGCATAGCCTGTTTAGAGCGTGCCATTGAAGGGTTAAAATGTGAGACTGCTGTACATATTTGTTACGGCTACGGTATTAAAGCCAACACCGATTGGAAAAAAACACTCGGCAGTGAATGGCGCCAGTACGAAGAGGCCTTTCCTAAACTACAGCAATCAAATATTGATATTATTTCGCTGGAGTGCCACAACTCGCACGTACCAATGGATTTGCTAAAACTGATCAGGGGTAAAAAAGTAATGGTAGGCGCGATTGATGTAGCCAGCAACAAAATAGAAACACCCGAAGAAGTGGCCGCTACACTACGCAAAGCCCTGCAGTTTGTAGATGCCGACAAGCTCTACCCATGCACTAACTGCGGCATGGCCCCGCTTACGCGCGATGTTGCAAACGCCAAACTTAATGCATTGAGTAAAGGCGCAGATATAGTAAAAAAAGAGCTATTAGCGCAGTAAAACAACCGTTAAAAGCAACACTGTAATTAAAACCAGCGCACTTAGTTAGTTTTAATAAGTGCGCTCATACATATTGGCGTTTTGGTATTTAAAAAATACTAACTCACAAAGAGTGAATAGAGGCGCTTCGCTTTTAGAGGCTAGTAGCTTGTACCAAACATTTATAACTAGCTCATATTTGAATGTCACAAGTCAAGATTTGACCCATTTGGGTTCAACTGCTAAATAAAAAGCAGCACAGGAAAGTAAGTTGTTTAGTGTTCATCCTAAGACCCTGAGTAAAGGAAGATATTGACAGAGAAATATCGGTTTTAAGAAAAACCCCACTTATTAAATGTGGGGCTGAGCTTATTATTAAAGGTAACTAAGCCAAGGTTTTTCTCGTTTATGTTTGTGTTTGTATGCCGCAAACTTTTTAGTGGGTATATACAAGCCAATTGTTAAAATAACGGTTGCCAACCAGATCATGCCGACATTACCTAATGCGAATCGCTCCCCATGAGTTGGTCCAAATATGGCAAACAAAATCCAATAAGCGACAAGTAATATATAAAGGTGTGCGAAATATGCAAACATAGGTACAGAGCCAAATACTTTAAGTGCGCCAAAGGGTTTAGCCGCTTTATCTTTGAATTGCTCAAATAGAAAAAGTAACAGGCAACCTACACCAACTGTTATCAAAACATAATTAAGGGTCGGAGGGTACTTAGAAAAGTTAAGAAATGACATAACGCTAGCTAGCATCGTTTCTTGAACTGACCAAGGCATTACTTCACCGTATAGGTTAAAACCACGTAATACCAGCATAACCAATAAACAAATAATCCCCATTGCTAATAACGTTTTTTTTCTTTTATTTTCAGCTACATTTTTAGCATAGAGCTGGCCAGCACAATAGCCAACTAAAATCACACCAAACCAAGCCAAAACAGGATATGATGCTTTTATCTTTATACCAGCAATTTCACCTATAAAGTTATTTTGAAATAAAATTGTTAAAAAGGTAAAAGCAAAGTCACCGGGTACAATATCTGAAGGCTTAATTGCATCATGCCCGAATGTAATCAACAATCCCAGCGCACCAATTAGCCAAATATTCATTTTACAAACAAGTGATAGGCCTATCATGCTGAGTCCAATAGCCCAAAGTACCTGCAACCAGATAGTGTTATAGCCAAGTTCAATCCAAAGTGCGTTGTATAACACAATATCAAACAACACTAAAACCACCCCACGTTTAAATAAAAAGCTACTTGGCGATCTAAATTGCCCGTTTGCTGGGTTTGCATAAAGCCAAGCTGACATACCGGCTAAAAATATAAATATTGGGGCACAAAAATGGGTAATATAGCGAGTAAAATATAACTCAGGAGATACAGTGTCGTATATCGGGTCGCCTGTTGGTGTGTGCATAAAAAAACGCTCACGAACGTGATCTAACATCATAATAAGAATTATCAGTCCACGTAAAATATCAATTGAATCAATACGAGCACCTAATAGTTTTGAACTTTTAGCCGCAATTGGTTTATCACCGGGGCTCTCGTGTATAACGATGTTATGCAAATTAACCTCACTATAAAAATCATTGTTTTATAAAGTCATGAATTGATGGGCATTATATATCATTTTAATGATAACAATTATATTGATATGTTATTTTATTACTAAAAATAAATTTAAACTCGTTACAACATAAGGAATTGTCATAATCTATGAGCGATGCTTAAAACATCATCAAATTGAGTGTAATACTTATCAAAAATGGTAGGTTTAACTGATAATACAGAATTGTTTAAGCGAGTCGCTTTTAATCTTGTATGTATTTTTACGTTAATAATGTGACTTTACAGAATTTATGTCAGCGAAAGACAATCGCCATATCAGTTAACTTATAAGATTAACCAGTAAGACTCTCTTCATCACATAAGTTTATAACCAACTCCTATTTTAATGTCTGAAGTCAAGATTTGATAATCATATAGAAAGCTCCTCGAGTTTTT
>NZ_CAWUKC010000037.1:0-36020 GCF_963922945.1 uncultured Pseudoalteromonas sp. | reverse complement strand
ATTAGCATAACATTTCTTTCTTAATGGGTGGCCAAATTAACTATGCCACTACAAGCCAAACATCAGGACCTCTAAAAGATGGACTAGTATACCAATGACAAAAACTATAACCCTTCTTTGTTAATTTATACCCGATATAAAAACTATTAGTAATGGATAAAGTTATATATAGAGGAATTGCCCAAAGCATAAGTTTTACCATTAGCTTTATTGTTTTCTCGTTGCGAAAATTGAATACCTTTTGAAAACCGGCAATTGTCATTAACACAGGAAACGGTGTCATTGCTATTATTGGAGCCAACAGGCCACTTTCTCTAATATAATAAAGCGAGTCATCAAAATAAACACTTTCAACAACCCCATAATAAGAGAAATAAAATAAAGCAATTGTAAATAATATAAAGACAAACAGGCCTATCACTACTATTAATTTATATTTGAAGCTTTGTTTTGTAAAACGTTCTTCGGATTTTCCCCACTCTAATATAGACATTGTTTATAGCTCATTTTTATTAGAGTTAAGTTTACCTTTGGAAGCCAGAAAAACCCTTTTGTAAAATTATTTAGCTTACTCGGTTATTTAAAATAAAAACGACAGCAGCAATTTTGATTTAATTTTAACGATTATACTCAGCTCTAGTTTCTTGTATAAAAACTTTAAGTTCACTAAGTTTTGGCTCAATTCCTTTTTCATTATGCATTTCAAACCAATCATGAATATCACTAATGACTACAGAACCATCTTGTAAACATAACTCATCGTTTTTTAACCATATATCAGGAGCACGAACTGAAGCACCAGTGTACCAATTACAGTAAATGTAGCCTTTGCTCTTTAAATTAGCTTCTATAACTAGGTTAGTCGGGACTGATAGAATTAATAAAACAATTAAACCTACAACCGCACTTTTAAATGCATTAATTAAAGTTAACTTTATATCAAACCCCAAAAAGCGCTGTAAAGTCGATAAAAACGTTAGAAATACGCAAGGCAATAATAAAAAAGATAATAGTATGGTGGCCTGCTCTTTGATAAAAAATTGAGGCTGACTAACTAAAAATATAGTTTCCACTTCGGAAAAAAAGTTTAAGGCTGTTTTGTAGCACAGTCCTCCACTAATAATTAACAAGAAAAAAACAGATGCTAATTCTTTCATATTTGCAAGAGATAACTTCTTATCTGCTTTTTTCCACTCTAAAAACTTCAAAATTTATAAGACCTAGTTTTTTTAAACATAGGAACCCCAAAAACCTCATGTAAAAATTCATTTGGATTTTCTTTATATACGTTATTAATTTTCTGCGCTCCAGCCCTAATTTTAACTACACCACTTTGTATTTTATTTTCAATATTTCTTAACTCTTCAGAAAGTACTTTTACATAATCACTGGTATCCGAAAATGCAATTGAAAAAGCCACCCCAACGACTACGACAACCAACAAGGGCACTAATACTGTACCAGCAATTATTGTTGCTAAACTTGCTGATGCTGTTGATGCAACACCCAATATTGTACTAGTAGTCACAATAGCGGCACCAACTACTGCCATGTCGACCGCAACACCTGCCACTAAGTCATGCCATGTTTTTTGATCGTTTAAGAAATAGTCTGTGGCATGAAATGTCACTGAAATTACTAGAGTGAGTACAAACCCACCCTTCATCGCTTTTGCAGCTTCTAATTTACCGACACCGATAGTAAAAAGTTTGGGGTTGCTTGCTAAATAACGAGTACCCGTTAAATGAGCTCTGATACCAGGGTAAGAAGTCATTATAATAGCGGGGGAACCATTATAAACTTTAATTTTAAACTTACCGAAAACATTACCTTGGCGCTGCATTGCAGCCGCTATAATGGCTAACGCTTTAATATCATCAAATAGAGGATTATAGACCAGCCCTAGCTTTCAAAGGATCTTTAATTCGTTCCCATTGACTTGATAGTGAATTATGCTCTTCCAGTAACTCATCTAGCCAATCAACCACTTCTGAACGAGATTTACCTTGCTTCATCTTTACAGAAATAATGTAGTCTACAAACTCTGCTGAGTTCATTTGGATAAGCGTGTGATTATTACCTGATAGTATGTTTTTGATTTGATTTTGGCGCTGCCTTTCGGCAACAGCACGACGAGCATATGCAGACATAAGATTTCCTTAAGTGTAATTTTTAATCCGTTAACTATAAGTTTAAATAATAGTCAAAATATAAGCAATAAAAAAGCGAGTGTTAAACTCGCTTTAAATATTTAATAAGTAATGATCGTTACTATTTTTTAACTGGGCGTTTCCAGCCGGTTAAATTACGCTGTTTAGAGCGTGCTATTGCGAGCTGCTCATCTTCAACGGTACTGGTGATCACAGAGCCTGCACCTACCGTTGCTGTTGTACCAATGTGTACTGGGGCAACAAGCGATGAGTTAGAGCCAATAAAGGCGTTATCACCAATAATGGTTTTTGCTTTATTAACACCATCGTAGTTACAGGTAATAGTACCTGCGCCTATATTCACTTTTTCACCGATTTCAGCATCGCCTAAGTAACTTAAGTGGTTTGCTTTAGAACCCTTGCCTAGTCGGGTTTTTTTCATCTCTACAAAGTTACCAATGTGCGAGTCTTCTTCCATTACCGCACCTGGGCGTAAGCGGGCGTAGGGGCCTAGCGTACATTGAGCCGCTACGCTTGCATCTTCAATTAGGGTATTTGCTTTTATAACTACGTTATCGCCAATAGTACAGTTTTTAAGTACACAGTTAGGGCCAATTTGTACATTGTTACCAAGGGTTACATTGCCTTCAAAAATAACGTTTATATCAATTAATACGTCTTCGCCTGTTTTAACATTGCCACGTACATCGATACGAGCAGGGTCGGCTAGGGTGGCACCATTTAACATTAATTCTTCTGCTTGCCATGCTTGATAAGCACGCTCTAGGCCTGCAAGTTGTACGCGGTTGTTTGCGCCTTCAACTTCCATTGCATGATTTGGCTGCGCTGAGGTGATTTCTACCCCTTCACTGTGTGCCATAGCAACAATATCTGTAAGGTAGTATTCCCCTTGTGCATTATTATTAGATAAGTTGCCTAACCATGTTTTTAAAAGCTTGCCGTTAACCGCCATAATGCCTGTGTTTACTTCGCTAATAAGCAGCTGTTCAGCGTTTGCATCTTTTTGCTCAATAATACCTACAAGCTTGCCATCTTCTCGTAGCATACGGCCATAGCCATTAGGGTTAGCCAAATTAACGGTTAGTACTGCTAATCCATTTTCAGGGGTTGCTGCTAATAAGCGCTCAAGGGTTGATTGCTTTGTAAGTGGTACATCACCATACAACACAAGTACAGTGTCGTCATCATTAATATGAGGGCTTGCTTGTGCTACTGCGTGGCCAGTGCCAAGTTGCTCTGCTTGCAGTACCCAGTTTACGTTGTTATCGGCGAGTTGTTGTTGTAATAGTTCGCCGCCGTGCCCGTAAACTAAGTTTGTTGTGCTTGCACCTAGTGCTTTTGCGTTATCTATAACATGTTGCACCATAGGTTTACCTGCCACTTTATGCAGTACTTTTGGTAGAGAAGAGCGCATACGAGTACCTTTACCCGCAGCAAGAATTACTGTTGTTAGAGCCATTAAAACAATTTCCTTTTTCCGTTGTTTTATTGAGTGGTTAATGAAAGTAGGTTAATTAGATTACGCATGTCACTCCCTGTGTACACACTCAGCCATACTATAAAAAATAATGACTGAATCTATGATAAACACACTGTTCATAATAATTACACTTATTGTAACCAGCTTTGCAGGTTGATATAAGTGTAAAGCCAAATTACAGGCACAAAAAAGCCCACATAATGTGGGCTTTTTAAAACCGGATAGGCTTACTTTTTACGTAATTGCTGAATTACGCGAAGTTGTGCAATAGCTTCCGCTAGTTGCATAGCTGCTTGTTGATAATCAAACTCAGCAGCTGACGCATTAGCCATTTGGCTTTCTGCGTCACGTTTAGCTTGCTCTGCCGCTTGTTCGTCAAGGTCTTCACCACGAACAGCTGTATCAGCAAGTACGGTTACTATGTTCGGTTGAACTTCTAGTGTACCGCCAGCAATATAGATCAGTTCTTCTTCACCATGTTGCTTAACTAAACGTACCATACCAGGTTTAAGGGCAGTTAGTAGTGGGGCGTGACCGGCATTAACACCAAGCTCACCTTCACTACCAGATACTTGAATCGATTCAACTAGACCAGAGAACAAGCTCTGCTCTGCGCTTACTACGTCAAGATGTACAGTCATAGCTGCCATACTACCCTCCTAATTACATGCTTTTAGCTTTTTCTTGAGCTTCTTCGATAGAGCCAACCATGTAGAACGCTTGCTCTGGAAGGTCATCAAATTCACCGCTTAGAATGCCTTTAAAGCCAGCAATTGTGTCTTTTAGTGAAACGTATTTACCTGGCGCACCTGTAAATACCTCTGCCACGAAGAATGGCTGAGATAGGAAACGCTGGATTTTACGAGCACGAGATACAAGTTGCTTATCTTCGTCAGAAAGCTCGTCCATACCTAGAATCGCAATGATGTCTTTAAGTTCTTTGTAACGCTGAAGAACTGTTTGAACACCACGTGCTGTATCGTAGTGGTCTTGACCAATTACTAATGGGTCAAGTTGACGTGAAGATGAATCAAGTGGGTCTACCGCTGGGTAAATACCAAGTGATGCGATATCACGTGAAAGTACTACTGTTGCATCTAAGTGAGCAAAGGTAGTTGCTGGAGATGGATCCGTTAAATCATCCGCAGGTACGTATACCGCTTGGATTGATGTAATTGAACCCGTCTTCGTTGAAGCGATACGCTCTTGAAGTACACCCATCTCTTCAGCTAGTGTAGGCTGGTAACCTACCGCTGATGGCATACGACCAAGTAGTGCAGATACTTCTGTACCAGCTAGTGTGTAACGGTAGATGTTATCTACGAAGAAAAGTACATCGCGACCTTCGTCACGGAACTTTTCAGCCATAGTAAGACCTGTTAACGCTACGCGTAAACGGTTACCAGGAGGCTCGTTCATCTGACCGTATACAAGCGATACTTTATCAAGTACGTTTGAATCGTTCATCTCATGGTAGAAATCGTTACCCTCACGAGTACGCTCACCAACACCTGCGAATACTGAGTAGCCGCTGTGCTCGATTGCGATGTTACGGATAAGTTCCATCATGTTTACGGTTTTACCTACACCGGCACCACCGAATAAACCAACTTTACCACCTTTAGCAAACGGACATACAAGGTCGATTACCTTGATACCTGTTTCTAAAAGTTCTACTGAACTTGATTGCTCTTCGTATGAAGGCGCTGCACGGTGAATAGACATACGGTCTTCTTCGCCGATTGGGCCAGCTTCATCAATTGGCTCACCAAGTACGTTCATGATACGACCAAGCGTTGCTTTACCAACTGGAACTTGAATCGCTTCACCTGTATTTTCTACCGCTGCGCCACGACGTAAACCGTCAGTAGTACCTAGTGCGATAGTACGAACAACACCGCCACCTAGCTGTTGTTGAACTTCTAAAGTCAAACCAGCTAAATCGCCATCTGTTACTTTTAGTGCGTCATATACGGCTGGCACGTTGTCTTGAGAAAACTCAATATCTACAACGGCACCGATAATTTGGACGACCTTACCTAAACTCATGTCTATTCCTCTCGTTAATCTTTGCCTGAAGCATTAAACTGCGGCTGAACCAGAAACAATCTCACTGATTTCTTGTGTGATTGCCGCTTGGCGGGCCTTGTTATAAACAAGCTGTAACTCATCCATAAGGTCGCCGGCATTATCTGTTGCAGCTTTCATCGCAACCATACGGGCAGCCTGTTCAGAGGCAGCGTTCTCAACCACACCTTGGTATACCTGAGACTCAACAAAGCGTACAAGCAAAGACTCTAATATAGCGTCTGGGCCTGGCTCGTATAAGTAGTCCCATGTGTGGGCAGATACTTCTTCTTCAGCTTTTGGCAAAGGGAGTAACTGATCTATTTTTGGCTCTTGCTTCATGGTATTAACAAAGTTGTTGTATACCAGGAATAAACGGTCAATTTTACCTTCAGAGAATGCATCTAGCATAATTTTTACAGGACCAATTACGTCTTGTACTGAAGGCTTATCTCCAAGGCTTGACTTTTTAGCAAGCACTTGACCGCCAAAACGTTGAAAGAAGCTAGCTGCTTTGCTACCAATAGTTGCAAAGTCAGCGTCAACGCCTTTTTCTTTCCACGCTTTAATGTCTAATGCAACTTTTTTAAACTCGTTTGAGTTTAAGCCGCCACATAGACCTCGGTCTGTAGAGATAACAATATAACCAACTCGTTTTACTTCACGTTCTTCTAAGAATGGGTGAGTAAAATCAAGATTTGCTTGAGCAACACGACCAATTACTTTGCGTAATTTGTTAGCGTATGGACGGCTTGAAGCCACTCGTTCTTGCGCCTTTTTCATTTTAGACGCAGCAACCATTTCCATTGCGCTGGTGATCTTTTGAGTATTTTTAATACTCCCGATCTTGCTTTTAATCTCTTTTCCGCTGGCCATGACTCTCTCTCCGAATCAAGGTGTGCTTTAGTAAACTAAAGCGCACCATTAATAACTAAATTACCAAGTTTGCGTAGACTTGAACTTCTCTAGAAGTTCTTTAAGCTGCGCTTCGATCTCAGCGTTGTAGTTACCAGTTTCATTGATTTGAGCCACAAGCTCTGCGTATGTGCTACTTGCGTAAGAAAGTAAAGCTGCTTCGAAATCCATAATTTTAGAGATTTCGATGTCTTTAAGGTAACCTTTCTCAGCTGCAAATAACGACAAAGACATTTCAGCAACAGACATTGGTGCGTACTGTTTCTGCTTCATTAGCTCTGTTACACGCTCACCATGCTCAAGTTGAGCACGAGTAGCATCATCAAGGTCAGACGCGAACTGCGAGAACGCAGCTAATTCACGGTACTGAGCTAGGGCTAGACGAATACCGCCACCTAGTTTCTTAACGATTTTAGTTTGTGCAGCACCACCAACACGCGATACCGAGATACCAGCATTTACTGCCGGACGGATACCTGAGTTGAATAAGTCAGTTTCTAAGAAGATCTGACCATCGGTGATAGAGATAACGTTTGTCGGTACGAACGCAGAAACGTCGCCGCCTTGAGTTTCAATGATTGGCAATGCCGTCAATGAACCTGTTTGTCCTTTCACTTCACCGTTTGTGAACTTTTCAACGTAATCAGCGTTTACACGCGATGCACGCTCTAAAAGACGCGAGTGAAGGTAGAATACGTCACCTGGGTATGCTTCACGACCTGGTGGACGCTTAAGTAGTAATGAGATTTGACGGTAAGCAACAGCTTGCTTAGATAAATCATCATATACGATTAATGCGTTTTCACCACGGTCACGGAAGTATTCACCCATAGTACAGCCCGAGAACGGTGCTAAGTACTGAAGTGCCGCAGACTCAGAAGCAGATGCTACAACTACGATTGTATTTTCAAGTGCACCGTGCTCTTCTAATTTACGTACTACGTTAGCAATAGTAGACGCTTTTTGACCAACCGCTACGTACACACACTTAACGCCTGTGTTCTTTTGGTTGATGATTGCATCGATTGCTAGTGCAGTTTTACCTGTTTGGCGGTCACCGATTACAAGCTCACGCTGACCACGACCAACTGGAATCATCGCATCAATAGATTTGTAACCAGTTTGAACTGGCTCATCTACAGATTGACGCTCGATTACACCTGGTGCAATTTTTTCTACAGGGTCAAAACCGTCGTTATCTAAAGCACCTTTACCGTCGATAGGCGCACCTAGTGTGTTTACAACACGACCAAGTAAGCCTGCACCAACAGGAACCTCTAGGATACGACCAGTTGTGTATACTTTTACGCCTTCAGTAAGGTCAGCGTAAGGACCCATAACTACTGCACCAATTGAGTCACGCTCAAGGTTTAGTGCGATAGCATAACGGTTGCCTGGAAGCTCAATCATCTCACCTTGCATACAGTCAGCTAGACCGTGGATGCGGATGATACCGTCAGTAACAGATACGATAGTACCTTCGTTACGAGCTTCACTTACAACTTCGAACTGCTCAATACGTTGTTTGATCAGATCTGAAATTTCAGTGGAATTAAGTTGCATGCTCTTTTTCCCAATTACGATTGTAGTGTTGTGGCTAAGCGGTTTAATTTACCGCGTACTGAGCCGTCGATTACAGTGTCACCCGCCTTGATAATAAGGCCGCCAACAACTGCAGCGTCTTCACTACAATTCAGCTTAACTTTGCGTGCGAAACGTTTTTCAAGTGTCGCTACCAATGACTCTTGCTGCGCTGCAGCAAGAGGGGTTGCCGAAATCACATCTACGTCGATTTCTTTGTCATACTCTGCTTTAAACGCAGCGAATAACTGAGCAACCTCAGGCAGTGCAATCAAACGTCCATTTTCAGCCATCACCTTCACTAGGTTCTGACCTTGTTCGTTGAGCTGCTCAGCACATAAGTTAATAAATAACTCAGCTTGTGCTGTAGCAGTAGGCAATCCAGCTAGAACGGCTGATGCTTGTTCATTGCTGGCAACTTCGCCTGCAAAAAACAACATGTCATTCCAGCTTTCAACCGTGCCTTTTTCAACGGCAAGTTCAAAAGCCGCTTTAGCGTATGGGCGAGCGATAGTAGTCAATTCAGACATGCTCATACCCTCCTAATTACAGCTCAGCGACAAGTTTTTCAACGATGTCACTATGTGCGGCTTGATTGATTTCACGCTCTAAAATTCTTTCTGCGCCAACCACTGCCAGAGTTGCTACTTGCTTACGTAGCTCTTCTGTTACACGGTTACGCTCTGATTCAATTTCAGAGTGCCCTTGAGCAATAATTTTTTCACGCTCTTCTTGTCCACGAACAGTTTCTTCGTCAACAATAAGCACGGCACGCTTTTTAGCTTGTTCAATGATATCAGCCGCTTGAGCTTTTGCATCTTTAAGCTGCTCTGCAGCTTTTTGTTGCGCAAGTTCTAAGTCTTTTTCGGCTCTATCAGAGGCAGCTAAACCATCTTCAATTTTCTTCTGGCGAGACTCAATTGCATCATTAAGTGGTGGCCATACATATTTCATACAAAATAGTACAAACACCGTAAACGCAATTAATTCACCGATAAGAGTGGCTGTTATGTTCACGACCGCTCCTCCTTAAAATAGTAAGCTGTTCAAAAAATAAAATTAAAGTACGAACAGGATTACCATTGCGATACCAACACCGATCATTGCTACCGCATCGATTAGACCAGCTAGGATGAACATCTTAACTTGTAATGAAGGTGCAAGCTCAGGCTGACGCGCACATGCTTCTAGGAATTTACCACCCATGTTACCGAAGCCGATAGCAGTACCGATTGCACCGAAGCCGATAAGTAAAGCAACTGCGATGTACTTAAGACCTAATACTAGTTCCATTTTTTTCTCCAAAGTTTCAATTGTTAAAGTTAAATTAAAAAGTGTATAAATTAGTGATTGTCAGAACTTGCCATGCTTAGGTAAACAATGGTTAGCATCATAAATACGAATGCTTGTAACACGATTACTAAGATATGGAATACAGCCCAAACAAAGTGCAACGGAAGTTGCATTAAACCAACTGCGCCGATAAGTATGAATATCAATTCACCAGCGTATAAGTTACCGAATAAACGCAGTGCTAACGAGAAAGGCTTAGACACTAAAGCGATTGTTTCTAGTAATAAATTACAAGGAATTAAGAAAATCATAGCCACTTTGCTATTAGAGCTAAACGGGTGAAGTGTAAGCTCTTTAATGAAGCCACCAACCCCTTTAATTTTAATAGAGTAACCAATCATCAGAATAAACACACCCAGTGCTAATGCAGCAGTTAAGTTTATGTCTGTGGTAGGTACAATTTTCATATAAACGTCGTGTGAGTCCATACCAAAGGCTTGCTCACCAACAAAACCAGCGAAAGCAGGTAAGAAATCAACAGGGATTAAGTCCATTAAGTTCATTAAGAACACCCAAACAAAAATTGTTAAGGCTAATGGAGCAATTAACTTGCTTTTACCGTGGTAAGTGTCACGTACGTTGTCGCCAACGAACTCAACAATCATTTCAATAAAACATTGAAGTTTACCAGGTACTCCTGTGTGTGCTTTTTTAGCGGCGCTACGGAAGATCCATAAAAATATTAGACCTAGTCCGATTGACCATGCGAGGGTATCTATATTCCATGTCCAGAAACCACTGTCTGCACACGCTTTGTTGAAGGCAAGACCAGAGTCGGTCATACACATCTTAGCGTTTGTTAAGTGATGCTGGATATGGCTTGATATAGTAACTTCTTCTGCAGCCATGTTATATCCCAAAGTTAATGTTTAAAAAAAACGGGCGCGAACAATCCAGTAAAAAGCACCAATACATAAACACAAAAAAACGGCACTAAAACGACCGTGGTTGACTTGAGTATCAGTGCAAACAATACGATTGTTAGCATAAATTTTAATCCGTTACCGCGCTTTAACGAGGTATACGCTTGATTTGCCATACTTGCACCCATATATCTGAATGCATAAAGCGCAAATACTAGGTGAGGAAGTATTGCAACGCTACTACCAGCAAGTGCTGATAAGCTGGCGTTTACTCCCCAACCAACAAAAATAATTACTGCAGCTATAAGTGCTACGAACCCCTGAAGACAAATTAATTTAAATGCGGCAAGCCTATAAGGTCTTGCTAACTTATTAGTCACGTTTAGTTAACCTTTATGGCGTTCTAATTGTTAGGGTGTGAAAACTGGCGAAATTATACTTAATCCTACCAGTTTTGCAACTTGAGTAGACGCTTTGTAACACAAAATAGCTACAAATGTCTCTTATTGGACATGTAAAATTTTAATGGTCGGTATTGCTATGATTTATACGATTTAAAATGCCGTCAAGCTCGTCTAGGTTGGTATAAGAAATCACCAATTTACCTTTGCCCTTCGCATTGTAATTTATTTCTACTTTAGCCCCTAGGTTGTCGGCTAACTTTTGTTCTAAGCGCTTAACGTCAGGGTCTTTTTCTGGCGTTTGCTTAGCTGCAACAGGCTCTAAAATTGAGCGTACTAATTTTTCGGTTTCGCGAACAGTCAAAGCTTTAGCAACAGCTAATCTTGCCGCGTCAGATTGCGCTTCACCTTCAAGTGCTAATAAACAGCGAGCGTGGCCCATTTCAATGTCGCCATGCTCTAACAAAATTTTAACATCGCTATTTAAATTGTTTAATCGTAGTAAATTAGTCACGGTAGTGCGGGATTTACCCACCGCATCGGCAACTTGCTGGTGTGTTAATTCAAATTCATTTAATAATCTGTTTAACGCAATCGCTTCTTCCATTGCGTTTAAGTCTTCACGCTGAATATTTTCTATCAGTGCAATAGCAACGGCGGCTTCGTCAGGCACATTTTTTACAATACAAGGTACGCTTTCAAGCTTAGCTATTTGCGCAGCACGCCAACGGCGTTCACCAGCAATTATTTCAAAGCTATTTTCAGCAATAGGGCGGACAACGATTGGTTGAATAATACCTTGTGAACGAATAGAGCTTGCTAGTTCTTCAAGCGCTTCTTCAGACATGTCTTTACGAGGTTGGTATTTACCCGAGTGTAAAAACTCAATAGGCAATGATTGCAACTCACTATCTACAAACTCTGTTGCAGTAGTATGTTCAACATCAGTTTCTTTTACTGTGTCTTGTTCCTTGCTTGGGCTCGGCGCTGGTTTTGATGAACTTAAAAGGGCATCGAGTCCTCGGCCTAAACCTCGTTTTTTAGCAGACATGTTATTTTTTTACCTTAAAGTTAGGCGACTACCGGCGCTGTTTTTTCTTTTCTGCGTAGCATTTCGCCCGCAAGTGCTAAGTAGGCTTTTGCGCCACTTGATGCGCGGTCATAGTACATTGCTGGCGCACCAAAACTCGGTGCTTCTGCAAGGCGCACATTACGTGGGATCACGGTGCGGTATACTTTATCGCCAAAATGTTGTTTTAATTGTTCTGATACATCATTTGCTAATCGATTGCGTGGATCGTACATAGTACGAAGAATGCCTTCAATTTGTAAGTTAGGGTTAACTAACTTTGCAAGCTGGGTAATAGTGTCCATTAATGCGGTTAATCCTTCAAGCGCATAATATTCACATTGCATGGGGACTAAAACAGAGTCAGCCGCTGCCATAGCATTAACTGTTAACATATTTAGTGAAGGCGGACAGTCGATAAAAATAAATTCGTATTTATCTTGGATTTTTTCAAGCGCATTACGAAGACGTACTTCGCGTGCAAACAACTCCATGAGCTTTACTTCAGCTGCGGTTACATCACCGTTGGCCGCAATCATATGATACTCACCTGAGGTTTCAGTAATTATTACCTCATCCATTGGTGTTTCTTCTATGAGTAAATCATAAATGGTGGCGACATCGCCATATTTGTCTACACCACTACCCATAGTAGCGTTGCCTTGCGGGTCGAGATCAATTAACAACACTTTACGTTTCGTTGCAGCCATAGATGCAGCGAGATTAACAGCCGTTGTTGTTTTACCAACGCCGCCTTTTTGATTTGCTAATGCGATGACTTTTGCCACTATGTCTCTGATCCCTAGTCTTTAGAAAGAATAATTAAATGTCGTTGTGCATGAAGCTCAGGCACTACTAGCGAGATTTTTTCTTCAAATTTTACGCCTTCAGGAAGTGACTCTAGCTCTTCACTAGGGAACACACCTTTTAACGCTATAAATTTGCCTGAGTGATCAATTAGGTGCGTACACCATTCAACCATATCTTGCAATGAAGCAAACGCACGACTTAGTACGCCATCTAATTTAACACTTGGTTGATATTCTTCAACTCTTGACTGTACCGGGGTGACATTATTTAGACCTAGCTCGTGTTTAACTTGCATTAAAAAACGCACGCGCTTGCCTAAGCTATCTAGCAATACAAATTGCGTGTCAGGTAATGCAATAGCTAACACAATTCCTGGTAAACCTGGACCAGTACCTACATCTATATAATGATGACCGGGTAAATGAGGAGCAACAACTAAACTATCCATAATGTGTTTAATCATCATTTCTTCTGGTAAGCGTACAGAGGTTAAATTATACGCTTTGTTCCATTTGTTTAATAACTCAACGTATTTAACTAATTGCTGCTGTTGTTTTTCAGTTAGCGCAATATCAGTTTGCGCTAACAATGTTGTTAATTGTTGCTGTAACACAGTTTACCTTTACCGTTACGCTGTTTTGCGTAATAAGCCTTGCTTCTTCAGATACACTAATAATAGCGAAATCGCCGCAGGGGTGATACCAGAAATACGCGAAGCTTGGCCAATAGTATCTGGACGCGAATCAGTAAGCTTTGCAATCACTTCGTTTGATAAACCCGATACCGTTGAGTAATCGAACTCTTTAGGCAAAATGGTTTCTTCATGACGAAGCTGTTTGTTGATCTCATCTTGTTGGCGTGCAATATAGCCTGCATACTTAGTATGGATCTCAACTTGCTCAAGTGCAGCTTGGTTAGTAAATTCAGATCCTAATCCATCAATAGCCATTAAGTCGTTATAACGAATTTCTGGACGACGAAGAAGATCCTCTAAACTAGCTTCACGCGTAAGAGGCGTTTTTAGTAACGCATTTACTTGATCAACCACGGCATGATCTTTATGGATCCAAGTCTCTTTAATACGCTGCTTTTCTTTTTCGATCACTTCCATTTTTTCGTTAAACGCCTGCCAACGCTCGTCGTTAACTAAACCAAGTTCACGGCCTTTTTCAGTTAATCGAATATCAGCGTTATCCTCGCGCAATAATAAACGGTATTCTGCGCGGCTAGTAAACATACGGTACGGTTCTTTTGTACCGAGTGTTGCTAAATCATCGATTAGTACACCTGTATATGCTTCATCACGACGTGGTGTCCACGCATCTTTGCCTTGTACCTGTAAAGCTGCGTTCATACCAGCAATTAAACCTTGTGCGCCGGCTTCTTC
This sequence comes from uncultured Pseudoalteromonas sp., assembly GCF_963922945.1. Lineage (GTDB taxonomy): Bacteria > Pseudomonadota > Gammaproteobacteria > Enterobacterales > Alteromonadaceae > Pseudoalteromonas. The sequence goes on along the minus strand of NZ_CAWUKC010000037.1, from coordinate 21,923 downwards.
GTAACCGGTAGTACCATTAATTTGGCCTGCAAAAAATAATCCGTCTATAAACTTGGTTTCTAGTGACTGTTTTAAATCACGTGGGTCAAAAAAGTCATATTCAATAGCATAACCAGGACGACAAATATGCGCGTTTTCAAAACCATCTATCGATTGCACTATTTGTAACTGCACATCGAAAGGTAAACTGGTTGAAATACCATTAGGGTAAAGCTCATAAGAAGTTAAGCCTTCAGGCTCTACAAATATTTGGTGTTTGTCTTTATCAGCAAAGCGCACAATTTTATCTTCTATTGAAGGACAGTAACGTGGCCCTATACCTTCAATTACACCTGAGTACATAGGTGAGCGATGTAAATTGTTACGAATAACCTCATGGGTTTTTTCGTTAGTGTAAGTGATATAACAAGGAATTTGCTGAGGATGATCGCTTTGTTTACCAATAAATGAAAATACCGGTGTAGGCGCATCACCTGGTTGCTCTTGCATCTTGCTAAAATCAACTGTACGGGCATCAATACGTGGTGGAGTACCGGTTTTTAAACGGTCTACTCTAAAAGGTAATTCACGTAAACGATCAGCCAATGCAATTGAAGGGGGATCGCCTGCACGACCACCTTTAAAATTCTCTAAACCAATGTGTATTTGACCACCTAAGAAAGTACCAACAGTTAACACAACACTTGGCGCGCTAAAACGTAATCCCATTTGGGTAACTACACCGATAACTTTATCGTTTTCAACGATAAGATCATCACATGATTGTTGAAATATTTTTAGATTTTCTTGGTTTTGTAAAGTGTTTTGGATTGCAGCTTTATACAAAGCGCGATCTGCTTGTGCACGTGTTGCACGAACAGCTGGCCCTTTTGAAGAGTTTAAGGTGCGAAATTGAATGCCGCCTTTATCAATAGCTTGTGCCATAGCACCGCCTAACGCATCAATTTCTTTAACCAAATGGCCTTTGCCTATGCCACCAATTGCTGGGTTGCAAGACATTTGACCAAGTGTATCCATATTATGAGTCAGCAGCAGGGTATTCATCCCCATACGTGCAGCAGCCAATGAGGCTTCAGTGCCTGCATGTCCACCACCTACTACGATAACGTCAAACTTTTCGTGAAAAATCATTAATGGGATCCTACTTAATCAAACCAGTAAACTTCAAAAGGGAGCGTATTCTACCTAGAAATTATCAGAAGATAAATGATTAAACAGTGGGCAAGATCTAAGTCACTGATCACTTATAATATAAAGGATCTTTTAAAGAGATCTTTTAATGCTATTACTACTAGTGATCGGCTTTTCTGTTGATAAGCTCTATTTTTTCATTTAAAACATAAAATTAGATCAGATCTAAAGGTGTTAATATGATCGGATCATCAGGCAAATAAGCTTTGATCAAAAAGGGAGTTTATACACAGCTCGGTATCGATTGGATCTTATCCAATGGATAAGCAGGCATAAAAACGCAGTTTGATCAGCTGTTATCCACAAAAGCTATTAAATTATTAGTAAATTGTGAGTAACTTTGTTTATGCTATTTTTGATGATCGCATTACTTTAATTGTGTTTTTTCTATCCAAGAGTTTAGCCATTCTAAAGCTGTATCCTCAGGTAATGCCTCATCGAGAATGTTAAGTTCTAACCTTGGGGCTATACATACAGCGTGCTTACTGGCCATTAAGGTATTTATGTTACGTGCTGCTAAGTTGTAAGTATCGTAACTGGTATCACCTAAGCCAATAACCGAATATTTAATAGCAGATAGATCACTTTGCTGATTTAGCTGCTCAATAAAAGGTAAAAGATTATCGGGATAATCGCCGGCCCCGTAGGTCGATGTGCATATAAGCCATATGGTATTGTGTTGATCAATATCAGATAAATTTGGTTGATCATGTAGTTTGGTGCTAATACCTTGATTATTTAATTCATCACATAGTTGCTCTGCTACATACTCAGCAGATCCCATTTGACTACCCACGATAATATTTACAGCACTCATACTTTATCTGATCACACATTACTTATTTGCCCGCTATGATAACTGAGTTAGCTTTGCAGTAAAGAAATCCTTTGTAATTTTGTATAACTATTTTTGTTCCGTTTTTAAACGTGATGATTATTTGCTTTTTAACTTATTGAAAAATATAGGTTTAACATAAATTATTTAAATGTAATCTTCTGATCAAGTTGTTGATAAGGCTGGGGAAAGCTTTGTCTAACTCAGGTTTTGAATTGATCTAATTAAAGCTAAGTGATTGATTTTTTATTATAAGCATGTCCACCAGCATTAGATTTTACACAGCTTAAGTGTTGTTGATCATAATGTGGATAGTAATCCTGTTGATAACTCAAAAAGCGATCAAAAAAACTTTTTGAGAAACGATCTAATTAGCCAGATCTAAGTAAAAAAAGCGAAAATAAGTTTAAAAACCTGCGTGATTTTATAGATCGTTATTGCTTAACACATAAATAGGGGATAAATAGAGGCGCATTTTAGGATCTGTTAGCTAAAAAGTAGACTATTGTGGATAACCTTTTTTAATAACATCATCGTTTTTTAAGTTCAGCGAGTATTATTGCTGGTGGATCATTAAAAAACAGTTACGTTAACCATAGTGTTATCGTTTACTTTGACTTATAAATGCACAAACTATAGTTAAAATGATCTTATCAAGTGTCGTGTTTAGCATAATGTTAGTGCTTTTTTTAAACTAAATAGAATATAAATGACGTGCTGAGGCGGTGTTTTTTTATACTACAAGGGCTCAAATAGCTGGGCTGTCCAGGCTTTTACCAGGCGCGTTTTATCTTACTTTTGCTTTCAAATTTTTATACCGGGCATAAAAAAGGGCACCAATGTACCCTAAATCATGTGTTTTTTGCTGCTTTAGCGAGTTATTTACCAATACAGAACGCGCTAAATATTTTGCCTAGTAGGTCGTCTGAGGTAAATTCACCGGTTATTTCGTTTAAGTATTGCTGCGTTAGGCGCAGCTCTTCAGCTAATATTTCACCGGCTGCGTGCATTTCTAACTGTGTTTTACCCGTGTCTAAATGGTAGGCTGCATGTTCTAGCGCATCTAAGTGACGGCGGCGCGCCATAAAGCCACCTTCTGTTGCGCCATCAAAGCCAATACAGGCCTTTAAATGCTCGCGTACCAGCTCAATTCCTTGCGCATTCTTAGCGCTTAAACTAATTACCGGGTATTGCTGGTTTTCATCCATACCGACTGCATCGCCCGATAAATCAGCTTTATTTCTGATAACGGTCACACCCATACCTTGCGGTAATTTTGCCATAAATTCCGGCCAAATTGCGTGTGGGTTGGTGTCGGTGGTGTCGGTGCCATCAAGCATAAATAGCACACGGTCAGCTTGGTTTATTTCATCCCATGCGCGCTCTATACCTATTTGTTCCACGCGATCAGGGCTTTCGCGTAGGCCTGCGGTATCAATAATATGAAGTGGCATACCATCAATATGAATGTGCTCCCGTAGTACGTCGCGAGTAGTACCTGCTATTTCGGTGACAATGGCAGCTTCGCGTCCTGCTAGGGCGTTGAGTAAGCTTGATTTACCCGCATTAGGGCGTCCAGCTATAACAACACGCATCCCCTCGCGCATGATGCTGCCTTGCTTGGCTTGATTAGTCACAGTGTTTAACTGGTCAATAATTGCGTCTAAATCACCCGATACTTTACCATCGGATAAAAAGTCGATTTCTTCATCAGGAAAGTCAATCGCGGCTTCTACGTACATACGTAAATGAATCACTTTTTCTACTAGGGTTTCTATATGTTTAGAAAACTCACCTTGTAGTGATTGTAGGGCGCTTTTAGCTGCTTGCTCAGAGGTGGCATTAATTAAATCGCTAATAGCTTCTGCTTGGGTTAAATCAAGCTTGTCGTTCATAAAGGCGCGCTCTGAAAACTCACCAGGCTTAGCTAAACGCACCCCCTCTATTTGGCTGATTTCTTTTAATAACATATCAAGCACTACAGGGCCACCGTGACCTTGTAGTTCAAGTACGTCTTCACCGGTAAATGAGTTTGGTCCCGCAAAATAAATAGCAATACCTTGGTCTAGCTGCTCGCCGTTTAGGTTTTTAAATGGCACATAGTCGGCATAGCGAAGCTTAGGTACTTTACCTATTATTTTTTCGGCCACGCTTTTAGCAAGGCTGCCAGAAACCCGAATTATACCTACGCCACCACGCCCTGGGGCGGTCGCTTGTGCTGCAATTGTATCTTGATTAATCATGGGATGAATATTGCCAATAAAAGAATGAATGCTGGTGCTATTGTAACCTATGGCAATCTCGCATGCGAATAATGGTAATTAAAAGTAGTTTAGAAATAATGGTTTTTAGATATAACTTAATTCAGTATTAATAAATAATAAACCGTTATTGTAAATGATAATCATATCTATTAAAGTGTCGCTCCTTGTTTCTTTCTGATAAGTTAATATGCGTTATTCTCCTCTATTTTTAGCCTTAGTGGCGGGCTTTACCGGTTTGGTAAGTGCTCAAGAACAATTGACGAATTCACAACAAGCGACTGACAAAGACATCGAAAAAATAGATGTGATTGGTAGGGCGTTTTCTTTATACCGACCAACAGAATCCAGTTTTGCGACTCGAACCAATACACCGCTTGAGAAAATTCCTCAATCAATTCAAATATTGCCGCAAGAGTTGATAAGTGATCAGGCTGCGCGTCAAATTACCGACTTATATAGCAACATTGCAGGTGTTAATGGATTTAGCTATTCAGGTGTAACATTTCGAGGTTTCCGCCAAGATGAAATTTTATACGATGGTGTAAAAGGTGACCCTTTCAATGGCTTTGCGGTTCCACAATTGTTTAATATAGAGCAAGTTGCGGTATTAAAAGGCCCTGCAGGTGCAATTTATGGCAGTGGTAACCCTGGTGGTATTATTAATTATGTAACCAAAAAGCCTAAGTTCACCAGTGAGCACAGTATCGAAGTTGAGGTGGGTAATGATGATTTCTTTAGTGGCGCATTAGAGAGTACAGGAACGCTAAGTGAATCACTTGATAACCATGCTTACCGTGTTGGTCTGTATCGTGATTCAGAAGAGCCATTTCGTGCTAATACCAGTAGTGATAACACTATTGTTGATTTGGGGTATACCTGGCTAATAAGTGAGGCAACGGAATTAACTACTCAGTATACATACATAGAGCAGGAACTAGGAGGAGCTCGCCTTCGTGGTGTGCCTGCCGATGATAATGGCAATTTCCTTACAGATATCAGTTGGAATCACAACGAAGCGAGCGACTTTCAAAATGTTGAAGCACATGTTTACCAAGCTACCTTAAAACATGAGATTAATGACATTTGGCGTACAGATATCACAGCTCGGTATTTTGATAACAAAGAAGTGCAAAACTATCATGAGCCAAGGGGCTTAGTAGATACAGATGATGATGGTGTGGTTGACTGGAGTCATCGCGAGTTTCGTGATCAGCAACGTGAGAATGAAGGCTTTAGTTTAACAGCCAATGCAGTTGCGGAATTTGCTTTTGCAGATATGCAGCATCAAGTGCTGTTTGGCAGTGATTGGTATGAACATGATTTTGAGAGTGTTTACCGTACTGCAACGCAGCAAAGTAAAGGTGGGCCTGTTCCTGGTTTAGACCTTCATAATCCTCAGTATGGTTTAACGTCGCGTGATAACTATGATCTTGACAGTATTACACCGAGACTAGGTCAAACAAATAGCACACGTTTTGGTTCTTATGTACAAGATCAGCTTGATGTAACAGCAAATTGGAGTATTACCGCTGGTTTAAGGTATGACCGCTTTAAAGATAAAGATCTGTTAAACCAAACCGAGTTTTCTGATAGTGATTTAACCTATCGTGTTGGCACTAGTTATAACATTAATGACACTTTCTTCCCGTATGCACTACACGGCACTGGGTTTGTTCCACAAAGTGCCAGTAATCAAGAAACGGCCAAAGGTGGCCCTTTTGCTCCAGAGACAAGCCGAATCAACGAGCTAGGCTTACGCAGCAAGCTTTTGGATGATACCCTTGCTGTAAACATGGCAGTATACGATATTGTTCGTGAAAACATTCTACAACCGAGTTTACTTGGCGATGTAGCTGGTGATGGTGTTGATGACTTAGTTGCTGTGGGAGAAGTGCAAAGTAAAGGCTTTGAAGTTGAGGTGGTGGGTGACATCACTGAAAGCTGGGTAGTAACAGCAAGCTATGCTTATAATGATACCCGGATCACACAAGCTAACGATAGCATTACTAACCAAATTCCCGACAGTGATCGATTTGCCAATGCGCCGCAAAACACCTTAGGTATTTGGACTCGCTATGAATTACCTAGCTTATATTCATCGATATCAGCGGGATTAGATTACGTAGATGAGCAATTAAGTTTAGGGGGGCAGCATGTTAAGCCTTACACGATTTATAATATGGCTTGGCAGACAACGCTTGATAACTGGCAATGGCAAGTATCGATTAAAAACTTGTTTGATAAAGAGTATGCTTCAAGCGGTTTTATCGAGCGTACTGGTCACTTTCCAGGTGAACCGCGCCGAATATACTTAAGTGCTAAATACAGCTTTTAATGGTGCTGTGTGAACGCAAAAAAGTGGTTTAATTTACACTCATGGGCAGGACTCTTCGTTGGGGTCCTGCTTTTTGTTATTTGTGTTTCAGGTACCTTAGCAACGCTCAGTCATGAGATTGAGTACCTAAGTGATAGCAAATACCGAGCATTAACTGCCTCTGTAGAAACCAATTATCAGGCTATAGAAAACGCCCTCAGCCAACATTACCCAAGTGCGCAGGTGCTTTATATTCAACGTCACAAGCAGGATTATCTTGCTACAGAGGTCGCGCTGAAAATCAACGATACATTTCGTTTTGTATACCTAGATGCAGCAACCGGCAGCTTACTTGGGGAAGGTGAATGGGCGCGAGTTTCTCGGTTTTTGCGCAACTGGCATATGAATCTGTCTATGGGGTGGGGCGGTAAACTGATCGTGACCAGCTTGAGTATTCTATTGTGTATTTTATTGGTATCGAGTTTTTACGTTTATCGACGTTGGTGGCAAGGCTTTTTTAAAAAGCCAGCACCGCTTTGCGGTGATAAACGCAGTGGTTGGTCTGATTGGCATAAGTTATTAGGGATTTGGAGCTTTTGGTTTATTACGGTAATGGCTGTGACAGGGTTATGGTATTTATTTGAGCACGGTTTACAAACAGCTAAAATACCACATTATGTAGCGCAACCAGCCGCTGTAAGCGAGTTTAAAAAGCAGCCGGCTAATGCTCAAAAAGACGCTATCAGCTTAACGGAGGCAGCCATAGCGGCCCAGCAAGCATTTCCTAGTCTTGATATTCGTTATATCCGTTATGGCAACTTTGCGAATCAAGCAATTGAAGTACGAGGTTACAACAACGATATTCTGCTTCGTTTACGTGCTAATCGCGTGTATTTAGCACCAAGTACAGGACGCGTATTAGGAGTACAAAAGGGCGAAGATTTACCTGTTTTCTCTCGCATTAAAGATACGGCTGATCCTTTGCACTTTGGTAACTTTGCAGGCATTGGCACAAAACTTATTTGGGGGCTGTTTGGTGCTTTGATGAGCTTTGTGAGCGCTGCTGGCATTTATATGAGCTGGCTTAGAGTTAAGCGTAAAACAACGGCAGGAAAGTGGCTTGGTTTATCTGGGGTGATTGCAATTGGTTTAGTAGTTGCTTCGCTACTAACAACAAGTTTGAGCTTTACTGAGCGCAGTGTGCCCAATCAGGTTTATTCTCCTATTCTCTGTTAGCTATTTTCAGGCATTAAAAAAGGCGCAATTAGCGCCTTTTTTATTGGGTTAAGAGTTTAGCCTCTTACTTTTATACCTTGCTTTTCCATGCCACGGTAGATGATAAGCATCTGGACAATCGAAATAAGGTTAGATACTAACCAGTAAAGTACTAAACCAGATGGGAACCATAAGAAGAATACAGAGAAGATAACCGGCATAAAGGTCATCATTTTTTGCTGCATTGGATCGGTAACCGTCATTGGTTGTAGCTTCTGCGTTACAAACATACTTGCACCAAATAAAATTGGTAATACGTAGTATGGGTCTTTTGTAGAAAGGTCAGTTAGCCAAAGCACAAATTCAGCATGGCGTAGCTCTGTCGATTCTAAGAATACGTAAAATAGCGCTAAGAAAATAGGCATTTGTAACAAAATAGGGAAACAGCCACCCATTGGGTTCACTTTTTCTTTGCGGTACATTTCCATAGTGGCTTGGCCGAACTTTTGACGGTCATCACCATATTTTTCTTTGAGGGCAGCCATTTTAGGCTGAAGGGCACGCATTTTAGCCATTGACGTGTATTGCGCTTTAGTTAGTGGGTACATTAACGTTTTAACGATAATCGTGATGGCAATAATAGCAACACCCCAGTTACCTAAAATGCCGTGTAACCATTTAAGTAGTACAAATAATGGCTGCGAAATAAACCATAACCAACCGTAATCTACAGTAAGGTCTAAATCTGGGTGAAGCGCTTCTAATAAATCAGACTCTTTAGGACCCATGTAGTAAGTCGCATTAAGTGTTTGCTCACTGCCGGCTTGTACATTTACAGGCGCTGCTTTTGTACCAATAATCGCAGCATTACTTTTAGTAATTAAGCTGTAAAGTGTGTGTGTTTCGTCTTGCTTAGGTACCCATGCACTTACAAAGTAATGCTGAATAAATGCAACGTAACCGCCTTGCGTATTTTTATTTAGGTTTTTGTCAGCCATATCTGAAAAGCTGTATTTTTCGTACGACTCTTCATCAGTACCGTAAGCTGCACCTAAGTAATTTTGATCTACTAAACTGCCTTTTTCTTGTACGGTACGTTTAATTTGCGTGTACAACTGTACTTGAACTGGCGCGCTAGTCGTGTTGTTTACTGTGTACTCTAGATCTACATCGTACTGACCTTTTTTGAATACATATGTTTTAGTAAAGCTAACGCCATTATTATCAACATAGGTCAGGGGTACACGTAACTCATCACCGTTTAGTGTGTAAGCTTGTTGCGTTGCTTGGTAAGTAGGGCGACCATTTGCTGATGCATCTGGGCCATTTAAACCAATTAGACCGCTTTGTGAAAAGTATTGTTTGCCCTCAAACTCACCAAGTAGCATATAAGGTATATCGCTGCCTTTGGTATCTTCATACTGGAGTAAGTCTGTTTCAACAATGTCACCGCCTTTGGTGTCGATTTTTACTGTGAAAACGTCAGTTGTTATTTCAATAACTGAGCGCTTAGCAGCAGTAGCCGAAGCAGGTAAACCTGAATCTGACGATGACGGTATGTAATCATCTGACTCTGATGACGTTGCGTTTAGTGTTTGTGTAGTGGCACTGGGATCGGCTTTAGGCGTGTTGTAATCGTTATTCCATTCTTGAAATAATAAAAACGACACTAACATTAAACCGATTAATAAAAACGTGCGTTGCGATTCCATAACAGCTCTTATTTCTCGTGTTGGTGGTTAATACGGGTTAATTTTTCAGGGACGGGGTCTTCTCCGCCTGAATGTAAAGGATGGCATTTTAATATGCGTTTAAGTGCTAACCAACTCCCTTTTACAAATCCATGCAAATTAATTGCTTGAATAGCATAATGAGAGCAGCTTGGATTAAAACGACAATGCGGACCTAACAGTGGGCTTATCCACAATTGATAAGCGCGGATTAATAACACTAAACATCGCTTTGGAATTGCAACAAGTGGTTTAAGTAACCTCATGATGTTAATGCCCCTGCGTATATTTAGTGAATAGATACCATGTATTTAAAAGCTCAGTTCAAGATTTTAAACGCATGATTAAAAGGTGAGCTAAAGATACCCTAATTAACCCTGCAATTCTATTGCTATCGGGTTTGTTTATTCGATTTAGCCGATTTGTTAGGGCGTTTTTTAAATGGTGGTGGTTTAGGTGCACCTGGTTTGCAGCGTTCATTAATTTTACGCCACAATTTTGTAAGTTGTTTGGTTATTTCTTCGTTAGACTGCTCATCGATACCATTTTTTACCATAAGCACAATATCAATATTATCGATGGTGTGTTGATTTAAACGAAAACTTTCGCGAGCGAGTCGTTTAATACGGTTACGTTGGCATGCTTTTTTTACACGTTTTTTAGCTACAGTAAGTCCTAACCTAGGTTTATCTTGGTCATTAGGTTTAGCTAAAAGAGTAAATAAAGGAGTTGCAGCCCGAGCGGGTTCATTAAATATGCGAGAGTAATGCGAGGGAGTTAACAGACGTAACTCCCTGCCAAAGCTAAAGTCTTCCACTTATATATTAAGCAGAAAGTACTTTGCGGCCTTTAGCGCGGCGACGTGCTAATACTTTACGGCCATTTACAGTTGCCATGCGAGCACGGAAGCCGTGTGCACGTTTGCGTTTTAAAACGCTAGGTTGAAAAGTTCTTTTCATAACAATCTCATCCGATCGGTTAAAGTTAAAACATCCTATGCAGGTCGCGATCCTGGCACAGGTGCCATTGCGAGCGCGAGATATTATAGATTAAGCGCTTTAAAGTCAATCATAATTGCGCTGCAAACGGCGTGTTTATTACATATTTTGCACTTTAGATTGATATTTATAGACTAATTTTAAAGCAAAGCGGTCCTCTTTTACACAAAATGGCTATTAACTAAGCTATGTGACGCGTTACTAAATTGGATCATAATAAAGTAGGGTGATCAACTAGGATCATCATAATTAAGAAGTTTTCCACAGCAAGCGTTCAAAAAGTGAATAAAAGCATGGGAAAACTGATCTGGATCGTAAATTTGGTTCGCGATCTTAGTGTGTTTTTGTTATGATCTGTTATCTGGCTTTAAAATAAAAGTCACTATAAATCAGTCTGTTAAGATATTTATACACTGATATCAACAATTTTATAAAAATCAATCTTTTACTTGTGGATAAAGTGCCTTCATAATACTCGGTCTTAGGCCGAATAGTCGGCCGATTAAACGCAATAAATGCATGATTTTTAATCATTATTGATGTGCGGGAATAAAAATATACCTCTGGGAGTTTTACTGTGTATCTGTCGGTTTGGCAAAGTTGTTTATATGTATTGCAAGATGAGTTGCCTTCGCAACAATTCAGTATGTGGGTAAGACCACTACAAGCAGAAAGTACCGAAGATACCTTAACTATTTATGCACCGAATCGCTTTGTGCTTGATTGGGTAAGAGAAAAGTATTTAAACCGTATTAATGAGTTACTGGTAGAAATTTGTGGTGATGAAGCGCCCGAGTTACGTTTTGATGTTGGTAGTAAACCACTACTCAATACTCAAGCGGCGGCGCCAAGTGTTGAAGCCCCTGCATCGCCAAGTTCTCAAGCGCCTGCCAAACAGCAGCCTGTAGAACAAAAAGCAGCAGTAGAGCCTGCGCCTAAATCGGGCTATAAATCTAATATAAAAGATAACTATACCTTTGATAGTTTTGTTGAGGGTAAATCTAACCAGCTAGCAAAAGCGGCTGCAACACAAGTTGCAGATAACCCAGGCTCAGCCTTTAATCCTGTATTTATTTACGGTGGTACAGGTTTAGGTAAAACTCACTTATTACATGCAGTAGGCAATGGCATTATGGCAAATAAGCCCGATGCCAAAATTGTTTACATGCATTCTGAGCGTTTTGTGCAAGATATGGTAAAAGCACTACAGAATAACGCGATTGAAGAGTTTAAGCGTTATTATCGAAGTGTGGATGCGCTGATGATTGATGACATTCAATTTTTTGCTAATAAAGAACGCTCACAGGAAGAGTTTTTTCATACCTTTAATGCTCTATTAGAAGGTAACCAGCAAATTATTTTAACCTCTGACCGCTACCCAAAAGAAATTGAGGGTGTTGAAGACAGGCTTAAATCGCGTTTTGGCTGGGGTTTAACAATTGCCATCGAGCCGCCTGAACTTGAAACGCGCGTTGCCATTTTGATGAAAAAAGCACAGCAAAGTAAAATTAATTTGCCGCACGAAGTTGCCTTTTTTATCGCTAAAAAATTACGATCAAATGTGCGTGAGTTAGAAGGTGCGCTTAACCGAGTAATAGCTAATGCTAATTTTACTGGGCGTCCAATTTCTATCGACTTTGTAAAAGAAGCTCTGCGCGATTTATTGGCACTACAAGATAAGCTGGTCACTATAGATAACATCCAGCGCACGGTCGCTGAATATTACAGAATACGTGTCTCTGATCTACTCTCAAAGCGTCGTAGCCGCTCTATCGCTAGGCCTCGCCAAGTAGCCATGGCGTTGTCAAAAGAACTAACTAATCACAGCTTACCTGAGATTGGTGACGCATTTGGCGGACGAGATCACACCACGGTACTCCATGCGTGTCGTAAGGTTAAATCACTTCGTGATGAAAGCCACGAAATAAAAGAAGATTATCAAAATTTAATAAGAACGTTGTCATCTTAGGGCTGACTTTATTATGCAAATAACCATATCAAGAGAACAATTTTTAAAGCCACTAGTACAAGTATCGGGTGCAATTGAGCGCAAACATACGTTACCTATATTATCTAATGTATTGCTAGTGGTCGAAAACGGGCAACTTTCAATGACAGGTACTGACCTGGAAATTGAGTTAGTTGCTGGTGTTTTTGTTGGTGATGACGTTGCCAATACAAAGTTAACGCTACCAGCTAAAAAATTACTCGATATTTGTAAAAGCTTGCCGGATGGCTCTGAGCTAACACTAAGCTTACAAGAGCATCAACTCCTTCTAACCAGTGGTAAAAGTCGCTTTTCACTTACGACACTTGCTGCTGAGGATTTCCCTAACCTAGAGCAGTGGGATGGAGAGGTTGAGTTTCAACTTACACGCTTAGAGCTTCGTAAGCTGCTTGAAAGCACGCATTTTTCTATGGCTAACCAAGACGTTCGTTACTACTTAAATGGAATGTCGTTTGAAGTAGATAATACTGATATTAAAACCGTTGCTACTGATGGCCACCGTTTAGCTATTGCTCAAAAAGAATTAAGCCAATCGTTAAATACACAGCGGCAATTAATTATACCGCGTAAAGGGGTGCAAGAGATTATGCGCCTTATGGTAGCCGATGAAGAATTAGTAACGATTCAATTTGGCGCTAACCATATCCGTATTATTGATGTTGAGTTTACGTTCACAAGTAAATTGGTAGATGGCCGATTCCCTGATTACCGCCGTGTTTTACCACGTGGTGGCGATAAAGTAATTACCGCTAACCGTGAATGGTTACGTAATGCATTTCAGCGTGTGTCTATTTTATCTAACGAAAAATTTAGAGGTGTGCGTTTAAACCTTGCCAGTGGTCTACTTAAAATTACGGCTAATAATCCAGAGCAAGAAGAGGCCGAGGAAATAGTAGAAGTAATGTATGAAGGCGACGAACTGGAAATTGGTTTTAACGTTTCTTATGTACTGGATGTATTAAACACATTAAAAACAGAAGATGTGCTATTTACATTAGCTGATTCAAATAGCAGTGCACTTATTGAAGGTGCAGGTGATGAAGAAGCGATGTACGTGGTAATGCCGATGCGATTATAAGATACCCATTTTAAATGAGTTTAAGTCACTTGAGCCTCAAGTATTTTCGTAATATTGAGGCACTGACGCTAGAACCAGTTAATGGCGTTAATATTATTTATGGTGAAAACGGCAGTGGAAAAACCAGCCTTTTAGAGGCTATTTATTACCTTTCTCATGGCAAATCTTTTCGAACACCTAAACATAAAAGTATTATTCAACACCAGCAAGACCAGTTTGTAATACATGGTCGCAAAGCAGTACACGACTTATCAATTCCTATTGGTATAAGTAAAACACGCGGTGGTGAAACTAGTTTAAAAATCCAGGGAAAGGCCAGCAAAAAAATATCTGAACTTGCTCAATTAATGCCTGTACAAGTTATTACACCAGAAAGCTACTCCTTATTTTTTGGTGGGCCTAAAGAGCGACGTAAATTTTTAGATTTGGGTTTGTTCCACGTGGAACATGAGTTTTTTTATTTGTGGCAATCATTTAATAAAGTACTTAAACAGCGTAATGCGTTACTTAAAAGTAAGCCCTCGAATTATTTTGACCAAATTAGGTTTTGGGACAAAGAATTTGTTAGACTGGCAGAACAAATAAATAAATTAAGAATGGCGTATATAAGTAGGTTTAAGCAGCAGTTTTTTGATAAAATGTGTGCAGAATTAACGCTTATACGCGATTTAGAGATTAACTTTAATGCGGGTTGGAAAGAGAGTGAGTCTCTTAGCAGCGCGTTAGAGCAAAACTTTGAGCGAGATGCTCGCCAAGGTTTTACAAGTAAAGGGCCACATAAGGCTGACTTTAGTTTTAGTGTCGCTGGCAACAGTGTAGAAAATACGTTTTCTCGCGGTCAATTGAAATTATTGCTCTATGCGTTAAAAGTAACGCAAAATAGTTTAATTGAGTCAGAGACAGATAAGCAATCAATATTGCTAATAGATGATTTACCTTCAGAACTAAGCGAAGATACAAAAGAGAAGGTGGGACAATTACTGACCCATTGCAGTTCTCAAATATTTATTTCTTCAATTTTATCTGAAAGTATTTCTGCTGTGGTGGAACCCATGAAACGAGAACTACAAATGTTCCACGTGAAACATGGCAACCTAATAACAAGATAAGTGGGATTAACCATGTCTGAGAATTACGATTCGTCGAGTATTAAAGTACTAAAAGGATTAGACGCAGTAAGAAAGCGTCCTGGAATGTATATAGGGGACACCGATGATGGCACAGGCTTACACCACATGGTGTTTGAGGTCGTTGATAACTCTATCGATGAAGCCTTAGCGGGTCATTGTGATGATATTTATGTAACGATTCACTTAGACGGTTCAGTCTCTGTAAGAGATAACGGCCGTGGTATCCCAACTTCTATTCATGAAGAAGAAGGGGTGTCTGCTGCAGAAGTTATCATGACGGTACTGCATGCTGGTGGTAAGTTTGATGATAACTCTTATAAAGTATCTGGCGGCTTACACGGTGTGGGCGTATCGGTAGTAAATGCACTTTCTGAAAAGCTAACACTTACGATTCGTCGTGATGGCAAATTGCATGAACAAACATATAGCATGGGTGTTCCAAATGCTCCATTAGCTATTATCGGCGATGCAGATACGACAGGTACTGAATTACGCTTTTGGCCAAGTGGCGAGACATTTTCGAATTTAAATTTTCATTACGATATTTTAGCCAAACGTTTACGTGAACTATCGTTCTTAAATTCAGGCGTGAGCATCATTTTAACGGATGAGCGCGAAGAAAAAAAAACTGCCCATTTCAAATACGATGGTGGCATTCAAGCGTTTGTTGAATACTTAAACCGCAATAAAACACCGGTACATAAAGGTGTGTTCCACTTTACTCACGCACGTGAGGAAGATGGTATTAGCGTTGAAGTATCAATGCAGTGGAACGATGGCTTCCAAGAAAACATATACTGTTTCACTAATAATATTCCACAACGTGACGGCGGTACTCACTTAGCCGGTTTTAGATCTGCGCTGACACGTACGCTTAACAACTACATGGAAAAAGAAGGCTTTAATAAAAAGGCTAAAACAACCAGTAACGCAACGGGCGATGATGCACGTGAAGGCTTAACTGCAGTGGTTAGTGTTAAAGTACCTGATCCTAAGTTTTCATCACAAACTAAAGACAAGCTAGTATCAAGCGAAGTTAAGTCTGCGGTTGAGCAAGCAATGGCAGAAAAGTTCTCTGATTTCTTGCTAGAAAACCCAATGGATGCCAAAACGGTTGTTGGTAAGATTATTGATGCAGCACGTGCACGTGAAGCTGCGCGTAAAGCGCGTGAAATGACACGTCGTAAAGGTGCTATGGATTTAGCCGGTTTACCTGGTAAATTAGCAGACTGCCAAGAGAAAGACCCATCATTATCTGAACTATACATAGTGGAGGGTGACTCAGCTGGCGGTTCAGCCAAGCAGGGTCGTAACCGTAAAAACCAAGCTATTTTGCCACTTAAAGGTAAAATCTTAAACGTTGAAAAAGCTCGCTTTGATAAAATGCTTTCTTCACAAGAAGTTGCAACGCTAATTACAGCGCTTGGTTGTGGAATTGGTCGTGATGAATATGATCCAGAAAAACTACGTTACCATAGCATCATTATCATGACCGATGCGGACGTGGATGGTTCTCACATTCGTACCTTGCTACTAACATTCTTTTACCGCCAAATGCCAGAAATTGTTGAGCGTGGATATATTTACATTGCACAACCGCCGCTTTATAAGGTGAAAAAAGGTAAGCAAGAGCGTTACATTAAAGATGATCCTGCACTTGTTGATTATCTAACATCGCTTGCACTTAACAATGCTGCGCTTTACACCAGTGAAGATGCTGCAGCAATCGAAGGTGAAGCGCTTGAAGAAATCGTACAAGACTACCAAAATACCGTTAAGGTAATTGAGCGCTTAAAACGTAAATACCCTAACACGGTAATGGAGCGCTTAATTTACCAAAGCGAGTTAAAAGTAGAAGACTTATCTAACGAAGCTAAAGTAATTGAGTGGACTAAAGAGCTTGTGGATGACTTAGTAGCACGTGATGAAGATGCAACAATTTTCCATGCAGGTACTGAGCACGATGCAGAGCGTAACTTGTACTTCCCGGTTGTGAATATTCGTCAGCACGGTGTGGATAAAGCCCATGTATTACACTATGACTTTATTGCGTCACGTGATTACCAACGTATTGCTGCAACTGGTACAAAGATCGCTAACATCTTAAAAGAAGGCGCATATGTTCAACGTGGTGAGAAAACAAAACCTGTTGATAACTTTGTGGATGCTTTGGAATGGTTGATCGCAGAATCTAAGCGCGGGATCTATATTCAGCGTTATAAAGGACTAGGTGAGATGAACCCAGATCAACTTTGGGAGACCACCATGGATCCAGATGCTCGTCGTATGTTACAGGTAACAATTGAAGATGCTGTTGCAGCAGATCAATTGTTTGCAACCTTAATGGGCGATCAAGTTGAGCCACGTCGAGACTTTATAGAAACGAACGCTCTTCGCGTAGTTAACTTAGACGTGTAAAAAATTATACATATATCTTAAAAGGAGCCTAATGGCTCCTTTTTTATTTTAACAACCGCACAAACTGCTTAAAACATGAGTGTGCACAAGGTATACTGAGGGTAATTTTCACGCTACTTTCAGATAGTAAAAAGCCAAATATGCAAAAATATGACGTTAAAACCTTTCAAGGTTTGATCCTGGCTTTACAGGATTATTGGGCGCAGCAAGGCTGTGTCATTATTCAACCACTTGATATGGAAGTGGGCGCAGGGACATTTCACCCGCAAACATTCTTAAAATCTATTGGCCCAGAGCCAATGTCGAGCGCATACGTGCAACCGTGCCGTCGTCCTACCGATGGACGCTACGGTGAAAACCCAAACCGCTTACAACATTACTACCAATTTCAGGTAGTTTTAAAGCCATCACCAGATAACATCCAAGAGCTTTACTTAGGTTCTTTAGAAGCAATGGGTATTGATACCTTAACTCACGAAGTGCGCTTTGTAGAAGATAACTGGGAATCGCCAACACTAGGTGCATGGGGCTTAGGTTGGGAGATTTGGTTAAACGGCATGGAAGTAACCCAGTTTACTTATTTTCAGCAAGTAGGGGGCTTAGAATGCTCACCTGTAACTGGCGAGATTACTTACGGCCTAGAGCGTTTAGCAATGTACATTCAAGGCGTAGACAGCATTTACGACCTAGTATGGGCAGATGGTCCATTAGGGCGTGTTACTTACGGTGATGTATTCCACCAAAATGAAGTTGAGCAATCTACTTACAACTTTGAACACGCAAATGTTGAAGATTTATTTGCACAGTTTGATAAGTGCGAAGCTGAGAGTCAAAAGCTGATTGAAGCAAACTTACCGCTGCCTGCCTATGAGCAAGTAATGAAAGCATCGCATGCATTTAACTTATTAGATGCACGTCATGCAATTTCAGTTACTGAACGTCAGCGTTATATTTTACGCGTTAGAGCGTTATCAAAAGCATGTGCACAAAGTTATTATGATGCACGTGAGGCACTTGGTTTCCCGCTGTGTAAGGATAAGTAAGCATGTCAGCAGAAAATTTATTAGTAGAAATTGGTACCGAAGAGTTACCACCAAAAGCACTGCGCAAACTAGCAGAGGCCTTTGCAGCAAACTTAACAGCAGAGCTTGAAACGCTTGAACTTGGGCACGAAGGCGTAAGCTGGTATGCATCGCCGCGCCGTTTAGGTTTACAAGTAAAAGCGCTTGAAGCAAAGCAGCAGGATAAAGAAGTAGAAAAACGTGGTCCTGCAACTAAAGCAGCGTTTGACAGCGATGGCAACCCAACAAAAGCGGCAATGGGTTGGGCACGTGGTTGTGGTATTGACGTAAGCGAAGCACAAACGCTCGAAACCGACAAAGGCGCATGGCTATTACATATTGCTAAAGTGGCAGGGCAAGACACTAAAACGCTGATGAGCGATGCTATTGCAAAGTCGTTAGCTAAATTGCCAATTCCTAAACCTATGCGTTGGGGAGCAAGTAAAACACAGTTTATACGCCCAGTGCATACGGTAACCATTTTATTTGGTGGTGAGCTGATTGAAGGTGAGATTTTAGGTAAGCCTGTAACAAATGAACTACAAGGCCATCGTTTTCATCACCCAGAAAAAATCACCATTAACCACGCAGATGACGTGTTCGACGTATTAAAGTCTGCTTACGTTATTGCTGATTACGAACAGCGTAAAGCACAGATTCGTGCACAAATCGAAGACGCTGCAAGTGCGGTTAATGCTGTAGTTGCAATGGATGAAGATTTACTAGAAGAAGTAACCTCGCTAGTAGAGTGGCCAGTAACGCTAACAGCAACATTTGAAGAAGCATTTTTAGATGTTCCTGCCGAAGCGCTTATTTACACTATGAAGGACGATCAAAAATACTTCCCGCTATTAGATCAAAACGGCAAACTTTTAAATAAGTTTTTGTTTGTATCGAACATCGAAAGTAAAGATCCAAGTGTTGTTATATCAGGTAACGAAAAAGTCGTGCGCCCACGTTTAGCCGATGCGCAGTTCTTCTTTGAAACCGATAAAAAGAAAACCCTAGAAAGCCGCTTAGAGTCACTAGATACCGTTTTATTCCAAAAGCAGTTAGGCACGCTTAAAGATAAGTCGGTACGTATTAGCGAACTAGCAGGTTACATAGCAGAGCAACTAGGCGCCGATAAAGACCTTGCAAAACGCGCTGGTTTATTAAGTAAAACTGACTTAATGACCGAAATGGTAATGGAGTTTACCGACGTGCAAGGTGTGATGGGCATGCATTACGCTCGTCACGATGGTGAAGCCGAAGATGTAGCCATAGCGCAAAACGAGCAATACATGCCACGCTTTGCAGGTGATAACCTACCTACAAACTTAATTAGCTGTGCAGTCGCTATTGCTGATAAGTTTGATACGCTAGTAGGTATTTTTGGCATAGGCCAAGCACCAAAAGGTGACAAAGACCCATTTGCACTTCGCCGTGCAGCCATTGGTGCATTGCGTATTATGGTAGAAAAAGAGCTACCGCTTGATATTTTAGACCTAGTAGCAAAAGCGCAAACACTGTTTGGCGAGAAATTAACTAACCTAAATGTATCAACCGACGTATTTGATTTTATGCTAGGGCGTTTCCGCGCATGGTATCAAGATGAAGGTATCGAGGTAGACGTTATTCAAGCTGTGCTTGCACGCCGCCCGACTAAACCTGTTGACTTTGACCGCCGTGTTAAAGCCGTAAGCCACTTCCGTACATTAGACGCCGCAGAAGCGCTTGCAGCGGCTAATAAACGCGTAAGTAACATACTGGCTAAAAATAACATTACCACCCAAGGTGATGTTGATGAGAGCCTATTAAGCGACGACGCTGAAAAAGTATTAGCTTCACAAGTAGCAAAATTTGCTACTGAGCTTGCACCACTTTACGCAGACGGAAATTACCAAGAGGCATTAAGCCAATTAGCGGGTATTCGTCAAAGTGTTGATAACTTTTTTGACAACGTAATGGTTATGGCCGACGATGAAGCAGTAAAGCAAAATCGCCTTGCGCTATTAAGCCAGTTAAGCCGCTTATTTTTAGATATTGCAGATATCTCTGTACTACAAAAATAACACTGCTTGAACTAATAAAAAGCCAGCGTTTTGCTGGCTTTTTAGTTTTAACACAATGAAGGACACTCATTAATGATGCCAATGAAACGAATTTTAACCCTTGCCATTGCCGGCTTACTCACCGCGTGTACTAGCCAAGTATCTATTAACGATGTACTCCCACAGCAAGAGCTGGATAAAACAGTTTACCTAAGAGGCGACTTTACACTGTGGGATGCCGAACCTCAGTATCAGTTTATGCCAGTAGGCGGTGCGCTTTATCAAGCCGAAGTTAAATTTAGTACGCCAGGTAAAGTATACGAATTTAAAATAGCCGACGCCGATTTTAGTGAAGGCTACAACTGCGGTTACAGCGATGCACAACCAACAGGGCAAAAACTAACACTTGGCCAACCTGTACTTGCCGATTGTAATACTATTTATAATTACTTTAGCTACTCGCCCGCAATAAAAGGCACGTACATAGTAAGCATTGATTACAGTGATTATGATGAGCCAAAAGTGACGATAACGAAGAAATAGCTATTAGTTGAGAGCTGTCAGCTTTTAGCTGCCCGAGTGGGCTTAGAGATTTGCGACAAGGACGTTAATATGAAATTGAGCTGGATTAAAGGGTAGTACATTGGATAATTATATAGAGTACTGCTATCTAGAAAATGATAAGCCCAGGTTTGAACGAAGTAAGTTAACTGAATCAGATTCAAATGAGTGCTTAAAAAAATATAGAGTATTCTCAAGAAAACTTGAGATAGAAAATTTATTTGATGTTTTGATAGAGGAAGTTAAAACATTCAAATCATTGCTTACTATGGCTCAGCTCTCACAAGAGTTTTCACGTTTCTCTGAGGTACATGCTTATATAGAAAATCAAAAAGCCCGTACTAAATTAAATATCTCCTATCTAAGCATTTTGAATACTGGAAAATTAGTTTTAGATCGGTTGTACATTGAACGTGATAAGTTTTCGATAATTAATGATATTGATCAATCATTATTACCTGAATTATTGATAGAAAGAGAGAAGATCTTTAAAGAGAATCAGTATTATGTTCTATGCTGTAATTTGAGAAATTTATGCCAACATAAAATGTTACCCGTAAATAGGCTAACTTTAAAATATCCATCTATAAGTAAACATGGAAATGGAGTAATAACAAAATTTCAGATTCCACTCGTATTATCGGTAATGGAAGAGAAAGAAAGGATAAAGTTGTTAAAGGGGTTAAACTCTGCATTTAAAGATGAGCTCTTAAATTCTGATTTAGTTGACCTCAACAGAGCGATAGATGGTTATTTTGAAGGGATTTTTGATTTAATGATTAAACTACGCACTTTGGTGGATAAGTCAGTAACTGAGGCTGAAGACTATTTTAGTAAGTTACTTGATAAAAATATAGACTTAAACATGAATCGACTCTTGGGCCCACCAGCATTAGTAGTTAACAATGAAAAGAAATTTCACTTGGATTTTGAGTGGTTCCGAGTGGCTCATTATTTAGAAGAGAAAAATAATTCTCACTTCAAAAGCAGTAATTTAATTAGAACGCAGTATTTGAGCAATGAACCTTAAAGCCCTTTCTTCACCACATACCTATACGGTGCTTCATCGGCATCTACAGCCACCAGC
>NZ_CAWUKC010000036.1:0-36244 GCF_963922945.1 uncultured Pseudoalteromonas sp. | reverse complement strand
GGATAGCTTCGTTTATTCGTTTTAACTCTATGAGGCCACCAACAACAATAAGAGACAATGAGGTCGAACTTTTTTAATCCCTTAGTCAACCAGCAAAATGTTACACCTAACACTTAAACAAAAGCCTTAAATGCGCTGAGCTTTTTTAAAGTATGGAAAATAAACTAAACGGCTACTCTAATTGAACAAGCAAAACAACCATAAAATGAGCCATCATTACTCCCTCTCTCTAAAAAACAGATAAAAAAGCCCCGCTTGATTTTAAACAAACGAGGCTCCACACTAATTTTTTAATCAAGAATAAAAGCGCCGATACAGCGGGCGCTTTGCATCATTGAATTTTATTGATTCACTACACTTTTAAGTGGGTTGACTGGCTGCGCGTTGTCATCTAGTAAGTTCATATCAAAGTCGAACTCATCTACACGAATCGCTTTCTCACGCTTTTTGTTGTAATCAACTAATTGCGCATGTTCATCCGTAGTAATCACATTTGCCGCTAATGCATTATCTAGCGTAATAGCAAAACGTGTACCTGGCTTAATTGTTTTAGCACGCAGTGCTTTTTTAACTTTAGCCAACTCACCAAGTGATGCCATTTTAGCTTTATAAGCTTGCTCGTTAATATGATGCCCGTCACCTTCTATAGGTTTAACTAAATGCGTAATTTGCGCTTTAAATGCGGTATCAAGCTGAGCTTGCTTAGCTAACTCACGAATTAAGTCGTCGCTAATTTTAGGCATTTTAGTTGAGTAGTTCATTGTTACAAAACGAATAAACTTACGAGTGCCACTTGCAGGGAAGTTATCTAAAAACTTATGCAATGCTTCTTCAGCGCTTTGCAGCGCAAAACGAGTTGCGTAGTGGAAGTACGGTGCTGCTTGCTCGCGCTCACTGCTTGCTACTTTTTGCTCGTAATACTTAATTGATGCCATTGCCGCGTATAAAAAGCTCATTACATCGCCTAAACGTGCTGATAGCATTTCTGCTTGCTTTAATTTACCACCAAGTACTAATAACGAGAAGTCGGCATACACTGCTAACTTTGCAGATAGTTTATGTACGGCTTTTTCGTATTCACGTACTTCTGGTAATGCTGAGTTTGCACTTGCAGTAAATGGTAAAACACCTAAACGGAACGCACGTAAGCTATTGGCTGTGCTGTAACCAATTGTTTTACGTAAAATACCGTTAAACTGTGCATCAGCGCCTTTATCTTCGCTATGGATTGATTCAACCATAGATTGTAAGTATGGGTGACAACGCATAACACCTTGACCGAAAATCATCAGGTTACGAGTAAGAATGTTCGCACCTTCTACCGTTATTGCTATAGGTTGTGCTACATAACCGCTGGCAAGGGTATTTTGCGGACCATTTTGAATTGCTTTACCTGCTTGAATATCCATTGCAGAGTCAAGCACGTCGCGGCCAAGCTCTGTCATGTGGTATTTAGCGATTGCTGTAACAACCGATGGTTTTAAGCCCATGCCTAAGCCTTCTGTCGTTAGCACGCGCATTGCTTCTTGAAGATACGTTTTACCTGCGATATCTGCTAGCTTTTCTTGAATACCTTCAAATTGACCGATGGCTAAACCAAACTGCTCACGCACTGCTGCGTATTCAGATGCTGACTTAAGTGCTACTTGTGATGTACTCACACCCAGTGCAGGTAATGAAATACCGCGCCCTGCACCTAAACAGCTAACTAGCATCTGCCAACCGCGACCGATGTTTTTCTGGCCGCCAATAATAAAGTCCATTGGTACAAATACTTTGTTACCGCGTGTAGTACCGTTGTAAAAACGAATACCCATAGGGTCATGACGGTTACCAAGCTCTACACCTGGGTGATCTTTAGGAATAAGGGCACAAGTAATACCTAGGTTCTCTTTTCCGCCAAGTAGGCCATCTGGGTCAACTACTTTAAACGCTAAGCCGAGCACTGTAGCAATAGGTGCCAGCGTGATGTAGCGCTTGTCCCATGTGATCTCAAGGCCAAGCACTTCTTCGCCGTTATACATGCCTTTGGTAACAGTACCAATATCTGGAATACCACCCGCATCAGAACCTGCCTCTGGGCTTGTTAGTGCAAAACAGGGAATGTCTCTGCCGTTTGCTAGGCGCGGTAAGTAATGTGCTTGTTGCTCTTGTGTACCAAAGTGAAGTAGTAGCTCGCCTGGACCTAATGAGTTAGGAACCATAACGGTTACTGCTACTGCCGAGCTTTTAGTAGCGATAGTTGCCACAATAGTTGAGTTTGCATAAGGGCTAAACTCTAAACCACCAAACGATTTAGGAATAATAAGCGAGAAAAAACGCTCTTTTTTCAAAAATTCCAATATGTCATCTGGTAAGTGAATACCGTTTTGAATAACAGAATCGTCAATCATGCCAAGTAACTCTTGTACTGGGCCATCTAAGAATGCTTGCTCATCCGCACTTAATGTGGCGGCAGGAACATCGCGCAGCGCGCTAAAATCTGGCTTACCTTGATAGATAGACCCTTCTAGCCACACATCGCCCGCGTCCAGCGCTTCTTGTTCAGTGATTGAAATACTTGGTAATACTTTTTTTAATTTTGTACGTAAACTCATGATTGAACTCATCCGACCAGATAAATAATACCTACATTACGTCATAAAAATGAGTTTAGATCAATTACTCTATTCAATTAATTAACAGTTTTTTCAATTTATTTTCTTTACGGTGACGTAAACTGTTGAATCTAAAAGGCTTACACTTGTGCGCTGAAATGCTTTTATTTTGCTGTATTTTGCAGCTAAATACCTAAAAACTTATTTTTAAGTAAAAAAAACGCAGCCAATTTGGCTGCGTTTTTAAATTAAAGTGGGGAGAGTTAACTGCTTATTTGCACAATGTGCTTGCCAGTGAAACCACCCGCTATTTGATTGTTTAAAGCAGCGCTAACCGAGTCAGCAGTAAAATCTACGGCCGTTATTGCCGGTGTTTTAATCTCGCCCGAAAGCGCGCCTTCGAGTAACAAATTACCCATAAAACTTAAACGTTGCTGTGCACATAAACTGTTTGCAAGCCACGCTCCGCCAATAGATACAACACTAATATTAGGAGCGCGATGATACATTAAGTTTTGATCAAAATGGGGGAGCGGGTTCAAACACGCGATGCGTCCGCAAAAGCGCATTAGTTCAATATTACGTAACGTCGTTTCACCACCAATAGTATCAATAACAGCGTCAAAACCTTGTGGGCCAAGCTCTCGGCGAATTTTTTCACACAACTTTTTATCGTTGTAATCAAAAACCACATCAGCACCAAGTTGCTTAACCAGCTTATGATTTCGTTTTGATGCAGTTACAAATACATCTGCACCACGTTGTTTAGCATATTGAATGGCAAACTGCCCTACCGCACCAGAGCCGCCTTCAATTAAGACCGTATCACCATCGGCAATCGCGATTTTATCTAGGCTAATAAGTGCTGCCATACCCGCGCAAGGTAATGTAGCCGCCTGCGCGGGGCTAAGCTCATCGGGTACAACCGATACGGCAAAGTTTGGGACTGTAGTGTACTCACTCAATACCCCTTGCTCGCCAATATTGGCATGCCACATGACTCGCTCACCCACGTTAGGGAACACGCCTTTATTAGCCTTAACCACTACACCTACCGCATCAAGACCGAGTATGTGCGGATATTGCCATTTACAAAAACCTGATTTAGCAAAATGCGCATCCACAGGGTTGAGACCTACGTACTCCACTTTTACCAACAATTCGTTGTTGGTGCACTCGGGCACATCCACTTCAACATCGCGTAAGCAAATTTGCTCATCGGGCTGTGGAAGTACAATTGCCCGCATAGTTTGCGGAATATTGTATTTATCTGACAGTTCAGTATTGCTCATTCAATTAACTCTACTTATTTTGTGCTGTTAAGTGCATAGCTCCACTGGCCATTAAACGCTTGATAAGCGTTAACTTTTGCAAGCAATGAGGCGATCGTTGTATCAACAGCATTTTCTTGGGCTATTAAAACATCCTGACGCGCATCTAACAACTCTAAGTAGGGTATTTGCCCTTCTTCATACATTGCTTGTGCTTGTAAAAATGCTTTATTAGCAAAACCAAAACGTTCATCTGCAAACGTTTTTTGTTGCTGTTGGTTGACCAACATTTGCAATGAAAGTTCACTTTCAGACACCGCACTTAATACTATTTGCTGATAGTCACTATACGACGCTTCACTTAAAAACTGCTGTGCGTCGCGCTGAGCAAGCAGTGCCGGGTAACTTAATAGTGACCACTGTAACTGCGGCGCTACTTGCCATTGTTGATCAGTATTTTTTAACCCTGTGCTGTCTATGCTCACCACTCCGGCAAATGCCGATAGGCTAATATCTGGCAGTAGCGCTTTGCTTGCCGCTACGCTTAAGCTATTAGCTTGGCTAAAATCATAAAGTGCACGGCTTATATCTGGGCGCAGTGCAATGGCTTCATTGGCATTTTTAAGCGCTACGCTAAAGTCGTGTTCAAGTATGCTTTGCTCATCGGTAATAGTTATATCTTTTGCTAATTTACCTGTAAGGACAGCTAGCGCTGATAAATCACTGTATTTTGCATATTCTATTGCTGGCATTAGGGCTTCTTGTTGTCTTAGCTGCGCCATAGTACGGTTTAAATCAAGCTCGTTAGCAACACCTTCGTCTACACGTGCTTGCAATACATCAATGCTTTGCTCAAGTGCTTCTATTTGCATTGCAATGATCTGCTGTTTTTCAACATTTCCTTGGTAGCTTACAAAGCCTTTAACAACAGATGATACAACTTCAATTTGCAATAAACGTACTTGCTCTGCTTGGCTCATGGCCGATGCATTTGCTGCATCAACCAAGGCTGTAATACGGCCAAACAAATCGAGTTGCCAATCAAGTGCAACATTTGCACTTGATTGACGATCATAAACACTGGGGGCATCACTTTTAGCTGCGCCAACCTCAACGCCACCTTGGGGTAAGTATTGCGCTTTTTGCTCGCCTAATCTTGCAAGCGCACTTTTAAGTGTTAACTGACTCGTTTGTAAGTCGTAGTTATTTGCAAGTGCGCTATTTACTAGGGCATTTAGCTGCTCTGACTCTAGCTTTTGCCACCAGTTAGTTTCATCAGCTGTAGCCACATTGTTTGCAATATTAGCCTGAGAAACAAAGTCATTAATTGCTTGTTGCTCACTGTGTGTATCTATTTTGCTTGCACAACCAGATAAAACAGCAGCCACAAGCACAGCACTTAGCGTTAAGCGCGTTTTTACGCGTTTAGTCATTAACTTAGTCATGTGATAACTCCTGCTCTTTTTGCTGCTTTTTAACAACTAACATGTAAAACACTGGGGTAAATAGTAAACCAAACACGGTTACCCCAATCATGCCTGCAAACACGGCATTACCCATAGCATGGCGCATTTCAGCGCCGGCACCTGTTGCCAGTACTAATGGTACAACGCCTGCTGTAAAGGCAATTGAAGTCATTAAAATAGGGCGTAAACGCATACGGCATGACGCTAAAATTGCTTCAAAGTGCGATAACCCACCGCTGTGTTGATCCCGCGCAAACTCCACCATTAATATGGCGTTTTTAGAGGCAAGCGCTACCAAGACAATTAAGGCTATTTGCGTAAATATATTGTTGTCTGAGCCTACAAACCACACACCTAACAGTGCAGAGAAAATAGTCATCGGAACAATTAATATTATTGCCAGTGGTAAACGTAAACTTTCGTATTGTGCTGCAAGTACCATAAATACCAATAACACCACTAACGGGAATACATAAACCATGGTATTACCGGCAAGTACTTGCTGGTACGTTACTTCGGTCCATTCGTATTCAATACCTGTTGGTAGATTGTCTGCCAATATTGTTTCAATTGCTGTTTGAGCTTGATCTGAGCTGTAACCTGGTGCAGGGCTGCCGTTTAGTTCTGCACTTGGGTAACCGTTGTAGTGCATTACACGATCTGGGCCTATGGTCGGCGTTACAGTTAGTACAGAGCCAAGCGGCACCATGTTCCCTGCGCTATTGCGTACTTTTAAGTTAAGAATTTGCTCAGGATCAAGGCGGAAATCTGCATCAGCCTGGGCATTAACTTGGTAAGTACGGCCAAACATATTAAAGTCGTTAACGTATACAGACCCTAGGTATATTTGCAGTGCATTAAACACTTCATCCAATGGAATACCCTGTATAAGCGCTTGCTCGCGGTCAATGTCTATGTCCATTTGTGGTACTTGAATACGGAAGCTCGAGTACAAGCCCATTAGTGCTGGATCTTGCTGCGCTTTGCCAATAATATTTTGTAAGCTGTTAAATAGCGCATCGAAGCCTTTATTTGCTCTGTCTTCAATTTGCAGCTTAAAGCCACCGGTTGTACCTAAACCTTGAATTGGCGGCGGTGGGAATACCGCAACAAACGCTTCATCAATCGCAGCAAAGCGTTGGTTTAGCTGTGCAGCGATGGCCATTGCCGATTGGCTAGGGTCGGTACGTTTATCAAAGCTTTCAAGTGGTGTAAATACAATGCCGCTGTTCGGACTATTAGTGAACCCATTAACGGATAAACCAGGAAACGCAACAGTATGAGCAACACCAGGGACTTCTAACGCAATTTTTTGCATTTGCGAAATGACATCTGCGGTACGATCTAAACTTGCTGCATCAGGAAGCTGAGCAATGGCTACTAAGTACTGCTTATCTTGCTGTGGAATAAAGCCACCCGGTACGGTATCAAATAATTTAATTGTGCCGCCCACCAGCGCAACATACGCCACCATAACAATCACACTCATACGAATAAGCTTTTGTACTAGTTTTTCATAGCCTTTAGCACCACGGTCAAACACGCGGTTAAATGGTTTGAATAACCACGCACCAAACAGTTTATCGAGTAAACGTGTGAATGCATCTGGTTTTGCATCGTGCGATTTAAGTAATAATGCCGATAACGCTGGCGACAGTGTTAGTGAATTAAATGCAGAGATAACAGTCGAAATAGTAATTGTTAGGGCAAATTGCTTATAAAATTGACCCGATAAACCGGTAATAAATGCAGTTGGGATAAATACCGCACACAACACTAAAGCAATCGCAATAATAGGGCCTGTTACTTCGCTCATAGCAACACGTGTCGCTTCTAGTGGCGATAACCCTTGCTCAATATTTCGCTCTACGTTTTCAACTACAACGATGGCATCATCTACAACGATACCGATTGCCAGTACCAAGCCAAACAACGATAGGGTATTAATAGACACACCTAACCACTGCATCACCGCAAACGTACCAATCAACGATACAGGTACCGCAATTAAAGGAATGATAGATGCGCGCCATGTTTGTAAAAATACAATAACTACAATAACAACTAATACTATTGCTTCTAGCAATGTAGCGATTACAGCATCAATTGAACCACGAACAAATACCGTAGGGTCATATACAATGTCGTACTCAACACCCGCTGGGAAATCTTCTGACAAACGCGCCATGGTTTCGCGTACTTGATCAGAAAGCTCAATCGCATTTGAACCTGGGCGTTGAAAAATAGGCATAGCAAGTGCAGGCTGGTTATCCATTTCAGCGCGAAGTGCGTACGTATCTAGGCCTAAATCTACACGTGCTACGTCAGACAAGCGTGTTAATTGCCCCTGCTCACCTACTTTTATAATAACGTTTTCAAATTCTTCGACGCTATTTAAACGCCCTTTTACGTTTAATAAAATTTGGAATTGACTGTCGTTAGAGATAGGCTGAGCGCCTAGACTACCCGCTGCAACTTGTTGGTTTTGAGAGCGCAGCGCAGTTACAACATCGGTTGCTGTAAGCTCACGCGCTGCTAATGCATCTGGGTTTAACCACACGCGCATTGAATATTTGCCACCACCAAATAGTTGAATGTCGCCTACACCAGGTAAACGGGCAATCTCGTCTTTAATATTAATATCGGCATAGTTAGATAAATACGCTGTATCGTGGGTTTTTTCTGGCGAATATAAATGCACCACCATGGTTAGATCCGGTGATGATTTTTCGGCTACAACACCTAAACGCTGCACTTCTTCGGGTAAACGCGGCAATGCGCTGTTTACACGGTTTTGTACTTGTACTTGGGCACGGTCTAAATCGGTACCGAGTGCAAAGGTTACCGTTAGAGTCATACGACCATCACTTGTCCCTTGTGAAAACATATAAAGCATGTTTTCAGTACCGTTAATTTCTTGCTCAAGTGGCGTTGCCACAGTTTGCGCTATAACGGTTGGGTTAGCACCAGGGTAATTGGCTGTAACTACAACTGTAGGTGGCACAACTTCTGGGTATTCACTTACAGGAAGTTGAAACAGTGATATGCCACCAGCGATTAAAATAACCAACGACAGCATGGCTGCAAATATTGGTCGCTGAATAAAAAAGTGTGAAAATTTCATTAATAAACCTTATTGCTTAGCCATTAACTGCGATTCGTCACCGGCGAGTGTAAAAGCAACACCGCTTGTATCAATGGTGACAGTATTAGGTGAAATAGGCATACCTGGACCTACACGGGCAGGGCCATTTACCGCAATTACATCACCTTCATTTAGGCCAGATGTAACAGCACGTAACGAACCATAACGCTCACCCACTTCAATTAGTTTGTATTCAAGCACGTTGTTTTCGCCAACGGTTAACACAAAGCGATTTTTTAAATCGGTGCCAATTGCACGCTCAGGTATAATGACTTTTTCGTTTACTTCGTTTGCTGCTAATTTAATACGGGCAAAAGAGCCTGCACGAAGTTGGTCGCTATCTTCGTTAAATACAGCACGCACACGTAAAGTACCGGTAGCTGAGTTAATTTGGTTATCAATAAAGTTAATATAACCCTGATAAGCAAACTCTTTTTGCCCTACTTTTTGCATTACTACTGTTTGGCGGCTTTGCGCTGTTACATCATTAAACGAGCTATTCCACGTACGCTCGTCAACGTCAAAATACGCATACATTGCTTTGTTAGATACAATTGATGTTAATACGCTTTGTCCTGCCAATACGTTATTACCTTTGGTGATGTTTGCACGCGAGATAATGCCATCAATTGGCGAAACCACAGAGGTGAACTCTAAATCGAGCTTTGCTGAAGTCAGCTGTGCTTGCAATGCTGCAAGTTGTGCTTCACGCTGGCGAAGTGTTGAAGTACGTGCTTGTGCTTGCTCTGTCGAAATAGCTTTACGCTCTAATAAGCGCACGGCACGTTTATCTTCACTAACCGCTTGTTCAAGGGCTGCTTTTGCACTTTCTATTTGTGCTTCTAAGCTTGCAACTACGGCAGCAAAAGGACGTTTATCGAGTTGAAAAAGCACATCACCCTGCTTAACCACATCACCTTCTTTAAACTCAATGCTATCGATAATACCTGACACACGTGGCATTAATGCAACTTCTTCAGGCGACTCTAAGCGCGTAGTGTAGGTGTGCCAACTTTGTACTGGCTTTACCAGTACAGGGGCAACATCGATAGGCTGCAATTGTTGTTGCTGAGCTTGAGCAGCGCTTTCATCAGCACAGCCCGCAAGTGATAATGATGCCGCAGCAAGTGCAGCAGCAATTAAATGTTTGTTCATGTGGACGCTCCTTTATTGATTAGCGTGCATACTACGGACTTAACTTGCTGACAAAAACCATAGATTTATAAATTCATTAATGCCAAAATGGCACCAATAAACTTTAATGAGTGTTCATAATGGATACAACAAGCCGACTTTTAATGCTTCTAGAGGTAGTTGAGCAAGGCTCTTTTGCCAAAGCTGCAGAAATAAGAAACATAGACCGCTCTGTTATATCAAAGCAAATCAGTCGATTAGAAGACGAGCTAGGCGTTAGGTTGTTAAACCGTACCACCCGTTCGTTTTCGTTAACGGCCGCCGGCGCCGAAATGATCAAAAAAGCAAGTGAGTTAAGGGAGCTACTTGGTGAAACCGTACGCATGGCCGAAAACTATCATTTAGAGCCACGTGGGGTACTAAAAATTACATCGTCAACGCTTATTGGTAGGCGTTATTTGCAGCCTGTGCTTAATGACTTTCAAAAACGTTTCCCGCAAGTAGAAGTAGAGCTGCGCTTAGACGATAGACTTGTTGATATTGTCTCTGAGGGCTTTGATTTAGCATTTAGAATTGGTGAACCTAAAGACTCGTCATTAATTGCCCGCAAAATTGCCCGCAATAGGCTACTTATTGTAGCGGCCCCTGAATTTATACAAACATACGGTATGCCAAAAACTATAGAAGAACTGGCGCAGTTACCTGCAGCTAGTTATGCAAGCAATTCAATGCGGGTTGAAACTATAGATTATTACGACAGTAAGGGTGAAGCATGCGAGCTAAAAATTAACAGTGTGTACAGAGCAAACGATGCCGAAGTGCTATTAATGAAAGCTATATCAGGGACTACTTACTTTGTCGCGCCAGCATTTATTATCGACAAGGAAATAACGCAAGGTCAATTGGTGCCTATTTTAACTGACGTTAAATTAAAAGAGTTTAGTCATATGTATGCCGTGTACCCACACAGAGATTTACCAGTAAGAACACGTTTATTTTTTGATGCTGTAAAAGAATACATTGGTAAAGATAAACCTATATGGGAAAACAATATTCCTAACTTTGAACAAATGTACTAGGGGAGCTGCACAATAATATTACCTAGCATGACTATTTTGTGAAACTAAGTTTATCCAAATGCTTTTACTACGGGTGGTTTTTCGATTGCATGAATATCTGACTGAAAATACACCTTATTTCGGCCATATTCTTTTGCTTTATAAAGTTGTTCGTCAGCCTTAGTTATACACTTTTCAAGAGTATCACCTTGACGATACTTAACAACGCCTATACTTGCAGAAACATTTATTTTTAGCCCATCAATGTCAAAGGCAGATTCGTTTAGTTTTGCTCTGATGGTTTCGGCCATTGCCAATGCATCACTTTGTGAAGCAAAAGAGTGCAGTAAAGCAAACTCCTCCCCGCCCACTCTAAATACATACCCTTTTGCCAATACAACGCGCAGTAATGTGGCAACCTCAATCAGTACTTTATCACCCACTGCGTGGCCATAGGTGTCGTTAACCTGTTTAAAAAAGTCAAGATCGAGTAAAAACAAATACAGTTGCGACTTATCTTTAAGCTCTACTTCAAAGTAGTGATTCATTGATAAACGGTTTCCCGCCCCGGTAAGCGGGTCTAACAAAGCAAGATTTTTTAAGCGCTTTGATGATAAAGCTCGGCTACCTTCAAAAACATGCGAAATAGCCCAAATACTAATATAAACAAATGCCAAGTTTAAACTGAAATTGAGGGTAGTTAGAGGAGGTTGCGATGATTTGGTTAATAATATGGCACCTTGAAGTATGAATAACAACGCCGATAATATAATGCCATAGCGCTTACCTAACAGTAAGTAATACAGCACAGGTAACGCAAACGACCACACATACACGCCATTGATTGGCTTAGCTAAATAACTGCCTAATACAATAACAAAGGTGACAAATACGCACATAGCAACGGATTGCCATACCTCTAACGCATGGGTGTTTAAACGATAGTAGGTGTAAGCACAAAATACACTGAGCGCTATTTCCAAACACCCTAAAAGAGCAAAGTTATTTAAAAAAATATTAAATGCAGCAAAAAACAGTGAGACAAAACCAAAGCACAAGCACATCCATTTGAGGACGTTCTTTCTTAATAATTTAGTACTACTAAGCGCTGCTATATCCATTCAAAGAACTTAAAATAATAAAAAATTCAGTGTAACGCTAAAATCAAATTTAACAAGTAGCTAGTTTATAAATACATTAATTTACAAAAAGCAGTAGCGAAAACACTAAATTAAGTGGCTAACTACTTTGCTACAGTATTTAACCGCCCAACATAGATAAGTTTGTAGTGATCCCAGTATTACCTTGGTGTAATAAATGAGTAGGTTTTTTTGTTTTTATATAACGCGCTAACTGATCAATTAATGCCTGATTGGTGTTATCACTCATGTATTCTCTAAGTGATATACCCTGCTCAGAAAACAAACATAGATGTAATTTCCCTAGTGACGAAATTCGTAACCTATTGCAGGTGTTACAAAAATCATTGCTGTAAGGCATGATTAACCCTATCTTGCCTTGATAATCGGGATGAAAAAATTCTTGTGCAGGCCCTGCCGTTACATCGCGTAAAATAGGCTGCCAACCAGCGCGAAGTAATTGCTCTTTTATAGCATGACCTGATACATGGTTTGCATCAAAAAACGATTTGTTATCGTTAGTTTGCATTAGTTCAATAAAGCGCATCGTCACGGGTCTGTGCTTTAAATAATCTAAAAAGGTATCCAGCTCGCGGCCATTGTACTGTTTCATAAGGACGCTGTTTATTTTTACCGATTCTATACCGCTTTCAAGGGCGCTTTCTATGCCTTGCATTACGCTCGAAAATTTATCGTGACCGGTAATCGTATTAAACATACACGGATCCAGGCTGTCGATACTCACATTGATAGCGTTTAAGCCCGCTCCTACCCAATTATTTATGTGCTTATGCATTGAGAAGCCATTCGTCGTGGCAGCTATTTTACTAATGCCTTGGGTGTCCTTTGCTGCACGAATTACATCTATAAAGTCTTTTCTGAGGGTTGGCTCGCCGCCAGTGATACGTACTTTAGATATGCCATGATGAGCAAAGGCGCTTATAGTATTGCTAATTTCATTAAGTGAGAGAAAGTCTCGGTCGTGGTCACATTGATAGCCATCAGGTAAACAATACACACACTTAAAATTACATACATCGGTAATAGATAAACGTAAATAACTAAATTTTCGCCCAGCTGGGTCGACTAGCATAAAAAAGCCTTTAACATTTTATTAATTCATCGCTCAGTTCAAAGCGCGTAAAGCCTGTGCCTTACGCGCTTTGTTAGCACTTAACTAGGCCGAAAGCCCTGCTTTAAGCTCACTCGGTTTCATGGGTAAATTACGTAACCGCACGCCGACCGCATTAAATACTGCGTTGCCAATAGCTGGCGCAACACCAATCACACCGGGCTCACCTAAGCCCATAGGAAACTCATCACTTTGCACAAACTCTATATCCATATCGGGCACATCTTGCATTCTAAGCGGCAAGTAAGTGTTAAAGTTAGTGGCCGCCACTTGCCCGTTTTGATAATTATTTGATTCGTGTAAAGCAAGGCTAGTGCCCCACAATAGCGAGCCTTCAAGCTGAGCCAACGCACCATCGGGGTGAACAATTAACCCCGCATCAACCACAGCATATAACTTTTTGAGGGTAATTTTGCCATCGTCTTTGTTTACATGAACATGCGCCGCTGTAGCAATCCATGCCGGCATGTGCCGCTCTTGCCCCGAGCTAACTGAAAAGCCAATGCCTTCATTTTCACCCAGCTTAACATTTGCAACCTTCGCTGACACCTTTTTAAGTACCGCGTTTAAGCGCAATGCCCCACCTACGCTTTCAGGAGCTTTACCTGCTTGTTTGCCTTTGCCATCGAGCAATGATAAACGAAACTCCACCGGATCAAGTCCTTGTTTATGAGCAATTTCATCAATGAATGACTCCAAGCTCCATACAATCCAGCCCGGGCCTACCGAGCGAAGCCAGCCTGGGGTAAATGTGCTTTGCGCTAATTCATTATTAATTGCGCGAGCACGGTGGTTCTTCATACTGTACCAGTGATCAGCACCAGAAGCCGAAAATGAATCAAACTTTCCTTTGCCATCAACCCCAGGAGATAAAAACCCAGGCGCCATTGCTTTTGTTGGCCAGCCAGCTGCAAACGCATGCTCCATGGCACTCAGTTCACCATTTTCATTAAACGAAGCTGTTAATTTAGCTGTGGAGGCTGAACGTGACTGATCAAACAAGCTATCGTCTGCGCGCGTAAATACCAGTTTTACGGGTTTACCAATCGCTTTCGCTGTTAACGCTGCAGGTACGGTCCAATCGCCAAACAGGCGACGCCCAAATCCACCACCTAAATAATAAGGGCGAATAATAACGTTACTTTGATCTATCTCTAAGGCTTTAGCCAATGCAGGTAACGTTAAAGATTGCCACTGATTACCGGTATGGATAATCCACTTGCCTTGTTTAAACTCTGCCACCGCGTTGAGCGGCTCTAATTGATAATGGCTTGCTGTTGCCGTCGTGTACAATGACTCTAGCGACTGCTTCGCCTCAGCCTGCATTTTAGCGGTGTCGCCTTCATTAACAAATAAGGTGCCAGCGTTGCTATCGTTACATAATTTTTCGCCCAAGGACTGAATATCGGCCTCTGTAACATTAGCTGTTTGCCCTTTTTTATAAGTTACTTTTAGCGCATCTACCGCTTTAATCGCACTAGGGTAGTTGTCAGCTAAAACCACCACCCACCCTTGTACGGTATTACTTGGATCGTTTAATATCTCGAACCCTTTGTAGCCTTTAATTGCTTTTGCGGCGCTATCATCTACCTGCGTGACTTCACTGCCATACCGAGTAGGTGGAATTACTGGGCGCGCATACACCATGCCTTCTAGCTCTACATCTATACCATATACGGCAGTACCGTTTGTTTTAGCCGGAATATCAAGCGCTTTAAAGTCTTGTTTTAAACCCGTTAAGTGGCGTTTATTGGCAGGCTTTAAGGGTAATTTTGCAACTTCTTCGCTGCTAAAAGTACGGTTAAATTCACCATTTTTAACAATGTCGGCATAGCTTAGCGATTTATCGCCTGCAACAATATAACCTTTTTTAGCGTGACACTGCTCAGGCTGAACCCCAAGCATATTTGCACCTGCATCAATAAGTGCCAAACGCCCTGCTGCGCCAGCTTGTGAAAGCGGCTTAAAGCTTTGAAACACAGACCATGAGCCACCTGTCACCATGTAGCCCCACTTTTCGTGCGTATCAACGTAGGTAATTGATACCTTATCCCAGTCGCACTCAAGCTCATCTGCCACAATGCGCGCCAAAGCGGTGCCTACGTGTTGGCCCATTTCAGCTTTAGCAATACTAACGACTACTTCACCTTGTGGGTTCATCGTCCACCAAATTGTGGGTGAAAACGATTGCTGTGCAATTGACTCTTTCGCGCTCAATTCACCTGAAAATAAAGCTGGAGCAAAAGCCATTACCAAGCCAGCACTTGCGCTACTGATCATAAAAGAGCGACGGTTTAAGTCGACGGTTTCGGTATTTTTTTGAAATAGTTTTTTCATTTTTATCTCCAGTTACACGTCTAGCTCTTTAGGATTAAACATTTGTACTGCACTTTGTGATTCATCAGCGGCTCGTTGAATAGCTGATTTAATGCGCTTATACGCCATACAGCGGCAGTAGTTGCCGTTCATATGATTGACTATTTCTTGTTCGGTTGGGTTTGGGTTATCGGCCAATAGTGTAGCCGCTTGCATAATTTGCCCAGATTGGCAGTACCCACATTGAGGTACTTGCTCATCAACCCATGCTTTTTGCAGCGGATGTTCGTTGTTAAGCCCTTCGATGGTGGTAATGTGTTTTCCTGCCACTGCGCCCACGGGTAATACACATGAGCGTGTGGCTTGCCCATCTAAATGCACAGTACATGCGCCGCACATAGCAATACCACAACCAAATTTGGTGCCTTTTAGCCCAATTTCGTCACGAATAACCCACAGCAAAGGCGTGTCTGCACTTGCTTGCGATTTAACCTCTTTACCATTAACTGTAAACGTCACCATAGCTTGCCCCTTGATTAAGCCTAAATAAAATTTAAGTAACGCATGACCCATAAACGTTACTTTTATACCACCGTATGTTGAAACTATATCGTTTTACATTGCAGCGCAGGTTTAAATGCGTAACAATGACCCTAAAAATTTAGTTTCGTTTGAAGCATGTTAACCTAAAGTTTAGGCTATATTTTTTAGTTTATTTGAATGCGGCTAAACTATTGTTATTAATAAAATGCTTTAGTTGTTGTTGAGTATCGATATCTATGCCCGCATCCCTAAAAAGTATGGTATTAACTTCTGCTTTTGTGTTACGCAGTAAATGCTGAGCACCTTTATCACAATTGAGCGCTGTAAGTGTTTTAAAATCACTGGCTGGAAATATAGCAGGTACGCCAATACGCTTACCATAATCAGCGCACCAGCGTGAAGGTTTATTTTTAAAATGATCAATGAGTGTATTTATATCTGTAGTACGAAGCGCAACCTGATCTGCCAGCATAAATAAAATACCATCCAATGCGTGCGCATTACTTATAACCTGCGTTGCCAGTGCGATGGATTTTCCTAAACCTACTCGCCAGTCTGGGTTATGCAGTATTTCTACATTTTTATAGCTATCTAACACATCTTCAATTTGCGCATGCCAAGCGCCGCTAACAACATATATGGGAAATGTATCATCCCCTTGTAAGGTATCTACTGCGCGGCAAATCATTGGTTTATTACCTACATCGGCTATAAGCTTACAGCCGTTAAAGCGCGACGATTGCCCTGCGGCCAAAATAACCTTTGCTATTTGCACCTTAATTGCCCCAATTACTTAACGATGTGGCATCTTTATTTGCGAATACCGCATGAATTTCGCTAATAAGCGACAACGCTATGCTCTCTGGCGAGTCGCCGCCCAAATTAAGCCCCACAGGGCCAAACACAGGGGCAACTACTTTATTTACATTTGTATTTGCATGCTCAAACACTTGCGCTCGACGATGTGCAGGCCCAAGTAACCCTACGTACTTTAGCCGGCTTTGCTCAAGAGCGGCTAATGCCTGTGAGTCCAGCTCTACACTGTGGGCCATCAAAACGGCTGCATCAACTTTATGCTGTTCACAAAATTGTTTAAGCTGCGAAGCTGGGCAACGCAATATATGCTCGGCATGCTTAAAATACTCTCTTTTAGCATTTGCAGCACGGCTATCCCATACGCTCACCATCCAGCCTAGTTGCTTTGCAAGCGCATATACCGGTATTGCATCAGCACCACCACCGACAATTAATAAATGTGCGCTGGGGTAGATATTTACCTGTAAACTTTGAGTATTGTTGTGCTCTAAAAGCATTGCTTTACGGTTTAAAGATAAGTTGTGTTGCTCAGCCACTGTTTTAAAAACACCTGAGCCCTTTTTCACTAAAGGTTTGATTTGCTGCGTGTAGTGCCCCGACTGCTTATTTTTTAGTGCATTAAACATGCTTTCTAATTGTAGGTAGTCATTTTCACGGTTTACGCTTTGCAAAACAATGTGCACCACACCACCACAGCCAATACCCAGCTGAAATGTTAAATCGTCTTCATCGGTTGCATCGTAGGTAATTGTTTTAGAGTGTAAAGAGGTCATAACCTGTTTAGCGTGGCGTTGAATATCAGCCTCTAAACAGCCACCTGAAAGCATGCCTAGGCGCTGGCCAAGGCTCGAGATAAGCATCATTGCGCCCAGTTTTCGATAGCTCGACCCTTCAATTTTGTACAAGGTTGCGAGTACCCATTGTTGTTCATCACGAAACGGATACCATGTATTTAGCATGCCTTTTAAATCAGTAACCATAAACTGTAGCCATTACAAACCTTTCTATGTGCGCATTCTAATCATCACAATGGAGCCACTTTTCTACATTTATTGATTTAGCAGGGGTAGCCAAGCAACAAATAAGTAAAAAAAGTACGTAGTATATTTTAAAACCGATCAGGTAGGTCATTATTAGTGATAAATATTAGTTTAGCATTTATATACTTAGCTTAATAAGCGTAAAGTGAATAAAACAGCATGCATGCTTAATTTGCAAACAATACGGATACTTCATTAGCTAATTTGACCTTGGCTAAATAAGTCGATTTAGCAAATTTAGCGTGGCGTAAATAAACATTAATCCTCAATTAAGTCGCTGAGTGTATCAATCAGCTCATCAAACTCATCATTGACACTTTCTCGTTGTTGCTCACTTAACGTGGTATTTAGCTCAATTAGCAAATTTACATAAAGCGCTAAGTTAGCATCATTATTGGCTAATAGTTCGTCGCTCATATACGCTTCTCGCTGTGTAATTACATCGCTTAGCTGTTTAATAAAGTCGTTTTCACTGAGCGCTTTATTTAACAGTACTTGCTGCGCTGCATTTAAACGCGCTTGCTTGTACTGATGCCAAAGTATCGAAGAGTCATAATGCGCATCGTTAGCTTGTGTTATAAGCTGCGTTTGCACTGGCGTTAATTTTCCTAGCCATTGTGTGTAATAATCGAGCTGCCTTTCTAGGCGCTCGCTCTTGCGCTCCTGCGCTGTTAATTCATTAAACTCTTCGTATTCTTCGTTAATTTGCGTTTGAATATTTGCAATTAGTTCTTCGCGCTGCGCATCAGAAAGCGTAAGCCCTAATTGTGCCAGAGGCATATGTGCATGTTCGAGAATGTTTTGAAAGTGAGCTCTGGCTATTACTACTTGCGATTTTAATTGCTGATAGTCCAACTGCTTATTAAATAACATTTTTAAATTTAGGATATCTTGCTTATACGCTGGTAATTGCGTGCTGCGATGCCACTGCTGGGTTGTGTTAATAATACTTTT
The DNA here is from genome assembly GCF_963922945.1 of uncultured Pseudoalteromonas sp. Taxonomy (GTDB): domain Bacteria; phylum Pseudomonadota; class Gammaproteobacteria; order Enterobacterales; family Alteromonadaceae; genus Pseudoalteromonas. The sequence goes on along the minus strand of NZ_CAWUKC010000036.1, from coordinate 17,633 downwards.
GAGTTGCTTGTTTTGCGACTTATTTAAGTCAATGTAATCATCCACCCAAAAAGAAGAGAGCCAGGTTAAGTTATTATAAGTAAACGAAGCCGAACAACTACACAAAAACAGTAAACTAAACGCGATGGCTACGCGTGATACTTTTATATTTTTTATTTTAAACATGGGATCCTCAACTAACGCTTACTCTTAAACTCTCACATAAATACGCAGAGGGTTAATTAATCTTAATTGATAATAATTATTATTTACTATTGACACCGAGTTAAATCTAAATAATAATTACTCGCATAAACAAAGTGTAACGACCTCAGTGCCCAAGGACGATATACAGCATGGATGCTGGCATTTTGTTTTAAGCGTGTGACTGCTTAATGGCTATTACTTACTCGACCCAAGTAATAGCATAAAAGTTCATCTCTACTTGCTACATTGCTCATATTAGTGACGGTTAATATGACACTAAAAGCGCAGGCCAATGGCTTGCGCTTTTTTACTGCTTTAAATTTTCTGCAATATCTGTATCTTACGCTTATAAACAGCACATTATTAGTAATGTAATTGCTTATTTAAGCTATAATTATCACAACAGCTTGGCTTAGTATTTAACGTGCATATAATCATCAAAGCGTTAGTAATTCACTGTAACCCAAGCATTTGCATCATTTTATACGTGGCTATTTACTAGTAAGTACAAAGTGTTGCAATAAAACAGGTTTTATACCAATCTGCATAATTAAGTGATCTATTTTGAGGATGAATAAACGTGTTGATAGCAAGGCAAAAAATTCGCTATTTAGTTGTTCTCGGCAATTGCTCCTGCATTGCTCTACCTTCTGCATCCATGCAGTCGTAAATGAGAGTTTTTTAACGCAGATAGCGACACGTTTAGCCCCTGAAATGATCAAATATTAATACAAATTGGTATTATACATACACATTGCAACTATTACCTATTGGAGACATGGCTATGTCACAGTTTAATTTAAAAGCATTAATACTCACTGGCGTTTTGCTTTCAAGCCCATTTGCACATGCAACTCTTGAAGACGGTATAAGAGCGGCCAACGAAGGCGAATTTGCAACTGCACTAAAAGAATTTGAATATTTAGCTGATAAAGGCTTTGCCCCTGGTATTTACGAATTAGGTAAACTTTACGAGGGCGGCTATGGGGTTACACGCGACTACTTTAAAGCGGCAGAGCTTTATAAAGAAGGCGTTAAAAAAAATCACGCTGACTCAATGTTTGCGCTAGCGGTTTTATACGATGAAGGCAAAGGCGTAAAACTTGATAAGCAAATGGCGGTGACGTTATTTGAAAAAGCCGCGAAAAAAAACCTTCCCGCTGCACAATTCAATTTAGGTGTTATGTACGCAAATGGCGAGGGTGTAACGCGCGACTATAAACAAGCTAGAACATGGTACGAAAAAGCTGCCGCTAATAACTACTCACTGGCGCAATTTAATTTGGCGCTCATGTATTTTGAAGGCCTAGGCATGCCAAAAGATTTAGAAAAGTCGTATGTGTGGAACACCATTGCAGAATACAACGGTAATATGCAGGCAAGCCATAGTCGTAAGCTCGACGAACGTAAAATGCTACCTAAAGAAATTGAAGAAGCAAAAGAAAAAGCCGACAAAATCTACGAAAAAATACTCGCAGGCACGTATGCCGGTGAAGGTCGCTTATTTTAAAATACGCTTGGTTAAAAACCAAATACGTTAAAAAAGGGCTAATGCATATCTGTATTAGCCCTTTTTTATACTCATTATTTAATATACAAAAATTTAAGCAGCTTAATAATAAGCTTATTTTGCTTAAGTAACAGTGCAGTGCGCGGGTTAAACGAGCTAGACACTAAGGTATTTTTTGCGTGGCTAAAAGTTAAAAACCCCTCTTTACCATGATAGTGCCCCATACCAGAATGACCTACCCCACCAAATGGCACATCATCTGCTGTTACTTGCACCAAAGCATCGTTTACAGCAACTGTGCCGCTTAATGTTTGCTCCATTATGTAATCTTGAGCGTGCTTGTCTTGCCCTAAAATATAAAGCGCTAATGGGTGATTATGCGCTTTTATGTAGCCAATTGCCTCATCAAGCTTTTCGTAAGTTTTTATGGGTAAAATGGGGCCAAATAATTCATCTTGCATTAGCGCCATATCATCACGAGGTGATGTCACAATATGCAAACCCATTCTATGCTTTTGTTTGTCTTGCTGGTTTTGCTCTAGCGGCTTAATAACTTGCGCACCTAACTGCTGTGCTTGTGTTAAATACCCTTTTAAGCGAGTGTAATGCGCATCGCTAATAATTGACGTTAAGTTTTTACCTTCAACCCCGTCTTTAAAGTGCTTTTTATAAAGCTCGCACAATTGCTGTACCAGTTGATGCTCCAACGCTTTAGGCACAAATACATAATCTGGCGCTACGCATATTTGCCCAGCATTAGCCATTTTACCAAACAGTAAGGTTTGCGCTGCTTTTTTAATATCAGCTTGCTCGGTAATGATCACCGGCGACTTGCCACCTAGCTCTAAGGTCACCGGGGTTAAATTTTCACTGGCCGCTTTCATAACCAGCTTGCCCACTGACGTTGAGCCAGTGAACAGCAAATGTGCAAATGGCAGTTTAGAAAACTCACTCGCTACATCACTTTCACCCAGTACAATTTTACAGTGCGTTTGTAGCTCGTCTGCAAATATTTTTTCAATCACTACGTTGGTATGTGGGGTAAATTCGCTGAGCTTAAGCATAACCCTATTACCCGCAGCAATGGCAGTAATAACAGGCACTAAAGCCAATTGTATGGGATAATTCCATGGTGCAATCACACCAACTACACCCAGTGGCTGGTAACTTACACTCACTTTTGATGGCCACAAACTTAAGCTCGTTGAGCGCTTACTGGGCTTTGCCCATTTAGGCAATTTTTTAATTATGTGCGCTAAGCCCTGAACCGTTGGCAGAATATCGCCAAGTAAAGTGTCGAATGAAGTTCTGTAACCAAAGTCTTTAGAGGCAGCATCTATAAGTGCTTGCTCGTGGCTCACAATTCGTTTATGTAAGGTTTTTAACAACGCTATACGCTTGTTTATCGGCAAATAAGGCTCAGCCAAAAAGTAGCTTTGCAGCTCATTATACGTATCGCTAAGTGACTGTGTGTGTTCGCTATCAGTATCCAAAGGTGCTACTCGAAAATCGTTTTGCTACGACTATAACGCCGTTCTGATTTTCGAGCAATAACACTAACTATCTAAAAATCACTGTTTTAATAGGAACAAATAGCCACAATTAACCGCTGCTGGCTCAATAATTTTGCCCTTAAAACGCTTTTATTTAGCTCGTTAGCGGCTCACAAGGTAGCGTTATAATAAATTTAGCGCCGCCTTGCTCGCGGTTCTGTGCGCTTAGCGTGCCATTAAGCGCGCTAATAATTTGCTTAGAAATACACAAGCCAAGCCCTAGCCCATCAACCGATTTAGTACTGTAAAAAGGCTCAAAAATAGTGTCTAAATCGTGCACTTCAATACCTGGTCCGGTATCTTCAATACACAATTGCACACTATTATTTAGGTAATTGGCACCAATACTCAGCTCGCGAGTAATACACCCTTGCATTGCTTGGCTAGCATTCGATATTAAGTTGACTAACACTTCTTCAAGTGCCGCTTTATCTGCTAAAACGTTTAGTTGGCTGTCTATTTTAGGCGGTAAAACACTTATATTGTCCTGCTTTAGCTGGTTTTTATTAATATCTAGTGCTTTGGCTATTGAATCATTTAATGACACTTCGCTAATAATCGCTTTTGCAGAATCAGAAAAATAATTTAGCTGTGCAACTATTTTATGCACTCTTGCTACTAAAGCTTCAATAAACTGTAAATTTTCGTTCAGGGATTCAAATTTGCCTTTTGCAAGCAATCGTTTAGCGCTTGCTAGATAGGTATTAATCGTATTAAGCGGATGATTAATTTCGTGGTTAAAGCCTATACTAAGCTGACCAATTGTTGCAAGCTTAGTTGATTGTACAAGCGTATGCTGCTGAGCTTTGAAGGTATGGGTAAGTGTATTTAGCTCATCATTAACATTATGATGCGAATACACCAGCTTTTTGACGCCAGCAAAGCGCCTTAAAAGCACATACCCAAGAGCAAGAACAAGCGCATAAATGACCACAAAGCCAAAAAGAGCTGGCAGCTGGGCAATATTGGCGTTAGATACGTTGACCAACACAGTAACCGATGCATTCAAAAAGCGTAACTTCTGATCGACTGATAAATAGCTATGATCATCAATAGTAGTAAACAATAGTTTTTGCGACGAATAAGTTGAGTGATCAATCAGCTCTGGTTGATAGTCTAAATATGCTCGACGCTGAGCGATCTCTCTGCGATGAGTTATATCCAGGATAGCAAATGTATTTAGTCGCCAGTTTGGCATATCAGAAATTGCAATCACGCTATCTTCTAACTGCACGTAAAAGTGGCTGCCTTTGTCGGTATTTAATAGCTCACGGTCACTTTCAAATTTGTTTACACTGACTTTTAAAACAACCACCCCAATTGCTTGATTGCTACTATAAATTGCTTGTGAAAAATAGATCCCCCGCTCTTTTTTACTCGTACCCACGGCAAAGTAGGCCACTTTTTCACCTGCAAACGCGCGTTTAAAATAGGGTCTAAACGACAGATCATTGCCTAAAAAAGTATGGTCAGCTTGCCAGTTGCTACTGGCAACCACAGCACCTTGTTCATTAAGAATATAAATATCTGAGGCACCACTGGCTTGTTGTATATCAGCTAAATAATTATTAATCTTTATTTCTATACTTTGCTGCGCACCTAAAAAGTCAATAATTTCATTATTATAGGTAAGAAGCTGAGGAATTTTTGAAAAACGAGCAAGCTCTGCATCAATATAATGTTTTAATTGAGTTGCTTGCTGGGCTGCTTTTTGCTCAGCCTGAGTGTAATAATGCGTTCGACCATAACAAAACACGACCGCCATAAGCACTAACATTACGACAAAAATTAGAAGAAGTTTTTTAGAAAAGGAGAACATGCCCTAGCTCACAACAAAATAGCTACAAAATTTAAGGGCGCTAGTTTAACGGGTTATGAGCGCTAACAACAGAAACTTTGTGTTAACAAATGCAATAAATTTTAATTTACTTATAAACTGCTGCAAGTCTGAGCTGACCCGCAACAGTAAGCAGTATTCGCGTTACTAAAATTACGCGTTTGTTGTTAATTTAGGTTTGTTAACAACATACTTGTACAACCCAATGAGTGAAGCGGCAATCCAGAAGATCTCGATTACAAAGCTCGCTAGGTTAAAGTTATAACATAGACTAATTAACAGTAAAATTGCCCCTGTTAAGTTCATCGTGTTATACAGTAATCCCGTTGGAGATGCTTTATTAAGTTGTAATAAAAAAAATGCACCAACAACTAAGAAAGTGCCCGCCATACCGACTATATCAAATAAGAGTGCTATCACACGTCTATCCTTTGCTTTAAAAAAACCCAACTAACTGGCCCTATCCATGGGGAGGGTGTTTTTCAATCATTGAAACAGCAAAACTGCGCGATTATATCAGCCTAAATTAAGGGTACAAGGTCAAATGTCCGCTTGTAATACGTCAAAAAAAATTAAAGAGCAGCTGTAAATGTTTACTCTGAATCGGGGTTATTTAAAGGTAACTTTACCGCCAATTATTTTATAGGCTGGCGTGCCGCGAATAATTGCTGGGCGGGCAAATGGACGCTCGCATTTGGGGCATATACACGGCGCAGTTGTGTAGTCTTGGACTATTCGTTCTATAAAACACTTTACTAAAGCGCCTTTGCCACCTTTTCTATATTTAAACAGGGCTGCTTTGCAAGCAGAGCAAAAAATATCGACGGTTTTAGTGGGTCCTTTTTTATTTGGTTTAGCCATACACTCCTTAACATACCTACGTAGACGCAAAACAGGCATTTTAGCAGTTAATAAATAAAAAGTTATAGACACTAGGCTAACTGCCTAATGAGCGGTGAGGAAAAACACAGTGGATTAAATAGTAGCTGCGGTAATAAAACGCCATAAAAGTTTTTCGCTAATCTCTAAAAAATAGGCGGTTTAATTGCGCTGATAACACATTCATATTAAATGGTTTAATAATAAACCCCGACACTTTTGCTTTAATAACTTGTTTTACTGTATCAGCGTTATCTTCGCACGTGACCATAATAACAGGTAAATCAACTAAGGCTTGGTCGTGACGTATGTTATCGAGCAAGTCTACACCGTCTACTTTAGGCATATGAAGGTCGGTTATTACTAAATCAAATTTTTGCTGACGCAGTATTTTTAACGCCTGCTGGCCGTCAGTTGCCTCCACAACATTTTTGTAATCAAGCTGCCTTAACATATTAATTAATACGTGGCGCATAAGTGGCATATCATCAACGACTAATATTTTCATAGTTATCTTTATTATGTTTTAGCACTAAAAGTTGCGCCTTATTTAACTTTCTCAGGGCCATACACCTATAATAAAACCCATTAATGTAAATTGTAATGTGTAATACCCTGCATTAATTGCGAATAATTTAATAGGCCGTTGTTCATAAATATAACTGAGCCCAAATGAGCTTCCAACCCAAAACAAGCCGATGGCAAAGCCTGTAAACGCGCCTTCCCCCATGCCGGCCTCTTTACCTAAAAATAATGACAGCACCACGGCAGACAAAAAAGTAAGTAGCATACTTCCACCAAAAATTAATACTGGTTTAGCGCTTTGTAAATCAAGATCCGTAAGCCCTGTACTCTCCAACCAAGCGTTTTTAAAAAGTGCGTTTGAAAACCAAATACCACCGAGCATAAAAGAGGAAAGTGACGCTACAAGCACGGCAAAAAAATTAACATCAGTAAAATTCATACATACTGCCATAATGCATAGAGTACAAGGGTATTTTGACTGTAGTTAAAAATATCTTAAGCAGCAAATTATCACCTTGAATAATTTACAACTTAAAGAACCGCTTTAGGTATTTAAAAATCGCCATAGGTGGCACGTGTTTGTACTTTTAAATCGGTTGGCGAAAGCGCTACTTCAAGCCCTCGCCTACCTGCACTTACATACACTGTGTTAAATGCCCTAGCACTTGAATGAATAAAGGTGGTTAGGCGTTTTTTTTGCCCAAGCGGGCTCACTCCTCCTAAAATATAGCCCGTAGCGGCTTGCACCTTTAACGCATTTGCCATTACGATTTTTTTAGAACTACACAGTTTGGCTAATTGCTTTAAATTAACTTGCTGCGATACAGGTGTCACGGCCACAATTAACTGCCCTTCACTGGTTTCGAGCACGATCGTTTTAAATACCTGTTCACGCGCAAGGTTTAATTTTTCAACGGCTTCTTGGCCATAACCTGTTGTACTCGTATCATGTTGATAACTAAGTACATCGTGAGGCACTTTTTGTTTTTTCAGTAATTCTATTGCAGGAGTCATACTATTAAGTCACATTATTTTAAGCGCATTATTAATCTACAATAAGGATTAATCATTTTGAAGAATAACTTAATCGCAAATACATTAAGGCATTTCATTGACGACTGTATAGAAAGAGCGGTTAAAGCTGCAGAGGGTCAATTGCTCAAGGCAACGAAGTAGATCAGTGGTTTAGTTGGTTGGAACAAATCACATAAATTTTGGACACAAAAAACGGTGCAAAAAGCACCGTTTTTTTAGCTTTAACGATAACTAATTACTTAGTTAAATCGTCAAAGAACTTTTTAACACCATCAAAAAAGCCTTGCTCTTTTGGACGGTTTTTTGAGCTGTCTTTACCCATGCTCTCGTCTAACTCTTTGAGTAGTTCACGTTGACGCTCGTTTAGGTTAACTGGCGTTTCGATCACGACTTTACAAATTAAGTCACCTTGAGCACCACTACGTACCGATTTAACACCTTTGCCACGCATACGGAACATTTTGCCCGTTTGTGTTTCAGACGGTATTTTAAGTTTGGCACGGCCATCAAGTGTAGGCACTTCAATTTCGCCACCAAGTCCAGCCGTAGTAAAGCTAATTGGCACTTCACAGTACAAGTTATTGCCATCGCGCACAAAAATTGGGTGTTCGCGCACCGATACTTGCACGTATAAGTCGCCAGCTGGCGCACCGTGCATACCGGCTTCACCTTCACCACTTAAGCGAATTCGGTCACCTGTATCGACACCAGCCGGTATTTTAACTGACAACGTTTTCGTTTTCTCAACACGTCCTTGCCCATGACACTTATCACATGGGTCTGAAATAATCTGACCCTGACCCTGACACGTTGGACACGTTTGTTGAACAGCAAAAAAGCCTTGGCGCATTTGTACTTGCCCTGCACCATGACAGGTAGTACATGTTTTTGGCTTAGAGCCTGCCTTTGCCCCACTACCATCACACGGCTTACAGCTAACCCATGTAGGTACTTTAATCTCAACTTCTTTGCCGCGAACCGCTTCTTCTAAGCTTAGGTCCATGTTGTAACGTAAATCAGATCCACGTTGCTGGCGCGATTGACGACGGCCACCGCCACCACCGAAGATATCACCGAATACATCACCAAAAATATCACCAAAATCGCCTTGACCACCGCCAAAGCCGCCGTGACCAGCGCCACCGCCTTGTTCAAAGGCAGCATGGCCGTATTGGTCATACATTTGACGTTTTTGATCGTCGGTTAAAACCTCGTAAGCATCTTTTACTTCTTTAAATTTATTCTCGAGATCTTTATCACCGGCGGTACGATCTGGGTGATATTTCATCGCTAAGCGTTTATACGCTTTTTTTATGTCTCTCTCGCTCGCATCTTTGCTAACGCCGAGAACTTCGTAATAATCGCGTTTTGACATATCTATCACACTACTCTTTACTTGTTGCAGCTAGGCTGCGGGATAAACCGATAAATCACATCGATTTACCATGAAAAATTTAAACCTTAAATACATACAAAAGGCGCGACAAGCTGTAGCCTGCGCGCCTCAAAAGTTCATCCTACCCTAAAAACGTGAACAAATCATGTTGTTTAGGCTAGTTAGAAGCTTAGCTGACAATTACTTGTCGTCTTTTACTTCTTCAAACTCAGCATCAACTACATCGTCGTCTTGCTTAGCAGACTGCTGTGGTTGCTCGCCTGCCTCTGCGCCACCTTGTTGCGCTTTAGCTTGAGCGATTTCCATTAGCTTTTGAGACTTTTCAGCAAGCGCTTGAGTTTTAGCTTCAATTTCAGCTTTATCATCGCTCTTAATAGCCGTTTCAAGCTCTACCACTGCAGCTTCAATTGCTTCTTTGTCTTCGCTTGGTAATGCATCGCCAGCTTCTTCAATTTGCTTACGAGTGCCGTGTACCATAGCATCAGCTTGGTTACGAGTAGCTACTAGCTCTTCAAACTTTTTATCTTCTTCAGCATTAGCTTCTGCATCACGAACCATTTTCTCTACTTCTTCATCGCTTAAGCCTGAAGATGCTTGAATCGTGATTTTTTGCTCTTTACCTGTATCTTTATCTTTCGCTGATACATGTAAGATACCATCCGCGTCTACATCAAAAGTTACTTCGATTTGTGGTGTACCACGTTGTGCTGGACGAATACCTTCTAGGTTAAATTGACCTAGAGATTTATTGTCGCTAGCACGTTTACGCTCACCTTGTAGAACGTGAATCGTTACTGCAGATTGGTTATCTTCTGCTGTAGAGAAAGTTTGCGATTTCTTCGTTGGAATCGTTGTATTTTTCTCAATTAGCGGTGTCATTACAGAACCCATTGTCTCAATACCTAGCGATAATGGAGACACGTCTAATAGTAGTACGTCTTTAACGTCACCTGCTAATACACCACCTTGAATCGCCGCGCCTACTGCTACCGCTTCATCTGGGTTAACATCTTTACGCGGCTCTTTACCAAAGAACTCAGCAACAGTTTTTTGTACTAGTGGCATACGTGTTTGACCACCTACTAAAATGATATCGTTAATATCATTTACAGATAAATCAGCATCCGCTAGTGCACGTTTAAGTGGCTCAATTGACTTAGTTACTAAGTCTTCTACTAATGACTCAAGTTTAGCACGCGTAAGTTTCACGTTCATGTGCTTAGGACCTGTAGCATCGGCAGTTACGTACGGAAGGTTAACTTCTGTAGATTGTGCAGATGATAGTTCGATTTTCGCTTTTTCAGCCGCTTCTTTAACACGTTGCATAGCAAGCGGATCGTTTTGTAAATCGATACCTTGGTCTTTCTTGAACTCAGCTACTAAGTAGTTGATTACGCGGTTATCGAAATCTTCACCACCTAAGTGAGTGTCACCGTTTGTAGCAAGTACTTCAAATGTGTGCTCGCCTTCAACTTCATCAATTTCAATGATTGATAAATCGAAAGTACCACCACCTAAGTCGTATACTGCAACAACGTTTTCACCTTTGTTTTTGTCCATGCCGTAAGCAAGAGCAGCAGCTGTTGGCTCATTGATGATACGTTTAACTTCAAGACCCGCAATACGACCAGCATCTTTTGTTGCTTGACGTTGTGAATCGTTAAAGTATGCAGGTACTGTGATTACAGCTTCAGTTACTTCTTCACCTAAGAAGTCTTCTGCCGTTTTCTTCATTTTTTTAAGTACTTCTGCAGAAATTTGTGGTGCAGCGCGTTTTTCACCGCCCGCTTCAACCCATGCATCGCCGTTATCAGCTTTGATGATTTTGAACGGCATAATACCGATATCACGTTGTACTTCTTCGTCTTCAAAACGACGACCAATTAAACGCTTAATTGCAAATAACGTGTTAGTTGGGTTAGTAACCGCTTGACGCTTAGCAGGTTGACCTACTAGAGTCTCGCCGTCTTGCGTGTAAGCAATAATAGACGGGGTTGTGCGATCGCCTTCCGCATTTTCAATAACACGTGCTTTATCACCATCAAGTACTGCAACACAAGAGTTTGTAGTACCTAAATCGATTCCAATAATTTTACCCATGAATCTTCTCCAACTTCAAATTCGTTAATACGTTCGATGACTAGTAAATAGGGATGCCACAAAGTGAATTCAACTGTAAAAATGAAAAAAAATTCATTTTTTGTAATTTATTTAACAAAAAACCTTAATAAAAGTAGGGTTTGATGTTTTTTGCGCCAAATACACCCCTCCAACTCAACTAGTCTGACCAGTTGATATGTGTTATATATGACTAATAATGATAATTTCAAGGATAATCACGATGCATTTTGATGACTTATTAAAACACGCTGAGGCTATTTCAAGCTCTTCTTCGGCTTCACTTGCCAATAACAGCCATACAATGGAGTTTCCTGCTAATTGGTGCCAAGGAAGAACCGCCTTTGGTGGCCTCTCTGCTGCACTACTTTATCAAGCAATAAAAAAACACATTGACCCAAGTCGACGATTACTTTCTTTAAGCACTAATTTTGTTGGCCCTTTGCTTGCCGACACGCCTTTTTCGTTATCTGTTGAAGTTTTGCGTCAAGGTAAAAGCAGTACTCAGGTATTAGCTAAAGTTATTCAGAGTGAGCAAGTGTGTGTTATTGTCCAAGCGTGCTTCGCGATTGATAGGCAATCAGGTGTTAACGTACTGGTTAGTAAAAAAATGGGATTAAAGCCTGTAGACCCACGCCATACACTCCCATTTATACAAGGGCAAATGCCTGAGTTTTTTCAGCATGTTGACTTATGCCCACAACAAGGTGCTATGCCTTTTAGCGCTGCAGATTCTTCGCATTTGGGTGGCTGGATGCGCTTTAAACATACCCCAGAGGCAATAACCGAAGCACATATAATAGCCCTTACCGATGCATGGCCCCCTACGCTACTACAAATGTTTAAACAGCCTGCGCCTGCAAGTAGCATGTCGTGGTATTTAGAATTTGTGCAAGAGCCAACGCTTACCCCGGGTGAATGGTTAGGCTTTGAAGCAATTACTCATCATGCAAAAGGTGGCTACGGATTAGAAGATGGTTGTATTTGGTCGCAATCAGGCGAACTGATAGCACTGACACGTCAAACTGTGGCGGTGTTTGATTAAACACCGTTTAATTAAGCTGTTTATAATCGCTCACAATATGTTGATACCTACCATTAGCTTTTATCGCTAACAGGCCTTCATCGAATATTTTTTGAAGCGCCCGGTCGTTAAAATAAGCCGGCCGTGGTGCTTTTGGAAAAATAGTGTGAATATTAACAGGCAATGAGTGTGAATAAGCATGATTGTAATAATGAAATATACGCTTATCGAGTACAATTACATCAACCCACTCTTTCATTAATCTATCGATCTGCGCGCGTTGATTAACCACTTCCCCATAACTTGAGAACGTAGAGACTGCCTTTGCAAACGCAGTGGGTAAATAGGCAGTCGCGTTTTGAAAACCTAATACACTTTTATTATTTAAATGTTTTATCGCCTCAATTTTAAATTGGCGTTTTCTCAGCGATACCGCCACATTTTGATAACTCAACACAGGCTCACTAGAAAAAATTCCTGCTCTGCGCTCGCCTGCATAGTTAAGTAGTATGTCAACACCGCCACTGTGTAACTGCTGTTCAGCCCGTTTGTTAGACATGTAAATAACCTTAATATCATCTAACCCTTGCTCAAGCAGAGCAGCCCTAATAAGCGTAAGCTGTAAACCCGAATTTGTCTTTTTTATAACGTATGGCGGTATCGTTGCACTAGCGGCAATGACGATTGGCTGTTTTTGTTGCTCAGCTACAACTAAATGACTCATGAAGAAACAGCCAATAACACACATTACGAAAGGGTTCACATTTATCCTCGACACAATATTACAGCGCTGCACAGTGAATCGCGTTGTATTAATGGCTTAAATATAGCAAAATTGCGTAAATATTCCTCTTTAATGGTTTAAACTTGCAAACAATTTGCCCATGTTGCGACCTACTAATTCATGTACCCGCAATAGCCGATAAACAAATAGCAACGTGCCCACATTGTCACCACAAGTTGTCTGAATGTGATGTCAACAACGACAGTAAAATAGTTGCGCTTAGTATTGGTTCATTGTTGATGTTACTCAGTAGCATGTTTTACCCGTTTATTTCATTTAGTAGTAGTGGCCTTACACAAACTATCACCCTGCCCGATGCGGCGCGGATTTTATTTAATTACGATAGTGAATTACTGGGCTTATTTATAGACTTAAGCATAATTGCATTGCCAATGAGCTTACTGATCATTCTGATCCCTTTACACCTTGGTCTACTGCAAACATTGCCAGAAGGTATAGCAAGGCGATTACTCAAGTTTACCTTAGCCCTTGAGCCGTGGATCATGTCGGAAATATTTTTAATTGGTGTACTGGTCAGCATGGTTAAAATTATGTCGCTTGCCGATATTAGTTTTGGTGTGAGTTTTTGGGCCTATATAGGTTTTGTTATTTTATACATCGGTGCACTTACCCATTTAAATAAGCCGCGCTTATGGGCACAAATTAAACCGGCAGCAATACTTGAGGACACTTCTCATGCTAAACGCGCCATTGATCAAAATATAAAAGCGTGTCACGTTTGTCACCAGTTGTGTAAAAGCACTGTTTGCCCACGCTGTCATACTAAAACTCATATAAGAAATCCTAATAGTGTACAAAAGGCAGCGGCCTGGTTAGTTACTTCTGTGCTTTGTTATATCCCTGCAAACCTATTACCAATAATGCATACAACCAGCCTAGGTGATGAATCCCCTTCAACCTTAATTGGTGGTGTACTAACACTTTGGAAAAGTGGCTCATACCCCATTGCCATCATTATATTTTTAGCAAGTGTAGTGGTACCACTTGCCAAAGCCCTCGTGCTTAGTTTTTTATGTATTATGGTGGCCAAACCTGCTAACAAACACACTAAGGGATACACTAAAATATATCAACTTACTGAATTTATTGGCAAATGGTCAATGATAGATGTATTTGTTGTTGCTATACTCGTCGCCTTAGTACAACTTGGCAACTTAATGTCAATTACACCAGGACTTGGCATTGTATTTTTTACAGTTATGGTAATATGCCAAATGATGGCAGCCCATGCATTTGATCCACGCCTATTGTGGGATACACCAAAAAACAAACATTCAGAGAATAAAGCATGACCGAAACGGCTAATGTAACTACAAAACCAAAAATTTCAGCTATTTGGATAATTCCATTAATAGCCTTATTCGTTGGTATATGGATGTTGTATCAATACCAAGCAAACATAGGCCCAACTATTTATATAAAAATGCCACACGCAGAAGGCATTGTTGCAGGGAAAACAGAAATAAAAGTGCGAAGCGTTAAAATAGGTCAAATCGACGCTATACGCCTTTCTGACTCTCAAGATAGCGTAATCGTTCGCGCACAAATAGATAAAAACTACAACGAATTGCTTACCGAAGATGCCAAAATTTGGGTTGTAAAACCGCGAATAGATGAAACAGGTATAAGTGGTATGAGCACGCTCTTGTCGGGTGTCTATTTAGAGTTTTCACCCGGAGAGAGTAAAAAGCTAAAAGAACGTTTTGTTCTACAAGATGAGCCTGCTCTTATAGGTAAAGATGTTAAGGGTGGGCGGTTTCAATTACTCAGTTACAACGCTGAAGTGCTCGAGGTAAGCACCGGTATATTTTATAAAAATTATAAAATAGGCCAAATAGAAACCGCTACGTTTGACTGGAAAAACCAAGCAATGAAGTATGGGATTTTTATTAACGAGCCATATCAAAACCTAATTACTTTAAATTCAATTTTTTGGGTTAATGCCGGCATTGAAATAGACTTATCTGCCGATGGAATTAATATAAACACAGGCTCGTTGAGCAAACTCTTAAAAGGCGGCATTTCGGTAGGCTTACCTGATCAACAAACCCCTGGCGACTTAGCACAAGATGGCCATAATTTTTCACTAAGTCAAAGCTATAAAGAGGCGCTGGAAGAACGCTTTTACGACTTTGATTATTATATTATTGATTTTGAACAATCAATACGCGGTCTAAGAGCAGGCGCGCCAGTAGAATATCGTGGCACGCGAATTGGCACCGTGGTTGAAGCACCAGCAAATGTTATTATAAACGGTAAACCCGCACATTTTAAAAACCACAACACGGCTGTACCTGTGCTTATTAAAATTGAATATGGTCGCCTTTATCATGACAGTGCATCAGCCAAAGAGTTTTGGCAAAGTAGCCTCACAGGCTGGATAAAAAATGGTATGCGTGCTTCTTTAAAAACTGGCAACTTGTTAACTGGCGCAGTGTATGTTGATTTTGATATATACCCCGACGCACCAAAAGCGCATTTAGCAAAGTTGGCCCAGTATGATGTATTTCCAAGTATTTCAAGCGGTATTACGGTCCTTGCCGATCAGGTATCGGACGTACTTAACAAGGTCAATGATTTAAAAATTGAAGATAGTCTTGCGCAAATGCAAGCTACATTTAGCGATTATCAATTACTTGCTAACGAAATGCGCGCGTTATTAAACCAAAAAGAGACCCAAAATTTACCTGCAGACTTTAATCGTAATTTTGAAAAAATGACCAAAAGTATGGAGCAATTTGAGGTTACCATGCGCCAATTTGATAAAACAATGGCAAGCTATCAAGCAGGCTCTGAGTTTCATCATCAGCTACAACAAACCTTGTTAGAATTTAAACGCTTAAGTGAAGAAATTCAGCCTCTAACACGTGGCTTAAATGAGCAACCAAATATGTTTATATTTGATAAAGCGCTCCCCGCTGATCCACAACCAAGGAAGCAATAAATGAAACACTTACTTTTAGCCATAACGGTGTTATTTACCCTAGGTGGGTGCAGTGCATCAATACAAACGACCACGCAATATTATCAGTTTGAGCAACCTATTGCTTCATCATCTCGCCATATAAAAGAGACAGACGCTCAGCTTAGAGTTCAGACCGTTGTACTAAGAGGTGCATTAAATAACTTGGGCATCGCAATGAAGATTGATAATAATCAAATTCACGCTGCGAACTACAACCTATGGGGTGAATCACCCGATGTTATGCTGACCGCCACAGCACAGCAAACTCTTTTTAATGCAATGCCAAACTGGATGGTAATAAAAGGCTTACCGGTTATCACTGAGCTTGACCAACAAATATTTTACGAGCTTGAATATGAAGTTCACCACTTTAATGGCGACACTCAAGGCAATGCTGATATTTCAGGCCTGTGGCGCTTGTATTACACCCATCCAGAAACTGGCCGTCGACTTATCAGTATCCATAATTTTGCGCATTTAGTCCCGATACAAAACGATGGTTACGATGGCTTGGTTGCTACACTTGAGCAAACGTGGCTAAACATAAATTTAGATGTTGCTAAAGCGATAGAGCAAGCACGACTGTAAAAACCATATAAAATAGATATAAAAAACCCCAATGTAACACGACATCGGGGTTTAGTATTCGTTTTTGATATCACTTAGCTAAAGTGAGGAAAATAACACTTATTTTTGTAAGCTAATATCTTTGTAATAGGCTTCAAGCGAGTTAATTTTGGTTTGATTTGGCAAATCAGCAAACTCACTGTCAGTAAATTTAGTGCCACGTAGCTGTACATTTAAGCGCGCAGCGTCTGGGTTAAGCATGGTTTGCTTATAGTACTGCCTAATATCTTCAAGCGTTACTTTTTCAACTTCATCAATTAGTTTTTCTCTAGAGTTAAAGTCAAAGTTTTCACGATACCAATCAGTAATAAGTGGTCCCATCTCATCACTTAAGTTTTTAGGCTGCTCTTTTAATGATACAAGCGTCGCGTTTTTAAGCTGCTCAAATGTATCTGTGCTCATGTTATCAAGCTCTACCGCATACTCTTTTTTAAATTGATCAAAGCGTGCTTGTATCTCTTTTGGCCCTTTAACCGGTGTTTGAATAAACAAGCCAATAGCTGAGTAATCCTCTATTGGGCGAGCCAATGCACCTACAGCGTATGCGAGCTGCTCTTCGGTGCGCATTTTATCAAATGCAACGGTTCTAAAGTGACTTTGTAGCACTGCTGCTTGTGCTTTTTGCTTATATCCCGGTACTGGATGAACCACCATGTCAACCACGGCAACGTCTGCTACATCAATGTCTTTTTGAAGTACCCGTGTTTCTCCTGGCTGAGGTAACCACGCTTTACTACGCGCAAACTCACTCGAAGTATGATTGCTTGGCAACGTAGCACTTAATTCATCTGCAATCGACTCTATATCTTGCTGGTTATAATTTCCAAAGCTAAATACACGTAAATCGTTACTGGCAAATGTGGCCGCTTTTAACTTATTTAAATCGTCAACACTTAGCGATTCTGCCGCTTTTATAAGTGCTTGTGTATCAAAACTGCCTGTGCGAGTAAGTTTAGAATAGGCACCAAATGCTTGAGCATATGGAAATTGCTTTTGCTGGTTTAGCAAGCCACGTTTATAACGATCAATTGCTTGATTAAATGCTTGTTTAGTTTCACCTGTTTTTAAACCACTTAGTGCTTGTTTTAAAAGTACATCTTGCTTATCAGTAAAGCCACTCATTGACAAAACTAAGCCATTACTTGGCGCAAGATTTACGCTCATGCCGGCAAT
>NZ_CAWUKC010000035.1:0-39177 GCF_963922945.1 uncultured Pseudoalteromonas sp. | reverse complement strand
TGAGGTTAGATACCAAGATTCTAAAACTGTGGCCAAAATTAGTTGACCACTACAACTTACAAAGAGAATAGATCAAGTTATTGAAGAAATTGAAGCTTTAAAAGGTCAACCTGTAATGAGCAGCAATATCTCGAAAAGAAATATTGAATTTGTAGAGCAACACTTAACCCTATTTGATATACATCGCAATGGGTTAGAAAGCTTGAGCCTTAAGGAAGGATCTTTTCAAGTATTATATGTAGAAGGGCTAGTTAAGAATTTAGGTGAGCTTAAAAGGAACCTTTGCAAAATAAATATGCTATTAAGTGAGTTATATAGAGTTAAAACTCCTAAAATAGCTTTTATAACAGATGAATTAGAGACGTTGACTAATTTTATGTTTAGTTTATTAAAAAAATTAGAAATTCAGTTTGCTAGCGATTCACAGCATAATGTTACAAGCGAGATTGAATTGTTAAAAAGTGATATTTTGAAATTGAATCAGTTTGTAAACTCACAGAATTATAAATAACAGGAACATTAAAAAAAGCTCTAAACCAAAGATCTAGAGCTTTCTATATACAATTAAAGTTTAGCTAAAGCAATAAGCTTTAATGTGTTGTTGGGTTTCGCTTCACTCAACCCAACCTACGTTTGACACAAATCAACTAAAAGCTTACAGCTTACAGCTTATTTTAATCATCAATCGAGCGTAGTAGGGCATTTATGCCTACTTTTTCGCGTGTTTGTTGATCTACTTTTTTCACAATGATTGCAGCGTATAGGCTGTGCGTGCCATCTTTTGATGGTAGTGCGCCTGGCACAACTACAGCGCCTGCTGGTACGCGGCCGTAGTGAATTTCACCAGTTTCGCGGTCGTAAATACGGGTGCTTTGGCTAATGTAAACACCCATTGAAATTACAGCACCTTCTTCTACTACGACGCCTTCAACAATTTCAGAGCGTGCGCCAATAAAACAGTTGTCTTCAATGATGGTTGGGTTAGCTTGAAGCGGCTCTAAAACGCCACCTATGCCTACGCCGCCCGATAAGTGTACGTTTTTACCAATTTGTGCGCATGAACCAACAGTTGCCCATGTATCTACCATGGTGCCTTCATCTACAAATGCGCCAATGTTTACGTACGATGGCATAAGTACAACGTTTTTACCTACAAAGCTGCCTTTACGGGCTACCGCATTGGGTACTACGCGCATGCCGCCTTGCTGAAATTGCTCTGGCGTGTAGTCGCTAAATTTAAGCGGGACTTTGTCGTAAAATTGGTTTACGCCGTCGTTCATTGGTTGGTTGTCGCGAATACGAAACGATAGTAATACGGCTTTTTTAAGCCATTGGTGAACAACCCATTCGCCTGATATCTTCTCTGCAACACGGGCAGCGCCGCTATCAAGTAGCTCTAGTGCGTCAATAATCGCTTGTTTAACATCGCTTGATACACTGCTTGGGCTAATGCTATCACGGTTATCCCAGGCGTTTTCGATCATGGTTTTTAAGTCTGACATGGTGTGTCCTTATTCTGTTTCGGCGTTGAATTTTTTACGTAATGCCTGATGAATTTTTGCTTGCTCTTCATCAGTCAGCGCTTGATATTCGTTATTTGATACGACAAAGAAATCCTCTGCACGTTCACCTACCGTGGTAATACGGGCAGCGTGAATGTGTAATAAATGCGCTTGGAAAACTTCGGCAATTTTGGTTAGTAAACCAGGTATATCAACAGCTTGAATTTCTATTAGGCTGCGATCTTTACGTGCGTGAGGACGCAGCACAATTTTAGGTTTAATATTAAAATCTTTAAATCGTTGCGAACGATTCTTTTTAAAGCGTATTTTTTTACGCGGTTCGTTGAGTGCTTGCTCAAGACCGCGTTTAATTGATTGTGCGCGACTACTTGCAATAGGGTCGCCGCTCACTTCAAGTATAACAAAGTTAAATAGGGCGTAGCCATCTTTAGTTGTAAGCACCTGTGCATGCTGTATTTGCGCTTTTTTAGAGCCAATTACGCTTACTAAGCGGGCAAATAGGGGGCCTGAATATGGGCTGTACGCAAATACTTGCGTGCCACCGTGCATTGCTTTATCAGACACTATGACGCTCGGTGCGCTCAAATCTGTACACTTAAGTAAATGCTCGCTTTGCCATGATATTTGCTGCTCGCTAAAGGCAGTAAAATAATTGGCTTTAAAGCGACTCCAAATTAAGTCAATTTGCTCTTCTGCGTAGCCTAAATTAAGTAGGCGTTGTTTGGCTTGATGTTTTTTATCGCGTATTTGGTCGCGTTGATCCATTGGGTTTTCAAGCCCTAGACGCAGTGCACGTTGTGTGTGCAGGTATAGCTCGCGTAGTAGGGTGTTTTTCCAATCATTCCATAAATTGTCGTTGGTGGCGCGTATATCAGCAACAGTTAAACAATATAAATAATCGAGTTGGCGCTCTGTTTTTACTCGTGAGGCAAAGTCTTTAATAACACTTGGGTCATTAATGTCTTTACGTTGCGCGGTAACCGACATAAGTAAATGGTTACCAACGAGCCACGATATGAGCTTACCGTCTGATGATGGAAAGCCATGCAGTTTAGAAAAGGCAATGGCATCAACCGAACCAAGCTCAGAGTGATCACCGCCACGGCCTTTAGCAATATCGTGAAAAATACCTGCTAAATAGAGCAGCTCAGGTTTGTCCATGCGCGTAACTATTTCACTACAAATAGGAAATTCGCTCACTTTAGATTTATCAAAATACTGGTAAATATTATTGATTAATTTGTGGGTGTGCTCATCTACTGTATAGGCATGGAATAAGTCAAATTGCATTTGCCCAAATATATTACGCCACTGCGGTAAATACGCGGCCAACATCCCGTGTTTGTGCATGAGCGTGAATGCGCGGCCCATGCCGTTAGGGTGTTTTACAATGCGCATAAATGCCTCGCGACATGCGGCATAATCTTGTAAGTCACCTAATAAACGCCTACGCACTTGCCTAATGGTACGAATAGTACTTGGATAAATATGGGTAATTTCGGGGTTATCGGCGATATGTTCAAATAAAACAAAAAGTTGATCACGTCTAAAAAAGACCGATGGGTTTTTAACCCTAATTTGATGCCCAACGCGCTCAAAATCTTTGTCAAGCTCAACCACTGGCGCTTCGCTACTCTCTGGCATAATGCTTTCTTCAAAGTACGATAGCAGCATTTGGTTAAGCTCGCGTACGCGGCTCATTATTCTAAATAAGCGTTTCATCATACGCTCAACCGAGGCTTTACCATCACTTCCAAACCCGAGTATTTCTGCGGCGTTGGGTTGATGGTCAAACAGTAAGCGGTTTTCTGAGCGCCCAGCGGCTAAATGCAATGCAAAGCGAATATTCCAAAGGTTTTCTAGGCACTCCGAGAGCTCTTGAAACTCCTCATGTGTTAGGTAGCCGTGGTTAATTAGCTCTTGCAAGGTTTCGGCTCTAAAGTGCTTTTTAGCAACCCAAATAATCGTTTGAAGGTCACGCAGGCCCCCAGGGTTTTCTTTTATGTTTGGCTCTAAGTTGTAAGCTGTACCGTGGCACTTTTTGTGACGCAAGTTTTGCTCTTGCACTTTGGCCACAAAAAATTCGCCTGAGCGCCACACTGGGGTTTCTATAATGTGTTTTTTGAGTTTCTCAAACTCAATATGGTTACCAAAGATTAGCCGGCTTTCGAGCAAGCTGGTGGCAAAGGTCACATCTTCGCGCTTTTGTTCTATGGCTTGCTCAATGGTTCGGACACTGTGGCCTATCTCTAAATTCAGATCCCACAGCATGGTAACAAATTGACCAATTTTTTCGCATATTTGTTCGCTTGGCGGCTGCGTGACAAGTAATAAAAAGTCAATATCGGAGTAGGGGTGTAATTCGCCACGGCCGTAGCCACCTACCGCGATAAGGGCTAGATCAGGCTCGTGAGCTAAATCGTAAACATGAAACAGTTTAATCAGCAGGCGGTCTATAAATTCAGCCCGGGCATTAATTAAATTACCAACTGGTTGCTTAGAAAATTGGTTATGTAACCACTTATAAAAATAGCTAGAACAATCGCGATAATCGCTCAGTTGCTCAGCCTCGCTGAGCAACTTTTTTACTTTGTTGGGTAATGCCACGTGGGCTGGCTCCTTATTGAACCGTTCACACTTAATAAGCTGTGTTCATTAAGTGCTGTGGTTTTGTTATTAGTGTTCGATAATCCTGTCGATAGTATCATCTGATCGCAGCGTTAAAATTTCAACACCATTTTCAGTCACTAATAAAGTGTGTTCCCACTGTGCAGACAAGCTACGGTCACGTGTTACAACGGTCCACTCATCTTTTAAAAGCTTACACTGGCGTTTACCAGCGTTAACCATAGGCTCTATTGTTAAACACATACCCGCTTTAAGTGTTTCGCCAGTACCTGCTTTACCATAGTGCATTACTTGCGGCTCTTCATGAAACTCGCTACCAATGCCGTGGCCGCAGTATTCGCGTACAATAGAGTAGTTAAAGCTTTCTGCATATTTTTGAATTGCTTCGCCAATATCACCCAAGCGTACACCGGGTTTAACCATTTTAATGGCAAGGTATAAGCTTTCTTGTGTTACTTGTGCAAGGCGCTTGCCTTGAATGTTAGGCGTACCGACATGAAACATTTTAGATGTGTCACCGTGGTAACCGTCTTTAATGACGGTTACATCAATATTGACGCTATCGCCATCTTTTAATGGTTTGTCATTTGGAATACCGTGACAAATTACATGGTTTACAGAGGTGCATACCGACTTAGGAAAACCGTGATAATTAAGTGGCGCAGGGATAGCATCTTGCACATTGACAATATAATCATGACAAATTGTATTTAGCTCATCAGTAGTCACACCCGGCACTACATGTGGTTCAATCATTTCAAGTACGTCAGCCGCTAAACGCCCGGCTACACGCATTTTTTCAATTTCTTCAGGGGTCTTGATCACAGCGCTCATTGAGGCTCCAAAGTTGCATTTTTAACATTTATCGTCGCACAAATTTTGCACGCGACGTTGAGTATTTAATTTTAATATGGTATAAAGCGCGCCGTCTTTTTACAAATAAATTCTTAAATGATTTTTTGTATTTAAGGCAAACACAATTTTATTTTAACACACACACGTATCGTCACATACACTTGGGTGCATTTGAAGTTTAGATACTTCGGTGTTGGTGCTATGGGATATGTGGAGGCCTAACCCTAAACTACATAGAGGATTTACAAAATGGCAAACGTTTCAATGCGCGATATGCTTCAAGCTGGTGTTCACTTTGGTCACCAAGCACGTTACTGGAACCCTAAGATGAAGCCTTTCATCTTCGGCGCTCGTAACCGTGTACATATCATCAACCTTGAGCAAACTGTACCAATGTTCAACGATGCACTTAAGTTTTTATCAAGTGCTGCTGCAAACAAAGGTAAAGTTCTTTTCGTTGGTACTAAGCGCGCAG
Source organism: uncultured Pseudoalteromonas sp. (assembly GCF_963922945.1). Lineage (GTDB taxonomy): Bacteria > Pseudomonadota > Gammaproteobacteria > Enterobacterales > Alteromonadaceae > Pseudoalteromonas. Next base: position 33,696 of record NZ_CAWUKC010000035.1, on the reverse strand, counting down.
CAAGCGAAGCAGTTAAAGAAGCTGCTTTACAAAGCGACCAGTACTTCGTTAACCACCGCTGGTTAGGTGGTATGTTAACTAACTGGAAAACAGTTCGTCAGTCTATCAAACGTCTTAAAGACCTTGAAGTTCAAAGCCAAGACGGTACTTTCGAGAAGTTAACTAAGAAAGAAGCGTTAATGCTTACTCGTGAAATGGAAAAGCTTGAAAAGAGCCTTGGCGGTATCAAAAACATGGGTGGCCTTCCAGACGCTATCTTCGTTATCGATGCTGACCACGAGCACATCGCTATCCGTGAAGCAAACAACCTAGGTATTCCAGTTGTTGCAATCGTTGATACTAACTCTAACCCAGACGGTGTTGATTACATCGTACCTGGTAACGATGATGCTATCCGTGCAATCAACCTTTACACTAGCTCTGTTGCAGCTGCTATCAATGAAGGTCGTGAGAGCAACATCGTTGCTCAAGCTGAAAAAGACGACTTTGTAGAAGCTGAGTAATTAGCTGTCATCAAGTCTTCATCTTTTTAAGGTGGAGACTTGCTATTCTTGTAGAGCGGTTTACCCGCTTATCTAATACCTGATTTCAGATTTGAGGATTTACTAATGGCTGTAACTACTGCCCTAGTTAAAGAATTACGCGAGCGTACTGGCGCTGGCATGATGGATTGTAAAAAAGCGTTAACCGAAACTAATGGTGACATTGAGTTAGCAATTGAAAACATGCGTAAGAGCGGTGCTGCAAAGGCTGCTAAAAAAGCAGGTAACATTGCTGCTGAAGGTACTATCATCATCAAGAAAAGCGAAGGTGTTGCAGTACTTGTAGAAGTTAACTGTCAAACTGACTTCGTAGCTAAAGATGCAAGCTTCTTAGCGTTTGCTAACAAAGTTGCAGATTCTGCGATTGCTGAAACTACGTCTATCGAAGACTTACAAGCTAAGTTTGAAGAAGACCGTGTTGAGCTAGTAACTAAAATTGGTGAAAACATCAATGTGCGTCGTCTTCAGTACATCACTGGTGAACAACTAGTTGAATACCGTCACGGTGAGCGTATTGGTGTTGTTGTTGCAGGTGTTGCTGATGAAGAAACACTTAAGCACGTTGCAATGCACGTTGCTGCTTCAAACCCAGATTACCTAACTCCAGATGACGTACCTGCTGATGTTGTTGAAAAAGAAAAGCAAGTACAAATCGACATCGCGATGAACGAAGGCAAGCCTGCTGAAATCGCTGAGAAAATGGTTGTTGGTCGCATGAAGAAATTTACTGGTGAGGTTTCTCTTACTGGTCAAGCTTTCATCATGGAACCTAAAAAATCTGTTGGCGAAATTCTTAAAGAGAAAAACGCGACAGTTACTGGCTTTGTACGTATGGAAGTTGGTGCAGGTATCGAGAAGAAAGAAGAAGATTTTGCTGCTGAAGTTGCTGCTCAAATTGCAGCTGCAAAAGGCGAGTAAGATTAACTATTTGTGATGCATAAGGAAATTAGATGCCATTAAAGTACTATTTGCTTTTGCGTCACGCTTAGAAATTCTTTAAAATAACCGCGCTTTTATGTTCATCATAAGCGCGGTTATTTTTTACCCATAATTTAATAAAAAGTTGGCCCCAATATTATGACTATCAATCGTAAACCTATTTTTAGACGTGTTCTTCTCAAATTAAGTGGTGAAGCTTTAATGGGAGACGAAGGCTTCGGCATCGACCCTAAAGTACTAGATCGTATGGCTCAAGAGATAAAGGAGCTGGTAGAACTTGACGTAGAAGTGGGATTAGTTATCGGTGGTGGTAACTTTTTACGTGGCGGTTCACTAGCAGAGGCTGGCATGAACCGCGTAGTTGGTGACCACATGGGTATGCTTGCAACGGTAATGAACGGCCTTGCAATGCGTGATGCGCTACACCGTGCATTTGTTAATTGTCGTTTAATGTCGGCAATTCCGCTTAATGGTGTATGTGATGCATATAATTGGGCTGAAGCAATTAGCTTATTAAAATCTGGCCGTGTCGTTATTTTTTCGGCAGGTACGGGCAACCCGTTCTTTACTACTGATTCTGCTGCGTGTTTACGCGGTATTGAAATTGAAGCTGACACAGTAATTAAAGCCACTAAAGTTGATGGTGTATTCAGCGATGACCCGGTTAAAAACCCAGACGCCACTCTTTATCGTCATTTAAGCTACAATGAAATTATTGATAAAGAATTAAAAGTAATGGATTTAGCGGCGTTTACACTCGCTCGCGATCATAATATGCCGTTGAGCGTATTTAACATGAATAAATCAGGCGCATTAAAACGCGTAATTATGGGTGAAGAAGAAGGCACGCTTATCTCTTCACAAGCCTCAGTTGAACAAATCAAATAATTAGGATTAAACCGTGATTAACGATATTCAAAAAGATGCGCAAGAGCGCATGCAAAAAAGTGTAGCAGCACTAGGTAGTCAACTATCAAAAATCCGTACCGGTCGTGCTCACCCAGCAATTTTAGACGGTATCATGGTATCGTACTATGGTGCAGACACGCCGCTTAACCAAGTTGCTAACGTGACCATCGAAGACTCTCGTACACTTGCTATTGGTGTATTTGACAAGTCTTTAGCGCAAGCAGTAGAAAAAGCGATTATGGCGTCTGACTTAGGTCTAAACCCTATGTCTGCAGGTACAGTGATTCGTGTACCTCTTCCTCCGCTTACAGAGGAACGCCGTAAAGATTTAATCAAAATTGTACGTGGTGAAGTAGAAAGCGGCCGAGTAGCTGTACGTAACATCCGTCGTGATGCAAATGGCGATGTAAAATCATTATTAAAAGATAAAGAAATATCTGAAGATGAAGCGCGCCAAGCAGAAGATACAATTCAAAAGCTGACAGATAAATTCATCAAAGAGATGGATACGCAACTGACTGCCAAAGAAGCTGAATTGATGGAAATCTAAACCGCTTTATAACCTCAATGCGGGTTATGAAATATATTAGTTTTGAAACGCCGTCTAGGGTATACTAGGCGGCGTTTTTTTATGGAATACTCAATATTTATGGTTCTAGACGCTGATACAATTTCACAGCAATGTTTACCTAAACATGTTGCCATCATCATGGATGGTAACGGGCGTTGGGCGCAAGCTAGAAATAGACCTCGTGTGTTCGGGCATAAAAAAGGCGTAGATGCAGTTCGTCAATCTGTACAGTTTTGTACTAAATTAGGCATACAATCATTAACCCTATTTGCTTTTAGTAGTGAAAACTGGCGCCGCCCTGAAGACGAAGTAAACACTTTAATGGAGCTTTTTTTGTTTGTTTTAACAAAGGAAGTTAAAAAGCTTCATAAAAACAATGTAAAACTGACCATTATTGGAGACTTATCACGATTCTCTGAGAGTTTACGTAGCAAAGTAGATGCTGCGCATAAGCTAACAGCAGATAACACCGGGTTGCATTTAAATGTGGCTGCCAATTATGGTGGTAGATGGGATATGGCAAATGCAGCAAAGCAACTCGCACAGCAAGTTGCAGACGGACAACTCAAGGCAGAGGATGTTACAGAAGAGCGCTTAGCACAGCATATGAGCATGTCAGACCAAGCAGAGCTGGATTTATTAATTCGTACTGGTGGTGATGTTCGTATTAGTAACTTTTTACTATGGCAAGCTGCTTACGCAGAACTTTACTTTACCGATACGCTTTGGCCTGATTTTAATGAAGCTGCTTTTGCTGAAGCCATCGCGTGTTACGTTGCCAGAGAGCGACGTTTTGGTTGTACGGGCGAACAAATAAAACAATTACTCGCTCAACCTAAATAGAATAAGGGTCATTATTTTGTTAAAACAACGAATTTTAACTTCGGTTGTATTAGCGCCGTTAGCGCTAGCCTTGGTTTTTTATACGCCACTAACAATGTTTAGTTATTTTGCCGCTATTATTGTATTGCTTGGTGCGTGGGAGTGGTCTGCTTTTATGGGACTATGTACAAAATTAAAACGCGGCGCATTTGTCGCGTTAATTGCCGCCTTACTAGCACTATTAAATTTACACTGGCCTATTGAGGCTTTGTGGAAAGAGGGGCAATTAGTTGGCGATGCAAATTATTTATTTACGCTCTCATTTGCGTGGTGGATTGTAGCTAGTTATTTAGTTTGGCGTTACCCAGCCATGGCAAAAGCGTGGAACGAAGGTTTAGTCATGCGCGGTATTGCTGGGCTGTTAACTTTAATACCTTTGTGGCTGGCGCTCAATACTTTACGCAGTGCTCAATACGCAGAATCAACACACTTTGGTTCGGTACTGATTTTAGTGGTATTAGGTATCGTGTGGAGTGCTGACATCGGGGCCTACTTCACCGGAAAAAGTTTTGGTAAGCATAAGTTAATGCCTAAAGTTAGCCCTAATAAAACCATTGAGGGCTTAGCCGGTGGTGTGGTTGCATCAATTATATTTGTTTTAGCTTTTTGTCACTTTACCGGAGTAGATTTTGCAGTTTGGCCTATTTACGCACTTATGACTGCTTTTATAGCCCTGTTTTCAGCTGTTGGTGATTTACTAGAAAGTATGTTTAAACGAGAAGCTGGCTTAAAAGATAGCGGACGCTGTTTACCTGGTCACGGTGGTATTTTAGACAGAATCGATAGCTTAACGGCTGCAGCCCCCATATTTGTAATGTGTTATGCATGGACCTTGAGTTTATGAGCCAGCAGCAACACCTTGTTATCTTAGGCGCTACGGGTTCAATTGGGTTAAGTACACTGGATGTAGTAGCGCGAAATAAAGATTTATTTAATGTGTTTGCACTCACTGCAGGGCAAAATGCTAAAAAAATGGCTGAGCTGTGTATTGAGCACAACCCACTATATGCAGTGATGGCGACACAAGCAGGCGCAGAAGCGCTTAGCGATTATTTAACTAATACTTCATGCCAAACTCAAGTTATGCACTCAGTGCAAGCTATGAGCGATTTATGTGCTCACCCTGATGTGGATACTGTGATGTCGGCTATTGTTGGTGCTGCCGGTTTACTGCCTACACTCAGTGCTGTAGAAGCGGGTAAAAAAGTACTACTTGCCAATAAAGAATCGCTTGTGATGTCTGGTCAGTTGTTTATAGATAAAGTAAAACAGCATAAAGCCACATTACTCCCTATTGATAGCGAACATAACGCTATTTTTCAGTGTTTACCTCACTCATTACAAAATGCACAAAGCGATAAAAACCTGCAAGATAACGGTGTGAGTAAAATACTGCTTACTGGTTCTGGTGGGCCGTTTTTAAATCGCGACATAAACACGTTAAAAGATGTAACAGTGGGCGAAGCCGTCGCTCATCCTAACTGGTCTATGGGGCAAAAAATATCGGTTGATTCAGCCACCATGATGAACAAAGGTCTTGAATTTATTGAGGCTAAGTGGCTGTTTAATTGTGATGCCAGTGATATAGATGTGGTGATCCATCCGCAAAGTATTATTCATTCAATGGTGCAGTACCATGATGGATCTATTTTAGCGCAAATGGGTAACCCTGATATGCGTACACCAATAGCGCATGCACTTGCATACCCAGAACGAATCGATGCTGGTGTAAAACCACTGAATTTTGCTGATATTTGTGATTTTTCGTTTACAAAGCCAGACTTTGCGCGTTACCCCAACTTACAACTTGCTATTGATGCGTGTAGTGCAGGACAAGGCGCAACCACGACAGTCAATGCTGCAAACGAAATAGCCGTTGCGGCCTTTTTAGGTGGCAAAATAGGGTTTACAGATATTTATAAAATTAATGCTCAAACACTCGACGATGCCGCGTTTACCGACGTACAAAGTCTAGATGAAATTTTAGAGTGTGACAAATTAGCCCGTGAACGTGCAGCGCAGCTAATAACAAAAGTGATTTATTAATATGTTAGATTTTTTTTGGAACCTTGGCTCATTTATTTTAGCGCTGGGTATTTTAGTTGCCATCCATGAGTATGGACACTTTTGGGTTGCGCGAAAAATGGGTGTTAAAGTACTGCGCTTTTCAATTGGTTTTGGAAAGCCGCTTTTAAAGTGGCATGATAAATACAACACCGAATACGTTATCGCGGCCATACCGCTCGGTGGTTACGTTAAAATGCTTGATGAGCGAGTCGATGATGTACCACAAAGCGAGCGCCATTTATCATTTAACGCTAAATCGGTTCAGGCTCGTATTGCGATTGTCGCTGCAGGCCCGCTGGCTAACTTTTTATTCGCCATTGTCGCTCTTGCGACTATGTACATGGTGGGCGTGCAATCTGTAAAGCCTGTGGTTGGCAATATTACAGAAGGAAGTAGGGCTGAGCAGGCAGGCATTATGCCTTCTGAGCAGATTATTAAAATTGGCGATGATGAAATTACCACCTGGCAAGATGCAACCTTTGCACTTATGTCGAGCTTAGGTGAACAAAATGTGCCTGTGGTTGTGCGCAATCAAAACTATCAAGAACAAACAAAAGTACTCAATGTAGAGGGGTGGAAGCTTGATCAACAAGATGTGCCACCACTTAGCTCACTGGGTATTGTCCCTTTTAGGCCGCAAGCTACATTAACTATTGCTGCTATTACTAAAAACTCGGCTGCAGAACTGGCAAATTTACAGGTTAACGATACGATTATCGCTGTAAATGGTGAAACAATAAGCGATTGGCAGCAATTAGTTAATCTTATTACGCAATCGGCTAACAAATCTTTACAATTTAGTGTAAAAAGGCAAGATAGTATAAATAGCGTAACAGTAACGCCTAAATCGCGTATTAATGAGCAGGGTATTGAGCAAGGCTTTTTAGGGGTTGCACCCGTTGTAGAACCTTGGCCAGAAGGCTACGTTGAAACCCGTAGCTTTGGCCCGCTTGATAGTATAGTGCGTGGTACTCAAGAGACATGGCGCCTTATCACGCTAAGCTTTGATATGATTGGTAATTTAATTACAGGTCAGGTTTCGGTTAAAAACTTAAGTGGTCCGGTAGGCATTGCAGTGGGTGCAGGAACTAGCGTAAGCTATGGGTTAGTTGCATTTTTAAGCTTTTTAGCACTAATAAGTGTTAACTTGGGTGTATTTAATTTATTACCTCTGCCAGTGCTTGATGGTGGACACTTAATGTATTACATAATTGAACTTTTCCGTAAAAAGCCGGTCTCTGAAAAGACACAAGAATTTGGTTTTAAAGTGGGCGCATTACTGCTCATCTTTTTAACATGCTTCGCTTTGTTCAATGATGTATCGCGTTTGTAGCTACAGCGTGACAGTTACTAATTAGAACACGATTGTAAGCATCACTCTTTATTAGATTTGATGTTAAGCGGTAATACAGTTGTAAAGGATAAAGATAATAAAATGGCTATAAAAAAACATTTGGCAGTTTCAAGTTTATTGGGTGCAAGCTTTGCAGCCCTGGGCCAAAACTCCTTTATTGTTGAAGATTTAAAAATTGAAGGCTTGCAACGTGTCGCACTCGGTGCAGCACTAACGCATGTACCTATCAATGTAGGCGATAACGTAGATGACTATACGATTTCAAAAACAATAAAGTCACTTTATCGTTCAGGTCACTTTGATAACATCAAAGCGTTACGCGATGGTAATAACGTTATTTTTAAGGTTACTGAGCGTCCCACTATTAGCTTTATTGAGTTTGAAGGCAATAAAGATATAAAAGACGAGCAGCTTAACGAATCACTCGATCAGCAAGATATTCGCCAAGGTGAGCCTCTTGATAAGACCGTTATCGATAACATCGAAAAAGGCTTAGTTGAGTTTTTCCACAGTATTGGTAAATACAACGCCACGGTTGATATTAGCGTAACTAAGTTGCCGCGTAACCGTGTAAAACTTAAGCTTGAATTTGATGAAGGTGAAGCGGCCTCTATTCGTCAAATTAACTTAGTGGGTAACGAATTATTTTCTAATGAAGAACTTTTAAAGCTTGCAGAGTCACAGCAGGATTTACCGTGGTGGCAGTTTATGGGTAGCGATCGTTACCAAAAACAAACCATTGAAGGCGATTTGGAAAAAATTCGTAGCTTTTATTTAGACCGCGGTTACTTACGCTTTAATATCGACTCTACACAAGTATCTGTCAGTCCTGAGCGTGAGTCTGTGTATGTAACAGCTAACCTAACGGAAGGTGTTAAGTACACAGTTAAAGGGTTTGACTTTATTGGTGATCTACTTGGTCGAGAAGAGCTAATTAAAAGCGTTATTCCACTTCGCGCCGGCGAGCTTTATAACGGCTCAGTAGTCACTTCATCTGAAGAGTTTATAAAAAGTTACTTAGCGCGCTTTGGCTATGCCAATGCAGAAGTACGTACCATTCCTGAAATTGATGATGAAAAGCAAGAAGTGCAGCTTACATTGTCGGTAAATCCAGGTAAGCGTGTGTACGTGCGTCGTATTATTGTTGGTGGTAATCAAAATACCGCAGATGAAGTACTTCGCCGTGAAATGACACAACTTGAAGGTGCATGGTTATCGAATCAGAACCTTGAGCGCTCTAAACTGCAAATTCAACGTTTACCTTACATGGAAAGTGTTGATTTTAACGTAGTACCTGTGCCGGGTGTCGATGACCAAGTAGACGTTGATTTTACAGTAAAAGAGCAATCTGCTGGTAGCTTTAACGCGGGCTTAGCGTATGGTTCATATGCAGGGCTTCAGTTTAATATTGGTGTAACCGAATCTAACTTTTTAGGTACGGGTAATCAAATTGGCTTAAACCTAAATACCTCTACAGGTTCAGAAAGCATTAGTTTATCGTATACCGACCCTTACTTCACGCCCGATGGCGTATCGCAAGGTAGCAGTATTTTTTACAATAACTATGATGCGAGTAAATTTAGCTTAGTAGATTATAAGTCTACAAGTTACGGCATTGGTACCAACGTTGGTTTTCCAATTGATGCGATAAACCGTGTTAACTTTGGTGTGCGTTGGGTCAAAGAAGAGTTATCAGAAATTGCAGAGTACGAGCAAACACGCGTACTTCGTGAAACCTTCTTAGATGAAGAAAATCCAGATGCTGGTTTTGACTTTACTAAATATGAGCTAAGCATTGGCTGGTCGCGTATTACCGTTAACCGTGGTTTATTCCCAACAGCGGGTTCGCGCCAAACATTAAATTTAACAGCCACAACGCCTAATTCAGACCTTCAGTACTTTAAACTGAACTACGATTCGCGTTTTTACTGGCCTATTTCTAATGACCATCGTTGGGTGTTCTCAACGCGTGCAGCGCTTGGTTACGGTAATGGCTATGGGTCGACTAATGGCTATGAACAAACACTGCCGTTCCAAGAGTACTTCCGTATAACTGAAATGGAACTACGTGGCTTTGACCGTAATACTATACTGCCTCGTGCTGTATCACGTATCCCTTCATCTATTCCTGGTACGCCGGGTGCTGATGGGTCTACTACCGGTAACATTGGCGGTGCAGAAGAGTTTGATATTTTAGTGCCACAAGGGCGTATTGGTGGTAACGCAAAAGCAGTAGCAGGTATGGAGTTAATTGTACCTACACCGTTCTTAGATGAAGAAAACACGAGTTCTGTGCGTACCAGTTTCTTTGTGGATGCTGCTAACGTATGGGATACTGAATTTAACGTTGACCGTTTCCAAAACTTAGCACCAGATGAGCGAGCTAAGTTAGATGATTACTCTGATCCAATGCGTTTTAGGGTATCAACCGGTCTATCTTTACAATGGATCTCTCCGATGGGTCCAATGCTGATTAGTTTTGCGTATCCATTGCAAAAAGAAGAAGATGACGATACAAAGACCATCAGCTTTAATATTAGTAACACTTTCTAAAGGAGTTTTTTGTGAAAAAATTATTTAAATCAACAGCCGTAGCCGTGTTAGCAACATTGATGATGGGCACCTCTGCAAGTGCATTCGCCCATAAAGTAGGCATTGTTGATATGCAAGAGATCTACAAGCAAATTCCTCAAATGGCTAAAATTGAGCAGTCTTTACAAACTGAGTTTGCTGAGCGTCGTCAAGAGCTTGAAAAACTACAAGGCGATATTCGCTTTGAAGCAGAAAAATTTAAGCGTGAAAGCACGACAATGAGCCAAGCTCAAAAAGATGCACTACGTGATAAAATCCAAGGCATGCAACAAAACCTTGCTGAAAAAGGTCGTCCTTTAGAGCAAGAAATCAAAGCGCGTCAAAACCAAGAGCTTGCTAAAGTTCAGGGTTTAATCATTAAAACAATTGAAGAAATTGCTAAAGACGGCGACTTCGATGAAGTTAAAGTAAAAGACACGACTATTTACTTTAACCCTAAAGAAGTAACTGATCTTTCAAGCAAAGTTGTATCAGCAGTTAGTAAGAAATAATCACTCTATGCAAAATTATACGCTTTCGCAAATTGCGGAACTTCTAGGCGCCGAACTTCAAGGTGATGGCGCTTTAGAAATTACAAAAATAGCTACACTTGCAAATGCCCGTTCTGGGCATATTGCATTTTTAGCGAACTCAAAATATCGCACCCAGCTTGAAACTACACAAGCCAGCGCAGTTATTGTTAGTGAAACCGATGCGCCGTACTTTAGTGGCGCAAAAGTTATTGTTGGAAACCCGTATGTAAGCTATGCAAAGCTTGCACAATTTATGGATACAACCCCACAAGCGGCACAGCAAGGTATTCACGCAAGTGCGACTATTCATCCAACTGCAACGGTAAGTAACAGTGCTGCCATTGGCGCCAATGTAGTGATAGAAGCCGGTGCTATCATTGGGGATAATGCACAAATTGGTCCGAACAGTTTTATCGGCGAACGTGTTAAAATAGGCTCTGGCACAAAGCTTTGGCCGAGTGTGACTATTTATCACGATGTTGAAATTGGCGCTGATTGTTTGTTCCAAGCAAATACTGTGATTGGCAGTGATGGATTTGGCTATGCAAACGAGCGCGGGCAGTGGGTTAAAATACCACAGCTAGGCTCTGTGATTATTGGTGACAAGGTTGAAGTGGGGGCAAGTACAACAATTGACCGTGGCGCACTTGATAACACGATTATACATAGCAATGTGATCATTGATAACCAATGTCAAATAGCACACAACGTTGAAGTTAACTCGGGTACTGCCATTGCAGGCTGTACAGTACTTGCTGGTAGTGTAACTATAGGTAAAAACTGCCAAATTGGCGGGATGACAGCAATTAATGGTCACATGTCAGTATGTGATGGTGTTATAATTACCGGCATGAGTATGGTGACAAAATCGATCACCGAGCCGGGTATTTACTCATCTGGTATGCCCCATACAACTAATAAAGAATGGCGTAAATCAATTGCTCACTTGCGTAACCTTTCAGACATGAAAGCTCGTCTTAAAGCGCTTGAAGCATTGGCTAAGTCATAAACGTTGAACACAAATAAGGATGCTATTTTGGCAAACGAATTAAATAGCCTTGATATTCAAGAAATTTTAAGTTTATTACCACACCGCTACCCGATGCTTTTAGTTGATCGTGTTATTGACTTTACGCCTGGCGAAAAGCTCCATGCGATTAAAAACGTGTCGGTTAACGAGCCAATTTTTACAGGCCACTTTCCAAACCAGCCAATTTTTCCAGGTGTGCTAATATTAGAAGCCATGGCACAAGCAACGGGGTTACTTGGTTTTAAAACAGTTGAGAACCGTGGCGACAACGAGCTGTACTTATTTGCTGCAGTAGATAATGCGCGTTTTAAACAGCCTGTAGTACCAGGTGATACTATGCATTTGCATGTAGAGTTTTTAAAAGAGCGTCGCAATATATGGAAATTTGCAGCTGAAGCAAGAGTTGATGGCAAAGTTGTGTGTAGTGCCGAAATTATGTGTGCGAGAAGAGAGTTTTAATAGTGATCCATTCTACAGCAATAATCGAACCTGGCGCTAAACTAGGCAACAATGTCTCAGTTGGTCCATATAGTTATATTGGCAATGATGTTGTGATCGGTGATGACTGTATTATTGAGTCTCACGTTGTTATTAAAGGACCATCTACAATTGGTTCTGGCAATCATATTTTCCAATTTGCGTCAGTAGGCGAAGCCTGCCAAGACAAAAAATATAACAACGAACCAACCACGCTTATTATGGGCGATAACAACGTTATACGTGAGTGTGCAACCATTCACCGTGGTACTATTCAAGACCAAGGTGTTACTAAAATTGGTAGCAATAACTTATTTATGGCGTATACCCACGTTGCTCACGATGCCGTAATTGGTAATAACGTTATATTTGCTAATAACGCAAGCGTTGCAGGCCACGTGCATGTGGGCGATTGGGTTATTTTAGGTGGTAACTCAGGTGTACATCAGTTCTGTAAAATTGGTGATCATGCATTTATTGGTATGTACTCAGGCGTTAATAAAGACGTACCGCCATTTGTAACCACTATTGGTATGCCAGCAGGCCCTGCAGCGACCAATAAAGAAGGTATGAAGCGTCGTGGCTTTGAAAGCGACGAAATTATGGCTGTACGCCGTGCTTATAAAGCGTTTTATCGTAAGAGCTTAAGTGTTGATGAAGCAATTGCCTCACTAAGTGAAGATGCCGCTAAGTATCCTGCTGTGCAAACTATGATTGATTTTGTAAAAAGCTCTGAGCGCGGTATCGTAAGATAAGCGCTGTTGCTTTTAAAAAAACCACCTAAGAGTAATCGATGGTGGTTTTTTATTGCCTATAGACTATTTTAATTCAGTTCACACTCAGCCACGTAAGGTTAACCTTTGCGCGATTTTTTAAAATTAAAGCGCGGTTATGTCCCTTACTAAGTTAATTTTTACTCTCAGTTTTTTATCAATTTTAGCTGCGTGTAGCAGCCAACCTATCGTTACCTCTGCTAATGGCGAGCGTACTCAGCTAGGTAAAGCCTCCTATTACGCTAATAAATACCATGGCCGGACAACCGCAAACGGCGAAACATTTAGCCAAAACGCATCCACTGCTGCGCATTTAGATTTACCCTTTGGTACAAAAGTAAAGGTGACAAACTTGGCAAATAATAAATCGGTAATCGTGAGAATAAACGACAGAGGCCCGTACGTTAGAGGGCGAGTTATTGATTTGTCGTTAGGTATGTTTAAAAAAATTGCCGACCCTAAAGTCGGCGTTATAGATGTATCAATCAGCGTTTTAAAACCGGGTAGTTAGGGCAACATAATCGGAATATTTTTCGCTAAGTGCTTTGTGCGTGCCTTGTGCTACCAGGCTGCCATTGTCTAGCCAAATAATATTATCCATTTGCGCTAATAAAGCAGGGTCGTGGGTAATAGTAAGTACGCTTGCGTTACTCATTACCTGCATAATCGCGTTCATTACCGTTTGCTTAGATTGATTATCAAGCCCTTCAGTAGGCTCATCAAGAACTAAAATAGCGGGGTTTTGTAACAACGCTTGCGCAATAGCGATGCGCCTTGATTGGCCTTGTGATACGCTTCTACCACCTGTACCAAGGCGTGTCTTTAAACCATCTTGGAGTTCAATAAACCAAGGCTCTAGCTGGGCCAGCTTGATGGCTTCAAGCATTTCTTCTTTTGTGACACTTGGCTTTGCATAGCGTAAGTTTTCACTTAATGTGCCATCAAAAATGTGGTGTTGCTGCGCGAGTATATTGATGATCCGTGCGCGGGTATCATTGCTCAATGTGTGAAAATCTTCCACGTTATTGCCATCGCTTAACCTAATACTACCTTGTTGCATAGGCCATAAACCGGTAAGTAGATTAACTAATGTAGTTTTACCACTACCACTTCTACCTACAATCGCTACTTTTTGCTGTGCTTTAAGGGTAAAGCTGATGTTAGTTAATGCAGTATGCTCTTGGTATTTATAGCCAATGTTATTGAGCGTCAAACTTGTATTGTTTTTATCAAACCGCATCTCAACTAACTCGGCGCTATTAGCTTCTTGCGTTGCGACTTTATCTTCAAGTGAGAAAAGCCTCTCGGCGGCTTTTAGTACGCTGGGTAGCTCTATAAATGCGTTAGGAAGCAGTAATACACTTTCAAAGCTTGCTAGTACAAATAGGCTTAGCATAGCCAGTTCAACATTCACCATGGCGCCGTTGTAAACAAGCGGTACAATAGTGACTATGGACCCTAGCATCGCTAGTTGCACAACCAGCAAGCTTAAACCGTCGCTGTTTGCGAGTGCTTTATGGCGGCTATAAAGTTGGTGGTTATATTGTTTGTTTAGCGAATCACATTTTGAAATTTGTCCAGCACTCGCCTGATAAACACTCAGCTCTCTGAGGCCTGTTAGGGTGTCGGATAACTCCGATCTAAGTTGTGCACTGAGCTGTGTTTCTTTATGGCTATTTTTATTTAATTTAGCACTTAATAAGGCTGGTAAAACAACACCGATTAATAATATGCCGATAAAACAAATAAGCGCAACGTTGGCATTATAAGCCGCCATAAACACCATAATAATTGGCACACTCAAAAGCGCCACCAGCATTGGCAGTAATATGTTTAAGTAAAATTTATCGAGCGCATCTACGTCATTTTGTAAGCGGTTGACTAAATCGGCGCTGCGACTCATTGCTAGATCTACATTGTTTAGCTTGCTTAGCGTGGCAAACATATTAACGCGTATTTCACTAAGTAGTAAAAATGTTGCGTTATGAGTTACTAAGCGCTCGCCGTAGCGCGATGCAGTGCGTACAATTGCTAAAAACCGAATGGTTCCTGCAGGGGTAAAGTAATTCATATGGACACCAGTAATACCGGCTGCAGCCATAGACGCTAAAAACCACCCCGAAATTGCTAATAACCCCACATTAGCAAGTACTGTTAACGTGGCTAAAAAAGTGCCCAGTAACATGGCTTTATAATGTGGGCGGCACAGCTTTAAGAGCCTAATAAAATTAGTCATTGTTTGCTCCTTGCACTTGAGTGCTTAGCAGTTCGCTAAACGCTCCATTTTGCTGGGTAAGTTGTGAGTAGGTACCTTGTTGAGCTATCTCACCATCTTGCATAACAAGGATATTGCTCGCGTTTTTTACCGTGTTTAACCTATGGGCAATGACCAATACTAAATGGGTTTTAGCGTACTCATTAATAGCTTGCTGAATAAGCTGTTCGGTTTGGCTATCGAGGTGGGCAGTGGGTTCATCCAGCACTAAAATAGGTGCTTGCTTTAAAAAGGCGCGGGCAAGGGCTATACGTTGTTTTTGCCCGCCAGAAAGTCCTTCGCCTTGCTCCCCTATGAAAGTTGCAAAACCATTTGGTAGTGCGTTTATAAAATCTAATGCGCCGGCTTGGTGTGCGGCTTGTTCAAGCGCTAGTTGTGTAGCATCTGGTTTTGCTATTTTTATATTATCGCTAATGCTTTGATAAAAAAGCGTTGGGGTTTGTGGGATCCACGCAATGACATTTTGTAAGGTATTAATACTTGATGCATCAAGTGGTTTATTATTAATGCTTATTTGCTCAATTACCTGCGGGTGAAACCCTAATAAACAATCAAATAAAGTACTTTTTCCCGAGCCACTTGCGCCCACTACAGCCACTAACCCTTTAGCGGGTAGCGTAAAGTTTATATTTTTTATGCCTTCATGACTGTCAGGGTAGGTAAAGTTTAAGTTGTTTATGCTTATTGAATTTATAGGCTCCTCAAACTTTGCTTCATTTTGCTGTGATTGCTCAGGAAGTGGCGCATTTAAAATAGTGACCATATCGGCCGCAGCGCTTATACCTTGCAAACGGGCGTGGTAGTGACTGCCTAATTGGCGAAGTGGTAAATAAAACTCTGGAGCGAGTAGTAACACAACAAAACCAGTTGCAAAATCAAGCGTGCCAAAAAACAGTCTAAAACCAATAATTACCGCAACGAGTGCCACGCTAATGGTGGCTAAAAATTCCAGTGCGAATGATGATAAAAAGGCAATTTTTAAAACACTGAGTGTTGCGTGTCTAAAGTCATCAGAAATTTTGGCTATTTGTTTAAGCTCTTTTTGCGTTGCATTAAACAGTTTAAGTTGTGTTAGACCCTGTACGCGGTCAAAAAAGTAATTACCAAGTACAGCTAATTGTTGCCAGCGCTGTTGATTGAGTGCCTCGGCCTTATGGCCAACCAAAATCATAAAAAATGGGATAAGCGGCGCGGTTAATAAAAATATTAAGCCTGCCTTGTAATCAGTAGGAAATATAACCACTAATATGGCCACTGGAATAAGCGCGCTATAAGCAACACCAGGTAAATATTTAGCGTAGTAATCGTGCAGTGCTTCAACGCCATTGTGTAAGGTGTTGAGTGTAGCGCCTTGGCCGTGTTGTTCAATATAACTTGGGCCAAGTTGCGTTAATTTGGTTAATAAGGTTTGGCGCATAGCCGACTTTATTTTAAGTGCCGCATAAGCACTGAGCCTTTCGCTAATTGCTAAAAACAGGGCTCTGAGTAAAATAATACCCGCAAGAGGCCAAAGTAAGTGAGTGACTTGCTCACGGCTTGCACCTGCAAACATGACGTTGTGAATAGCCTGTGCCAGTAAATACGCACCAGCAATCATTAAAATAGCGTTAAATGTGCCCAGTGCAATGCTTAACTTTAACCATGCACCGGCAGGTTTACTTTGCTTTTTTAAAAAAGCGCGCAGAGATTGCTGCTGCGCGCGATTTGGTCGGGGGTTAGTCGTCATCTTTTGTATTGTTAGCTTCGTTTAGTAAATCGTGCATAGGTTGTTCATCATCAGCAATACTGTTCTTATTTTGATGAAACTCGTACCACATTACATTTATAACCCCTAAAGTACAGGCTAAAAGTACCCCTAAAATCCAAGCGAAATACCACATAATTTAGTCTCCTTAGTAGCTACCGTGTGTGTTATTTTCAATTTCTTCGACCGTTACTCTGCGCCACATTTTTACGTAACACCACGTGGTGTAGGCTAGGACTAACGGAATAAATATAACAACAGCAACAAACATAATATTAAGTGTTTTGTGACTCGATACAGCATCCCAAATAGTTAAGCTAATATCAGGGTTATTAACCGATGGCATAATAAATGGGAACAGCGACACTCCCGCCGTCATAATAACGCCAATTAACATAAAGCTGGTTGAAATAAGCCCAAGTGCTGGCTTGTTAAGCTTTGAGAAAAGCAGGGCACTGAATGCCATAGCAAAACCTAAAATAGGGAAGGTTATTGTCCATGGGCGCTCACTGTAGTTGTTAAGCCATGCCCCTTTTGCTGTGCTGACCACTTTTGCCAGTGGATCCGCGTGGCTTTGCGTATCAGGCATCGATACAATTTGGTAGCCATTAATGTTTGCCACCCAAAAGCCAGCTGCTGCAAACAAAACAATAAATACCACTAAGGCATAGCGCCCATATTGCGCAGAGCGCTGAGCAACTGCATCTGCTGTGCGCAATTGTAACCACATACCTGCATGGGCAATTAACATGGCTACACTGATTAAACCCGCTAGCAAACCAAATGGATT
Source organism: uncultured Pseudoalteromonas sp. (assembly GCF_963922945.1). Classification (GTDB taxonomy): domain Bacteria; phylum Pseudomonadota; class Gammaproteobacteria; order Enterobacterales; family Alteromonadaceae; genus Pseudoalteromonas. The sequence continues at coordinate 16,239 of NZ_CAWUKC010000035.1, read as the reverse complement.
AAGTAAGCCAAAAAATGAGCCTTGGTAGCTTACACGCAGTAGGTTATCAATGTTAAACGGTACACCTAAAAATAAGTTACCAAAGGCTACACCAAATACTAAAGCGGGAATGGCGCTGCCTGCAAATAGGCCCCAATCCCAGTTTTTACGCCAGCGTTTAGAGTCTATTTTTGAGCGGTAGTCAAAACCTAACGGTCTAAAAAATAACGCAAATAAGACCAGCATCATAGCAAAGTAAAAACCCGAAAATGCGGCGGCATACACCATAGGCCACGCTGCAAATAAAGCGCCGCCTGCGGTAATAAACCATACTTGGTTACCATCCCAATGGGCGCCAATGGTGTTGATTACCGTACGGCGCTCTGAGTCTGTTTTACCCACTAGGCGAAGCAGCATCGCGACGCCCATATCCATGCCATCAGTAATTGCAAAGCCTATAAGCAGTACGCCAATGAGCAACCACCACAGCATTTTCAATGTTTCATAATCAAAAATCATAACTGCTCTCCTGCGTCTTTATCTGCTTTGTTTGGTAATTCAAAGTGATACTTACCTGTATGTAACGAGCTTGGGCCTTGTTTAATAAAGCGCAGCATTAACCATCCCTCTACAATAGCAAGGCCGGTGTAAAAAATAATAAATCCAGTTAAGCTAATTAAAATGTCGTTGACCGTCAGTGACGAAGTCGCTAAAAAGGTTGGTAATATTTCAGATATTGCCCAAGGTTGGCGGCCATATTCTGCAACGATCCAGCCAAACTCTATTGCAATCCAAGGTAGTGGAATACTCAATACTGCAGCCCACAGCAACCAGCGTTTTTGCTCAATAATGCGGTGTGCGTTGTAATAAAATGCCAGTACAAACACGGCGAGCATTACTACGCCACAGGCAACCATTATTCTAAATGACCAAAACATAGGGCCCACTCTAGGGAAAGAGTCTTTAACCGCCATTTGAATTTGTTCCTCTGTGGCATCTACCACATTGGGGGTATAGCGTTTGAGCAATAAGCCATAACCTAAATCATCTTTAAGGGAGTCAAATTTAGCTAGGTTTTCTTCGCTGTCTTCGCCATTTCTGAGCTTTTCGAGATATTCGTACGCTATCATGCCATTACGAATGCGTACTTCGTGTTTTTTCTCTAAATCAGAAATACCAACGACTTGCTCATCTAGAGAGCGGGTAGCAATAATCCCCAATGCATAGGGTATTTTCACTGCTGCATGGGTAACTTGCTCATCTGAATCAGGGAAACCAATAGCTGTAAAGGCTGCAGGCGCTTCTTCGGTGTGCCACTCAGCTTCTATGGTGGCTAGTTTTACTTTTTGCACTTCGCCTACTTCATAACCTGATTCATCACCTAATAAAATAACACACAGTATTGATGCTAAACCAAAGCCTGATGCCACCGAAAACGAGCGCTTAGCAAAGGCTAAATCACGGCCCTTCAATATGTACCAACTGCTAATACCCAGTACAAACATAGAGGCTGCTACATAACCTGCCGATACAGTGTGAATAAACTTAACTTGTGCTACCGGGTTAAATACAAGCTCAGCAAAGCTAGTCATTTCCATGCGCATGGTTTGATAATTAAACTCTGCACCCACAGGGTTTTGCATCCATCCATTGGCAATTAATATCCATAGCGCCGACATATTAGTACCCAGCGCCATTAAAAAGGTAGCGCCTAAATGTTGGCGTTTAGTTAACCTATCCCAGCCTAAAAAGAACATACCCACAAAGGTTGATTCTAAAAAGAACGCCATCAAGCCTTCAATAGCTAGCGGCGCGCCAAATATATCGCCTACATAATGTGAGTAATAAGACCAGTTGGTACCAAACTCAAATTCCATGGTGAGGCCTGTTGCCACCCCAATGGCAAAGTTAATACCAAACAATTTGCCCCAAAACTTAGTCATATCACGATATATTTCGCGACCGGTCATCACATAAACCGATTCCATAATAACTAATATCCAGGTCATACCTATGGTTAAAGGTACAAATAAGAAATGAAAGAGTGCGGTAACAGCAAACTGCAATCGCGATAGATCGACAAAGGTTTCATCTATCATTTTTAGCTCCTTGAGGGTGACGGGTCAACGATGCAATCGATAATCGGCAAAGTCAGAATTAATAAACTTTCAGTAATTACTGAAAGTTTGAAATATTATTTACGTTTGCACAATTTTTGTCAATAAGTATATTAGAAAAAGTTAATATATATTCACCATACTACATCAGTATTAAATATGTACAATTTCTTGTATCTATTTTGGTTCCAAAAACCATCGATTTAAAGCGTTTAATCAAACACTAAAACACGGTAAACTAACCGCTATGAATGCCTGATAAATAAAGTCGAATGAATAAAGAGAAAAAACAACTTCGTATTGGTATTGTGGCCGGTGAGCTGTCGGGCGATATTTTAGGCGAAGGCTTAATTAAAGCACTTAAAACGCACTTTCCAAATGCTATTTTTGAAGGCATTGCTGGGCCAAAAATGCAGGCGCAAGGCTGTAAAACGCTTTACGACATGGACGAGCTTTCAGTAATGGGGCTGGTTGAAGTACTCGGGCGTTTACCGCGTTTACTTAAAATACGTAAACAGCTAGTACAGCATTTTGTTGATAACCCCCCTGATGTATTTATAGGTATTGATGCGCCAGATTTTAACCTACGCGTAGAAAAACCTTTAAAAGAGGCTGGTATTAAAACCATACAATACGTGAGCCCTTCGGTGTGGGCATGGCGTGAAAAGCGCATTCATACCATCAGCGCGGCCACAAATTTAGTGCTTGCTTTACTACCATTTGAAAAAGAATTTTACGATAAGCATCAAGTGCCGTGTACATTTGTAGGGCATACCTTAGCAGATGATATTGCCCTTGAGCACGACGATAGCCAAGCTCGTGCAGAACTAGGCTTAAGCCTTGATGACAAAGTGCTGGCGTTACTGCCAGGCAGCCGTGGCTCGGAAGTGGGCTTGCTAAGCGAAACCTATATTAAAACCGCTGCGCAGTTACAAGCGCAAAACCCAGACCTTAAAATAGTCGTACCGCTGGTTAACGAAAAACGTAAAGCGCAATTTAGTGATATTTTAAATGCCACCGCGCCAAACTTGAATGTAAATCTACTCGATGGGCAGTCAAAACTAGCCATGCAAGCGGCCGACGCTATTTTATTAGCCTCAGGCACAGCGACACTCGAAGGTATGCTCTATAAAAAGCCAATGGTTGTGGGTTATAAAATTAAGCCAATGAGCTACTGGATTTTTAAAACTTTGTTTACCTTTAACATTAAATATTTTTCATTGCCGAACTTATTAGCTGATGAAGAGCTCGTACCGGAATTTTTACAAAGTGAATGTAATGTGGCTAATTTAACAGGCGCGCTTTCGCCTATGCTTAACAGCGAAAATAAAGACCTAAAAGCCCGCTTTTTAGCTATACACGAAAAAATTAGATTAAATGCCAGTAAACAAGCAGCCAAGGCTGTGGCGGAGTTAATAAATGCAAATTGAACGACCCAACGTAACCTTTATTGCCGGTGTAGATGAAGTAGGGCGTGGCCCGCTAGTTGGTGACGTTGTTACCGCTGCGGTAATACTTGACCCAGCGAATCCGATTGCAGGATTGGCTGACTCTAAAAAGCTAACCGATAAAAAACGTCAAGCACTGGCTATAGAAATAAAACAAAAAGCCTTGTGCTACGCTATTGGCCGTTGTAGTCCAACTGAAATTGACGAGCTCAATATTTTACAGGCAACTATGCTTGCGATGACGCGCGCAATTGAAGGGTTAAGCACGCAACCCGAATTTGTATTTGTAGATGGCAACCGTTTACCTAAATTAGCAATGCCGGCACAAGCCATTGTTAAAGGCGACAGCTTAGTAGAAGAAATTTCAGCAGCCTCTATTTTAGCTAAAGTAGCGCGTGATGACGAAATGCTTGAGCTTGATGCGCGCTACCCACAATATGGGTTTGCAGGACATAAAGGCTACCCAACTAAGGCGCATTTTGCAGCACTTGAGCAATATGGCGCAATTGATGAGCACCGTAAAAGCTTTAAGCCGGTACAGCGCGTGCTGATGCAAGCAAAGGGCGAGGCATAAATAATGGCTGCACCAGAGTTTGTACATTTACGCGTTCACTCAGACTTTTCGATGGTCGATGGCCTGGCCAAAACCAAGCCTATCGTCGCTAAAGCGCAAGAGCTTGAAATGCCCGCGCTGGCTATTACCGATCAAATGAACTTTTGTGGTTTAGTACGGTTTTATGGCGCAACGCATAGCGCAGGTATTAAACCCATAGTTGGCGCTGACTTTTGGGTACGCAGCCCAGAGTTTCCAGATGAGCCATGTCGTCTTACATTGCTAGCTAAAGATAATGATGGCTATAAAAATATCACGCTATTGATATCCGAAGCGTATCAGCGAGGGCATCTATTTCATCGCCCCGTAATAGACCGAGAATGGCTGGTAAAGCACAAAGAAGGGCTTATTATTCTCTCTGGTGCCAAAGATGGTGACTTAGGTAAAGCCTTATTAAAAAATAACCCAAGCGTTATTGAATCTGTGGTGAGCTTTTATAAGCAGCATTTTAGCGATCATTACTATTTAGAGCTTGTTCGTACCAACCGCCCGCTGGAAGAAGACTACCTGCATATGGCGGTAGAGCTTGCCCATAAAGAGCAGCTGCCGGTTGTTGCCACCAACGAAGTGGTTTTTTTAAAGCCCGAAAACTTTGAAGCACATGAAATACGCGTGGCTATTTATGATGGCTATACCCTTGATGACAAACGTCGCCCTAAGCGATTCTCACAAGAGCAATACTTAAAAACGCCTGAGCAAATGGCGGAGCTGTTTAGCGACATTCCAGAGGCGCTGCAAAACACGGTAGAAATAGCCAAACGCTGTAACGTAACCGTTCAACTAGGCACATACTTTTTGCCTGATTACCCCACAGGCTCGTTAAAAATTGAAGACTTTTTGGTTAAGGTCTCGCAAGATGGTCTTGAAGAGCGACTACAGTTTTTATTCCCCGATGAACAAGAGCGACAAGAAAAACGGGGCGAATACGACGACCGCTTAAAAGTAGAGCTAGATGTCATTAACCAAATGGGTTTCCCAGGCTACTTCTTAATCGTAATGGAGTTTATTCAGTGGAGTAAGGATAACAATATTCCAGTAGGGCCAGGACGTGGTTCGGGTGCAGGTTCATTAGTGGCTTACGCACTTAAAATAACTGACCTAGATCCGCTGGAATTTGACTTACTCTTTGAGCGATTTCTAAACCCTGAACGTGTATCAATGCCCGATTTCGATGTCGATTTTTGTATGGATAGGCGTGATGAAGTAATTGATCACGTATCGGCATTGTATGGCCGAGACGCGGTATCACAAATTATTACCTTTGGTACGATGGCGGCAAAAGCGGTAATACGCGATGTGGGTCGTGTATTGGGCCACCCATATGGGTTTGTTGATCGTATTTCTAAGCTGATCCCAGGCGATCCGGGGATGACGCTTGCCAAAGCGTTTGAGGTAGAACCGCGCTTACAAGAAGCCTACGATGGCGACTCAGAGGTAAAAGATTTAATCGACATGTGTCGCATCCTCGAAGGGTGTACGCGTAATGCCGGTAAGCACGCCGGTGGTGTTGTAATATCGCCAACCACTATTACCGACTTTGCTGCGCTATATTGCGATGACGAAGGTAAGTTTCCGGTTACCCAGTTTGATAAAAATGATGTAGAAACTGCAGGGCTGGTAAAGTTTGACTTTTTAGGTTTACGTACACTGACCATTTTGCAGTGGGCGGTAGATATGACCAATGAGCGCATGAAGCGCGAAGGCAAAGCGCCCATTGATATAAACACTATTCCACTGGATGATAAAAAAAGTATAGAGCTATTACTGCGCGCCGAAACAACGGCGGTATTTCAGCTCGAATCCCGTGGTATGAAAGACCTCGTACGCCGATTAAAGCCCGATTGCTTTGAAGATATGATTGCACTAGTTGCCTTGTTTCGCCCAGGCCCGCTTCAATCAGGCATGGTAGATAACTTTATCGACCGTAAGCTTGGTCGAGAAGAAATTTCATACCCCGATGCCCAATATCAACACGAAAGCTTAAAGCCCATACTTGAGCCTACTTACGGCATTATTTTGTACCAAGAACAAGTAATGCAAATAGCGCAGGTACTCGCCGGTTATACGCTAGGTGGCGCTGACATGCTTCGCCGTGCGATGGGTAAGAAAAAACCTGAAGAAATGGCCAAGCAGCGTTCGACCTTTGAAGAAGGGGCGCGTAATAATGGTATAGACGGCGAGTTGGCGATTAAAATTTTCGACTTGGTAGAAAAGTTTGCCGGTTATGGTTTTAACAAATCTCACTCGGCGGCGTATGCATTGGTATCGTACCAAACGCTGTGGATGAAAACGCACTATCCTGCAGAGTTTATGGCTGCAGTAATGTCGGCCGATATGGATAACACCGACAAAATTGTTATTTTGGTGGATGAATGTGAAAACATGAAACTCACCTTATTGCCGCCAGATGTAAACGCCGGCGAATTTAAGTTTACGGTAAACCTCAAAGGGGAAATTGTTTACGGAATTGGCGCCATAAAAGGCGTAGGTGAAGCACCGGTAGAGGCTATTTTAGAGGCGCGCGAAAAAGGCGGCCCTTTTAAAGATTTGTTTGATTTTTGTGCCCGTGTTGATTTAAAACGTTTGAATAAACGTGTCACCGAAAAACTCATTTATGCCGGTGCACTTGACCAACTTGGGCCAGATAAAACCCAAGCAGGGCGTGCAACGTTATTGGCAAGTTTAAAAGATGCCATGCGCGCAGCCGATCAGCACAATAAAGCTGAGCAACTTGGGCAAAGCGATTTATTTGGCTTACTTGCCACCGAGCCTGATGAAGTTGAACAAGCGTTTATAAAAGCCACACCGCTTACCGATAATCAATGGCTTGATGGCGAAAAAGACACACTAGGCCTTTATTTAACTGGGCATCCAATAAATCAGTATCGTCGGGAGCTGAGACATTACACCAGTGGTAAGCTGGTGGATTTACAGCCAACTAATCGTGATGTACTCTCTACGGCTGCGGGCTTAGTTATTTCAGCACGAACCTTAATAAATAAAAAAGGAAATCGTTGGGGCTTAATAACTTTAGATGACAAGAGCGCCCGTATTGATGTACGCTTGTTTCCAGAACAGTTCGAAATGTACCAAGAAATGCTTCAAGTAAACAATATCTTGGTCATATCTGGACAGGTCAGCTTTGATAACTTCTCCGGTGGCATTACAATGACCGCTAGAGAAATAAACACTATTGCGCAGGCGCGTGAAAAACGCATTAAAGCGATTAAAATGACGCTGAACATGGTGCAAATCGAGGCAGGTTTCTTCGATAAATTACAAAAAGTACTCGAACCTTATAAAATGGGAACGTGTCCGATCAAGGTTTATTACCAACGCCCCGATGCGTTGGCTCAATTAACCCTAGGGATCGAATGGTGTGTTACGCCGAGCGACGACTTAATTCATAAGTTATCACTAATGGCGGCACAGGATGTAGAACTAGAATTTAACTGATTAGGTAGTTTAGAGCATGAGCCTCAATTATCTTGATTTTGAGCTTCCGATTGCAGAATTAGAAGCAAAAATTGAAGAATTACAAAGCATAAGCCGCGCTGGCGAATTAGACCTTGAGTTAGAAGAGGAAGTCAGCAAATTAAAAGAAAAAAGCGCTAAGCAAAAAGAGGAAATTTTCTCAAATTTAGGCGCTTGGCAAGTATCGCAGTTAGCGCGTCATCCGTTGCGTCCATACACTCGAGATTATATCGAGCGCATTTTCACAGAATTCGACGAGTTGGCAGGCGATCGTACTTTTGCTAACGATCCGGCTATTTTAGGTGGTATTGCACGTTTAGATGGCGAACCAGTTATGGTTATTGGCCAGCAAAAAGGGCGTGACACAGCGGAAAAAATCAAACGTAACTTTGGCATGCCAAAGCCAGAAGGCTACCGTAAAGCGTTACGCTTAATGGAAATGGCCGAGCGTTTTAAAATGCCTATTATGACCTTTATTGATACGCCAGGGGCGTACCCAGGTGTAGGCGCTGAAGAGCGTGGTCAGTCTGAGGCTATTGCACGTAACCTAAAAGTTATGGCAGCGCTTAAGGTTCCTACAATTTGTACGGTTATTGGTGAAGGCGGCTCAGGTGGTGCATTAGCCATTGGTGTTGGTGATAGAGTTAACATGTTGCAATACAGTACTTACTCAGTAATTTCACCAGAAGGCTGTGCGTCTATTTTATGGAAAAGCGCAGAAAAAGCACCACTTGCAGCAGAAGCAATGGGTGTGACAGCAGAGCGTGTTAAAGAGCTTGATTTAATTAACAACTTAGTTGAAGAGCCTTTAGGTGGCGCACATCGCAATTACGATGCAATGGCGCGTAACTTAAAAGCACAACTTAAGCGTGACCTTGCTGATTTACAAGCGCTCTCGCTTGAGGATATGCTTGAACAGCGCTACAAACGTTTAATGTCGTTTGGTTACTGCTAATAGCTAACCATTGCATTAATTGTTAAAAAAGGCCGCTTATGCGGCTTTTTTGTTTTAAAATACCACTATCATCAATTTTATAGCGTATTGCATGCAAACATCACCTATCTATCAACATGTTAAACATTCTCTCAGCGATTTTTATGAGCATCAGCAACACCACTTTACAGTGGCGCTTTCGGGTGGGGTTGATTCGGTGGTATTACTTCATGTAATGCACGTGCTAAAGCAAGAAATGCCAGCGTTAGAGGTAAATGCGATTTATGTAAATCACGGTTTAAGTCAAAACGCCAATGACTGGCAGCGCTTTTGCCAAAACTTATGTACTGAGCTAAACGTACCGTTTAACGCAGCGCAAGTAACAATAAACCCACAAACACGAACAAGCCTTGAAGCGCAGGCACGTGAGGCGCGTTACAAAGCACTTGATGAACTAAGCCCCGTGGGCAGTGTTATTTTGCTGGGGCAGCATTTAAACGATCAAATAGAAACATTTTTATTGCGATTAAAGCGCGGCTCTGGCTTAAAAGGGTTAGGCGCAATGCAAAAAATGCGTGAATTACCAAGCGGGCGAATATGCTACAGGCCGCTTTTAAACATAACGCGCAGTGATATAGAGCACTTTGCCGAACAGTTTAATATTTCGCATATTACAGATGACTCAAATACCGATGAGCGCTTTGATCGTAACTTTTTACGCGCACGTGTAGTGCCTTTGCTTGCAAAGCGTTTTAAAGGCTTTGAACACTGTGCTGGGCGCAGCATAGAGTTACTACAGCAACAACAAGCGCTACTCGATGAGTACACTGAACTTGATTTAAAACAAAGTATAAACGCCCACCAAGCTCTTAGTGTTAGCCAGCTAAACGCCTACAGTGACGTGCGGATAACCAATGTAGTGCGTGCCTGGCTTAGCTTATTTACCCAAGTCATGCCCTCAAAGCAGCAGCTTTTGCAATTAATTAATCAAGCCATAAATGCGCAGGCAGATGCGCAAATGCAAGTTGATTTAAGTGAGGGGCAAATACGTCGCCATCAAGGGTATTTGTATTTTGTGACACCGCAAACGCTATTAGCCGATGAAGCGCTAACGAGCAATGAGCTAACACTTAGTGATGGGCGCGTATTAATAAAGCAACAAGGCAAAGGTCTACGCGCTCCTTTAGCAAACGAGCAAGTGACTGTGCGCTTTAATTGTAATGGTGCGCGTATAAAACCGTTAAAAAAGCCAGGCAGCAATACGCTTAAGCATTGGTTTAAAGATGCAAAAGTAGCTCCATGGCTAAGAGGGCGCGTGCCTTTAATATTTTATAACGACGAGCTTGTGCAAGTAGTAGGTTATTTTGTGAGTGAAAAACACCAAGATGAAAACGGCATTTTTTGGGAGTGTAAATAAATGAATAAACAGCCACATGTGGGATTATCGTTAGTAGGCAAAGCGCCAATGGGGATGTTAATAACTGCGTTGGTCGCTGCTGTGGCTAATGGTTTACTTGAGCTTAATATTATCACGTTAGGTTATGCCGTCGTGGGTGGGGTGATATCGGCGGTATTACTGCTTGCCTATTGGCTAGGTAAAGGCGGATTATTTTTTATATTAGGCGTAAGTTTGCCATTGGTTTTAGTGTTATTTATCCCGCTTGCAAGTATTGCCGCATTATTAAATTTAGTGAGTGGCTTCTTTTTTGGTTTTTGTGCAGCCCTTTTTGTATATAAGCTACTGACTAATAAATAGTCAATTGGTAATAAAAAAGCTTAGCGGGGGAAGCTAAGCTTTTATAAATAATACGGTTAAATAAACTTTAATAGGCTTTTGCGCAGTTACGCCCAGAGGCTTTTGCTTTATATAAACCTTTATCGGCTCTTGCAAATATTTCGTTTTCGCAATCTTGACTGCTGGCAAGGGTAAAGCCAATGCTGGTGGTTACTTTGTATTTAGTCATTAGGCTAGAGTTTCTTACTAGGTGCATAATGCGCTCGGCAATCACTTTGTTTGTTGTAAACTCTGGGTCTTCAATAATCAAAGAAAACTCATCACCACCAAATCTAAATACTGAATCTGTGCCGCGGATACTGCTACATAGGACCTGCGAAAATTCTTTTAACACATCGTCACCTACTTTGTGGCCGTAGTTGTCGTTTACCTGCTTAAAGTTGTCCAAATCAAGTAGCATTAAACTAAAAGGACGCTGGTAACGGCGACAGTTTTCGAGCTTTTGCGATAATATGTCATTAAATTGACTACGATTATTCAAGCCAGTAAGTGCATCTTTTGTAGCAAGTTTTAATACTCGGCTGTACATCATAGCGTTACGTAGTGGGTACACAAGAGCACTGTGCAAAGTGCGTAACTTATTTTCAATCGCCTTACTAATAGGGTATTGGCTAAAATAAATTAACTGACCTAAGTGCTCGCGACCAATGCTAAGGTCGAAAGAATATGGGCTTGCATTGGTATTGCTATCTGAGGTTTGCGAAGTGCCAAGCGTTGATTGAAACTGCAGCCCTGAAAAATTAAGTAGTTGCTTTGCAAACTTTGAATAGATCGCTAATACATCTTCTATTACTAAGCTTGTTTGCAGCTCGGTAACTAAATTGTGCGTTGCCGCTGTTTCATTTGTGTGCGAGTGCTCTGCTGAAAACGGCAAAAAATCACCGCGGCCAGATACACGTTGTGTCAAAATATGGACATTTTCCATTAAAATCTTCCCCCAGAGTGTTACTTAGCACTTATTAAGCGATTTTTATGCCATATTTTAAAATTGCTGGATAAACATATGGTTGCTATATTTAAAGTCCATTTCCTAGTTTTATTGACGCTGGAGGCCAAACTTGCAAAGTATTAACGCACAAATTTTTGGCTTATTAATAGCGGCAGTGATTTTTGTATGGTTTTTTAAGCGTATTGGCTTGCCGCCCATTTTAGCGTATTTGGCAACGGGGCTTTTAGCAGGCAGCCATGGCATTGGCTGGCTTACACAATCTCACGAAATTGAGTTTATTGCAGAGTTAGGCATTGTTTTTTTACTGTTTAGTTTAGGGCTCGAGTTTTCTATATCGCGGCTCATGGCTATGCGCAATATAGTATTTGGACTGGGCTCGTTACAAGTTGGCGTAACCAGCTTATTATTTATTATTATTTTATATTGCCTAAACTTTAGTTTACTCACAAGCTTCACTATTGGCACAATCATGGCGCTTTCTTCAACCGCTGTGGTGGTTAAGCTACTTAAAGAAACAGGGGATTTAAACCAACGCCGTGGGCAACTTGCCGTAGGTGTATTGCTGTTTCAAGACATTGCCGTAGTGCCTTTACTTATTATACTGCCGTTATTTGCCTCAAGCGATTCGCAAAGTATTAGTTGGGCGCTGGTGTTTGCGCTTACAAAAGGTGCGTTTGTATGTTTATTACTGTGGGCGATTGGTAAATGGGTATTGCCTAAAGTATTTAACGAAATAGCGCAGGCACGCACCGATGAGCTGTTTGTACTTACCACCATTTTAGTGGCGTTATTTGCCGGCTTTTTAACGTATATGTTTGGTTTATCAATGGCGCTAGGGGCATTTTTAGCCGGCATGATGTTAGGAGAAAGCCACTACCGCCATCAGCTAGAGGCCGATATTAGGCCATTTCGCGATATTTTAATGGGGCTGTTTTTTGTAACCGTGGGCATGCAGCTCGACATTTTGTTTGTGCTTTCGCATGCTCTAGTGATTTTAGGCGCCTTATTAGGTTTATTAATTTTAAAAATTACTGTGCTGGCATTAAGTGCCAGATTAATGCATGAACGCAATCAAGACTCGCTGGCATGTGGCATTATGCTGTGGCAAATGGGGGAGTTTGGGTTTGTGCTTATTGCTTTAGCTAGTCAGCATGCGTTGCTCAACTCAGAGCAAGCCTCGTTTTTAATTGCCTTAGGGGTGCTTTCGATGGCGTTAACCCCGTTTTTAATTGATAAAACCCCACTTATTTTAAAGCAGTTAGGTATTTTAGAGTACCCAAGTATTGCCAGAGAAAGCGAGCCAAAAAGTAGCACCATATATAACGATCACGTGGTTATTTGTGGCTTTTCTCGCGTAGGGCAAACTATAGCGCGATTTTTAAAGCCCGAAGCCATAGATTATGTTGCCATAGAAAGTAACCCTATTTTAGTACAAGAGGGCAAAGCCGCAGGTGAACCTGTAATATTTGGCTATGTAAAACAAAAAGATATTTTAAAATGTGCAGGGGTAGAGCGAGCACGCTTAGTGATTATTACCTTTACCGAGCTTGAACATGCACACATGGTAATTGATGCTATAAAACAACTTGCGCCTAACGTTAAAATACTTATAAGAACCCGCGACGATAGCCAATTAAATAGCTTAAAAGAGCTCGGTGTTACCGAAGTGGTGCCAGAGTCGTTAGAAGCCAGTTTAATGTTGGTCTCACATGTATTGTCGATGTCGGGGGTACCGATGACACGCATTGTACGCCGTGTGAGTAAAGAGCGCCGTAATCGCTACCCACTTATGCAAAGTTTTTATGCGGGCTATTTTAAAGACAGTGAAGAGACCTCCTCTGAGCGCTTAGAGTATTTACATGTAGTCGCCTTGCCTGCTCAAGCCTATGCGGTGGATAAAACAATAGATGAGCTTAATTTATCTAAGCGCCGTGTTAGCGTAAAAGCACTACGCCGAGCGGGACAAGAAATAGACACTCCATCGGCCAGTACTACGTTATGCTCAAATGATGTATTGGTATTACAAGGTAAACCAAGGCGGGTAGAGCGAGTAGAGCATTACCTTCTTGATGGGCTTGAATAAAGCACGTACTTTAATCGAGCTCCAAAAATTGACGTATTTCGGGGAGCTTTTTCATGCCGTCTTCGTAACCAATTTGAATAAGATGCTGCGTGTAGCGTTTTTCAAACAATAAATAGCTAGTTAAACTTGATTGCGAATGCTTTTTTACACCAATTGTGCGCAGCAGTAACTTAATGGCCCATGGCATATCGCTGTAATACTGGGCGGCAATATCATTAAAGTTTTTTGATGGATTAATAATAAAGCTATCAATTTGTTTTAGCTCTTGATGTTTATCGCGAGCAGGAAGTAAGCCTAAGGTACGGTTTACACGCTCAAGGCGCTCAAGGTCAGCTTGCATAGTGTCGCTAAACACACTATCGAGTAAATGCCCCGCTACTGCAGAAAGCCCAGGGTAATGGGGGGAATAACCCGCCGGGTGTGACTCTTTGGGTTGATCCACCCCAATAATAAATATTTTTTCAGCGCCTAAATGAATAGACGGGCTAAGCGGTGACAGTTGGTGAATAGAGCCATCGCCAAAATAATGGTTAAATACATTAACACTTGGAAAAACCATAGGAATGGCGCTTGATGCCATTAAGTGTTCAACATTAATGCGCATAGGGCGACCTTCGCGCTTAGCGCGTTGCCAAGGCTTATTAGTGTTCGACTGAAAAAACGCCACTGAGTCTCCGGTTGTATAACTAGAGGCGGTAATAGAAATCGCTTCTAAATAATTACGGTGTAAATTACGCTCAATGCGGTGCAGGTCTAAAATTTCGTTTAATAAACCGCGCAAAGGGCGGTTATTTAGCAAACTGCCTGGAGGGTGGTTTATATGCTCAGACTGAAAACTAGTTAAAATGTTACGCGCAATATGGCCAAACACACTTAAAAAGTCGCTTTTGTAGACCATAGACGTTGAAAAGTTTTTCCAGACAGACTCAAGCTTACGTACGGCCAAATGCGCACACGAAGCATAACAGGCCAAAGCCGCCGAATTAATCGCGCCTGCAGAGGTGCCGTTAATAATTCTAAAAGGCAATGGTGCGGTACGGGGCATACTATGAGCAAGTGCTTTGAGCACACCCACTTGATAAGCAGCGCGAGCGCCACCACCTGTAAGTAATAGGGCTATTTTAGGTTTATGCGGATTAACTTGCTGGATTTTCATAGGGGTGCTTAAGCTACTTAACGTCTTTTCTTTATTTATCAACTTTAAGTCTTTAAGCTAGAAGAATCAAAGAATAACTGAGTTACTGTGTCTCGTTGTTTTAGTAAGTGTAGGTTTATGTTGTAAAGCCTATATTTAAAGAAATAGTGATTACCAAGAGTGAATTTTTTCCACTCAGCGTACTCTGAGTAATTATGCATTTAAATTTATGGAGTTTGTATGTCAGATAAACCAGAAGCGTCAGATGTTCAAAAACGTCCGCCTAAAAACAATTTTTTATTCGCCGTTATTATTTTAATTATTTTAGTATGTGCCGCTGCGTTTGTTTTGTTGTCGCCCACTGATGAGCCGCAAACTCGTACAGAGGTAGAGCAACCGCCTAAAGAGCAACCAGTAATGGAGCTAAAGCCAGAAAACGACCCTGTGGTAGAAGCGCCATCAGTCAAGCCCGAAAAGCCAGCTGAGCTAAATGTACCGACTCAACGTGCAGCTGAGCCAGAGCCAGTGGTAGAGCCTTTACCAACGCTTGATGAAAGCGACACTGTAGTGGTTGCTAAAATGGACGAATACCTGAGTGACTCAGTAATGAGCCTAATGGTCACCGACGATGTAATCCGCCGTGGTGTGGTATTTATAGATAATATAGCCAGAGGCAAAATTGCTAAAAAGCATACGCCCGTAGTTAAACCAGAAGAAGACTTTAGCGTAAACGAAGGGGACATTTTAACCATTGATCCTAACAGCTACGAGCGCTATACACCGTATGTCAAAGTGTTTACAAGTATGAGCGCTGCCCAAGCTGTGCGTATATACGAGCAATACAAGCCATTAATCAACAACGCGTACAGCGAAATTGGCTACGGCGATGATGAATTTAATCAAACGCTAGAAGATGCAATTGAGTTATTGCTTGATACACCAGAGCCAGAAGGCGAGTTACCGCTACTGCGCGATTCGGTTACTTATCAGTATGCGTTTTCTGAATGGGAGCAACTACCGGCTGCACAAAAACAGCTGTTACGTATGGGCCCAGAAAACATGAAAAAAGTAAAAGCAGCACTGCGTAAAATAAAAGCCGAGTTAGAGCGTAATTAATAGGCATTAAACGCTGTATTTAACCGCGATTGTATATGAAGTATGCAATCGCACTTTCTTTTTTGATTATCCCTTGAATAACACACCAAAAGTAGAGATAATCCTTCCCGCGCCAACCAAGGCCCTCAATGGTAGTCTTATTGGTCCTCTCGCAACACTAGCAGGCGAACCTGGTCAGGCCCGGAAGGGAGCAGCCACAGTTTGTGACGTGTGTGCCGAGATGTGGCTGGTAAGACTGCCACCCAGATTCCTCATTTGGGTGAAATTAAATCCTTTTCAAATTATCCATTACTAACAGCGTTAAATATTAAGCATTACGATTGTCGTTTATCTAATATTACTGTTCTCTCCCATTTTGGTGTATTTCTACATCAGCAACTTATGAATCTAAATTAACTTATTGTTTACAGGTACTTATTCGAGGGCTAAGATGAATGCAGTGTGATATATGGACATTTGTCGGTTTTTAAATCGACAAATGTCGAGATAAAGTTGTTGCTGTTTTTTCGAGGCTAGTGAATGAATAAAGAAAAATTAATTCTCCAAAATTGGTTAACTAAAATAGAAAATGATAGACCACCCTTATGTATGCGTGC
>NZ_CAWUKC010000034.1:0-39228 GCF_963922945.1 uncultured Pseudoalteromonas sp. | reverse complement strand
GCAGTTATCGAGCCCACTAGGTTACAAACCTCGCGCCGCGATTAAATGGCCCCTAAATTGAACAAATTTTAATCCTGAAAGGTTAACAGGCCCTAGTGCTAACCCTTTTTTAGTTAAGCGGCATTGCATACGTTATTTTACCTTTCCTTCGTGCTTCTTTAAAAAATCTAAAAAACTTAATAAATATTAATATGCTATCCCCTTTGCTCTGTGTAGGCAGTCATAAAATTTATGAGTATACGAAAGGCCAGTAAGCTTGGTTAATCCGGCTTATTGCTTTTTTTGGTATAGCTTTTGCTCGTAATAATTTACTACCCCTTTATTCGCTCGGTTTTAGCTGCTTTATGAGTAGATAATTCATTTATATCGGTATTTTTTACTTAGTACGAGATGCTAAGCCCACACATAAGGATAGATAATGGCGTCTACTTTTAAACATACACGCGCACATTGGTTTTATGCTTTAGTTGTTACAATTGTAGTGCTAATTATATTCAGAGCAGCAGCACCTTATGCTGTTCAGTATTACGTTAATCAACAGCTTGAACAAACTCAAGGAATTACAGGGCACGTTGGCGATGTAGATTTATATTTATATCGGGGTGCTTATGCCATTGACGATATTGAGATTTATGCTGTAGATGCAACGTCAGCCCCTAAACCTTTGTTGGCGATACAAACCCTTGATTTTTCACTGGCTTGGTCAGCACTTTTAAAAGGTAATTTAGTGACTAACATGGCGTTTACTCGCCCAGAAATTGTTATTTACGACAAAGACCCTTCAAGTACAGAGCAAAACCAGCAAGTTAAGGATGAAACAACTTGGATTGGACTTGCCAATGATCTGGTACTTTTTTCGATTGATACTTTGCTTATTGAAAACGGTAAAGTCACATTGGTAAATGCAACTAACGATGGCGATATGCCGACTTACATTGCAAATATAAACGCTGAGGTTAAAAATATTACCAATGCCCAAAATCTCTCAAAAACGTTAGTAACGAGTTTAAACGTTGAGGGTGATTTAATGGGCGAAGCTGCACTTATTTTAAATGGTAAATTAGACCCCTTTAGTGATGAAGCTAATTTTGATTTTAATGTCGAGGTGCAGCGTTTTTCGGTAAAAAATCTCGAAACTGTTTTTAAGGTCTACACCCCATTTGATATTGAAGCTGGTGGCATTGATGGCGCAATGGAGCTGGCGGCTAATAACAATAACTTAAACGGCTACGTAAAAGCCGGCGTACACGATTTAAGTGTGTTTTCGTGGCGTGAAGATATAGAAAAAGATGATGACGGTTTATTTACTGCTATTTTTGAAGGCAGTATCGATTTACTCAGCTCGCTACTGGAAAACGATGAATCAAAGCTGGTGGCTGCGCGTGTGCCGATAGATGGGCAGTTAGATAATGCAGATGTATCTACTTTTGAAGCTGTGGTCTCGGTTTTAAAAAACGCGTTTTTCGAAGCGTTTAAAATGAAGGTGGATAATGTTATTTCGTTTGAAGATACCCAAGCTCAACAAGATGAATAATTCTAAAGTTTTCACTTAAAATATTACTGTGGGTTAGTCTTTTTAAAGCCCTTTGTATTTACTTAATGCAAAGGGCTTATATATTTTAATTTGGTGTGTTTTTGTTCTCGGCGGTTTTATTTAATAACGTTTTAAGCTCTGCTATTTGCGCTTGCAGTTCTATGACTTGTCCTTGTGTAGCAGGCAGCGTGCTGTTATCTGCTTTGAGTTCTCGCGCACTGCGGTGCTCTTCACCCATTACTTCTAAAATTGCACCCACCATCATATTTAAAAATACAAAGGCAGTTAAAAAGATAAATGTGAGATAGTAAATCCAGCTCAGCTCGTACACCGCCATGGTCTCGTACATAATGTCGGTCCAATCCTCAAAGGTGGCTATTCTAAATAGCGTCAGCATTGAAATGGATACATCTTGCCACAGCACCGGGTTAATATCGGCAAACATCATGCTACCCATGGCTGCGTAAATATAAAAAATAACAAACATAAGCAACGCTATATAGCCCATTTGCGGTATAGCTTTAAGCAGTGAGTTTACCAGTAAACGCAGCTCGGGGATCATCGAGACTAAACGCAATACCCTAAATATACGCAGTAACCTGGCAAGTAACATGGTTGAGCCCGCAGCAGGGTATAAGCTACCAAGTACAATAATGGTATCAAATATATTCCAGCCCTTTGAAAAGAAGTCTTTTATTCCTTTACTTGCAATAAAGCGGATAATCAGCTCAATTAAAAAGAATGTGGTTATGCCTACATCCATCCAATTAAGGATAAATTCTGCTGTTGGGTGAAGAGAATAGGTATGAGCACCTACGGTCAGGGCAGAAACAACAATAACAGCAATAACAAATGATTGAAATATCTTGCTTTTGTCTATACGCTGAAACAACTTTTGTAACTGCGACATCATAATTATGGATCCTATGCAGAGTCTGTTTTTTATGGCGCTAATATACAATAATATTGTTGTGATTTAACGCATTTTTATTACTAAAAATGTAAGGAAATTTAATGTTAATCAGTCAAATATCGAAATGTACGTTGTTGCTTGTGGGATTATTTATACTTGCAGGGTGTAGCTCAGATGCTCGCTTTCACGAAATTCAATCAGCCCGATTAGATGAATGTAATTATAAAGCCGATAAAGAGTATTATGAGTGTCTTGAAAATCAAGATAAAAACTTTGAAGAATACACAAAGCAGCAAAGCGAAAAAACACAATAATTTATGACTAAAACACAAAAATTACGCGACAAACAAATACGCCAAGCCCTCACTAACGCCTGTGAGCAAATAAAAGCAACTTATTATGGTTTTGCTTATTTAACTCACACTATTGATTTTAAAAATGAAGCAAAGTCACTAAAAATAAGCTGCTATTTTGAAGATGATTTAGCCTATCACGAGACCGAGGCTCATTTTTCTCAGCTAGTCGATATTATTAACGCTGAGCTTAATAAAATAAACTTACCGGTAGCGGCTAAGCAAATCTCCTTTTTAGTTGATTAACATTGGTTTGCTAAGCTATGGGCGCTATAATTGGCAAAATTATTTTTAGGATGTTAAAGCATGGCTGTTCCATCGCGTTCACAAATCACACCCGGTACAACCGTCAATATTGTATTAAAAGAAGATCAACGCAGCGGCATATTAACCCAAGGTGTAGTTGAGCGTTTATTAACTAAATCACCTAATCATCCGCATGGTATCAAAGTACGCCTAGAAAACGGTCAAGTTGGCCGAGTAAAAGAGATTTTAGAATGACAGCGTTAACTGAGCAGGAATTTTGGGAGTTAGTTACTACGCCTGATTTAGGCCTCGACCCTCAAAGTGTAAGCGACAATTTAAAAGCTAAACTGAGCCAGCTTACCGACGAGCAACTTATTGCGTTTGATAAATTTTTTGGTATTAACATGCGCAAATCCTTTACCTGGGACTTGTTCGGTGCTGCATTTGTTATGGCAGGGTGTAACGACGAATATGGCTTTAGTGAATTTAGATGTTGGCTTATTTCTCGTGGCGAAACTGTATTTAATAACGCTCTAGCTGAGCCTGACTCACTTGCACAGTGCACGCCAGTGTATTACTTAAATGAGCAACCTTACCCTTACATTGATGAATACGATTTAATTGCGGGTTTACTTTATGAGCAGCGCAATGACGACGAATTGCCGTTTGTTCCATCAGGTGATCAACCGGCAGGTAAACGCTTTAAAGACAAACCTAAGTTTTTAAAGCAAAGCTATCCGCAATTATTTGCAAAATACTGGCAGTAACCTGGCTCTTAGTGGTTTATTTTATTTTGTAAATAAACCGCTTTGTCTTCTCGCACGTAAAACTCAACTCCAGCGCATTACTTTTTGCACTGTGCTATGTTCTTTTTTTAAGTAAATCTCTGTTATAGTTATAAAAGTTAGCACTGTACGTTATTTTTTATGAGGATACGCCCACGTAATGAAAACCGTGTTTTGTTTTTTAATTTCGATTACCTTTATGAGTGCTACAGCAGTGGCAGCGCCAAGTAATAAAAGCCGCTTTATACCGTTATTAAAAACCATGCTTGGTGATTACCACGTGGTAACGGCTAACTCTCCATTGTGTGTTAATAGCCAGTTGAGTTTAATCAACCCAGTTTACCCAGACGCGGGATTTAAATTAGGCGATAACATTGCATTTGAAAGCCTGCATAACGGCACACGTACAACTAAAAAGCCCAACTTTTGTTTTGTAACCAGCTCATTTAGATACAAAAGCGACGGTGTTGATAACAGCTTAAAAATGAGTCGTTGTATAGACCCTGCCAACGAAAAAACCATCAGACAAAGCATTGAATTTACGAGTGCTTCAACGCTCACATATACCCTTAATAATCCCGCGGTAAAGTGCACATTTAAACGACACGTTAATTAGCACTGAATTTGTGGTATATCGTGCCAGCGTGTTGTGTATTGGGGTGATAGGTAGTCTCTGTTCATATGCCAGCCTTGGTTTAGATGACTGCTTGCAAGGGTGAGCGCGCCTTTGCCGTAGCGGTTGTTTATGGTATCAATACACTGCATTAATTTAGGATTATCGGCACTTTGGCTAAATAAATCGCTTTGCTGATACTGCACCGAGGTAAGTTCTAAAGCGCCCACGCCACATTTGTAATAGCGCACACCTGGCTGGTAAATATGGGTAAATACCTCTGATACCGCATTGGCCATGACACAGGTATCGTTAGTGGGAGTTGTAAACTTATATATAAACGACTTTTTACAATAGCGTTCTTCGTGTTTGCCTGTGGCGGCAAATATATAAAGCTGTTTTGCTAATGAACGCTGCCCACGTAGTTTACTAGCCACTGTAGTTACGTGATTACTGAGCGCGGTTTTAAGTGCTGTTGGCTCACAGATCCGCTCACCAAAGCTGCGCGTGGAATATATTTCTCGTTTATCTTGGCGTACATCGTCCCAGGTTAAGCACGCTATACCATTTAGCTCGCTTACTGTACGCTCTACCACCACGCTAAACGCACGGCGCATAGTTTTAGGGTTTTGCTGTGCCAAGTCCCACGCTGTATGTATGTTCATTATGTTAAGCTTTTTAGCTAAGCGTTTGCCTATACCCCATACATCGGCGCAGCTCATTCTTTGTAAAATAGCTTGGCGGCTTTGCTCGTTATCTATAACGGCCACCCCATCAAACCCGCTTAGTTTTTTAGCTGCGTGGTTAGCCGCTTTGGCAAGGGTCGGTGTAGGGCCAAAGCCCACGCCAACAGGGAGTTTTGTTTCGCGCCACACAGTACGCCTCATTGTATGCCCATACTCATGCCAGTTTTTAATAAGTGGCATGTAGCCATTAAAATGCAAAAATGACTCATCAATACTGTATATATACTGTGTATCGCAAAAGCGGCCAATCACGCTCATCATTTTGGCGCTTAAATCGGCGTACAGCTCATAGTTACTCGAACGTACAACCACATTATTTTTCTCAAGCAAATGCTTAACTTTAAAATAAGGGCCAAACTTAGGAATGTTTAAATGCCGAGCAATCGGGCATACCGCACATACGCAGCCATCGTTATTGGTTAAAACCACCACGGGTTTAGAGCGAATAGCGGGGTCGAATACTTTTTCGGCACTGGCATAAAAGGCAACGGCATCGACTAAGGCGTACATTTTAATAACTCTGGGCTTGAACGATGCATTCTGATTGACAGTGTAACTACGCCCTCTAATTGAAACTCATCGGCAGGCGTTAACTGTACCGGCTTATGTAAAGGCGATGCTGAGAGTAACCGGGCATTGGTTTTATCAAGTAACTTACACACGAATAAGCCATTTAAATTAGCCACAATAACATCACCATTATCGGCGTGCTCTGCACGGTCTACTACAAGTAAATCGCCTTCAAAAATACCCACTTCTTGCATCGAGTTTCCCGAGGCAATACCAATAAAGGTGGCATCGGGGTGTTTTATTAATAACTCATCAAGAGAAACACCGAGCTCGGCGTATTGAGCCGCGGGCGATTCAAAGCCACATATACCAGCTTCTATATAAACGGGAACAACAAACATTACACAACCTAAAACGCATATACTGTATAAGTGTACAGTATATGCGTTTTGTATGAGTTATGCCAAGTAATGAAAGGGCGATCAATTCATGTTTTTGATCATTTGCTGCGCGGTAGCTAAAAAGTCTTTGATTTGCTGAGGGTTTAAATTTTTACACATTTGCTCATTTATTTGCTGCTCAGAGGCTAATAACTTATCAAAAAGGTCGTTGCCTTGTTCAGTGAGCGACAATATAAAGCAGCGTTTATCGTGTGCACTTGCTTGCTTGTTTATAAGGTTCAAGGCAATGAGATCTTTAATTAAGCGGGCAATTTGTGCTTTGTCGCGCTGTGTTTTAATCACAATGTCGTTAGCGGTACAGTTAGTTGTATTGGCAATAATATGTATACAGCGTACATGCATAGCATTAATACCAAGGTCGCCTGCATTAATAGCCTCGCGAATGGTTACGCGGTAATTTTGCATCAGTTCAAATAGGGTATTTGATAAAAGCGTGTTCATAAGCTCTCTAATGGTTGACAATGTCAATTAATTTGTTATAGTTGATTTTATCAACCAAAAGGGCGTTGTGCAATGCTTGCTTCAAAAAGCAGCTAATTAATTTGTTAAACGAGGTGATTTTAAATGGGTAAACAAGTTCGCAAAGCTAAAGTATTGAGTACTGAACAAATAACACCGCATTTACAGCGCATTGTTGTAGGCTCAGATGATTTTTCAGATTTAACGCCCGCCCATATTGGCAGCTATGTAAAAGTACTTATTCCGCAAAATGGCCAAGTTGATTTTAATTTAAAAACCGCGTGTATGCGCTCTTATACAATACAAAATGTTGATCCTGCCAGCGGTGCGTTAACACTCGACTTTGTCATTAATATGCATAACGGTCCAGCTACATTATGGGCATCTACCGCACAAGTAGGAGATGATGTAGGTATAGCAGGCCCAGGGCCTAAAAAGCTTGATAACTACCAACACTCTCATTATGTATTATTAGGTGATTTAACGTCTGTAAATGCAATAAAAGGCTATATGCAGCAGTTACCACAAAGCGCTAAAATTGACGCATTTGTACATGTACCTACAAAGCAAGACATTATTGAGTTACACACGCAGCGCATTGCTAATTGGCTAGTTACAGACACTCCTGATACCGATATGCTCAGCGCACTTAATAATTTACCACAAACAAATGAGGCACCTATTGTATTTATGGCATTAGAAGCCGGGTTAGTGCGCAAAGCTAAAACCTTACTTACCCAAGAGTACAATATACCCCGTAGTAATATAGTTTCATCAGGCTATTGGAAAAAAGGCGTTGATTCTGAGGGCTATAAAAAAGAGCGCCAGCAAAGCCCTGAGCTTGCCTAAGCTGTATGGTTCTAGTCGCTTTGTGCTTTTTACTTTTATTTGTTGGTTAACTTGAATTAAATAAATAGCAGACCCACTTAAGTGTTTTATGCTGATGATGAAGCTCATTATTAGTATGCATTTTAAGGAGCTGCTATTTTGTTATCTTCCATTCCTTTCTCGTTATTAGAGCTTGCCCCCATGATAGAGGGGGAAAGCGTTTCTCATACACTTAATAAAACCGCGCAATACGCAAAGCGTGCTGATCAATTAGGGTTTAATCGTTTTTGGCTGGCCGAGCATCATAATATGCCCGGTATCATTTGTGCTGCAACGTCAATATTAGTAGGCCATATAGCCGGTAAAACTGAGCGCATTCGTGTTGGCTCAGGGGGAGTTATGTTACCCAATCATTCACCATTAGTGGTGGCTGAGCAATTTGGTACATTAGAGAGTTTATACCCAGGACGAATTGATTTAGGCCTTGGCCGTGCGCCTGGCAGCGACCCTGTCACCAGCCGTGCACTCAATAATGATATGAGCCGTGCAGAAAATTTCCCCGGCGAGGTAACAGAGCTGCAAACATTATTAGGCCCATACAATGGCACTCATCCAATACGCGCAATTCCAGGAGAAGACACAAACGTACCAATTTGGTTATTAGGCTCAAGTTTATTTAGTGCGCAATTAGCAGCACAAAAAGGCCTACCTTACGTATTTGCTGGGCATTTCGCGCCGCGTTTTGTACATGATGCAATCGCACTATATAAGCGAGAGTTTGAAGCCTCAAATGTTTTAGATAAACCTTATGTGATGCTTGCCCTACCACTGGTTGCGGCAGAAACAGACGAAGAAGCGCAGTACCTCTCTACCACCTCAAAACAACGTATACTTAACTTAATTCGTGGCAAAGAGCTGTGGTTAAAGCCACCGGTAGAGAGTATGGAAGGTTTATGGAGTGAGCAAGAGAAGGCCCACGTAGAAAACTTTTTAAGTTTAAGTGTTGTTGGCGGGCATGTAAGTATAAAGCATAAACTGCAAATGATAGCCAAAGAGCTAGAAGTGGATGAGTTTATATTTACCAATGATGTTTACGACAGCGAAAAACGCCATCGAGCACTCGAAATATTAATGGAAATAAGACATTAATTAATAAAAGAGGGTTTAGTTAAGCAAGCGTACACACACGCCTTGCTAATATCTAGACATCATTAAAAGTGAATACAAAATATTACTTTAAGTGGTGTCTAAATAAACACGAACGATAAATATATGTAGCTTGTTATTAGGGCTCATTTTTGCACTGTTTACCGTTCTGTTTTTTCAATCAAATTGATTTAAACAATCAATTTTAAGATATCACTTTAATTTTTTATAATGACAACATAAACAAAACATCATTAAATTAAAGGAAGGTACACCGTGAACGCTCTAACAACCGCAACGACTCATTCAGTTACTCCTACAGTGCAGCCAAAAGTTGCACTGATAGCTGAAGGCGGCGGGCAACGAGGGATATTCACAGCCGGTGTACTTGATGCTTGGTTAGAGCAAAATTATGATCCCTTTGATTTATTTATTGGCACCTCAGCAGGCTCGCAAAATTTAACAAGCTACTTAGCACGTCAAAAAGGTTATGCAAAACGTTTGATCAGAGGACTCTCTCGCAATAAGCGGTTTTTTCATTTAGGCCGTGGTTTAATGGGTAAACACATTGTTGACTTAGACTGGTACTTTGATAAAACCACTGAGGTAAACAGAGTACTTGATTTTAAAACAGCTAAAAGCAGTTTAGGCGATCGAGAGTTACTTATAACGGCAACCAATACGCGTGACAGAAAAGCCTATTACTTATCGCCAACAGGTGAGGGCAAGCAATGGCGAGATTTATTAAAAGCATCAAGCGCGTTACCTTTTTTGTATAAACAGGGGGTTAAACTAACTCCGTGGTTAGATACAAAAGCGGCTAATGAGGCTGAGCTAGTAAAAGAGCAATCTACAGACGATTTTTATGTAGATGGCGGTTTAGCCGCACCATTACCTGTACGTGAAGCTTATAACCGTGGCGCACGAAAAATTGTAGTAATAAGAACCGTTGATGAGCACTTTCAAGCGCAAACCGCTTGGGTGCAAAAGTTAAGAACATTTGCCTGTGCATCTGGTTACTGCCCAAA
Organism: uncultured Pseudoalteromonas sp.; assembly: GCF_963922945.1. Taxonomy (GTDB): domain Bacteria; phylum Pseudomonadota; class Gammaproteobacteria; order Enterobacterales; family Alteromonadaceae; genus Pseudoalteromonas. Next base: position 29,606 of record NZ_CAWUKC010000034.1, on the reverse strand, counting down.
AACACTTGATTACTTGATTCAGCACGAGCAAGCCTACTTAGATGAGCTTAATTTTATTGCTAATCCGCCGAGCGACGTAGAAATTATACAAATTTTTGCAGATGAAAAATTACGCAGTAAATTATTAGGCAGTTCAAACGATGATTTACGCTTTGATCATAAACTAGGTGTAAAAGCAGGGCGTGCATACTTAAAAAATCAACATGCACGTATTATTGACTACGCACACAGCTACGCCATGTAGCTGTGTATTTAAACTTGAATCACTACTTGAGTGTGTTGAGCCGTTGAGAGCTAAGTTTTTACTTTTTTAAACTTATTTAAACCTCTCAATGGTAATTTATTGCTCACTGCAGCCCCAATTAAAATAAGTGCTAAAGCTATCAATACAGACCAGCTAAACGGTGCTTGTGCGGCCAATATTAAAATAAACGTAGAGATCACCGGTGTTAAAAAACTAAGCGATGCCAATAGCGTGCGGTTACCAAATTTTAAACCATAATCCCATAAATAAAATGCCCCGCCTACAGGGCCTAACCCAAGTAAAATAGCGCCTAGCCATTGTGATGCAGATAAATTAATTACGCTTGTTTCAAAGTGAAAATGTGCGCAAAGGGCAAGTATTGCCACAATAAGCGAAAGCCAGCCTATGTCATCTACATGGCTATTAAATTTCGACATTAAATAAGAATAGCTCGACCATAGTACTGCGCAGCACCCTGCAAAAAAATACCCTAAATAATATTCACTATTGATTGATAAGCCGCTGCCATCAGTAATTAAACTAAGTGTTCCTAAAAAGCCAAGTAAACCACCGCCAATTACGTTAAATTTACTCCCTGGTGTGGCAACAAACACACCTAGTAGTAGCGGCCAAAGGTACACTATCAAACTCACTTCGATTAATGGGCCATATTTTAAAGCCATAAAATAACAAAAGTGAAACCCAAATAAACCAGTGACCCCTATTATTATTTGTTTTTTAGAAAGCTTAGGAGGGGTTAATAATGGTTGTTTTGTCGCTGCGCGTTTAACTAATAAAATAATAAAAGAGATTGAAAAGCATATAAAAAGTAACTGAAAAGCAGGCAGTGCTTTGGTTAAATTACCTAGTAATGCTAAAAGCCCCCACGAAAATATTGCTAAAAAACCTATGTGTGTTGCCATTAATTACCCTCCGTAAATACTATGTACTGAGTGTAACAATAGTGGGAAGTATAAATATGCTAAAAAGACGGTGTTATTGGTTGCTTAGGCGTAATTTACTGCTTTGTAAACGCTTTCGGTGGCTGCCCAAAGTATAAATTAAAGCGGCGGCTAAACGCTGAGGGATCGTTATAACCAATGCGCTCGCCTACTAAAGCAATAGGTAAGTCTGAATGGGTTAAAAGGGCGCGCGCATGCTGCATTCGTAACATAGTTATATATTGCAGCGCACTCATGTTGGTACTTTTTTTAAACACAGTTTTAAATTGCGTAACGCTTAAACAGGCTATATTTGCCAGCTCTTTTAACGTGTAAGGGTAGGCTAAATTTTGCTTTACCGTGGTTATTACATTGTCTATTCGTTTATCAATATTACTGTGGCTGCTTTGCTCACAAAGTAATAAGTAAAATAAATCAAAAGTTGAACTTGCAAGCTTTTCAGCGCTAACTACGAGCAGTTGCTGCTCTATAAACTGTAAGTAACTTAATAAACGGCTATCTATTGAGATTTTAGGGCATAAAAGGTTAATAAGGTTTTCAGGGAGTGCATCTAAATCTGCCACAATAAAACGGGCGGCTTCATCGGCCGTAAAGGCATGCACTACGTTTTTTTCTATAACGATACAACTGCCCGTACTTACCGTTGTTTTAAAGTCATTATTTAATGTTATGTGTATTTCACCGTGTAGGGGTAAAACGAGTTGATGGTAATTGTGCTGGTGGCGCTTTATATCTTGCGAATAATACCGAATAAAAAGCTTATTCATTGCCTACTCCAATACCTAATAAATAAACCGAGTATTGCCCAAAACACTTTAAGTAAAACATGGCGTTAATTAAAGCTAAGTAGATGACAATAATATACTGGTTTCACTGTTTAAAATGCCTTCTATTTCGCGTACTTGCCTGAGTACGCCATCAAACTCACTTAAATTAGCAGCCTGTATTTCAGCCACTAAATCCCAAGCGCCATTGGTGGTATGTAACTTTGTTAGCTCTGGTATGCCGCGCATGGTTTTAATTACCTGCGAGGTTGATTTACCCACCACTTCTACCATCATAATGGCTCTTACCGCTTCGGTTTCTATGTGTTCGTGAACACGTACTGTAAAACCTAATATAGCGCCGGATGAAACTAAACGATCTAAACGATTTTGTACTGTTCCGCGCGACACTTTTAAAACGTCGGCCAATGCTGAAATAGAAGCGCGGCCATCTTTTCGTAATTCGGCTATTAACGCGTTATCTAATGAGTCATAAATATAAGGGGTCATAAAATGCCTCGCTACTTTTTAATACAAATTACTAAATTTGCACATTAAAGCATAGCAAAATGATAAAAAATAATATTATTTGTATAAAATATTGGCATTTTAACTGTCATCTGTAGTCGATAAACTTATTTCAATTAGTTCATATTGTTATTACAGAGGTATACATGAGTTACTTTATCGCACAGCCAAAACAAGGCGTTCCATTTGTTAGCGTACAAACAATGGCTAAACTTATAAATAAAGTAGGCATAGAAAATGTGTTGTTAGAGCTCACCCAAAAATTAGAGCAAGACTTTGCTCGCTGGCACGAATTTGATAAATCACCACGTTATGCAGCGCACTCACCCGATGGCGTAATAGAGCTTATGCCAGTAAGCGATGGCAAAATGTTTAGCTGTAAATATGTAAATGGCCACCCAAAAAACACCTTTAAGGAGCTTCAAACCGTCGCGGCCTTTGGTATTTTATCGGATGTTGATAGCGGTTATCCGGTTATGATCAGTGAAATGTGTTTACTGACTGCACTACGTACCGCTGCAACCTCTGCATTGGTGGCTAAATACTTGGCACCTAAAAATTCAACAACGCTGACATTAATTGGTAATGGGGCACAGTCTGAGTTTCAGGCACTCGCTTTTAAAGCCGTGTTAGGTATTACCCATATTCGTTTATATGATATTGACCAAAACGCATCTCAAAAGGCTTACAATAATTTAAGCGGTTATGGTTTAAATGTGACTATTTGTAATAGCGCAGCAGAAGCCGTTAAAGGCGCGCATATAATTACAACGTGCACAGCCGATAAAAAAAATGCCACTATTTTAACCAGTGATATGATCCCACAAGGGGTGCACCTAAATGCCATTGGTGGTGATTGCCCTGGCAAAACAGAGCTTGATTCACAGTTACTAGAGCGCGCCACTGTGTTTGTAGAGTACGAACCGCAAACTAGAATAGAGGGTGAAATTCAACAAATGAGCAAAGACTTTGCTGTAACAGAGTTTCATAAAGTAATTAATGAACAGTCGCTAGGGCGAAAAAGTGACGATGAGCTTACGATTTTTGACGGAGTGGGCTTTGCAAGCGAAGACTTTACCGCACTGGTGTATATAAAAGATGCGCTGGTGGCTTTAGATGAGTTTGAATTACTTGATTTAATTACACAACAAGCTGATCCCCGTAATTTGTTTTCGGTACTAAATACGGCCGATACACCTAGCATAACCAAGCAAGGTCAAGTGGCATGAGTTATATAAAACAAGCACCCGAAGCCGTGGTTATGGTGCGTCCGCACCACTTCGTGTCTAATCCACAAACTATGTTAGACAATACTTTTCAAAGTACCTGTAACTCAAAAAATCAGAGTCAGCTCGCTTTTGACGAAGTAACCAATGCGGTAAAGTTGTTACAAAACGAGGGCGTAACGGTTCATTTATTTGAAGACGAATATACACACACGCCGGACTCTGTGTTTCCTAATAACTGGTTTTCAACACATCAAAGTGGTGAGTTAGTTGTTTATCCAATGTATGCAGAAAACAGACGATTAGAATATCGAAAAGATATTATTGATTTTTTGACGAATCACTATAAAGTGTCATCTGTGACTGATTATTCATTTTTAGCGAAAGAAAATGCATACCTAGAGGGCACTGGATCGCTTGTTATCGATCATGCACATAAGCTTGCTTATGCAGTAGAGTCTAAGCGCACTACTAAAACAGTGGTAGATACAGTGTGTGAGCAACTTAAGCTCAAACCTGTTGTATTTAATGCTTATGACGAACAAGGTACTGCGGTTTATCATACTAATGTATTAATGTGTGTAGCCACAGAGTTTGCCATGATCAGCCTAGATATGGTGCCAATAAGTCAGCATAAACAATTAACTAGCCATTTTTTACAAAGCCATTTAGAAGTGATCAACTTAACAAATGAGCAAATAAGTAGCTTTTGCGGCAACGCAATAGAGCTACAAGGTAAAGATGGTCGTATTTTAGCACTCTCACAAACGGCGTTTAATGCACTTACAACCGAACAAAAAGCAGCCATACAAAAAACAGCTAAACTTGTTCCGTTACCTATACCAACCATAGAGTCGGCGGGAGGTTCGGTTAGATGCATGATCGCAGGCATTCACCTGCAAAGTAAATAACCTACCACTAAGTCTACATATTTAAGGCAGCTAAGCTGCCTTAATCTATGGCTAATAAGCATAATAAAATACCTCACACTCTAAAAAGTTTGAGTGAAAACATAAAAAATATAAAAGGATTAGCCCATGTTCGATACCGTTGTAAAAAGTGTAAATGGCCTACTATGGGGAGACGGTCAAATACTGATTTACATACTACTGTTTGCAGGTATTTGGTTTTCGGTTCGGTTAAAAGCAATTCAACTAGTAAAATTTAAGCACATGTTTAGCCTTTTAAAAGGCAGTAGTAAATGCAAAAAAAATAATATCTCATCGTTTCAAGCATTGTGTACCGGCCTGTGTGCACGCGTAGGTACAGGTAATTTAGCCGGGGTGGCCGTTGCTATATCGCTCGGTGGGAGTGGTGCCATATTTTGGATGTGGGTGATAGCCATCTTAGGGATGGCAACAGGTTTTGCCGAAAGCGTACTAGGGCAAGTGTATAAAGTACGCGATAGTGAAGGCGAGTTTAGAGGCGGACCCGCTTATTATATTCAGCAAGGTTTGGGTAGCCGTGCCTTTGCTATTGTGTTTGCTGCGTGTTTATTTTTAGGTTATGGCTTTACCTTTAGCGCCATGCAAACCAACACCATTACCGACGCCCTCAACTATGCATTTCAAGTACCTACCTTTTACTCTGGTTTAGTTATTACTGTATTAGCAGGCTCAATTATATTGGGCGGATTTAAAGCGATAGCCCGCTTTGCAGAGCGAGTAGTGCCATTAATGGGTATATTATTTGTTGCTGCCGCCGTAATTATAACGCTTATAAACTTACCGCAAGTACCTGCCATGCTCAAAGATGTGTTTTTATCAGCGTTTGGTCTGCAAGAAGCTGGCGCAGGGGCAATGGGGGCTGCCATTAAAAATGGTATTCAACGTGGTTTATACTCTAACGAAGCCGGCGCGGGGAGTGTGCCGCATGCTGCAGCAAGCGCAAGCCCAATTCCTAATCACCCAGTAACGCAAGGGTATATACAAATGCTTGGTGTATTTTTTGACACCATTGTACTTTGTAGTTGTACTGCTGTTGTTATTTTATTAGCAGATATAGATATTAGTGGCGAAATGGAAGGCATACGTTTAACGCAAAGCGCCATGACCGCACATTTAGCACAAGGCGGTGTTTACTTTGTTGCAGCAGCTATTACCTTATTTGCTTTTACCTCGGTGGTGGCCAACTATGCTTACGCCGAAAGTAACCTGCATTTATTTAAGCTCGATAACAAAGTAGGGCGCACAATTTATACATTACTTTATTTATCAATGATGCTGTGGGGAGCATCGGCATCATTAAAAGAAGTCTGGGACTTAGCCGATATTGCATTAGGGTTAATGACAGTGGTAAACGTTATCGCTATTATATTGCTCACGCCAACTATTATGTCTGTTAATCGCGACTACAACACACAAAGAGAAAAAGGCATAGAGCCCGAATTTAAAGTAAAAGACGTTAAAGTACAGGGTAAATGCGAAAGCGGCATTTGGGATTGATTCCCGTATTTTAAGCAATTCTAACGATAAAAAGCGGTTTTATGGCAACATAATACCGCTTTTTAATTTTGCATAATTATTCAATTTTGGGTTATGTGAACAGCGCTTAAATATAACAATAATAAGGTAAACTGATTTAATGATCGACATTCACGCAGGTAAAACAGCAGCAAAAATTATTAACGAGCAGGGCTTTAAACCCGAGTTATTTACCTCTTTTTTAGGGGCAAGTGGCGGGCCTAAATGGTTTTCATTATTTGGTTTAGACAAATATATTTTTGGTGAGTTTTTTAAAAACCGAACTCAACCACTTAACTTAATTGGTTCTTCTGCTGGCGCATTTCGATCAGCCTGCTTTGCACAAAACGACCCTGTTGCTGCCATTGAGCGTTTAGCAAAATCGTATTCGCAAACGCGCTATTCTAGTAATAAACCAACACCTGCTGAAATTACATTAAAAGCCCGCGCATTATTAGATGATGTATTTGGGGAGCACGGCGTAACCGAAATTTTAAATAATCCTATTTTTAAAGCGCATTTTATAGTGGCAAAATCGAATGGCTTTATTGCCAGCGAAAATAAATTAATTCAACTTTTAGGTTTATCAAAAAGCTATATGCTTAATCGGGTTAACCGAAAATTATTAGGCTCGCAGTACGAGCGATTTATTTTTGGCGCGCCAAATAGCAACTTATCAATAACCGACAGCTATAATTTTAAAACACAAAACATAGCACTTAGCCAAACAAATTTAAAAGATGCCTTACTCGCATCAGGCTCTATACCACTCGTTATGCAAGGCATAAAGAATATTGCAGGTTCGCCAGCCGGTATTTATCGCGATGGCGGAATAATTGACTACCACTTTGATTTAAAAATTAATAACCCTGGCTTAATTTTATATCCGCATTTTAATAGCGAGCCAAAAGCAGGGTGGTTTGATAAAAATTTAAAACGTAAAGTAGCCCCACAAAATTACGATAACGTGGTGATGATCACCCCATCAAAAAAATTTATCGCCGGTTTACCTTACGGAAAAATCCCAGACAGAAACGACTTTACTGATCTCGATGCAGACACACGCATTAAATATTGGAATACTGTTTTTAGTGAAACTGAAAAGTTGGCTGAGGCATTTGATAAAAAATTAAATAATGAATTAATAATTTAGTATACAATCTATGTACTAAAACAATCTAAATAAAACTTAAAGGGAATTATATATGAAAATATTTATAAGTTGGTCTGGTCATAGAAGTAAAGCAGTAGCTGAAATTTTAAGTGATTGGATAAAGTGTGTTTTACAGGCATCAGACCCGTGGATATCCACAAGGGATATCGATCGTGGAGCGCTTTGGTATACAGAAATATCAGAAAAACTAAAAGACATTTCTGTTGGAATAATTTGCTTAACTAGTGAAAATAAGAATAATCCATGGATACTTTTTGAAACTGGAGCTTTAGCTAAAGGGCTTAAAAGTAGTCGCGTTTGTACATTTTTAATAGACCTTCAGCCTCAAGATATTAAAGATCCTCTGGCGCAATTTAATCATACTCTCCCAGAGAGAGATAGCGTGTGGAGTTTAATACGTACAGTAAATGATTGTTTAAACGAGAAATCGTTAGAATTAAATGTATTAGAAAAAGTGTTCGATACTTACTGGCCACAATTCATTTCTGAATTTGATAAAGGTTTATTAGAAAATCCATTAGAGGAAGAGGTAGTTCCACGTAGTGAACAAGATATTTTAAGTGAAATATTAAAACATACACGGAATTTATCTAATCGAGTATATAATTTAGAAAAAAATACCACACTCTATAAAAACGAAAATATAAAGGAAGTAAGTTCAAGTCAAAAATCGATTTTTAAACTGATTTCAGATATGAAAAAAATTGGAATACCAAGTAGTGAAATTAGAAGTAAATTGAATGAGCTTGGTTTTGAAGAAAATGACGTTGAGTATTTTAACTCAAAAATTCCTTTTATAATTTCAAATGAATTTAATACAACAGAGAACAAATAATTTATCTGAATGCTAAATACATATCTTATCTTTAACTATGTATTTAACATTCTGAAAATAGTTGATTTTTAATCAAATTAAAGCTTATCGGTGCATGTATTTTGAGAATTATTGTAGCTGGGAATAATTAGTCTAAAAGTAACCTTGCATGCAGCTTTAACAATAACCCATAATTTACGTTATGTTAAATTAACTGGTTTATAAGAAAGCGAGCGTGATTATACAAACCAGCCCGCTTTTAGGAGAGTAATTAGGTGTTAATTTAGCTCAGAATCTACCCAAAATTTAGTGCCTTTTAATACTGCTTGAAGTGCAAGGCCGTTTTCGGTTAAAGAATATACGGTAACTTGGTCGGCAATGGCTTCTGCAACCAGTGCTCCACCTTTATCTTCGTATTTTGCTGCTGCATCTGCGTTTCCGCCGAAGGCCCAACCGTGTTCAATAAATCTATTTACTGCCGCTTGATTATGAAAAACCATAACAACGTTAAAATCTTTAACGCCTAAACCAAGCCCTAAACCGGCTTCACCCATATTCATATAGGTTGATTTACCCGTTAAGTTATTTTTTACTACACCGTACCCGCCACCAAAACTGGCTAAAACAACATTAACGTTTGCGTTATCAAATACAGCGTATCCGGCAGAATTGGCAATTTGTTTTTTAACGTCGGGCTTTTTTGCGTATAATTTGTCGAGTGTGGTAGATTTCATACTTTGTACTAAAGCACGTTTTTCGCTAGGTGAAGCACTGCCTGTAGTAGCACAACCTGTCAGTAATACAGTTATTGTAAGTAGGCCTAACACGATAAAATTTTTCATAAAACTTTCCTTAATAAGATTCATACCAATGCGCAATAACAATAATGCTTAAATAAATACACTTTCACTATGTCCAATACTAGACAGTATCGGACTTTAACGTTAAGCTGTAAGTCTATTATTTTATTGAATATTTATACATTATGCTTGTTGCTTTAGTTGATACGTTAAAACAATTACGTTACCAAATTGCTCATCTTGACGACGATACTCTAAATTCAGAATACCCAGAACTTGCATCCTTTATACAGCAAGTTGGCTTGACTGTAACTGAATCAAAGGATGATCTTAAATTCTTATACCAGTTTTTGTATGTGTACGGTCGAAAATCTGAGGCAACATTTAATCGTTTTCGTAACGAGCTTGAACGATTTTATTTGTGGTCTTGGTTAATAGCCAAAAAATCAGTATTCGATTTAAAACGCGAAGATATTGAAGCCTATGTCGATTTTATGGCTGAGCCCGATAAAAAATGGGCATCTACATCGGTGCAATGGCGTTATAAAGATGAGCAAGGCATTCGCCGGTTAAACCAAAATTGGCGCCCTTTTATGTTGAAAGATTCAATTGCGAGTCAGCAAACATTGGCGGCTATGTTTACTGCGCTAAATGTATTTTATAAGTTTGCTATTTTAGAAGAAAAAACTTTTGCTAACTTTATTCCTGTAGTTAAAAAAAATAGCCCCTATTTGGTGGTGCAATCTCAAATTCAGATCCCAGACACATTAAGTGACATACAATGGGAATATGTATTTGGCGTAACACGCGATTTATGTGAAAAAAAACCGGAGCTTGAACGTAACTTATTTACTTTGGCCTGTTTGAAAGGTTTATATTTACGAATTTCAGAATTATCAGAGCGCCCTCAATGGTCGCCTGTTATGTCGCACTTTTGGCAAGATAATGATGGATTTTGGTTTTTACGAATAATGGGTAAAGGTAATAAATTACGAGATGTTACATTAAGCGATGATTTTGTTGAGTATTTAAAACGTTACCGATTATACAGAGGCTTACCTGCCCTACCACGCGTTGATGAATCAGAACCATTGGTGCATAAAATTCGTGGTCAAGGTGGAATGACTGTTAGGCAAATTAGACGTTTAGTTCAGCAAAGTTTTGATTTAGCGCAGCAATCTTTATTAGATGATGGCTTTAAAGATGACGCCGAACAACTTGAAGCGGCAACAGCCCATTGGCTTAGACATACCGGTGCAACACACGATGCGCAAACTCGACCGCTAAAACATTTGTCGGAAGATTTAGGCCATTCGAAAATTGCCACAACCGATCAAATATATATTCAAACAAATATTAAAGAGCGAGCAAAATCTGGCGTTAAAAGGAAAATTTAATGGAATACTTAGTAATCGCATTTATTGGTTTTTTATTTTTAGTTTATTCAATTTCGATTAGGCAACTTGAACGTACCGAAATAACTGGGCCAATGTTTTTTGTAATTGGGGGTGTGCTTTTAGCGTTTATACTTCCCAACGAAGGTGAAAAACTTAAAGCAGGAATAGATTATTTACTACCTTTAATAGAGCTAACGCTGAGTATTTTTTTATTTTCTGATGCGGCTAAATCTAAATTAGGTGTGCTAAAGCATAGTTTTCAGTACCCTAGTTTATTATTATTTGTGGCCCTCCCCTTAACGTTATTATTTGGAACGGCAGTTAGTTTATTTTTATTTGCAGAGTTATCGTTAATTCAATCAGCACTACTGGCAATTATACTTACACCCACTGATGCAGCACTAAGTAAAGGGCTTTTACAAAGTACACAAGTTCCGGAAAAAATTCGCGAAGGTATTAATACTGAAAGCGGCTTAAACGATGGTTTATGTGTTCCAATATTTTTAATTTTTATCATGTTAGCAAAAAATCCCGACACGGCGATTACCGCTTCACACTTTGTGAATGTTTTTTCTAGAGAGCTTGGTTATGCAATGCTGATAGCTGGCATTTCTATAGCTTTATTTATTCCGGCGTTAAATTTTGCAATGCAGCGACACTACTTTGCAAAAAACACCAGTCCATTTTTGCTGTTAGGATTTGCCATGGCTGTTTTTTCTATTACTCAGTACTTTCATGGTAGTGGATTTATAGCGGTGTTTGTTGCCGGTTTATTATTTGATAAATTTTCTGAAACGGATGTTCGCACTGAATTAATTGAAGATTCAGAGCACCTAGCCGATTTTACATCGTTGATGATTTGGTGCTTATTTGGGTTTGTGTGTGTGTACTTAGTAATACCAAAATTAAATACCAATATTTTTGTGTACGCACTACTAAGCACTACATTAATCAGAATAATTCCGGTTATGTTGTCGTTACTATTTACTACACTGAATTGGAAAGAGCGTTTTACTTTTGCTTGGTTTGGCCCGCGAGGATTAGCATCTATTGTGTTTACCTTAATGGTTATAGATACACAAATAGAAAACAAATACGATATTGCTACTATTGCGATGACGACGATTTTATTTAGTGTATTTATACATGGAATAAGTACTAAGCCAATTGCTGATAGCTTTGCACAAAAATCGCAATGATTTATAAAAATAAATCATTATTGGAAGCTTAAACTAAAAAAGGCGTAACTAAATTTAAGTTACACCTTTTTAAGCTAACACATTAGTTTAGCTAAGCACTTGCGCAAGTAGCTCTATAGGGTGTTTAGGTTTAAACTTCTCAAAACGTTTTACTTGGCTGCGGCATGAAAAACCAGTAGATAAAAGTTGCTCTGGTCTATTTTTATTTACTATGGGTTGCCAACTCATTTCGTAAAGTGCACGTGAGTTGTCTTGATTTTGTGCTTCGTGGCCATAAGTACCGGCCATACCACAACACCCGGTATTAGTGGTATTTAGTGTTAATCCAATATCGGCAAAAATAGTTTTCCATACACTGGCTGCTTTTGGCAAAGCGGTTGTTTCTGTACAGTGGCTCAATAATGTAAATTCAGTATCGGTTTTTTGCTTAGCCGATAACGATTTAAATGATTGAGTTTGCAACCATTCATGTGCAAGTTGTACATGAAAATCACCGCGACTATTTTCTAAAATACTATGGTATTCATCGCGATAACACATAACCAGTGAAGCATCTAACCCTACTAGTGGTGCATTAATATCACTAAGTTTATTTAAAAATTCAGCGGCATTTTTTGCTGTTATTTTAAATTCATGCAAAAAGCCTTTTACGTGTTGGGCTTTACCATTCGGTTTAAATGGTAGTAGCATCGGCTTTTTACCAAGTGCAGTGATAAGTGTTATAAAACTTTGTACTAGCTCAGCTTCGTAAAAGCTGGTAAACGGGTCTTGTACTATTAATACGTACTCACTTTGTTCGTTGTTTGAAAGCGAATTTAATAATTCAAAATCAAATTTATGTGCTTTTGCTACACGTTTTTCAAGTGAAGGGACACTGAGTTGCGGTGTATCTACATACCCTACTGTTTTTTTAATTAAATTACTTACTAAGTTTGTTTTAACAATTGGGTTTATCACGCGTGCAAATTTAGACATAACAGGCGCAGATTTTTCAATGTTGGCGACCAAGTAATCTTTAAGTGGGCGTGCGTAATAACTATGATAGTAATTTAAAAAACGAGCTCTAAAAGTAGGTACATCTACTTTAATTGGGCAAGAAGTTGTACATGCTTTACATGCTAAACATTCATCCATCGACTCTTTTACTTCGTGAGAAAAATCGTAAACACCTTTGTTTTTTTCACGGCTATGAACAAAGCGCTCCCACCAGGTGATAACTTCGCCTTTGTTTAGCTCTTTTTCTATTTCAAGCAAATCTACATTTTTAGACTCTTGAAGTCGTAGCCATTCTCGCATTAAAGTTGCACGACCTTTTGGTGAATGACGGCGGTCACCGGTTACCTTGTATGAAGGACACATGGGTGAATTTTCGTCGTAGTTAAAACAAATACCGTTGCCATTACAGGTCATTGCGTTATTAAAACTTGTTTTTACATCGATCGAAATTTGCTTATCGAAGTACGAACGTTTTTGCCCATCTACACTCACAAGTGAGTCTTCACTTTCGATAGGCGTACATATTTTACCTGGGTTTATTCTGTTATTAGGATCGAACGCGGTTTTTATTTTTCGCAGTTGTTTAAATAAATGCTCACCAAAAAACTCAGGACCGTATTCACTGCGGTAACCTTTACCATGCTCGCCCCACATTAACCCGCCGTATTTAGCGGTGAGTTTTACAACTTCATCAGAAATTTTACGCAAAAGTTTTTCTTGCTCCGGGTCGCACATATCTAAAGCCGGTCGAACATGCAAAACCCCCGCATCAACATGTCCGAACATACCATATTGTAGGTCATGACTATCGAGTAATGCTCTAAATTCTACTATGTAGTCGGCTAAATTTTCTGGCGGTACGGCGGTATCTTCAGCAAAGGCCAATGGCTTTTGGCTACCTTTAACATTACCCAGTAAGCCTACAGATTTTTTACGCATTGCGTAAATTTTTAAAATATCACTTTTATTACTGGTGAGCTGATAGCCAATTACGCCATTAGTTTGATTTGTTACGCATTCATCTAATAACGAACACAATGTGTTCACTTTGTCTTTTATATCTTCAGGAGATACAGCATTGAACTCAACCATATTGAGCCCTTGCATATCTTTATTTGGTACGTCGGTTATTAAGTCCGATACTGAATGCCAAATAATATCTTCGCGAGCTAAGTTTAAAACTTTGCTGTCAACGGTTTCTACCGATGTGGCACGCGCGTCAACTAAAAAAGGAGAATGGCGAAGTGCTGAATCAAAACTATCATATTTAATATTTATGAGAGTTTTAAATTCGGCGATTGGAGTTAGGTTTAATTTTGCCTCGGTCACTATACCTAATGACCCTTCTGATCCGGTAATCAACCTGCTCATGTCAAAAGTTTGTAAGTCATCACTTAGCACATGCTCTAAGTCGTAGCCGGTTAAGAATCGATTTAATCGTGGAAATTTTTCTAAAATTGCATCGCGCTCATTTAAAGCAATATCCAATACGGTTTTATATAGATTCCCTACTAATGATTCTTGCTCAGCAATGACTTTAGCTTTTTCTATTTCTATAGGCGATGACACCATAGGGCTGCCATCAACTAAATAGGTAGTAAGACCTAAAACATGATCGCTAGTTTTACCGTACACTAATGAACCTTGACCCGATGCATCGGTACTGATCATGCCACCTATGGTTGCTCGGTTACTGGTTGATAGGTCGGGCGAAAAGAAAAAACCGTACGGCTTTAAAAAATCGTTTAGTTGATCTTTTATTACACCGGTTTGTACTCTAACCCAACCTTCTTCAACATTAATTTCGAGTATTTCGCGCATATAGCGAGACAAATCAACCACTATCCCTGGTGTGAGTGACTGCCCGTTAGTACCTGTACCACCACCACGTGGGCCAAAAGTAAGCGACAAAAATGGGTCGCGAGATGCTGTTTGCAAAGCTAGTTGGATGTCTTTTTCGGTTTTTGGAAAAATAACACCTTGGGGGATCTGCTGATAAATACTGTTATCGGTAGAGGCTGTTAAACGTGTAGCATAACTTGCGTCGGTGTCTCCGCTAAACCCCTGTTTTTGTAGTGTACTTAAATAGTTTGCGACCAGCTCTGTTGCTGCATCTTGCTGTGTAATTGTTGCTATCATGACGGCGATAATTTAAGGCATTTGTGTAATTATATCATGGTGATGGCTAATAGAAATTGAAGATTTTACAGTTTGTAACACTCTTTTTATCGTAATTTGAGTTGCTGTATTTATAATCAAGTTAAACCATTGTGTAGAGGTTTATATGAAAAAATGTTTGTTACAGATCATAGGTGTATTGTTTATTTTGCTTGGGTTATTTTTCTCTCTGGTGCCAGGGCCCTCACTAATATTTTTTATGGCCGGGTTACTGTGCTTTTCTTTTTACTACCCAAAAGCGAGGTACTATTTAAAACTATGCCAAAAAGCTTTAACTAAATCGTGTCATTATTTAGATAAAAAATTAGCACGTTAATTTACCTAACTTACAAAAATGCCAGCATAATTGCTGGCATTTTTATTAGTTACTTATAAACGTGATTATTTAGCAAGTTTATCTGCTAGGTATAACCATGTTTCTAGTACTGTATCTGGGTTTAGTGAAACAGAATCAATCCCCTGCTCTACTAACCATGCTGCAAAGTCTTCATGATCTGAAGGACCTTGTCCACAAATACCTACGTATTTACCTTTTTCTTTAGCTGTTTTAATTGCCATAGAAAGTAGCTTTTTAATCGCAGGGTTACGCTCATCAAATAAATGTGCGATTAGGCCTGAGTCACGGTCAAGGCCCAATGTTAGCTGAGTTAAATCGTTAGAGCCGATAGAGAAACCATCGAACATCTCTAAAAATTCATCAGCAAGTAATGCATTTGACGGTAGTTCACACATCATGATTACTTTAAGACCATTTTCGCCGCGTTTAAGGCCGTGCTCTTCAAGTAATTCGATAACGCGTTTACCCTCTTCAAGGGTGCGTACGAATGGGATCATGATTTCGATGTTGGTCATACCCATGGTGTTTCTTACGCGTTTGATTGCTTCACACTCAAGGGCAAAACAATCACGGAAGTCTTCAGAAATATAACGTGCAGCACCACGAAAACCAATCATTGGGTTTTCTTCTTCAGGTTCGTACTGCTCACCGCCGACTAAGTTTGCATATTCGTTTGATTTAAAATCAGACATACGCACAATTACACGCTCTGGTGCAAATGCACAACCGAGTGTTGAAATACCTTCTACTAATTTAGAAATGTAAAACTCTACTGGCGATTCGTAACCGGCAATAATGTCGGTAATTTCAGCTTGCAGTGCTGGTGATTGGGCATCAAAATTTAATAGCGCTTTAGGGTGAACACCAATCATGCGGTTAATTACAAATTCAACACGGGCAAGGCCAACACCTGCATGGGGTAAACGTGCAAAGTCAAACGCGCGGTCAGGATTACCTACGTTCATCATTACTTTCATTGGTAATGGTGGCATTTCATCAACACGTGAGGTGAGGATTTCAAAATCTAAAATACCTTCGTAGATGTAACCGGTATCACCTTCGGCACATGATACGGTAACTTCTTGACCTGCTTTAATTAAATCGGTTGCATTACCACAGCCAACTACCGCAGGGATACCTAACTCACGGGCAATAATGGCAGCGTGACACGTACGCCCACCACGGTTTGTCACGATGGCCGCTGCACGCTTCATGATTGGTTCCCAATCTGGATCAGTCATGTCAGTAACTAAAATGTCGCCTTGCTGTACTTGGTCCATTTCTTGAATTGAATCTAGTACTCTTACAACACCACTACCAATTTTATGACCAATTGCAC
Organism: uncultured Pseudoalteromonas sp.; assembly: GCF_963922945.1. Taxonomy (GTDB): domain Bacteria; phylum Pseudomonadota; class Gammaproteobacteria; order Enterobacterales; family Alteromonadaceae; genus Pseudoalteromonas. The sequence continues at coordinate 13,186 of NZ_CAWUKC010000034.1, read as the reverse complement.
GCCCTTCTGCAATTACGTTGCTGGTGCCATTTAACTGAAAACGCTCCATTACGTTAGCATCTTCGTTTGAGCGTACGGTTTCTGGGCGTGCTTGTACTATGTACAGTTTGCCATCGTTTCCGTCTTTTGCCCATTCGATGTCCATTGGACGGCCGTAATGCTTTTCGATAATTACAGCTTGTTTTGCAAGGTCTTGCACTTCTTCATCTGTAATTGAAAATTTGTTTGAAAGGTTTGGATCTACATCAACAATTTCTACTTGTTTGCCGTGCGCTTCATCGTCAGAGTAAATCATTTGAATGGCTTTTGAGCCAATATTACGACGTACTACTGATGGCAACCCTTTTTGTAATGTTGGTTTATGAACATAAAATTCGTCAGGGTTTACTGCACCCTGTACAACCATTTCACCTAAACCGTAGCTTGATGTTACAAACACAACGTCTTCAAAACCAGACTCAGTATCAATACTAAACATTACGCCTGATGCAGACTTATCTGAACGCACCATACGCTGTATACCAGCAGAAAGTGCAACACCACGGTGATCATAGCCTTGGTGAACACGGTAAGATATAGCGCGGTCGTTAAATAATGACGCAAATACGTGTTTTATTGCGACCATGACTGAGTCGATTCCACGTACGTTAAGGAAGGTTTCTTGTTGGCCTGCAAATGATGCATCTGGCATATCTTCAGCGGTGGCTGATGAGCGAACTGCAAATGATACATCGGCTGAGGTATCGCCATGTAATTGACTATATGCGTCGCGAATGGCTTGGTCTAGGTTAGGTTGGAATGGGGTATCGATAATCCATTGGCGGATATCGGCACCGACTTTAGCGAGTGTATTTACATCATCAACATCGAGCGTATCTAAAATGTCGTGAATTTTTGCATTGAGTCCAGATTGCTCTAAAAACTCATTAAAAGCGTCGGCTGTAGTGGCAAAACCACCCGGAACCTGTACACCTGCGTTAGCGAGGTTTGAAATCATTTCACCGAGTGAGGCATTTTTGCCGCCAACACGAGGAACATCTTGCATACCAAGCTCTTGATACCAGAGAACGTATTCTTGCACGGGTCTTTCTCCAAAAAACAAATTGTAGTTGTAACTGTGAGAGTTAAGAAAGAAAACCTTTTATAAAGGTCACCTTCATTCTACACTGGCATTAGACCTCACGTAAACCGTGAGTAAGCCATTTTAGGGATTAAACGTAATAAAAAGGTAAATTATGAGAACTGCTTTTTATATATCAGACGGCACTGCTATTACCTCCGAGGTGTTTGGGCATGCGACGTTGTCGCTGTTTCCGGTTGAATTTAACCATAAAACTATTCCTTTTGTAGAAACAGAAGAAAAAGCAAATGAAATTAAAACGTTAATAAACGCAACTGCTGCAAAAGAAGGAGAGAAGCCATTTGTATTCTTTACCTTCGTAAATCACAACTTAAGTGAAATAATTAAATCGTCTGATGCTATCGCTTACGATTTTTTATCTACTTACAGTGAAAAAATTGAAAAAGAGCTTAATGTTTCACCTGTGCCCAAAATGCATAGAACTCACTCTATCCACGAAAAAAGTTATGACTTTAGAATAGATGCGGTTAACTATGCCCTCATGAATGATGACGGCGGCAACATAAAAAATTTTTCTGAAGCCGATATTATTTTAGTTGGTGTGAGCCGAAGTGGTAAAACACCAACAAGCTTATATTTAGCACTACAATACGGCATAAAAGCCGCTAATTACCCTATAACAGAAGACGATTTAGAAAGTGAGGGGTTACCTAAATGTTTACTGCCTTATAAACACAAGCTATTTGGGTTAACCATTGACCCTGAACGCCTTGCTGCAATAAGACATCGTCGTATGGCAAACTCTAAATACGCATCAATAAGACAGTGCCGAATTGAAGTACGTGAAGTTGAAATGCTTTATAAACGACATAAAATTGCATACTTTAATTCTACCCATCATTCTGTAGAAGAAATTTCAGCAAAAATCTTAATTGACGGCAACCTTGAGCGCCGTAAGTACTAACTTGCTTAATTAAATTTTTGCAAAAAAAAGCCGCATACTGCGGCTTTTAATTTTTGTGTGTTACTTACGCGCGTCTTTCAACAAATCAGCTACTAAGAAACCAACTTCGAGTACTTGGTCTGCATTTAGACGGGGGTCACATTGTGTTTTGTAACGCTGCGCAAGGTCATCATCAGATAAACCGTATGCACCACCTGTACACTCTGTAACGTGCTGGCCAGTCATTTCTAAGTGAATACCACCCGCGTATGAACCTTCGGCTTTGTGTACAGCAAAGAATTGGCTAATTTCGCGCATGATATTATCAAAGCTACGCGTTTTATAGCCTGATGTCGCTTTTTCAGTGTTACCGTGCATTGGGTCCGAGCTCCAAATAACTTTACGGCCTTCTTGCTGAACGCGTCTTACAAGTGCTGGTAGTTTTTCTGGTAGTACGTCGGCACCCATGCGTGTAATTAGCGTTAAACGACCCGGAATGTTATCTGGATTTACTGCATCAATTAAACGAATTAGGTCATCTGGATCCATTCCTGGACCAACTTTAACACCAATTGGGTTTTTAATACCTTTGAAAAATTCTATGTGTGCATGGTCTAATTGGCGTGTACGTTCACCAATCCACACAAAGTGTGCAGAACAGTCGTACCAGTCACCTGATAGGTGATCGCGACGAGTAAGTGCTTCTTCATAGCCTAGCAATAAGGCTTCGTGAGACGTGTACAAGTCGGTTTCTTTAAGGCTTGGGGCAATAGTAGAATTAATGCCACATACTTCCATAAATTCAAGTGCGTCTTGAATTTTATCTGCAAGCTGTTGGAATCTTTCTTTTTGTGGATTAGCGGCAACAAAACCCATATTCCAACGATTCACTTGGTGTAAATCGGCTAAGCCACCTTGTGCAAATGCACGAAGTAAGTTTAATGTAGCGGCACTATTGTGGTAAGCCTTCATTAAACGTTGTGGATCTGGAACACGTGCTTCTTCTGTAAACTCAAAGCTATTTACAATATCACCACGGTATGAAGGTAGAGATACACCGTCAATAGTTTCTAAATCAGCAGAGCGTGGTTTAGCGTATTGGCCTGCCATGCGTGCAATTTTAACAACGGGGCATTTACCGCCATAAGTTAAAACAACAGCCATCTGTAAAAGTGTTTTAAAAGTGTCGCGAATATTTGCAGCATTAAAATCACTGAATGACTCAGCACAATCGCCACCTTGAAGTAAAAATGCACGCCCCTCGCACACATCTTCTAATTGCTTAAATAGACTTCTTGTTTCTTCAGCGAATACCAGAGGTGGAGCGCTTTTTAATTGGCTTTCTACTGTTTTCAGTTCTTCTTGATCTGGGTACTGTGGCTGCTGAAGTATTGGCAGTTCTCTCCAGCTATTAGGGTTCCACGATTGCATGTTCTTTCCTCATTCCTACTTTACCTGATAAGAAGAAATTAACGTATGCAACCACCTAAGTTCAAGGACTATATTCACTATTTACCAACTAATTTGTTATGAGTTACATTTTTCATGAGTTATTAGCACATTTTTTACGTTTTTATATGCTCATATTTATTGTTTCTCTATCTTTAAATGTTAATTAATACAGTAAGTTAATGAACATAAGGTGTTTTTTTGAACATCCTAAAATAAATTAAAAGCTAAAGCTTAAAGTTAGTAGATATTATAAGAACACATCATACTTATAATTGACCTATTGTAATCTTAGCTTTACAGTGTCGGCTCAATTAAATTCAGCAATGGTATAGATGTTTATTCTACATTGTGATATAGAGCCGAGAGTTTTTGTAAAGGCTTGTAATAGGTTTACTTAGATCTATATAGCTTAATAGCTATTGTTCAGGCGGTTAAACGATACTAATAATTAAATACAAACTGCCTAAAACAAACCTATTTAAATGGCTAATCTTACCGCTAATCATTGGCAGAGTATTACCTTGGATACTATAGTCGTTTAGTGTGTATTAACTTATACAACCTATAAGTATATTTATAATGTGTGCGTGCCTCATCCGTGATGACGTAACTAATCAATAGCTATAAACAAATATTATAAAAACACCTACTCTAAATATGGTTTACCCTAAAGATACAACACTTTGGTAATTACCTGTTTAAAAATAAAATCCTCAATAAAGCTAAGTTTACCAGATCACTAATCTAGTGCACTTATAACCAATAAAAAGAACACATCATACTAAGTCTAATAAACGATATAACTTTGCGCTGAAAGTTAAAATAAAAATTTAATAACCAAGAGGAAAAAGTTAAACTTAAACATTAAGTAGTAAGATGTGTTCTTAAGGTGTTTATGGTTTCAAAAGTACAGATAAGAAGTCAATTTGATTTACTGAGTGAATTAACATCATTGTTGATTGATGAATTACGAGAGTGTGAATATTCTGGTGCTGAATATTATCAGCTTCCAGATATAACAAGTGCTGATGAAAATTTAATCCCAGAGTCTATCCCTGTAAATAAGTTAAGCGGTGAAATTGCCCATAGAGCAATTTTAAACTCCTTTACTGATATTTTTAAAAAAGATAATTTAAGCTCACGTGTACTTAAACGCCATCCAGGGCTTTTAGTTCTTAAAAATGCCGATACGTCAGCAATTATTAATCGGCTAGAACAGGTTAATAAAGCAAAGTCTGCTTTTAAAGAATGTATTTTGGCTATTGATAATAACGATGCCAGGTTTGAGGCTGTTCACAACGCGGTACCTAATTTAATTACTCTTGCAGCCTATCGAAAAATTCATTTTCAAAGTGAGTCCCCTTTTTCAGTGCGATTTACATGGATGCATAAGCATGCCACTAAAACTTTAAATAAAAAGATGGCGCTTGAAATGCTAGATAAATCTGCTGGTTACAGAAACCCAAGAATGATTGATCAACAAAAATGGCAATCACTTGTTGCGCAAGAACAGTTACGAGTTGCAAGTTTAGGTGATAAAGAAAAATTAAGAATTCGGCGCCCTACTAGAGTCAGTCCTCAAGTTAATATTAGGTATACCGCCCAGAACAGATATCACGTGAGTGCTGCATTGCCGTTTATTTTAATTAACCCACAGCCCGATGTTAAGTTAGGTACTTTGCCAGATTATCAAAAACCAGAGTCTCACCCACGCAAAAAAGAGTATGATTTTTTAGTGGATAGACTTTATTTAGAACAAGTTGCTGAATAATTATGTTAAAAAGGCCACAATATGTGGCCTTTTTGGTAAGTGTATTAGTATTTTAACTGCTGCTATTTTTCGACTATTTCTTCTATTTTATCTTCATCAATTAAAACTGCGTTTTCGACAATTCGCTTACCGCCTTGAATCTCAATACGCTTATTATGCTTGTTGAGTGTAAGTATCTCATCACAAAATTGATCTGAAGGATGCATTTCATAGGTGTAATCAATAATAGTGCCGGTTTTATCATCTTTTACATTAGTGATGCTGTATTCTGAAATGGCCCCTTTTTCAATCAGGTCTTTCATCGTTGTAGTCATATCACGACGTAATGCTTTTAATTTATTTTCGGTAATATCATCGGTTGAATAAATTGATCCATATTTTTCCATAATAGATAACAATCTAAAATGATATGTTTTACCAGGTGCTGCATAACGCCAAAGGTGGTACAAACGCAGCATCATCCAACGTGATAAACCACGTTTTAGCTCTTGTGCACTGTTAAAGTAGTAGCCTTTGTATTCAAGATTATCGATCATGTTATGAACAAAGGCATTTAAACATGCAACACATTTTACGTTTCCGCCTTGGCCCTTTTTACCACTAAAGTGAAGTGATGATAAAAAGTTCATATTTGATTCATAAAATGAGTCATCAATATCTGAATTTTTAGTATCAGTAGCTGAGTATTTAAATGAAAGTTTAGAACCTTGAAGTGCTTCGAGCGATTCTTTAATTTGCGGGTATGGCATTGATTGACCAACCGCTTTGAGTTCTTGAGCTAATTCGTTCATCGAAAAAACCACGGCATATTGAATACCGGACTTAAAATTTATTTTTACAATTTTACCTTTCGATGCAAGGCGAATTAATGCGCGCTCAACTTTCTCTTCTCTATCAGAAGGCCACACTAAATACTCAACGTCTTCACCATCTTTACGCGTACTTACAACGGCTGGTGTAATTTTAATTTCACCATCGTATAAAATACCATCTACTTTTTCGGATATTTTACGCGTAACAATAGTTTTTTTAGGTGCTTCTTCTAATGGCAATTTTTTATGGCCAGAGCGCACGAAACGCCCCCACAAATCATAGTGGTTAAACGTGTTTGAATAAGCACGTAACCCATGAGCGGCATTTTCGATAGAAATTCGCACATCTTTGTTATCTGTAAATAGTGCTAAACTTTCGTTATCTATTGCACTTTCCACCCCGTGTATTTGGCCCCTAAGTGTATCGGGCAAGTTATCTACCGAGATGTTGACCTTTCGGCTCATTGTTCTGATTTCCATTTTTTATTGCGACAGCTAATAACAACACATTAAGCTACAAAAGTTAAATGTTTAAGTTAGTATAAAACTGATCTGTGTATAAATAAACGTATCGGATCATTATTATACTAAGTAGGGTCAGGTAAGCCTAATTTCAGATCACTATTTTACTAAGATAACCTTCTCAAGCTAGTTTTTTACTAACTCAACTTATTTTTTGTCCATCAAAAGCGCTATTTTTAAACTTTTTACACGACAAACGTTAGTAAAATAAATACCTGCTGTGGATAACAGCTCATCAAGTTAGCATAGATCTGATCTGTACTTACTACAGATCAGATCTATACCAATTTAGAGCCCTGTTCTTTATAAATTTAGGTGAATAACTTTATAATTTACTTAGTAAAAAACGGATCTAAACACCTAAAAATGTAGATAACCTTTTGAGTAAGCTGTGCATAACTCCAATTTTTAAATATAGCTTAGTAAAAAACTGATCTGTCTGTTGTTATAGATCTGATCTTAACCAAGTATAAAGGTGATCTGCTTTTTTTAACATTATTGATAAATATCAGATAGTTATATTGCTATTATACACTCTTAACCTTTATTACCTTATATATTTAACCACTTTTAAACTTCTTTATTTATTCTAAGCAATCTTAAAGGTGTAAAAATATTTTTAAATGTCATGTAATTAAAATGCATGTCGTCTTAAATAGTTATTTACAGCTAATTGAATGGACATTATACTACTTACCTAACTTTGAGGAAGAAAGTATGTCTATCAACAATAATGCCCTAAGCACTTACCGGCTTTTAAAAGCAACTGCCGAAGTTGCTGAAAAATCTTTAAAAGGACGCATACAGCACTATCGCGCTCACCTTAAATCAGAAGAAAAAGAGCTCAGAACGTACACACAAAAAGCAGCAGCTGATTTATTAGGGTGTAATAACCGTACCTTAAAACGTCGTCATGATAATGGTGATTTTGATGACTTAAACATTAAACGCGGTGCAAATGGACATTATGCATATACGTTAATGAATATTTTTGCCATGGCGGATATTATGGATATTCAGCCAGATCACCGCACTGCCGATGACAAACTTCAAGTTATTGTTATTAATTCTCTTAAAGGTGGCTGTGGCAAAACAACGAGTATGGTTAACATTGCAGCAGCGTTAGCAACAACTAATATTAAACGCTATCGAATTGGTATAATCGATTTAGATCCTCAAGGCTCGTCTTCTAGTTTTTTTCCTTCTAATGATCACGACCCAGTTACTGTTGGCGACTTAATGCGTGATTGTATTGATTTAGACGAAGGTGAAACCTGGCCTGAGTTTGTATCGAGTGCTTTTGTTACAACACATATTCCAAATATTCGTGTTTTACCCTCAGGTATGGATGATTTTTACTTTGAGCACGAAACCGCTACGCTGTTAAAAGATACTTCTAATTATGAACAAACACGCCACTACCATAAGCTGTTAGAAAAAGTTATTGAGCCGGTTAAAGACGAATTCGATATTATTTTAATCGATACCGCTCCTACACTTAACTTTATGTTTTATAATGCTTTAATGGCATCAACAGCAATGCTTATACCGGTTCACCCTGAGGCGGTAGATTTTGATGCTAATAATAAATATTTAAAACGTTTAGGTGAGATTTACCACACAGTAGCGGCACTTGGTCATGAAGGTTGGGACTTTATGCAGTTTTTAGTTACCAACTACGTTAAGGGTAATCACTCTCAGCGCGATATTGTTAAGGATGTACGCAGTGCATTTGGTCGCCAAGTAATGAGTTACCCAATTAATCATAGCTCAGCAATTACTGCCAGCTCGTCCTCTTTTAATACTATATTTGATCAAAAAGCTTCAGATAGCTTAGCAAGTCGCGAGTCTTTGCTACGCGCGCAAGAAAATATCAAAGATGTTGTGGACGAACTAGAAATGCTTATTCGTTCTAATTGGGAGTCAACCCAATCATCACTTAACAACACTAAGTAAGGATGTTACATAAAAATGGCTACAAAACGTAAAAACGACACCCGCTTAGATCCATTTGCAACCGCTGTAGGCAACAGCAGCCTTGATGCATTACTTGAGCAAGCAAACGCTGGCGATGTAATAAGAATGCCTGCACCAAGCGACCCTACACGTGAAATAACCTTAGTGTGTAAAGTTATTGCGCATGCAGATATTGAATCAAGCACCACGGTTTATGGTAAAAATCGCCGTGTACAAGCGCTATTAAATGAAAAATCAGTTTCTGATATTTTGCCTGCAATCAGCGAAGATGGACGTAATCAACATCCTGCTTTACTTTGGGATCAGGGAAATACTAACTTAGTACTTGCCGGTTCACGTCGTCGTAAAGCTTGTATTTTAGGTAATGCTGATTATTTAGTATTAAGCTCACCTGACTTTACAGATCAAGACGCTAAAATTTTAGCTGTATCTTCAGATCAGTACATAGCGCCGAGTTTATGGGAGCTTGGGCAAGCTTATCAACAAACTAAAAACGATCTTATTGAGCAAGGTAAAAAAGGCTCTTATCGCGAAATTGCCGCTATTGAAGGTGTATCCCACACCGCAATTGCAGATGCCATTAAAGCATACGAGCAAATACCGGCAGATGTAATCTCACTTTACCCAACGGCTAATCACGTAGGTAGAGAAGTCGCTAAAAAGCTTGTTAGTGCAAAGGAGCGCGACGAGCAAGCGTTTAACGCTCTAGTCAGCGAATTACACACCGACGATGAGATTAACGCCATTACAAGCGACGACAAGCGCGCAATGGCTATTACTAAGCGCTTAACTACCGAGCCTAGTACGGTTGCTAAGCGTGAAGCGGTATTTGAAAACAACTTTATAAACGTACAACGCAACTTAAAAAGTGGTGATGTATCTATCAAAATAGATAATAAAGTGTTGACAGACAAACGCTTAGAGCAGCTTACCAAACTATTAAGCGCGTTCAATTAGCCTCATACTACTTAGTAAAATAGCGATCTTAAAAGCCTGTTAGGTTAGTCAAATACTGATCTAAGGGGCTTTTAACTTAGTAAAATATTGATCTTTTTTGCTATTTATAATCTATAAATTCCTCATTTTTCTTTAAAGATCACATTTTTACCAACTTCGTTTTATTTTCTACGACAGTTAAATGCTAGATCTGAATTTGTTAGTAAAAAACTGATCTGTAAAGCCCCTGCATTGTTAATAAGTTGTTTGTAATATGTGTGTTTGATGTTTACCTATTCTTATTTTGGTAGGTTAAGTGCCATAAGATACGTATAAACCGATTTTTTACTAACCTATCAGCTCCAACCAGTTCATATAAAGTTAATATTGCTTTTGCTGTGCGCAGTTAAAGAATATACTGGCAAAATTATTTTAAAAATTTAATGCTTAGAGTGACATGTCTGCTAACTTATCAAAAAATGATTTACTGGCTATTTTTGAAGAAATAAAAAACGAGCAGGCAACCTTGTTTCCTCTATCAGAACGTTTTATAAAAAAGTTGTTTAGACCCAACGTGCTCGATAAAGGCAAAGAGTATTATAAAAACGGCCAAATTAGTTGGTTGGAACATAGCAGTGACTTTGCTGTTATTGACTCAACAGTACAAGGCGACAGCGGATCAGCATTTAATCAACGTATTGAGATCAGTAAAGTACCTTCTGGTTACTCTGTTGATACGCATTGTACCTGTAATGCTAAAACCAAATGTAGGCACTTAGCCGCTGTATTATTTAAACTTAAAATAGAGCATTCAGGTGAGTACGGTGAAGATTACTTTATTAACGATTGGTTTAGTGAACTGACAGCACTTAAAAGTGCCGATGCTAAAACCCCTTCGCAAGTTCTTTTATTTGTATTAGATATTGAAAACAATAAAGTATTTTTAACGCCAAAAATTGCCAATTACGATAAAAATAATAATTACACGCTAGGACGCAATTTAACTGAGCAACAATTAAATAGCTTTGTAACGCCAAATGATTTGCTCGAAAGTGACTTTAGGCTATTTAGTTGGATCCGCTCACAAAATGCTGTGGGTAATTTAGAGCTAAAAGGTCAATGGGGCTTTAGCGCTTTACAACAATTAATTGCCACCGATCGTTTATTTTTACAACGCTCTCGAGTGGCTATTAAAGCACAAACTGGGCAATCCCTTAACTTTAATTGGCAGCAACAAAACGAGTTATCGCAATTAGTTATTGAGCTTGAACACACTAAAAATTGGGCACTAATAAAGACCACACCGCCTGCTTATTTAGATCTCGAACATTTTAAAGTCGGCAGGATCAGAACGCAGCTTAGTGCTGATGAAATCGCACATTTACAATCAATTCCTGCACTGCACGATGCTAATTTTGATCGCATTTATAAACAGCTTGCCGACAATTTTGGAGCCGGCGTTATACCGCATCCGAATAACGAACAAGTTAATGTTAAGCAGCTTGGAAATGCTGTTTTAAAAGCCACTATGAATGAGCAAGGGCTCAAAGTTTCGCTATTATTTAAATATAAAAATAAAAATTATTTAGCGGGAACAGCCCCAGCGAGTTTAATAAACAGTGCATTTGAAAACACAGTAACAAATGAGTTAGTAAATTTAGGTTTTGAGTTTTGTAAAGGGGGTTTACAAAGTGAGTTTATATTTAATAAACAATCACCTATCCATTTACATTGGCTTGTTTACGAAGTATTCCCAGGCTTTAAAAAGCGTGGCTGGCAGGTAACTCAAACTAAAGTAAATGTAGCCGACCCCAAAGGACAGGTTACACTTGATGTAAACCGTGCCGCAGGGCACCAAATGCATTGTAAAGTGCAATTAAGCGATGCCAAAGCTGCTGTACTTTTTAATACTGATGACGCCACGTATCAATCGTTAAATCGCCAAAGTGAGCTGTTTTATTACTACCCTGTTGGGCGTCAATTTGGTGTTATTAGTAAAGCCGCAATTAATTTACTGAATGAATTTAAGCAACGCTTTGAATTTGTAAAAACACGTGATGAATTTAATATCCCGCTTTCTTATTTACCTGAGCTAGTAAAGCATACTGCAGTAACTATTGACCTTCATGATGGCTCATTAGAGCGTTATCTTGATGAGTTAAATAACACCGAGCAGGCTATGCCCGTGGTGCCGTTACACGGTTTAAAAGACTCAGTAACACTACGCGAATACCAGCAGCAAGGTGTTGATTGGCTTAGCTTTTTAAAGCGTCATCAACTAGGCGGCATACTTGCTGATGACATGGGACTGGGTAAAACGCTACAAGTTATCGCCTTTTTAGCCAGTAGTTTTAATCGCCCACAAGCGGGACCGACACTTATAGTGTGCCCTACTAGCTTAGTAAGTAACTGGCAAAACGAAATCACTAAATTTACTAAGAGTCTCAAAATAACCACTGTTTTTGGCTCGCAACGTAATGAGCCTTTACAGCATTTAGCACAAGCGCAGTGTATTTTAACTACTTACCCATTACTAAAGCGTGATATTGCTTATTACTCACCACTTTATTTTGAAAACATTATTTTAGATGAAGCGCAATATATTAAAAACGATACCGCTCAGGTCTCGCGTTTGGTTAAGCGTTTAAATGCCGACTTTAAACTTTGTTTAAGCGGCACGCCAATCGAAAATAATTTGTTTGAGCTTAAGTCGTTACTCGACTTTGCCATGCCTTCACTCCTTGGTTCACAAGCGCACTTTAAACAGCATTTTCAAACACCGATTGAGCGCGAGTCTGATTCGGAACGAGCTGAGCAATTAAAAGCGCTTATTATGCCGTTTATTTTGCGTCGTACAAAAGCGCAGGTCGCTCAGGAACTTCCGCAAAAAACAGAGTTGTTAAAAGAGTTTGAGTTTGAGCCTAAGCAAAAAGATATGTATCAAGGTATTACCCGCGCCTTAGAAGAAAAACTCATCGATTTATTTGCTGAACAAGGCGCACAAAAAAGTAAGCTCGCATTCTTAGAAGCGCTACTTAAACTAAGGCAAATTTGCTGCCATCCAAAATTAATAGAGCCAACAACACAGGCGGGATCTGCAAAACTAGAATGGCTAACAACGCATTTACCGTTAATGTTAAGGCTTGGCCGTAAAGTAATTATTTTTAGTCAGTTTACCTCTGCGCTTGATTTAATTGCAGAGCGTTTAAGTGATATAAATATTAATTTTAGTATGCTTACAGGGCAAACACGTCATCGTGATAAAGTGATTGATGAATTTACCAGTGGTAAAACCTCGGTGTTTTTAATTAGCTTAAAAGCAGGCGGTACGGGGCTTAATTTAACCCAAGCCGACACGGTAATTCATTTTGATCCGTGGTGGAACCCGGCGGTAGAAAAACAAGCCACCGATCGTGCTTATCGTATTGGCCAAACTAACCCTGTGTTTGTTTATAAATTAATAATGAGCAACTCTATTGAGCAAAAAGTGTTTAAAATGCAGCAAGATAAGCAAGCGCTTGTTGATGCATTATTTACTGATAAATCAATGAGTTTTACTTCGTTTGATGAGCAGCAAATGCTATCACTTATAAAAAGTTAAAGTTTTAAATAAACAGTTGAACTAATTTAATACAAGGGCGTCTACTATTATGCTTGTTGAATAATTGCAGTTATCACAAGCTTCATGTTGA
>NZ_CAWUKC010000033.1:0-39557 GCF_963922945.1 uncultured Pseudoalteromonas sp. | reverse complement strand
TAAATATATAAAAAGCGATGCTTTTAGTGCGCCAGCAAGCAAGGCGCCTACAACACAATAAATATATACCGAATGTGAAGGTACATTTTGCGTCAGGCTAGCTCAAACAAATAGGCTGCAAATTATTAAACTATTGCAGCCTAGCTATTTTAAGAGCCGCTTACATTAGGTAGAGCAGTTACATTGGTTTGGCTATTTTGTTTTTCTTGCCAGTTGAGGTCGCATATCCCGTCGGTAGGAGAAAATGCAGTGGGTGCTTGCAACAACAGCTTACGTATTAGGGGGTGATCTGTATCATCACATGCAGCTTTAAGCTTACTTAAAAGTGGCTCTAACTCACTCCATGGCATTTTAATTTCTTGCGCACTTAAAATCCTTGGATGGTCAGTGCCAATAACGTTGTCACCAATAAGTAGCTCCTCATAAAGCTTTTCGCCAGGGCGCAGGCCAGTACATTTTATTTCTATATCACCATTTGGGCGTTTTTCGTGCTTAACTTCAAGCCCCGATAAGTGAACCATTTTAGTTGCTAAATCTTTAATTTTAACTGGCTCGCCCATATCTAGCACAAAAACATCGCCACCTACCCCCATGGCCCCTGCTTGAATAACAAGCTGAGCAGCTTCTGGTATTGTCATAAAGTAACGAGTAATATCTTGGTGAGTTAATGTTATTGGGCCGCCTGCTTTAATTTGTTTTCTAAACAGTGGCACAACAGAGCCTGATGACCCTAATACATTACCAAAGCGTACCATTGTAAAACGTGTGGTATCTTGAACCTCAGACAGCCCTTGCAGCACAAGTTCAGCCATGCGCTTTGTGGTGCCCATAATATTTGTTGGGCGCACTGCTTTATCGGTTGATATTAAAACAAACGTGTCTACTTTTGCGTTTATTGCTGCCATCGCTACATTGTAAGTGCCGTAAATATTATTGCGAACACCTTCAACTACGTTGTGCTCTACTAATGGTACATGTTTATAGGCAGCTGCATGGTAAACCGTTTGCACGTTAAAAGTTGAGAACGTTGATTCAACCAGCTTTTTATTTTGTATTGAGCCTAATATTGGCAATACTTCTATATTTAAATTATTTGCGTTGCAGTACTCCGATAGCTCTTTTTCTATTGCATATAAAGCAAACTCCGAAAGCTCAAACAGTACAATTTTTATAGGATTATTTTTAACTATTTGTCTGCACAGTTCAGAGCCGATTGAACCACCCGCCCCTGTTACCATAACTACTTTGTTTTCTATATTTGCCGACATTAAATCTTGGCGAGGTTGAACAGAGTCTCTACCTAGTAAATCGTCTATCTCTACATCTTTAACTTCGTCAAGGTTAGTCGTGCCCGAAACAATATCTGCCATACCAGGTATGGTCATTACTTGTAGTTTGAACTTTTCTATTGCGTTAAGCACCTCTTTACGACGGCTTCTTGAAGTGCTTGGCAGAGCAAGTAAAATTTTATTTGCACATTTTTGTTTGGCTATTTCGGCAATTTGAGAAGGTGCATGCACACATATACCTTGAATTAACGATAAATGCTTTTTAGGGTCGTCATCAATAAAGGCAACTGGTGAGTACTCTGGGCCATTCGCTAAGGCAGTTGCAAGTTGGCGCCCAGCAGAACCCGCACCATATATAATAACGCCTTCTTTACGGCGCATAGTTATTTGCCCCACCACTGCGCGTACGGTAAGCCTTGCCCCGCCTACAAATAAAATACAAAAACTCGCGTATATAAATGGCACTGTACGTGGAACAGGCGCACTTAAAAAGAAAGACAAAACGGTTAGGTAAACAGTAGAAAGTACAACACCTGCAATAATGGCCCACATGGCTTGTGTATTCATATAACGGAGCACGGCCCGGTATAAGCCAAGCTTTACAAAACTTAATAAGCTAAGTGGTAGTACTGTTGCTAGCAGTATCCATGTGTGTGTATTTTTTAAAACAGCAGTGCTATCAAGCCTAAGTAAAAAGGCTAGCCAAAAAGCAACAATAATAAAAATGCTATCTACAACAAGTGATACAACTCTTTTTTGGGGGCGAGGTAAGTTAACTAAGAATTTTAAAAACACAATACATTTCCCTGAAGCTAGCAGTGATACTGCTATTCTATTGGTTACAATTTTACTACAAGATGAACAACTATTGCACTTAATAGTTAAAGACTATATGTAAAAGATTATATAGTCTTTATGTATTTGGTTACTTTTTGTAAATTTGTGTGTTATTTGGCTATTTCACTCTATCGCCACTGCCACTTCCTGTGACTGTTTGTAGTATATAAGTGAAGTAGTATTTTAGGTTAAGTGTAGCAATCATTTTTGCATCGGTTTCAGCTAGTAGTTCTGGGGTAGACATATCTATTTCGTTTACTTGCGCTAAACCTGTTATGCCTGGGCGTACATTGTATATATTTTTCGCATCGCGAGCTTGTGTTAGCTCTTCTTGGTTAAATAGCCCTGGGCGTGGGCCAACTAAGCTCATTTCACCTTTAAGTACATTCCAAAGCTGTGGTAGTTCATCTAACTTTGTTTTACGTAAAAATCCGCCAAATGGTGTAATAGACGCTGTACTTGCTAAGTGGCTAGCTACAGAGGCAGTATCTACGGTCATTGTTCTAAATTTAACTAAGGTAAACGGTTTTTTATTACGACCAACACGCTCTTGCATAAAAAGCGGTGAGCCGGTATCAAATAGGCCTATGATATATAAAATAATTAAAAATGGCATGGCAACTATTAAACCTACCAATGAAAACAAAATGTCGAGTATACGAATCATTAACTAACCTATTTAATTTTTGCTGATAACTTAAAACCATCTTCAACTGAATATGGAGGTGTCCATTTTAAGGTATCTTTTGTATGCGTAATATCTACTTGCAAAGAGCCTATTAAACGATCAACTACATGTTTTTTGCCTAGTATAGAGCCCGCAATTGAAAATAACGTTGTTGGTACTGGAAGCGCTAAGTTTGACTTACCCTGTACCTTAGCCATTAATTGTACCATTTTGGCAGTGGAAAGGTCATGAGCATCACTTACTAAAAACACTTGATTAGCCGCATTTGGGTGATCAACACATACTCTAATTAGATCAACTAGATTATATACAGACACTAGGCTTCTTTTATTTTTATTTATTGATCGAAAGGGTAGAGGAAAACCTTTATTAACTAAACGCATTAAAGATGCAAAGTTAGCCTTTACACCTTCTCCATATACTAACGGTGGCCTTATTATTACTATTTCCATGCCCGTTTGTTGCCCTAAAGCGAGCAACTGCTGCTCAGCCTCTGCTTTTGAAATGCCATATGGATCTTCTGGGGCGCATTCTTGTTCATTAAAAGGCTTACGACCTGTCGTGCTTTCGCCATTTACTTTAATAGTACTTATAAATATAAATCGCTTTACACCAGCTTTAGCTGCTTGATTCGCTAAGTTTAATGTCCCTTTTGTATTTACAGCTCTAAATTCATCTATTGGATTTGCTGAGTTATCGTCCATTATATGTACGCGAGCGGCGCAATGAATAAGTACTTTAACTTCACTTAAATCTAAATCTTGAACTGGGTTACTAAGATCAAAAAATTGATGTTTGTAGCTACCCGTAATTGGCTTGCGCCCTAATAACACGCACTCTTCGGTGTTTATTTTTTTTAGTAGCTCTGTGCCAACAAAGCCACTATAACCAGTAATAGCGATCATAGTTTATTATCCAGCAATCCTTTATATATTTTGATGTGAGTAGTAACGACAGCTTTTACATCAAACTCTTTTTCTGCAAATACTCTGGCTTTAACCCCCATTTCAATACGTTGTTCTGGGCTATTGATTAATTGAATAAATGCATTAGCAAGTGACTGCCCATCCATTGGGGGTACTGCGAGTCCTGTTTCGTTGTCTATAATTGCGTCATTACAACCTGGGTTTGTAGTCGTTACTATAGCTCTACCACATGCTGCAGCTTCAATTAGTACTTTTGGTACTCCCTCACCATAAAATGATGGAAGGGTAACAATATTTACATCTGAGAAAATATTTGGAATGTCGCTGCGGTGGCCTAAATAGTCAATTATTCCCTCATCTACCCATTTATCGATTTCAGATTGCTTTATTGTATTTGGGTTTTCTAGGTCCGGCGTTCCTATAAGCAAAAACTGTGTATTAGGAAACTGGGTTTTAACCGCTTTAGCAGCCTCTATATATTGATAAACACCTTTTTCTCGTAGTAAGCGACATGCCATTGCGATTTTAATGTGCGGGCGGTTTATTTCAGGGATTTGATTATAAACAGATAAGTCAGCCCCAGAGCCTTTAATAAGCACTTTATCGCAAGCCTTAAGATTAGCGACTTCTGTTAGTATTTTTTCATCCGATCTATTTTGAAAGATAACGGTTTTATTTTTGTGCGCTAACGCAACTTTATATACCATGGATGCTATAAATTTAGTTAGCTTTGCTCTAAATGTACTTGCAGTAAATACATAGCCCAAGCCTGATATAGCAGCTACAAATGGTATTTTTTGTTTAATTGTTTTTAATACTAACCCAGCATATAAAACAGGCTTTATAGTTACTGCATGGATAACAGATGGCTGTTCTTGCTTTATTAAATTACGTATAGCTTTGAGTGTTTTAAGTTCATTGCCTATGCTGCCACCACTGCGGGTGAACGGTAGTTCAACAACGTTAAAGCCCATCTCTTTTAGTGCTTGCTTATGCTCGGTAAAATGACAAGCTATAGTGACTGAATATCCTTGCTTAAGCGCTTCTTGCGCTATAGGTAAGCGGTGTGAAATAAAGAACCAATCCACATTAATTATAAAAAGTAATCTCAACTTTAGGATCCTTAGAAAGCTGTATTTTTAGTTTTTATATAAAAATTACAGCCTGTTAAACTAGTTTAAAACAATAAGCTTAAACATTAGGAGAGTTATAGAGGCGCTCATAAGACTCAATATTTTTTATTAGCGAGTAATTACTAATAATGTGCGACCGTGACAAGGAACCTATTCTAGCAGATTCATCTGAGCTTATATTCATAGAGTTATTCATAGCATTACTTAACGATACAGAGTCCATAGGTTTTACTAGTACCCCATAAGGTGATATGACTTGAGCAACTCCCCCGCAGTCGGTTGCAACAACAAGTCTTTCACATGCCATAGCTTCAGCCGCAACTAAACCAAATCCTTCCCAAGCGGAAGATAGCACAAATAAATCAGCGGCAGACATTAGCGCTGGTATATCATTTCGTAAACCTAATAATTCAACATGCTCTTTTAAGCTGAGCTCTTCAAGCTTATTTTCTAAGCCCCTCTTTAAAGGCCCATCTCCTACTATAAATAATTTAAAATCCGTTCGTTGTTTTTTTAGTAATTTAATAGCATTTAATAAATTTGGATAATCCTTGGCTTCTGTGAGCCTACCAACAGCTAACAATACTTTTTTAGAATCAACTTTTAACTCAGCCCTAATTTTAGAACGTGCCTCATCACTAAAACAAAATGTTTCAGTATCAATTCCATTCGGGATTGAAATCATTCGACCTTTTGCTACTGCGCCTCTTCGAATTGACTCATTTACTGCATCTTCACTGACATTTGTTGATATATCAGCCAATTTGTCGGTTATTCGATAAGCCAACATTCGCGCTTTTCCACCTTCATTGTTGCTATGTGAAGTGCTTATTATTTTCTTCACTTTGAGTGATAGCCTCAAGCATCTAGTTAAAATATTTGCATGAACCATATGACTATGAATAACATCTGGTTTGAAACATTTAACAATATTTCTTAATTTAAAATAAGAAGTAACAAAGCTTTTAGCACTCGTGATGTTTAATGGGATAACCTCTATGTTATTATTTTTTGGCAGAACTAGAGCTGAACCAGTTAAATAAACTATCTTGACTTCATAACCTTTTTTTAATAATTCATCGGCCATATTAACAACAACATGCTCAGCACCGCCCATGCCTAAACCGGTTATAACCAGTAATATTTTCATACACACCTAATTTCTCTCAATATACTGCTATAAAAAAGCACTAAAATAGCTAACACCTAATTTAGTTAAACTTTCACTATTTATCGCATTACTCCATAGGTATATATTTACCAACAAAAAAATAAATGAAGAAAAATAGTCTTTGGCGTTCGTGCTTAAAACTATATAAACATAATAAAAAAGCAGGAAAACACTAATCAGGCGACCTGATATTGGGATTGTAAAATAAAAGATTAAATACACCAAAACCCCTAACAGACCAATTTTACCATAAGGTGTTCTGCAAACGTTGTTTAGCCCTCTAAGGTAAAGAAAAAAAAGTAAAAAGCTAAAAAGAATAAACCCGCCCCCACCATTAGTATTATTAACTAAGTGAGATGCTCCTGCTTGTCGAACACCCAAGGAGCTCGCTACAGCTAACATAAAAAAAGATAAAGCAAATAAGGTTGAGCTAAGAAACAATAGCCTTAATTTTAAGTTTTTAATAAACCTTGATAATACATGTTCGTAAAATAAAGCAAAAAATACAATCGCAAAACTTATGTGGAAAAAAAGTAGAAGAAAGCACAAAGGAAAGAAAGGTTTTTTCCCCCAGTATAGATGTACAATCCAAAGTAATAGAACTGTTGCGACCCCCTGTCTAAGTACAACAAGTTGCAGATGAAATGTAAATGAGACAAAAAATAGTAGTGAAAAACCTAAAGCTATTAGTAAATAGTTACGTGCATTTTTCAATATAAAATAAGCAATCGAAAATGATATGAAGAAAACACTAACTCTAGGTACTGTTTCAGGGGAAAATAAAAAACTTAAAACCTTATTATATAATAAAAAAAGAGGTTCATTAAATAGAAGTGTAATAGCACTATATTGCTTAAATATAATTGCAAAGTTACTTGCATAAACAACATAGTTTTCCCTATCTCTAAAGAGCTCATTTGGTAGGGAGGCTAAAAGCAAACCATAGATTAAGGCAGCTAAAAAATAGAAGGCTGCTTTGGGCATAACTACAGGCGAGTTACGTTTATTTATACTAATACTCATCTTTTAAAACGCATCATTTTATAGCTCTTCTAGTAACTTTTTCCAATGCTTTATAATTGCATCTGGCTGATACTCTAAAGCTTTTTCTTTACTCATTATTGAAATGCTTTCACGCTTACTTTTATCATTAATTAACCCCACTAATGCTATTGCAAGTGAATGTGGGTCATTAGGTTTTACTAGTACTCCACCAGTATTATTAAGTACTTCCTCTGGCCCAGTATCGCAGTCAAAACTTACTACCGGTAAACCAAAGGAAAGAGTTTCAAGAAGCACCATTGGAAAGCCTTCAAATCTAGAGCTTAAACAATAAATACCAGCATTATTATAATACTCTTGGATATTATTTGTCTTACCTACAAGCTCTACGCTGCTTGATATGTTATTAGCTGAAATAAAATTAACTAACTTATCTTTATCATCTCCATCACCTACAATCTGCAATTTCCAATCAGGCGCTAGCTTGATTACCTCAACCCAAGCCGACAGCAGAAGATCGAACCCTTTTTGAGGGGCTAAGCGTCCTACACTTAAAACTGTTTTTGATTCACTTTTATATTCAGAATCTTGCACAACAAAGGGGCATGGGTTTGCTATAGCTGTAACTTGAGATTTATGCTTTGTATTAGCTAGCCAATACCTTTTGTCTCTTTCTGTCAAGGTGACAATACTATCGCTATAGCGAGCAGCAAGCTGACGCGAAACTCTTCGACTCGCCCTACCTAAATCACTGTGAAAATTAAAATGCTCCCAACATACATGCTTTACAGGTAAACCTAATACTGAAGGCAATGTAAACAGGGTAAGCATAGATTCAATAGCAATTACTACGTCTATATCATTATCTTTTAAAATTTTTCTTAGTCGATAAATGATTAACGGGGCACGGAGAGATGATCGCCCAGTAGATTTAAAAAGTGATAATGTTTTAATATTATCGCTTAGAGGAAAAAAGGGGTCTTCTCCCCCCATAAGACTGGCAAAAAAAATGTCATAGCCTGACTCTGATAGCTGATTAGCTATAATAGAACCAACTCTTTCTGTTCCACCCGTGTTATTTAAATTACTACATAAAAAAAGTACTTTCATGAAACTCTCTGAAAAATTGAAATTGGTTATTTTTTGCTAGAAAATTACTATTAAAACCTGATCCTAGGACTAAACTCTAGTTCTTTAAAATTCTCAGTTCCAAAATTTACTACCTCTTCAGAAATAGTAGAAAACTCTTCAATACCACTTGAGTTTATAGATAAAACTTTATTGAACTTATTATTAGCCGATTTTCTAACTAAAAGTTCATATGGGAAATCTTTGGGGATAAACTCTGATCCCTGAAAGTATTTTTTGTAGTCTATTTTACTTTTGGGGTGGGGTTTTATATAGAGCTCACTTTCTAGTACCCCCTCAGACTTCAATATTTCCTTATACATATTAATTTCGTATTCAATACTTGAAACCAACTTATCCTCAAAAAATGGTTGCAGCATAAGGATACTTTTACCTTTGAGCTTGGTTGGAGAGAATCCATATATCTCACAAATTTCTGAGTAATCGTTAGTAGATAACTCATTAATTTTTTTGCCTACATTTATAAATTCACATGACAATTTTTTATTATTTTGATATGAATCAGGAATAATAAACGTGTAACGTTTAGCATCAAAGTTATAATCTACATTAAAAAAAACTCTAAAAAAGAGGTTGTTTCTAAACTTAAGATTATTAATTTTTCTATTTAAGTCACCTTCAACCATTCTTTTAGTCATTAAGCCATCGTCGAGTTGAAACAACTTTGCCTTGCATTCTTTTAATTTTAACTCAAAAACATTTCCATATATTTCGTCATAACTCTTAAGTGAATTCAAAAAGTGTAATCGGCTATAGATGGAACTAAATGGTGACTTTAATGAAATTATAGGAAAGTCATCAGTTATCGATACTTTATTTACTTTATCCTTAAGGCGTGAAATAAAATCATTCGAAATTCGACCTTTCACTATTACATAATCATGCTTCTTCCAAGATGGCTCATAAAGCATATATATAAGTAAGCTTCTATACGTATTTTCAATTATCAATTTATTCATTTATTTGTCCGAGTTAAAAGCCATGGCATTTTTACTTTTTTATTTGCAAGTAACCAGGTCATTAAGAACCTAATTAGCATAGAAGCACAGAAAGAATAGGCAGCACCTTTTAACCCAAACATTGGTACTAACATATATAGTAACAAGACGTTCAGCGCACCTGTGAAAATAGTTACAAGTGATAATAGCTTCGTTTCTTTTGAATAAAATATATAGTTAGTTACCATTAAATACATTCCACTGAATACTTGACCAAGTAACAACCACCCTATAATAGTTGCCGCCTTGCTAAAGTTATCACCAGCAACAAATGTAACTCCCCACGGGCCAATTATAAATCCTAATACGGCAACTACACTTAGCAATACAAAATATTTATAGGTGTTTTTTACGATGCTAAATTTTATCGCTGTGTCATTCTTCGTTAAATTTTCGAACAACCAAGGTACATATGCTTTATTAATGGCATCAAATATTATAGATAGGGCACTACTCAGCTGAACAGCTAGTAAATAAATACCAGCCGCACCTAACCCTAAACTATCATTAATAACGTATCGGTCAGCACTAGATAATAAAAAAGCTCCAAATATATGAGGTACTAAAGGAGCACCGAAATTGAGCGCTTCGTAGATACTTTTTTTATTAGGGAGAGTAAAAGTAATTAACTTATGTGCAGCTAGAAGATAAAAAGAAATAATGGCCATGATAATACCGGTGATAAACAAAGCATCAATTCTACCTTGCGCCCCCATTGAAAGCGTCACAACAAATATTAAAGAGCCACATAAATTAAACAAACTATTACTAACTTGTAATACACCATACTTTTTAGCTTCCCCTCTTATTTGCCACTGGCTCAATCTAAATTGAAGAATAAAAGAGCTAAAAGATATTGTTATCGCTAGATATAGCCAATGACTAGGTATTGATAATAATAAAGCAACCTCTTTATTAAATAGCAAAGTAAATAGAACAATCACTGCTGAAGTAAAAAGAAGTATCCATAGACAGTTTGTATTATAAATAGCTAACTCTAATTTACTTATATTTTTATCATAAAACTTACGCCCCGCAGCCCCAACGGTGTTCAAACCGACAAAACCTGCAAGCCCGCCAATCAGTAGTTGAAACATAGCTATTTGACCATATTCTTCAACCGATAAATAACGAGTTAATATAGGCAAAAGTAAAAAGGGTATTACTGCATTTAGTATGTTAGCTAAAAAATATACTGACGTACTTTTAAAAAAGTTGCTCATTAATATTATTTATTTACCTCGAACGAGAACTGGTATACGACTTTATAGATTTTCATAAAGATCCTTTTCTTACTGTGAAGTACTTAAAAACTTAATATTTTGATATTTTATAACTATTGCACATCCATCAAGAATGATTCAGCTACCTTAAAATCAAAATCATCATCAATATCGATTGAGTGGGACTTATCCATATCATAGGCAAATGTACGAGGAAGAGATAAATAACTACTTCCTTCTTTCACATGTTTCACATTAAAAAGGTAAATAGCGCCATTAAGCCGATAGTACTTAGGTAAATCCTGACTTCGTTGCTTTAAAACTGAATCAGGAATAAAGTTAGCTAAGCTAAAATCTGAAGGAAGTGTATTAGACCACAGCGGGGAGTGCTCACACTCAGTAACAGAAACGACAGCATCTGCCGACTTACTTTGAAACATTTCAATAGCACCGTCAATATCCCCTGTTGTTCTTAATGGTGAGGTGGGTTGAAGTAAAAGTACATAATCAAATACCTGCCCACTTTTTTCATAATTCTCTATCGCATCAAGTACTACATCCATACTAGTCGCTGTATCATTAGATAGTATGTCAGACCTTAAGTAAGGTACTTGTGCTCCGCAATTTCTAGCCGTTTCTGCAATTTCAGAGCAGTCAGTGGAAACGAACGTAGAATCTATGTATTTTGAGTGTAAGCTAGCTTCTATAGTCCACTGAATTAATGGTTTCCCTGCGATTGGTAATATATTTTTTCGAGGTAATCTTTTGCTTCCACCTCGAGCAGGAATAATAGCCAAGATTTTTTTATCATTAATCATTATTAATTCCTAACGTATGAATATCTACTTGTGCTTTTTGAAAGTCATCATGACGGCCAACATCTAGCCAATATTCATGTATCGGAAACTTTAAAGTTTTTAAGCCTTCTTTTTGCTTTATCTCAAACAAGCTTGGCATATCTAAGCGCTGATTCTTTGGAAGTGAATTAATAATATTATGCGAAATCACATAAATGCCAGCATTAACAAAGTAACGGTATGTTGGCTTTTCTACCATGCCTGTAATTTGATGCCCTTCACCTTCAATTACTCCAAAAGGAATTTTAACCTCATAGTCACGCACACACATTGTGGCATCGCTAGCCTTTTTAACATGAAAGTCTAGCACTTTAGAAAAATCAACATTCGTTAAAATATCACCATTAATCATAATTAATGGTTCTTCCGGTAAATCATCAGGCAGTAGTGAGAGCGCGCCCCCTGTGCCAAGTGGCGTTTCTTCATGCACATAGGTAATTTCAACGTCAAAATTTTCGCCGTTCCCAAAGTAATCCATGATTACCTCTGGCAAGTAGTGTGTAGAAATATAAAACTTGTAAAAGCCATGATTTTTAAAATTATTAATTAATGTTTCAAGCATTGGCTTGTCGCCCACCTGTAGCATTGGCTTTGGGCAATTATCAGTGAGTGGGCGTAATCGGGTTCCAAACCCACCTGCCATTATAAAAACTGGGTTCTCACGTTTTTCAATTACAAGAGTATCGTATAATGTTTTTAATCCAACGAGTTGCTTATCATCATTAACGATTGGTAGTGATAATATCTTACGCGACTGCATCAGGGCTTTTAAATCATGACTACTTAATGAATCGTTTGCACTTACTGGATTAGTATTCATTATTTCGCTTACTGATGCAGAAAGCTCTATTCCTTGTAATATCCCTCTACGAATATCACCATCTGTTACCGTGCCAATTAACTTGTTGTTGTCAACAACCAAAGCGACCCTTAAGGCCTCTTTATCAATAACTCTTAACGCTTCTTTGATTGAAACTGAAGGCTCAATTACTACTTTTTGCCAATTAACTGTCATTACTTTCTAATCCTTTAACTATTGCGCGCGCACCATAAACAATTGAGTTGGCTGGAATTGATTTTGTTATATTTGCGCCAACACCAATTATACTATTTCGCCCAATAGTAATATCATTAATTAAATTGCTACCCGTAGCGATGTGAACATTATTTTCTATTACAACCTGGCCACTTAATGTAGATCCTGGAGCTAAATGACAGTGTGCACCAATTCTGCAATCATGATCTATTGACGACGAGGTATTTATAATAGTGTTTTCTCCAACCACAGTGCCGATATTAACCACGCAATTATTCATTACTTGAACACCGCAACCTATCATAGAATAATCTGACACTATGGCTGAATCAGAAATGACTGTTGCAAACTCATAACCTAGTTTTTTAAAGCGACTATATATCGCTTCTCTTGCAGATTTATAAGGCATTGAGCCTATACCGTTAACTAACAAAACTTCTTGAGGGTTAAATTTAAGGATATCATCATCGCTGTGAAGTAACTCTATATTATCAAAGAGGTTACTGGCCGCTATTAACTCAGGTGCAACTACACACACTATTTTTTTATTTTGCTTAAGAAGGATCTCTGCTAATACAGCTGCATGTCCCCCCCCGCCAATTATAATAAGTGGCTTATTTTTCATCGAGCAGCTGCCCTATTGAGTAATCTCTAGATGCAGGAGTATCTAATAACTTCCAAAAATTTATTGGCTCTATTCCACCACTGGGGCGTTTTACAGCTAAATTATCTGCAGTGAACACTTCACCTTTTTTAATTGCTTGTGCTGCAACTACACTTTTACGAGCTACGGCTTTATTTTTAACTTCAGAAGGGCGCGGCCCTTTAATGCCATCACCTAATATCTTTTCTACAATACGAATCCCATCAACCATTTCTTTTAATTCGATAGGATCAAGAGAAGCTTTGTGATCTGGGCCTGGCAAAGCTTTATCGACTGTAAAATGCTTTTCAATTAAAACAGCCCCTTTCGCGACAGCAGCAATAGGTACTACAATTCCGGCACTATGATCTGAGTAACCTACTTCTAGCTTAAAGGCATCTTTCATGGTGTCCATGGCATTTAAATTAATATCATTAAATGGTGCTGGGTATTCGGTAGTACAATGTAAAAGTGTAACCTTCTTTTTTAGTAATTGTTTACCTTGTTCAGAAAAGTATGCAGTTTGTAATGCTTCATCTGTTGGATTACCTTCTGGGTTTATATAACCAAAGGCAATGACTGATAGTACTTGCTCTATTTCTGAAAGAGTTGCCATTCCTGTTGATACTATTAAATCGCAGCCGGTTCTAGCATGTTCAAGTACTAATGGCGCGTTTGTAATTTCACCCGATGGCAACTTAAGGCGCGTTATTCCCAAATCATCAACTAAAAACGAAAGGCTTTCTGAATCGAACGCTGTAGATAAAAACTCAATGCCTAAATCATTACAATATTTAACTAGCTTATGATGTGTTTCGTAGCTTAGCTCTAATCGCTTTAGCATTGAGTACTGAGACTCTTTTTGACCACTATTAGTAATTTGGTACTCTGCTTGCTGCGCATCTTCAGTCACTAAGTTTTTAGCTTTAAATGTTTGAAATTTAACTATATCGGCACCAGCTTGATGAGCTGCGTCAACAAGTGAAAAAGCTAAATCGTCACTGCCATTATGATTAACACCAGCTTCTGCAATAATTAATGTCATAGAGTTCTCACTTTAAATCGTAAAAAGGTTTGCTCGGCTCAAACTTTAAAGATTTGAGCATTTGAATTGCTTGAGCACTTGCATTACCTGCGCCATATGGATTTATTATTGTTTCGCCTTTGGTTTTATAACTACCAGTAACAGCAGTCATTATTGCTGCAGAAATAGCGTCTTTTGTTGCTATGCAATTAAGTACACTTTTAGCAGCTAAGCGGCCTTTTTGCCTTACGCCTATATTAACTGTAGGCACATTAAATGCGGGCACTTCAATGATCCCACTTGATGAGTTTCCAATAACAACAGCGGCGTTTTTTACCGTGCTCAGGTAACGCTTTTGTCCCAACGAAGGTATTGCACAAACTCTATTAGGATGTTGTTTAGCATAGTTTTCAAGTATTGGTATGATACGGCGCCCACCGTCATCGGCATTTGGGTAGGTTAAAATAATTTGATGATCTTGAAACTCATCTAACGCATCTAGCAATGCTATAAAGCTTTGCTCTGGAGGCTCTTCACCTAGCGTGACCGGATGATAGGTAACAAGAAAGTAAGGCTGTTTCAAATTAAAACTTAATGAGTTGCCAATTTCATTTACGCTCATAAAGTCACTACGTGCTAAATGGTCAAGGCCAATTGCGCCAATGTTTTTAACCCGTTCAGGTGCTTCACCTAGCTGTATTACACGTTGGCGATACTCTTCGGTTGAGGTTCCGTGTAAATAGCTCAGCTTAGTAATGGCATGACGAATAGCGTCATCATAAGCACCTTCGGTGATTTCTCCACCATGTAGGTGCATAATAGGGATGCGCATTATCATCGCAGTTTGAGCGGCCGCAAGTGCTTCAAAGCGGTCACCTAAAATAACCAATGCATTGGGCTTCAATCGACTTAACGCATCTGTAAATCCAAGTACGCCCAGCCCCATACTTTTAGCGGTACCGACAGCCGTATCTGATGAGAGTAAAATCTCTATTTTTTCATCTATGGTAAAGCCATCTTGCTCTATTTGTTTATAAGTTTCACCAAATTCAGATGATAAATGCATGCCTGAGACTAATAGCTGTAATGTAAGCTCTGGATCACTTTGAATATCTTTTATCAACCAATATAGCAGCCCATACTCTGCTCGAGTACCTGTAAATACAGCTATCTTTTTTGTCATTACAATTTGCCTAAAGTATTAACTGGAGAGCTTGGTATATTAACTAAGTGCGCCTCTATAAACTCTGAATGCCTTAAATCGCCTCTCATTGCCTTTTCAAACATAGGTAAACGATGCATTAATTGCCATACTGGTCGGGTCATTACACCATCAGCATTAGTCTGTTTTAATAGTTTTTCTCGTTCACTTTGATTTGGGCAAATAATGGCGTTTAACCAATAATTTGATTTTGCATAATTAGGCTCAGTGACAAATTTAAAATCAGACCCATTAAAAAAGTCTATATATAAATTCGCAAGGTGGCGTTTATTGTCGATAAATGCGGCCAAATTTTCCATTTGAGCGCAACCAAGTGCTGCGTTTAAGTTAGGCATGCGATAATTAAAGCCCGCTTCATCATGAAAAAATTCATACGGATGAGGCACTTTAGCTGTGGTAGTTATGTGTTTAGTGCGCTGCCCCGACGCTAAGGTTTTGCATAAAACCATACCCCCACCACCGGTGGTAATTATTTTATTACCATTAAAACTAATTGCGCCAAAGTCACCTAGCGTGCCGGTATGCTTACCCTTGTAAAAAGAGCCAAGACTTTCTGCTGCATCTTCTACTAAAGCGATTTGCCACTCGTTACACACACCTATTAACTCATCAAGCTCAACAGGATGTCCAAATGTATGCATTGGAACCACTGCCTGAAAGCGTTGCTTTGTGATTTTATGTATCGGGCCCGACTCGGTTAATACTGCATGTTGCTCTAAAAAAGCAGATAAAGCTTTAGGACATAACCCTAAGCTAACAGGTGATACATCAACAAATGCTGGCTCTGCTCCCATATGATGCAATGCATTGCAAGTTGCTACAAAAGTAAGGGCTTGTGTAATAACGATATCGTTACTTTTAACTCCCGCCATATAAAGCGCTGCATGCAACGCTGCAGTACCATTTACAGTAGCAACAGCTTTTGCGGTTCCTGTGTAATTTTCAATGTGGCCTTCAAAATCATCTACAAATTTACCAACACTAGATACAAATGTACTGCTTATGGTTTCAGATACATATTGTTGTTCATTTCCTGAAAACGTTGGTGCGTGCAAAGGAATAAACTCGTTCGTTTGGTAGAGATCTTTCACAAATGAAACAAGCTGTTTAGTCATGATATATTTGCCTACTTACATTTTACCATCAAGGTATTTACCTGTTTCTTTATGCCCAAAGTCAGGTAGCATTTTAAAGAAAAGTGACACAATTTCGTCTTTTGTCCAAGATTTATTAGTTTTCATTTGAGTAATTGCTTCTTCAAATTCGGCTAACAAAGTTTGGTCGAAAATAGCGTCATTTTTAATAATGCCTAAGTTTTCAAAACGTTCCATATCTAGTGTTTCATTGTCGGTAAAAAATTCTTCAAAGTCTTTTTCGCCGGTAGTGTCACTTTCAGTAAATAAACACGGCCACTTACCTTGAGCGGGTAGCGTTTTTACTAGCTCACGAGCTTCGTCTTCAGTTCTACATAAAAAAGGTTCGTAACCACGATCTTGAAGGTATTTTACAGCAATATCTGCAAAGGTAATTAAGTGTAAAGCTTCACTTAGTTTTGGAAAGAAAATGTCTCTATTTTCACCAAAAATACATGACATTAAACAAAGTTCACCAGACTCTTGGGGTGTAACAAAATAGCGTTTTATATCGCTAGGAGCAACTATTGGTTGTTGCTTTTGTATACGCTGGTTAAAGCCATGTAATAATGACCCATCTGAAAAAGCAACGTTGGCAAATCGAGCGGTAGAAATAGCGATTTCTTCGCTTTTACGCATCAAAAACATTTCCATAATGCGCTTTGAAGCCCCCATCATATTTACTGGGTTTGCTGCTTTATCGGTAGATACACAAAAATATTTTTTTGCACCACAATCAATCGATTGCTGAATCGTTTTATCAGTATTAAATACATTTACGTCTATCATACGCATCAAAGTAAATGGGTCTTTCTCACTGCGTACATGTTTAAGTGCTGATAGGTTCAATACATAGTCATATTGACCATCTGCTTTTATAAACGCATCGTATTCTACTGAGCCAATATCAAGCGCGAATGTTTGAAAATCGCCGTCGATATAGCCAAAAGAACTACGAACATCACGCACTAACTCAACCATGTTATTTTCGCTAATATCAACAACATGCAGTTTTTTCGGGTTGCGTTTAAATATTTCTTTAGTGACAGCTTGGCCTATTGAGCCTGCACCTCCCAAAACAAGAAATCGTGACCTTTTAACTATATTTCCTAATTCAAACTCTTTTTTAGGAATATCGATTGAGAATAGTTCCTTACTACGTCCGATTAACGGTAAAATTTGACTCATTTGGGATAACCTTTAAATTTAAGTTTTCAAGATACAGATATAATGGCGATTAGAATAAAATATAAAATGATAGAAAATAGATATATTCCTAACGCATCAAACGTAACCTATTAAATGGAAGTGTTTGTGTTACTTTTCGTTTTTAAAAAAGCATTTACTGACTACAATAACTACCCCTAAAAATCCACCAAGAAGAAAACCGAAAATACAAATTAGCGCACGGCTTGGCTTAAACTTTTTTTCTGGCACTAAAGCTGGATCAATCGTTTTAAAAACGTATTCATCTCGTACATTTGCGAACATTATTGTTTTTGTTTGCTCTTCTATTAATTTATATAAAACAGTTCGAATATCTGCAATTTTAGTCTGCTCTAATTGCTTAGTTAAAAATTCAGTACTTTTACTAGCCTCTTCAACATCTCTAGACTTCATTACACTATTAATATCTTGAATTAACCAATTAACCCACTGCTGCGCTATTACTGGGGAAACATGCTCAATAGAAATAGTGATCATTCCACTTTCTTTGTTCATATTTGCTGTAATTAATTGGCTAAACTCTTCATAAGCTTCCTGCATTGATGGTTCTGGTTTAAAGGGGGCTTTTACTTCTCTAATCCATTTTTTATCTGTGTTGTTATATATTTCTTCATCGTATTCAATACTATTATCTAATGGGTTCCATGACTTAACAGCCATTAAGTTAGGTAAAATATTATGTTTTTTAATAAACTCAGATGTGAATTGGCGCGACTTTAAAACCTCGAGAGCTAATTGAGTTTTACTAGCTGTAGCACTACCGCTCAAATTAACTCCAGCTAAACTAGCTAAACCACCAAACTGGCCTGCTAATGCTCCCAAGCCACCACTTTGTTCTTGCTCCGCTGCAGCAAGTAATGCTTCTGATTTATAAACATTAGGTTTCTCTAAAGCATAAAATACAGACGCAATAGAAACTATGCCTGTAATTAAAATTATTAACCATTTGTCTTTCCATAAGATTTGAAATAGCTCTGTCAAATTAACTTCATCATCAGAAACAACATAAGTAGAGCTACTTTCATTTAGATGTTTTGTATTTTTTAAGTGATTTTCCATTTAAATCTCATAAGTTAGGCTATTAGCTATCAAAATTGTAAAACTTGAACTATCACGTCAAGTTATTATTTTTGGGTTAAGAGCTTTCCGTTACCGCGCAACTAGTAGCCCCTATATACCATCTAAAGGTTTATTTTAAATTCGAGAGTATACTGAAGCGTTAGGAAGACAACGTTTTACAAATAAAGCCAATATCTTCCTGACACCTCTATAAATATTAGATACCGCTTATTGCTGCTACCGCTACACCTAATTGATACATAATCTGTGTAGCTGTGCTCCAAAGCGTTAGCTTATCCATATGACTTGCATCCATTGGGACTACAATGGTATCTCCGGCCTCTAATTGCTCTGAGTTATTAGCTGCAAACCAGCCACCTGTATTTGGTATTTTTACAGAGCCGTTCGCTTTAATGATATAAACTCGGTCTTCATCAGCACGCTCTTTTAACCCGCCACTTAAATCAATATAATCGTCAACACTTACACCTGCTTTATATAGGTGTGATGTTGAGTAATTAACTTCACCAATAACGCTAATAGAGTCACGTTTGCTTGGTACGTACAACACATCACCGTTTTGAAGGACTAAGTTTTGCTTGTTTTCAACAATGAGTGGTAAGTCGATAACTAAACGCCCTACGGCTTCAACGCTTGCTAAATCATTTAATAGCTTATTCATTTCATCATACGAAAGTGAGTTACTACTCACTGAGTTTTGGAAGCTTTTTGAGGCTATGTCGCGGCGTAGCTCAGTTGATAAACGGGCTAGTTGTTGCTGCTCTTGCTCTTTTATAGAAGCACGAGTAAATATTGCTGCTTTTTGCTCTGCAAACTCAGAGAAGCCGCCAGCGCGTTCAAGTAGCTCTGTTAGTGTTTCGCCGCGGCGTATTGTGTAGGTACCAGGGAATCTTAGCTCGCCTTTAAGTTCTACTTTTACATTTTCTTGCCAGTTAGGGATAGCGAATACGTTAATGCTATCTTTACTTTGCAGCGTAATATTGCTTTGTAAATCTCCACGCATCGCGCTTTCTAGGTCTAAACGTAAATGCTCTATTTTAGACGCGTCGCTAGCAACAATACGTGTGATTTCGGCTTGTTTTACGTAGGCAGACTCTAGTAAGCCACCTGCAGCGGTTACTAAATCACGTACATCACCACCTACCATTAGCGGGTAAACACCAGGGAACGTTACATTGCCGCTAATTTCTACTAGCTGCATAGCCTGATCTACAGAGGCCTGTTGCTTAAATTTAGCAATAATTGGCGCTAGTAAGTTATGGCGACTAAATAAAGCGTAATCTTCAGGCTTGAGCTCTAGCTCAGCTTCTTCTTTAGCTTTGCGCTTTGACATTTCAGCGAGTGTAAGGGCTTTATTTTCTTCAAAAATAAGCTCCTTTTCTTCTTGGTTTATACCAATGTATTTTTCAAACTCTTTTTGCTGATAAGTGTGCCATTGCTCAGCCTTTCGCTGCTGCTCTTGCTGCTCTTGGCTTAGGGCCATATTAGCAAGTGCTGATTTTTCAGCTTCTTTTTCTTCAAAGCGGCTAAAAACTATAATTTTGTCATTAGCTTTTAATGCTAAATTGTTTTCAGGGTTTTTAATAATGGCTTGGGCTACATCAAACTGGTGTGCTTCTATATCACCATTTATGTTAATTTCGCGAATTACTAGGCCGTAGCTTAAATCGGCTTGTGGAAGCAGGTCACCACGTACTGATTTTAAAACATCAGAAATACGCTTTCCTTGATACCATTGGTAATTACCCGGGCGCGCTACAGCACCAATTAAGCTTACAGAGTTTTGGTATTGTGAGCTTACAGAATTAAAGCGAACGCGGTCGCCATCTTGCGGAATGTAGTTAATTTGCGGTTTAGTAAAATCAACTGATAGCACTGCTTTGCGATCAAAATTAAAACGCTCTACCACTGCATTTTTAGCATAAGCGCCTGGCTTTAGGCCACCCGCCATTGTGAGTAACTGCTTAGCTGTTTCACCTTTTTTAAGCTCAAATATTGCTGGGCGTTTAACTAAGCCATCTACAGCAACTTGTGCCCCTACGGGTGGTACAAATACCACGTCTCCAGGCTTTAGTACTATATCGTTACTGCTATCGCCATTGATTAGTAAATCGTAAAGGTCGAAATTAGCTACTGTTTTACCAGCACGTTTTACTTGTATGTTACGCAGTGATGCAATGTCAGACACACCACCACTTACAAACAAGGCGTGTGATACGGTTGTTAAAGACGATACGCTGTAGCTACCTGGTTTGTAGGCTTCACCTAGTACAAGTATGCGCATACTACGCAGTTGGCCCAGTGAAACAAAGGCTTTTACACCGATCACTTCTTGCTCAACTTTTACTTTTATTAGTTCTTTTATTTCGGCAAAGGTTAAGCCAGCTACTTCTACAGGGCTTAAATCGGGAATGCTAATGCGGCCTTCGCGGTCAACCGTTACATCAAAGCTATCGCTTTCTTTCCCATAAAAGTTAATTTTTAGTTGATCGCCTGGACCTACTATATATGTGTCGGGTACGGCTGCATTTTCGCTTGGCATAAAGGTGGTGGGTTCACCAGCAAAAAGCTCATAACCATAAGGCTTTAGCTCTTCTGTTTTTGGCTTAAAACGCTCTTCGTCAGTTAAGTCTTCTTGCTCTTTTTCTTTTCGTTCACCAATCGTTGACTGCTGCTCATTTGAGTTTTCGTCATTTGACTGATTTGCACCGGTGATTGTAGAAATATCTACACCGTATTGTTTTGCTAGGGCTTCTTGTTGGGCTTTTGGCAACTTTTTAAATTGCTCAATTTGTGAGGCCGTTGGCGTAAAAGCCATGCTACTAAAACTACAAAGTAGAATAAAAGCAGTAAAAAATTGTGTAAAAACTTTCACGAGTAGGTATATCCCTAGGTCTACAACCAAAATTGGTGGCTATAATACATTAAACACAAACAAATAAAAAAGGGACTTTCGTCCCTTTTGTCACTTAAATGTCATTAAATACGGTTTTTAGGTTAAAAACTGTAAACTAACGTTAATGAGGTTTCTGTATCTGTGCTTTCTTCATCATCAGCAACATCTGAGTTGTTGGTTACGTTAAAACCGACTTTCATTTGCAGCGAGCCATTTATTTTTGTTAGCAGTGCTGTTTCTGAACGCGTTTTGGTGTTCGAATCACCGTACTCAACCGATACAAGCTGAGTAAAACGTGCGTTGTCTGAAATTTGCCAGTTATAATCAAGCTTACCTAAAGCAATGACCTCACTGTCGCTCTCGCCTGCAAGTAGGTTGCCATCTTCATCAACCTGCGTGCTGTCGTCTGAGTATTCAAAAAATTTGTAACCCGGACCAAACTCTGCATTTAACCACATATCTGGTTGATCAATTAAACGTAAGCCGTAACCAGCAGAAATTACAGATTCAGTTCTATACGCGCCAAAATAGTCTGAAACGTGTGAACCATAAATGAACAAGTGCGAATTTTCGTCACTTATTTTGTAATTACCTTGCGCAGACGCTGAATACTTTTCGTTTGTACGTTGCTTTTCTTTGTCGCCGTCATCACCTTCAACTTCATCTTCTTTATAGATGCCGTCGATTTTGTACTCGTTGTTCCAGTTTTCTAGGTGATGTAATACCTTTAAACCGCCTTTTAACGTTGTAGTTTCAGTATTACCGCTCGTGACGATAGCACCAAGCTCGCTTGTTACTTCCCACGTTTTTTTCTCTGCGTCTGCTGCGAATGCGTTAGTTGCAGCAGAGGCTGCAACTAACAGTGTCAAAAGCTTTAATTTCATTAAAAATAACCTATTTAGTACTTAGAATTAGTCTTGTTTGTGTAAATGTACATCCATTTGCGGATATGGAATTGCAATATCTGCATCATCTAATGCAATTTTAATGTTCTCTAATAATGACCAGTAAGTCGGCCAGTAATCACCTGAGTTTACCCAAGGACGGACAATAAAGTTGACGCTTGAGTCTGCCAGTTCAGAAACTGCAACAGTGTAAGCAGGATCTTTAAGTAAACGAGACTCTGCGTCAAGTACTGACTGTAATACTTCTTTTGTTTTTCGTAAGTCGGCTTCGTAACTTACACCAATAACTAAATCGATACGGCGGGTAGACTCACGAGAGAAATTAGTAATAGCGCCCGACATAATTTGTGAGTTTGGCACAATAATAACTTTGTTATCTGGAGTACGTAGTTCTGTAGAGAATATTTCTATTTTTTTAACTGTGCCCATTTTACCACCAGCTTCAACAAATTCACCTGATTTGAATGGACGAAGCAATATAATAAGTACGCCTGATGCAAAGTTAGACAGCGAACCTTGAAGCGCTAAACCAACAGCTAAACCAGCAGCACCTAAAATAGCAATGAACGACGTAGTTTCGATGCCTATTTGCGAAAGCGCCATTAAAATAGTGGCAGCAAATACAATAGCGTAAACTATACTAGAGACAAATGAGCCTACGGCCTTGTCTACTTTCTTTTTGTCGAACGCTTTTTCTGTTAAGCCAGCACAAAATTTTGCGATGCGACTACCAAGTAAAAAGATAACAAGCGCAATAACCGCTTGAATAGCATAATGTAAAATAAGACCTGAGTTTTCGTTTAGCCAAGTAATCATTGAATCCATAGTAACTCCAAATAGTTTTTATTAAGCAATTTCCCGCAAGTGATTATACATTAATTTACATTTTATTCTCATTAAATAGTAAATTATAACTAGCAAATTGTTACTTTTTTTGTTTTTTAAGCCATTTGTGGCCCGAGCGTATACTACATGCTATTTATGAACCTTTACTGATATTAAAGTAATTTCATGAAATATTTATTTTTTTTTGATTTTTTTCAATTTTAGGCTTCACAACATTTATTATTTTATGTATTATGCGCGCCACACCAAACGAGGTGTGTTGTGGCGGTTGTAGCTCAGTTGGTAGAGCCCCGGATTGTGATTCCGGTTGTCGCGGGTTCAAGCCCCGTCAATCGCCCCACTTTTTCTTCATTTCTCTCCGTTTTATTTCTATTTATTTCAACTCTTTTTTTACTATTTCTTAGCTATAAACTATCTTTATTTATACACTCTTAATATTTGTACAATAATACATCAATAAACTTTACATACTATCAAAAGGTGCTACCTTAGTTAATCTTTATAATACTTTGTACTAACCAACTCTCTTTTGCCACGGGATACCTTGCTAAGCATGATCAAACACGCTTTTTTTATTTTAACGCTGAATATTTGTACATTTTCAAGTCTAAGCGTTAGCGCTGAAAGTAATATTTCATATGTAAAACTTTTAGGAGAGTTACAATATCTAATTTCTCAAAAGCAATACGAAGAAGCCTATAACAAAGGAAAACTGCATTACGAATACCTTGGTGAACCAGACTTTGATTATTTACTAGGAATATCTGCGCTTAAATCAGGGGTGTCTGCCCCTGCTGTATTCGCCTTTGAGCGTGTTGTTGAAGACAAGCCTAACTGGTACGAAGCTCGCTTATATTTAATACGCTCTTACATTGCTGCCAATAATTTGCCTGCGGCTAACTCACAAGCTTTAGCATTAATTAATGCGCCTAAGCCACCTGATAGGATAAAAACAGCAGCACAAACTTTACTCGCATCTTCTCAAACTAAACAACGATTAGCTGGGCGCGCTTATAGCCAAAGTATTGAACTCGGTTATGGAGTCGATAGTAATGTTAATGCGGGCACATCGGAAGAATCCATTATAATCCCTAACTTAGGGGAGTTCTTACTTTCTGAGCAAAGTAAAAGTACTGACGATAATTATGCCAAATTAAATTATGTAGGTCGTTACTCACACCCTGTAGATCAACATAGCACGCTCTTAATAGGCGTAAATGCTGATTGGTATAAGTTTGACGAGTTATCACAATACGATCGCATAAGTAGCAATGTATCGGCTCGTTATCAACATCAGCGTGATAAAACTTTATGGCATATTCAGGCAAATGTGGCGCCTTTGCTTTTAGATGGGCAGCTATATCGTACAGAATCCTCAGTGAGCGGTGGAGCAAATTACCAATTAAACAAGCAAGCAAGTATATTTAGTGCTTTAACAGTCGGCGTTATGAATAACGCGTTCGATGATAAATTAGATAATTCTTTTTATGCCTTTAATTTGGGTGCGGGTTACCTAGGCAAAAAGTCTTATCAAAGCGTGACGACTAGCTTTAAGAATGAAAGCGCTAACATTGATGAAGGTGAATTTAATGCCAAACAGATCACCGGAATTTATTACCAAGCAAATGTTTTACTCTCGCCTCAATGGCAGCTTTTGGCGCAATCAGGTTATCAGTGGATAGAGCACCAAAGTGAGCACCCTCTATTTTTAGAAGAGCGTAGCGACAAGCTTTTAATTTTATCAAGCAAGTTGAAGTATTTAGCTAATAAAAATTTAGCACTACAGCTAGGTTTAAACTACCAAGATAAAACCAGTAATCTTTCTTTATTCGAATACGACCGCTTTGATACAAATTTAAGCGCCCGTTACTCATTTTAATTAAGGTAATTATGAAACATTCTATTTTAACATTGAGCGCCTTGGTTTTTTTGAGCAACGTCTCTTATGCTTCTGAAAACGCTGCAGGTAAAACAATACTTGCGCGAGGCGCGGTTGTGGCAACAGACGCACAGTCTACTCAACAAAGAACACTTAAGCGGCGCGATGTAGTGTACGGCGTTGATAAAATCACCACCGGAGAAAAGAGCAAAGCTCAGTTTTCTATGGCTGATGGCGGTCTAATTGCACTCAAAGAAAACTCTCAATTAAACATAGCTAATTATGAATTCGATAAAACCACCCAACAAGGTTCGGCTTCAATAGAGTTAATTAAGGGCGGGCTTCGCTCAATTTCTGGTGTGATTAAAAAAAATGGAGGTTCTTATACTGTAAAAACTCCTGTTGGTTCTATTGGTATTCGTGGCACTCACTTTGAGCTGCAATTAGTAGAAGGCGATATGTACGTGGCTGTTTGGGATGGCGCTATAGACCTAACATTAGCAGATCAACAAGTTGTATCGTTAGGCAGTAATGAGCCTTTTTCATTTGCCCAAGTGACAGCTTTAGGTGATGTTATAAAAACGACTCAAGCCCCTGCGGTATTTACACAGCAAATAGTCAATGTTGACAATAATAACCAAGCTGAAACTGAGCCTGCACAAGTAGCGTCAACATCTTCCCCTTCAGAAAATAACTCTACTGCCGATATATCAATAGCTGACGTTTATGCAGAGCAGCAGTTTCAAGCTGTTAGCGATGCAACATTACTTGACCAAATAGCGCAGCGCCAAGGTGTTTTTAATTACCAAGCAACCAGCTTTGATGTGTCGTCTAGCCTAGGTGAAGTTAGCAATTTTGCTATGTCTATGTCGGTAGATTTTGATAACGGTACAGTCCCTGATGGTGAAATTAGCTTTAATGATGCTGGCGGCAACTGGTACGCAGCTTACAGCGGCTTAATTGATTTAACCAAATTAGATTTAGCCGTTACATTTGCTTCTCATAATAACAATAAAGCAACTGGGCAAATCGATGCTGTGTTTTTAAATGACATAGACACGATAACGGGTGATTTTAGCCTTAGTGAAATTAATAACCCAGCTATAAATGCCAGTGGCGACTTTAGGTTAGAGCCTTAATTAGGCTGGGTTCTAGATAATTACTTATTTAATCACATTTTGAATTAAATAATTTAGATATAAGCTTTTATTGGAGTATGTAGAATGATAGCAAAAAACCTTTTTTTGCTCACTTTATTGGTTTTTTTGCTTAGTGCCTGCGGGGGATCTGATGAGACAGCACAACAAGTCTCAGAACAGCCTCCAGTAGAACAAGTTACACCTACTCCTTCTACTACGCCGTTAAACCTTACAGGTATAACGGCTAACTCCGTTATTACTAAAACACAGGTATCGGGTGCTGTGGCCTCTAGTAGAGGGGTTGTGGGCACAACGGTTGCAAACTCTCAGGCTACGATAACTCTTTCACAAGTTAATGAAGTTATACAGGGTAATATTACTTTTTTGCTTGATGTATCTGACCCCGATGAAATCAGCTCAGTTGATTTAGTTTTACCCAGCGTAAATAAGAGCTTGGCACTATGCACAGAAAGTTGTGGCACTCGCTTTGAGCAATCGGTTATTGGATTAAGCCCTTATTTTTATGGCATTGAGCCTGGCGACTTACGCTTAGAAATTTGGGTTACCGACAGTCTTAACAACAAAGTACTTGCTGATGCAGTAACCGCTAACTGGCGACCGTATCAAATAGAGGGTGCTACCGCTCAGCGAGATGGCCAATCGATTAACTTGTCGTGGCAAGCTAACGAAAATATAAACCGCTACAACATTTACTTAGCAACAGAAGCGGGTGTAACAACAAGTAATATAAATACGCTAGAAAATGGGCAGCAGTTTTTAAGTATCTCAGCGACAAACTTCAGTATAGATAACGTAATTACTGATAAAAGCTACCAAATTTTAATAACAGGTGTTGATGGCAGTGGCGAGAGTGGTTTTGCTCAAATAATTAACTTAGCACCGCAAGGGGGCGAGTTAAACTTTGCACCAAAGGCGCTAAATGATCAGTTTGAGGTGAATGAAGATCAAATCTTACAAGGTAACCTCTTAACAAACGACTCTGATGAGTATCAAGGTACTCTTAAAGTGAACACAACGCCTTTAGTGCTTCCTCAACATGGTAATGTTGAATTATCCGAAAGTGGTGAGTTTACTTATACGCCACGCGCTGATTTTAATGGTGCTGATGCATTTAGCTACCAGGTAATTAATGAGCTCGGCATGACAGATACAGGCATTGTAGAAATAACGATTGATGCTGTAAATGACGCTCCCATTGCCCTTAATAACACCTACAACATAACGACTAACGGGACTTTATCGGTAGCTGCTCCAGGCTTATTGAGTAATGACAGCGACATAGACCTAGACACACTTAGTGTTGATACAACGCCAGTTAGCCTTCCTAGCATGGGCACACTTACACTTGCTGTAGATGGTAGCTTTGAGTATGTAGGTAGCGCTAATATGCAAGGCGCAGATAGTTTTCAGTATCGTATTGTTGATAGCCAAGGAGCTGAAGCAATCGCCAGTGTTACCATTAATGCATTAGATCAAAACAGCCCACCCATAGCGACAAACGATAGTTACAACGTAGATGAAGATACCACACTTGTTGTGAACGTGGGGCAAGGTTTACTCGCTAATGATACTGACCCTAACAATGATACTTTTATTGTTGATGATGCTTATATTATTGCGCCTACCCACGGTCAATTACTATTAGATACAGACGGTAGTTTTTCGTACATTCCTGATACTAACTACTACGGTATTGATGAATTTCAATATCAAGTGATTGATACTTTAGGTGCCACGGCAACTGCCACTGTAACCCTTGTCATTAATAGCAAACCTGATAACCCTAGCGCTCAAAACGATGTGTACCAATTTCAGTATAATCAAACATTGGTTGTTCTTGCTGAGAACGGCTTACTTAAAAACGACGTGAATATAGAACCTGGTAATCTAAGTGTGAATACAACTCCTGTTGTTGACGTACAAAGCGGAATTTTAACACTCAATGCTGATGGGTCTTTTTCTTATCAACCTGATTTGGATGCACTCGATGTTGATACTTTTACCTATTCGGTCTCAAATGAGCAAGGGCTAACATCAACCGCACAAGTTGTATTAAGTAAAACAGGATCAAATACCCCCGCAGAGGCAAATGACGACCAATACACGTTATTAGAAGATAGCCCTGCTACTTTGCTTAATGTGTTAGAAAACGATATCGACGCCAATGGCGATCCACTCACCTTAACTAACGTCACTAACACCATAGGCTCCACGCGTATTGTCGATAATCGTGTTGAGTACACACCTGAGCCTGATTACTTTGGTGAAGTCACTTTAAATTACACAATTTCTGATGGCATTGAAGCCAATGCCCCAGCACAAAGCAGTGCAGTAGTCACACTTACTATAACCCCTGTGAATGACGCCCCCACTGCACTCGATGATAGTGCCGCGATGCAAGAGGATGCTGCACCTATCTTAGTCGATGTACTCGCCAACGACACTGATATAGACAGCGATAATTTAACTATTACACGTGTAAGTACCGAATTTGGTTCTGCCAGTATTGTAGATAATAAAATTCAGTACAGCACTGTATTGAATACAAGTGGCGCTGCGCTTGTAACATATACGGTGTCTGATTCTAGCGGCGCAGAGGCAACGGCTAATTTACAAGTAACCGTATATCCAGTTAATGATGCGCCTAAAGCTAACCCAGATAGCGCAACCATTGCTGAAGATTCACCAGCAACTTTAATTAATGTATTAGATAATGATACCGACGTAGAGGGCGATACTCTAACACTTACCTCTGCTAACAGCGATATTGGCAATGTACTGATTATAAATTCGCAAATTCAGTATACTCCTGCGGATAATTACGTGGGTACAGCAACAGTCAACTATACATTAACCGATGGTACGTTAAGTGCTTCAGGCATACTTACGATTAACATCACGCCTGTAAATGATGCGCCAGTAACTAATCCAGACTCAGCTACTATTTTAGAAGATGCTACAGCAACGAGCATTAATGTGCTTGATAATGACACCGATATTGAGAATGATCCGCTTGTTATTACCGCAGCGAGCACAAACACAGGTTCTGTATCTATATCTGGTGGTAACCTGCTGTACACCCCCGAGGCAAACTTTAACGGGCAAGCGACTGTTAACTACACCCTAAGTGATGGCACCGATACAGCCAATGGCGTGCTAACAATAACGGTTTCACCCGTGAACGATGCACCGGTTGCCAACCCAGATACAGCCACTATTTTAGAAGATGCTTCGGCCACAAGTATTAATGTGCTTGGCAATGATACTGATGTAGAAAACGATGCTCTCTCAATTAGTGCGCTTACGACTACAACAGGCTCAGTAACAAGTGCTGGGAGTGATGTGATTTTTACTCCCGAGGCAAACTTTAACGGGCAAGCGACTGTTAACTACACCCTAAGTGATGGCACCGATACAGCCAATGGCGTGCTAACAATAACGGTTTCGCCTGTGAACGATGCACCGGTTGCCAACCCAGATACAGCCACTATTTTAGAAGATGCAGCAGCAACCAGTATTAATGTTCTGAGTAACGATACAGACATAGAAAATGATACGCTTTCGATCAGTTCAGTAAATGCAGTTACTGGCTCAGTAACTGTTTCTGGTAGTAACATTGTTTACACACCTGAAGCCGATTTTAATGGCCAAGCTGTCGTTAATTACACCTTAAGTGATGGTATAGATACAGCCAGCGGAGTGCTAACTATTACCGTAACTCCCGTTAACGATGCTCCCGTTGCCGTATCGGATACAGCCACCATTAATGAAGACGCCCCTGAAACAACCATTGATGTTATCA
The DNA here is from genome assembly GCF_963922945.1 of uncultured Pseudoalteromonas sp. Taxonomy (GTDB): domain Bacteria; phylum Pseudomonadota; class Gammaproteobacteria; order Enterobacterales; family Alteromonadaceae; genus Pseudoalteromonas. Next base: position 9,431 of record NZ_CAWUKC010000033.1, on the reverse strand, counting down.
CTAACGACACCGATGCAGATGTAACCGATACTCTTTCAATAACCGCTGTGACAGCTGATATTGGTAGTGCCAGTGTTGAAAATAATCAAATTAAATATACCCCAGCTTTAAACAGCGAGGGTGTTGCAACACTGACTTATACGCTAAGTGATGGTACCGATGATGTGCAAGGTAGCTTAACCATTACTATTGCCCCAATTAACGATGCTCCAGAAGCGCTCAATCAAACGTTTTCTATTGGAGAAAATGCAACTGACGGTGAAGTAATTGGTACTATTACAGCCTCTGATATTGAAAATGATACCCTCACTTTCAGCCTAAGTGGCGGCGAAACAGCCCTATTTAATATTGATAGCACTAGCGGGGAATTAAGCGCAAGTGGTACGAACCCTTTCAATTATGAAACGGCTACACAACATAGTGTAAATATTAATATTACTGATGATGGCACTCCAAATGAAACCACGACTATAACCATCACTGTAAATATTACTGACGAAGAAGCCCCGTTAATTCCTGTGGAGGATGACACCTTTGGACGACCATTAAGTGGACAAATAGACCTTTCGAGCGTTTTTTCAAATGGTGAATTTAACGATAGCATTGAGCTTAACACTAACCTTTATTTTGTTGGTTACAATAATAACTCAGATGCAGATATTATTGTTGCCTCTTACACAACAGCAGGTGATGTAAACACTGCATTTAATGGTACCGGTTTTAAAACTATTGACCTAGGTGAAGATGAAAAAGGCACCGCTATTATCTCTGGCAATGGTGAGTTATTTATTGGCTACTCAAGCTTTAATGGAACGCAAACCGAAGCGTGTATATTAAAAATGAGTGCGACAGGTATTGTTAGTACAAATTCAGGTGACGGCAACTCAGGTACTAAATGTACAACGCTTGCTAGTGAATCTGTAATAAACGACCTTGCGTTCACCGACAATAAAATACAAGCCGTTGGCTACTCAGTAAATGGCTCAGACAAAGACAGTTTATTTCTTAAATACGATGTATCAACTCTTGCTCATGAATCGGGCAGCCCTGGTATAGTGGATGTAAGTGGTGAAAACCGTGATGATGAATCGCATGCGGTTAAAAACTTTGGTAACTCTAATCTACTTGTAGTAGGTAGCAGCATAGGTGAAGAAGGTGATTTAGATGCGACCATCAGATACCTTATTCCAGATGGCAACAATGATGGAAGTTTCAACTCTGGCGATGCGTTTATATTAGATTTATCAGATGAAGAAGGCGATGACGAGCTACTTGCGATTGGCGGAGCGGATGCAGTTGATTTTACAGCTTATTTAGGTGGTTATATTACGCGCTCATCTGGTGAGAAAGAAGCGGTTATGATTACTTTTGAGCGCTCGGGCGATATTGACGATGATGATATTGAAGAAGAAATTACAATTTACAATATTGACGGAAATTCAGGTGCTGTTAATGGCGGCGCAAAGATAACGGGTGTGCAATACGCCCCAATGAATAATCAAATAATTCTTTCAGGTACAACAGGTGTTGAAGCCTCTGATGATACCCAAAATGAGCAACAATTTTCGGCGCGAGTATCTTTATCTGATGGCGCGCTTGATACTAGCTACGGCAATGCAGGCATAAATGTTATCTCTAACGTTAATAGTCATCAATCAGCTAATGCACTAACTATTGATGAAAATGGTGTGGTGTGGCTTTCAGGCAGATTTAACGATTCATCTGATGAACCTCTAATTACATCGATAATGAGCGATGCCAGTTTGAATACCAATTTTTCAATTGATGGTATAAAAAGCGTAAACAACCTAACTGTTAGCTCAAATGATTTATCAATGAATGTATTACAACTTCAAAATGGCCCTCATGCGAATAAATACTTAAGTGCTTCCGTTGCCCAATTGAATGCCGCCAATAAGCTCGTGCTCACACGTTATACAAGTACAGGAGCTATAGATAACAGCTTTAGCCTTGATGGGAGTAAAGCTCTGGGTATTAATGTGGCGTTTAAAACCGTTACATTAAAAGAGCTTGCTGATGGCAGTATTATTATTGCGGGCACACTCATAAACGGTTTAAACCAAGAAGGCTTTATAGTAAAAGTAGACCAAGATGGTTACTTAGATGAAAGCTTTGCCAGCGAAGGTATTTACACTACGGTAGATATTTTAAATAGCGATATAAACTTTGTTGATGTTGCAGTAGATAGCAGTGGCTATATTGTGGCTGTGGGCACTGCGACTAATGCTTTGAGTGTTACTAATTCGTTTGCAACCATGTTAAAAAGTGATGGTAAATTAGAAAATAGTTTTGGTACTAGCGGTGCTTACTATGGCAACGTAAATGAGTTTTTTGAAACGCTTTATATAGACGCAAATAAAGATATATATATTGCAGGTAAGCAAGTATCTGGCAGTGACTCACAATTAATAATGCTAAAAATAGACGATGATGCTAACGAGCTATTTAGCTATACAGATAGTCGCACTTCGGCAGATATTAGTAATAGAGCAGCAAAAATACTCGCCGATAGCGCGGCAAACCTCTATTTAGTTGCCAATGAAGGCACTACACCAAACCAAGCGGTGATCATCAAGTTACAACCAGATGGAGCTGAAGATACAAGCTTTGCCACTAGTGGTGTGGGGCAATATCAATTAGCATCAAGTTCTGATACTAAAGTTACCGATGCGGCGCTTGATACTACAGGTAATATAATTTTATCAGGCATGGGGGATTCTAAAGGGGTAATTGCACGCATATTAGCTAATGGCACTATCGATACTTTATTTGGAGAAAATACGCTTGGTTACTATCAGGCTAATCAATGCGATGGCACACATAAATTTACATCACTGCTTTTACAAACAGATACCCAAGTGCTACTTAGCAGTACATGCTTTGATAATGACACTAATAATGTCAGCCTATCTAAGTTTAACTTTTACCCTGATGGAGTTAAGCCCTAAACTATGAAAGTTAAATTTTATGGCGTAAGAGGCTCAATGCCATCTCCAGGTGCACATACGCACCTATTTGGTGGTAACACTTCGTGTGTGTATGTTGAGCAAACAAATGGCAAAAGCCTGATACTCGACTCAGGAACAGGCATAGCGCAGCTAGGTGAAAAGCTCATAGAGCACACAAGCCCCATTGCAATTTTATTAACGCATAATCACTGGGATCATATTCAAGGCTTTCCTTTTTTTAAGCCTATTTACCAAGCCGATCGGGATATAACCATTGTTGTGGGTGACGTTGACGATAAGCAAAGTAAAAGCGCTATTTTGACGCAAATGTCTGGCTCGTTTTTTCCTGTTAGCTACCAAAACTTACCAGCAAATATAACGTTAAATACCCTGCTTGCTACTCAAAAAAACTTTACTCTAAATAATTTTAACGTATTTACCGCGCCGTTAAATCACCCAGGCGGAGGTACTGCTTATTGTGTACATGCTGAAGGCAAAAAAATTGCTTATATAACAGATAACGAATTGGCCCCACCCGGTAGTGTTAAAACCACTGTTACCCAGTGGGCTGAGTTTATTAAAGGTGCTGACTTATTAATTCATGACGCACAGTTCACTAACGATGAACTCCCGCTTAAACATGGTTGGGGGCACAGTACATTCAGTCAAGTAGCTGAATTAGCTACTAAAGCAGGTATTAAAAATTTAGCGATTATAAGCCATGACCCAACTAGAACCGACGACGAGCTATTAGCAATAGAGACGCACCTACAAACACATTATGGCGAGCACATAAACATTGAATGTGCTAGAGAAGGACGTACTTTTGAGTTTAGACCAAGTAAGGATTGATTGTTATTTCTCGCGTTTATATTCCCAAACTATATAGGCACTTACTTGTAGGCTTGTTAATTACGCTATTCGTAGCGGCAGTGGCGTTATTTTCAAGTGGCTCACTCGCTAAACTACTTAACAGGGTCGAAGGTATAATTTACGACTCTAGGCTTTTGTTAACGTTGCCCAACTCTCCTCGAACACTCGACGAAACAGTTGTTATTATCGACATAGATGAAAAAACGATGCAAGAGCAAGGACGTTTCCCGTGGAGCCGAGAAAAAATGGCTGACTTAGTAAACAAGTTGACCGATGCCGGGGTTGTTGTCATAGCATTTGATATATTTTTCTCTGAGCCAGAGATCAACCCAGTGAATCAAATCCAAGCTCGCGCTCCTGATTTAATAAGTAATTTTAATTTGGTATTAAATGATATTAAACAGCAGGTTGATGCAGATACCAGCTTTGCCAACGCGTTACAAAATAACGATACCGTATTGGGCTTTTTACTTAATAATGATACCTACGAGCAGCAAAACCCTTTGCCAAACACAAGTATTATATGGCCGCAAAATGAGCAAAATAACGCCCAAGTCACCTCGTTTTTAGGGGCTACTGTTAATATACCTTTGCTGCAAAACAGTGCTGCAGGTAACGGCTTTATTAATGCCCACAGTGAAAACGATGGATTTATTCGTAAAGCCGCACTCGTAAACAGAGTAGGTGATAAGCTCTACCCTTCCCTTGCACTTGAGGCTGCACGTTTATACACCTTAGCAGATAACATTGAAACGCGTGCCAATGTTCAAAACGGCCTTACTTTTTTCGAAGGGATTAAGTTTCATGAATATTGGATCCAAACAGATGAATACGGGCAGATTTTTATTCCGTATAAGGGCCGCGCTAAAAGCTTTCCTTATTACTCAGCTACTGATGTATTAACTAAAAAAATTGCCGAGCAGCAATTAGAAGGCAGCGTCGCTTTTATTGGTACGTCTGCGATTGGTTTAGCAGATTTAAGGGCAACACCTGTTGGTTTGCAATACCCAGGTGTAGAAGTGCATGCCAATATTTTTGAAGGGCTACTTCACCCAGAAATTTTACCCTCACAACCTACATGGGCTCTAGGGGCAACCTTATTGATTATTATTTTTGTGGGCTGTTGCTTAACATTTTCAAGCTATCGTAAAAGCGCCCGCTATATTGTCACACTTTCGATTATACTGGCTGGGCTAGTTATATTAATTAACTTTTATTTATGGTCGGTACAGAAAATTAGCCTACCACTATTTATGCCGCTATTGCTAATTTCTATTTTATCGGGCTATTTTGTTTTTACAGGTTCTATAGCTGAAATGAAACACAGCCGTAAAATCAAATCGATGTTTAATCAGTATGTTCCACCGGATCATATAGAGCAGCTAATTCGTCAACGTAAGCACCTTACTAAGCAAAGTATAAAACGAGATATGACCGTGTTATTTGCCGATATAAGAAGCTTTACTGGGCTCTCAGAGGGTATGAGCGCAAATCAATTAAGCGATTATCTAAACCAGTACTTGTCGTCAACCACAAAAGTTATTTTTGATCATAACGGCACCATAGATAAGTACGTAGGCGATATGATTATGGCGTTCTGGAATGCCCCACTTAAAGATAGTAAGCATGCACAGCACGCTGTTGAAGCTGCTATGGCAATGGTCTCAGGGCTAAAAACACTTAATGAAGCTTTTATCAAACAGCAACTCCCTCCCGTTAGTATTGGCGTAGGCATAAGCACTGGAGAAATGAATGTTGGTGATATGGGCTCCGTATACAGAAAAGCTTACACAGTGCTTGGCGATAATGTAAATTTAGGCTCACGGGTAGAAAGCTTGACCAAATTTTATGGGGTGGCTATTCTGGTTACAGAAGCAACAATGCTTGCGTGTCCGCAAATTGCATTTCGTTTAATAGATAAAGTACAAGTAGTTGGTAAAATCAACGCTACCATGTTATACGAGCCTATAGGTTTTAACACTGAGATAAGCGAAAGCCAGCTATCTGAAATCAAAAAGTCGTTCACTGCTATGCAGCACTACAATAATAAAAATTGGCGACTCGCTCTAACACTATTTGAAGAATTGAGTGAAGCAGCCTTATTGAGTGATCACATTTACCATATTTTTATTAACCGAATTAAAAATACCGATTTGGAAACTTTAGCACAGGATTGGAATGGCGCCTTTATTCACAAAACAAAGTAGTAACAATATGGCTGAGTACATCAAAGATAGAACAAACCTTCATCATTTTATTGATATTAGTATTAGACTAACAACAGAAAAGGATGCAAGTAAACTTCTTGAAGAAATTTTGCAAGTTGTTATGTCTATTTCTAACTCTGATGCAGGGACTATTTACTCTATTACTACTGACAAGCAGCTAAAGTTTGAAACCGTTATTAATCAATCTTTAGACCTCTATTTAGGAGGAGCCTCAGGGAAGCCCGTTAACTTTCCGAATATAGATTTGTTTATAGATGGAAAAGAAAACGAAACAGCAATTGTGGCTCATGCGGTTAACTCTGGTGAGGTTATTAATATCCCTGATGTATATGCGGCACTGCCCTTTGATATGAGCGCTGCGCGTAATATGGATGCGCGAACAGGATACCGCACCCAATCTATGTTAACAATTCCGCTAAAAGATCATACTGATGATATTATTGGTGTGATTCAGCTTATCAACGTGAAAGATCAACACGGCAATATCATCACCTATAGCGATGAGCTCGTCACACTTATACGCTCATTCGCTTCGTTAGGCGCTATATCACTGACAAACTCAACGCTTATTAAAGGGATGGAAGAGTTATTTTCTAAATTTGTAGAAACCATAGCAATGGCTATTGACGAAAAGTCGCCACATACCGGTGGGCACTGTAAGCGAGTGCCGGCACTTACATTAATGCTTGCAGATGCTGTACATGATATCAATCGCGGCCCTCTTGCTAACTTTACAATGAGCAGCGCTGACCGCCATGAGTTAGATATAGCAGGCTGGCTACATGACTGCGGCAAAATAGCCACCCCAGATCACATAATGGAGAAATCGACCAAGCTCGAAACTATTTTTGACCGTATTGAACACATTGACGCTAAATTTGAAGTTATTAAACGTGATTTAGAAATAGACTATCAAAAACAAATCATCGCAGCGATGAAGCTCAACAGACCCATTGAGGTTTTACAATTTGAGCGCTTACTCGATACAGAATTAAAGCAGCTTTCACTCGATCGTGCGTTTTTGCAACGGGTAAATGTAGGTGGTGAATTTTTATCTGATGAAGACTTTGCGAATATAGAGCGCATAGCATCTCAGTATCATTTAACTATAAATGGTAAAGACACCCCCTTACTAAATGCAGATGAAGTCGAGAACTTACAAATACGTAGAGGCACACTAACATTAGGTGAGCGCGATATTATGAAGCGCCATATGGATGTGACTAAAAATATTTTAGATACACTGCCATTCCCTAAGCATTTGAGTAATGTATCTGAATACGCATTAGGCCATCACGAAAAACTTGATGGAACGGGTTACCCACAAGGGCTAACAAAAGAGCAAATGTCTATCCCAGCAAGACTAATGGCCATTGCTGATATATTCGAGGCACTTTCTGCGGTCGACAGACCTTATAAAAAAGCAAAGCCGGTAAGTGAGTGCTTAACAATTTTAGGGCGCATGGTTGAGGATAACCACTTAGATGCTGATATTTTTGCCGTGTTTGTAGAGTCGCAAGTATATAAAAATTATATTAAAGATTACGCCCTTGACGAGCAGCTCGACTTTGTAGATTTAGCCACCTTACCTGGCTACTCACCGATTAAATAAACTAGCCTAATATACCTTAGCTATAAAAAATGCCACCTTACGGTGGCATTTACACACGGGTTATTTCTACAAGTAGAAATTCTTTTTATTTTTGATTATTTTTAAACAAAAATTATGCCGTAAATGTAGCACTAAGGCCTATATCTAGCAATAAAAAGGGACTATTTCTACCTTATTTGCAGGCATGACTTGCCAAAACTATACACGAGAGCGCGTTGAGCCATCATTTAAGTTTTATATGTAGTTCTGGCTTAAACTTTAATACACACGTATTTTTCTTCTAGGTATTCATCAAGCCCTTGATGGCCACCTTCACGGCCTAGTCCTGATTGTTTAACACCACCAAACGGTGCCACGGGGTTTGATATAACCCCTTCGTTAACCCCAACCATACCAAACTCTAATCCTTCACTTATACGATAGATTTGTTTGATATTTTGACTGTAAAAGTAAGCCGCTAAACCATATGGAACATCATTAGCAAGGGCGAGTACTTCACTTTCTTCATCAAAAGGGATCACCGTTAATACTGGTCCAAATACTTCTTCGTGGTATATATCCATGTCGGTTGTTACGTTAGTAACAATAAGCGGGTTTTGAAAGCTGCCACCTAAGTCACTGTTATCCCCTATTAGATCTGCGCCTTTATCAAGTGCATCTTGCACTAACTGCTGCACTTTCTCTTTCGCCTTTGGGTATATCAATGGGCCAATATCTACGCCCTCTTCAAATCCATTGGCTACTTTTAATGCGGCAACTTTAGGGGTAATTTTACTAAGTACTTCGTCTAAAATACCACGCTGGATAAAAATGCGGTTTGCAGCTACACATGCTTGGCCACTGTTTCTAAACTTAGCCGCCATAAGGCCGTCGATTGCTTCGTCTATATCGGCATTATCAAAAATAATAAACGGTGCATTACCACCAAGCTCCATAGATGTACGCTTTATTGTATCTGCACATTGCGAAAGCAGCTGTTTGCCCACTCCTGTAGAGCCAGTAAAAGTAAACTTACGCACTACCTCTGAGTCAGTTAGCATTTTTCCGACAGTTTTTGCATCTTGCGAAACCAGTACATTAAATGCGCCTTTTACAAACCCGGCTTGATCAGCAAGGTAGGCCAGCGCTAATGCACATAGCGGCGTGTACTCAGAGGGTTTTAATACAAAACTGCAGCCAGCAGCATATGCTGGCGCCACTTTACGGGTCACCATAGCCACAGGGAAGTTCCAAGGAGTAATACCAGCCACAACGCCTACAGGCTGTTTAAAGCTCGTTAATCTATGTTTATCGTCAGTGGAAGGGATCACATCACCGTAGCTTCGCTTAGCCTCTTCTGCAAACCATTTAATAAACCCAGCACCATAGTCTATTTCACCCAATGACTCTTTAAGTGGTTTGCCTTGTTCTTTAGTCATTAGCTCTGCAAGCGTTTGCTTGTGCTTTATTACTAGATCATACCAGCGCATCAGCGTGTCACTTCGCTCAGTGGCGTTAGTTGATTTTAATTTAACAAACGCACCGTGCGCTGCCTTTATTGCGCTATTAACGCCGTGCTCGTCTATATCACTGACTTCAACAATAGATTTTTCGGTAGCAGGATCGTCAACGCTAAAACGCTGGCTTGTAGGATAAAAATCACCGTCGATAAACGAATCAGAAAAAACCAAATCAGACATAGAACCTCCTAGTAAAAGCTATCAGCTATCAGCTATCAGCTATCAGCTATCAGCTATCAGCTATCAGCTA
>NZ_CAWUKC010000032.1:0-39947 GCF_963922945.1 uncultured Pseudoalteromonas sp. | reverse complement strand
TCCTGCGTTATTCTAATGACTTACATCCATGTAAGAATAAGTAAAAACCGAGCAAAGCTTCCGCGTCCTGCTCACGCCCCTTACCTACATCCATGTAGGCAACAAAGAGTAAATGGCCCCTAGGCAGAACCCTTCGGGCAGCGCCTGTTTGGCATTTATGCTACGTTATCGCCTATTTATGGGGAACAACCACACTGCATAGGCTCTGCCTTGCCTAATTCCCAAACAGACTGCTGCAAATTCAACCTCGAAAGATAAACCGGCCCTAGGTTTAAAACTCAAAGCCTTGTTGTTTATCTACTGCCTCCTGTGATTTTGCAGCTTGGCACTTTTGCAAATATCGTTTGTAACGCTGTTGGCATAGGCTGAGCACTTTTCTTTTTTGTGTATTAGTTAACGTGTTCCAATTAAAGCGCTCATCACGGCTGCGATAGCATCCTTTACAGTAGCCCCGGTTATTTACTTGGCAAATACTTTTGCATGGGCTTGGAATATCAAATATTTCAATTTGTTGCATTACGCCCCTCATAATATAACAGCAACTCGCTTGGCTAAGGCTCTTTTTAACTACTTGAAATACAGATTGATACCTAAGTAGGAAACCCGCTATTCATTTGTTTAAATTGACTTTTTAATACAGGCAACACCACGTTTAACCCTTTAAAATCGATTATGTATTCGTGCGAATCAGTATAAATACTTAGTAGTGAGTATAGCGTTAATTTTGGGCAAAAAAAAAGCAGCGTCTACGCTACTTTTCTCACTATTACACTCTTTGCCTTGAGCTTCTTACATTTTACTCGCATGCTTTGTCACTCGCAGCAGCTTTACGCTGAAATGGTTTAGCATACATAGCTAAAACAAGGGGCTTTAACTCCTCTGGCACTAGGGCTAAACGCTGCTCAAAGGTGGCGGTATCGGGCTCATCAATGACTGCTTGCTTACAACCTCCGGCAATGTAATTTCCTGGGTGTAAGTAAAAAGATTCAACAATGTGCTTATCAATAGTTTGCGCTAGTTCGTCAGCATCGTTACAACCGCTTTCAACCGGCTCACCAAATGCTAAGTGTACATGGCCTTTCGCAGAGCTAAATCCCTCTACAATGCTGGCTATGTCCTCACCGGCTGATTTTACATATTCACCATGTTGTTGTTTATGATAGAGCTCTTTTGCCTTTGAAATAGCGCACGGCTCATACTGATAAGAAATCGACACAGGCACAATTTTTAGCTCTTTAATATAGTCGCCAAATTCTTTCTTTTGTTTGCGACCATTAAGCTGCAGCATTTTTAAAAGGGCCGGATCTGTTTGATCAAAGCCATCTTTAGCTCGTCCTTCCTTTTGCGCAATCCAAATCGAGTTACCCGCTGTTAATGAATCATAAATATACGAAGACAATTGAGAAAGTGCTTTAAGCATTTCTTTAGGAGCTTTGGCTGAACGTTTAACAATAAAGCTTTTATTTAAACGCATCAGCTCGGTTATATAAGGTATTTGCAATAAGTTATCACCAATTGCTATGCGCACCGTTTTCATTTTGTGTTGATACAGTCCCCAATTTACAAGGGCAGGGTCAAGCACAATGTCGCGATGGTTCGATATAAATAAATAAGCTTGTTGTGGGTCTAACTTATCAAGACCCGAAAAGGTGACTTTTGAAGTAGTACGTTTGATCAGTTTATCTAAATACTCTGCAACTTCGTTTTGTACATCTTCAACGCTTTTAAATTTACCCCATTTTTTTCGTAATTGACTTCTCACCAACGGGCGAGCAATAAACGGCATAGCGGAAATAAAGCCGGGTAAGTTGTACTTTACTATTACATCAATAAACGCATTATCGTTAATTAAACGCCCCAGAGAGGCCGCAACTTCATCGTCGTTGTAAGGTCTTATGTCTGCGTACTTATCTTCTAATTCACTCATTACTGCATCTACAATGTTAAAAAACGGCACGTAAAAAAACGTACCGCTTATATATAATTTTGATTATAACTCAGCCACTCTTAAATAAGAAATAGCCATTGTGGTAGCTTACTGGCAAGCCAGTTAAGTATATGACAACACAAAAAGGGGTTGGTGCATTGTTTTTTAGCTTTATTGGCTTTGTTAGCAATATAGCCCGCTAAAATATCACGTTATTAATATTCGAGTGGGCAGACCAGCCATGTACTTAAGCTTTTATCAGTGACCCTATTCTTTGTTCTAAGCATTTGGTAGTAATAGCATTAACAAAGGAATTTATTCGTAGTACCTTAACCGCTCTTGGCATTTTACTGTAAGCATATAGATAGGACACACGATGAAAATCACCATTCTCGACAACGCGACTTTAGCTAAAACATCATTAACTTGTATCAAAGACTTAGGTGAGCTGACAATCTACGAACTGACATCACCTGAGCAAGTTGTTACTCATAGCCAAGGCGCAGATGTCCTCATTACTAATAAGGTAGTACTAAATCGCGACACGATAAGCCAACTTACGTCGCTTAAACTTATTTGCGTAAGTGCAACAGGCACAAATAACGTTGATTTAAACGCGGCTAAAGAATTTGGCATTGCTGTTACCAACGTAGCGGGTTACTCGACTCCATCGGTTGTACAACATACTTTTTCACTCGTCACTAACTTACTAGGTAATACGCACCGCTATCAGCGCGACTGTCAACAAGGAGCTTGGCAAAAAAGCGAGATGTTTTGTAGGTTAGATTACAGCTTTAATGATTTACAAGGTAAAACTTTTGCCATTATAGGTGGCGGCACCCTAGGAAAAGGCGTGGCAAGTGTTGCGCAAGCATTTGGTGCAAATGTAATCGTTGCAGAGCGAAAAAATGCTCCCTGTAGAGAAGGCCGTACACCTTTTGAAGAAGTATTAAAAACCGCTGATATAATCAGTGTGCACTGCCCGCTGACTGATGAAACACGCGATTTAATTTCGTTAGATGAGCTAAAAATGATGAAACCCAGCAGTATTATTATCAATACCGCCCGTGGTGGCATTATAAATGAAGCCGACCTAGTAACAGCGCTTGAGCAAAATTTAATTGCTGGAGCAGGCGTTGATGTACTAACAAAAGAGCCAGCAGAGCCTTCTAACCCGCTGGCTAATTACACAGGCGAAAACTTGCTGCTTACCCCTCACATTGCATGGGCAAGTACCGAGTCAATTGTGCGCCTAATTAATGAAGTCAGCTTGAATATAGCCGCCTTTACTAAGGGTGAGTCTCGTAACCGCTTGGTGTAATAGCAATTTGCAACAATACTAAGCCGCATTGAAGCTAGGTTTTGCCTGCCTCAAAGTCGCTCATTCGATTTAGTAAATAGCTGTAACGTGTTTTCGCTATGCTAAATAAACGCAGGTTAGCTAAATCGTTAAAAAACCTAAAAAGTGGCTGTTTTTGCTAATGATTTTTATAATTAATCACTTAAAAACAGCCATTACAACCTAACCCTATGAATTTTATAACTTTGTTATATTGGCCTATTACTTGCTCTTGATAAGTAAATAATTAAATTAAAACTCATCAAGGACTATAACAATGAAAAAATCACTTTTAGCTGCAGCACTTCTCGCTCCGTTTTTAACAGGCTGTGTTATTGCCGTATCAGATGGCGAGGCAGAAACACACTGGGCAGGTAACGACTCTTCAAGTTGGCAACATAAGCATAAAAAAAACCGCGAAGCGATTGCAGATTTAAAAATGGATAGCAGCTATCAATCTGTTTTAGCGCAATTAAAAACGCCAAACTTTACCGAGCTATTGAAAAAAGATGATGATGTATATCAGGTACTGTTTTATGTGACTAACAGCATTCACTCTGATGGCAAAACAACAAAAGATGAATGCACGCCATTGGTATTTAAAAATGATAAATTGGTGGGTATTGGTGAAAGCGCGCTGGGTATGATCACCAAATAACAACGTGCTAGTAGAATATAGTTGCCCCGCTCGGTAATAACATAATGTGTGGGGCCGTTAAAAATAACGCTTAAGTGTAAATAAAGCGCACTATAAATTAAGCGCAACCACCTGATCGCGCCCACCATCTTTAGCGGCATATAGCCCTAGATCAGCTTGTTCAAGTAAAGCCTGCTCGGCACTGGCGTTGCCGTTTTCCATACTAGCAATACCTATACTGATTGTAATGTGATCTGCATTTAAAGATGCTTTGTGCTCTATATTTAAGTTGTTTACCGCTTGTCTTAACTTTTGTGCAAATGCTAATGCCTGTTGTTTATTAACATCGGGTAAAACCGCTGCAAACTCTTCCCCCCCGTAACGCGCTATAAAGTCAGTACTGCGCTCACATTGCGCTGCTAATGCCTGCGCAACTTGCTTTAAACATTCATCTCCAGCACGGTGCCCATAGCAATCATTAAAACGTTTAAAATGGTCTATATCCATTAATAACACAGATAAACACGAGCCGTTGCGCTTGCTTCTGCGCCACTCACGAGAGAGGTTTTCATCTAAATAACGCCTGTTGGGTATTTCTGTTAAACCATCTATTGAGGCTAGCATTTCAAGTAAGTCATTTTTTTGCTTAATTAATAGCTGGTTACGTACCCTCACTTTTACAATGGAAGCATTAAAGGGTTTAGTAATGTAATCCATTGCCCCTAACTCAAGACCTTTTGCTTCATCGGTGTGGCTATTATTAGCCGATATAAACACAATAGGAATTGACTGTGTAATCGGGTTTTCTTTGAGCTGCACAAGTACCTCATAGCCATCTATGCCCGGCATGACTACATCTAAAATAATTAAATCAACTTGGTTAGATTTAACAAAGGTGAGTGCTTTTTCGCCGCTTTCTACTAAAAATACGTCATGCTCAGTACCCAGCGTTTTTTCAAGCACAAGCCGGTTAAGGGGATCATCATCCACAATGAGAATTTTAGCTCTTTTCGGCATCCTGTCCCCCTAAGGTTTTAATAAATGTTATGACTTGTTTTAACTGCACAATTAACTCTTTTAACGTTTGCTGAAGCGGATCGTTAGTGGTTTTAAGGTGTGTTTCACATTGCTTTGCACACAGTGAAAGCCTAATAAAACCTAAATTACCTGCTACACCTTTTATACTATGCACTAAGCGTACCACTTCATCTCGCTGAGTATTTTCTTCAATTTGTTCTAACTGGGTTTCACACAACTTAGCAAACTTTCCAACCATAGTTGCCAGTAAGTTTTCATCAAAGTTAAACTGGGTGAGCGCAAAATTTTGGTCATAAAACTTAGGTTTAATAAAGTCTACATCTCTAATTGCATCTAACAGTACAGCTGCAACCACGGGTTTGGTCAAATGCTTATTCATGCCGCTATTAAGTGAGCGCTCTACATCTGCAGGTTCACAATGCGCTGTTAAAGCAAAAATAGGTAGCTGGCGCGCGTCAAACTGTTGGCGAATTAGTTGCGTTGCTTGACACCCATCAATATGCGGCATTTGCACGTCCATTAATATTAGATCTGGTTTTAATATTTGTAGTAGCTCTATTGCATCTGGGGCATTAGTGACTGTTATAACATTTACATGGGCTTGCTTTAGTACACTGCTAATAATGTCTAAATTAAGCGGGTTATCATCAACCGCCATAATAAGTAGACCCGATATATCTTTTTTTATTTCTTCATTATTTTCAGCAGCTTTATACGCTGTTTCTGTTCCATTACTGTTTAAACTTATTAGTCTTTGTGCCAAAGCTGTGGCTTTAACATGTTGCGCATTAATGTGTATGGCATTAGAAGCCAGTGTATGCTCGTGATTAATAACCACCACAGGATAAGAATTTGCACTGAGCGTGTCACGGATAGACTCAACTTTTAATAAATCACTTAATATTTTTTCATCAATAATTAGTTGCGGTACATCACTAAGCTTTATTGGATAGCGGATCACTTCTTCTAAATCAATAGCCGTTATTTGAGAATAGGCATTTACAACTTCATTTAGTTCTCGCGTTTTATCGCTCACAATGGCCAACGTATCAGGCATAGAAAGGCTCTCTTTAGCCATATCGACCGCAAGCTCTAGCGTAAAGTAAAACTCACAGCCTTGCCCTTTATCACTATTTACCGCAATCTCGCCCCCCATTAATGCAACACCATGTTTAACAATGGCAAGGCCAAGTCCAACGCCTTGATGAATCCGTGTAGAGGATTCATCGCCTTGAGTAAACGCATCAAAAAGACGACGTTGGTCAGCTTTGGCAATACCTAGCCCGGTGTCGATTACGTGAAAGCAAATACGCTGGTGCTCCAAGGCATCACCGTGTTCAAGCACCATTTTTAAGGTAATACTGCCTTTATTTGTAAACTTAACAGCATTAGTGAGTAAGTTGCTTAGTATTTGTTGCAAGCGTATTGAATCACCAATAAGTGCTGGGGTGATTAACGGGTCTACTTCAATATGAAAACTAAGCCCTTTATTTTGGCATAAAGGCGCTGTGAGACTCTCGCAAATATCAATTAATTCCACTAAGCAAAATGGCGACGCTTTAATTTGCGCTTGGGCACTTTCTATCCGAGCAAAATCGAGCATTCTGTTTAGCATTAGCAATAAGCTTTGTGCTGCGTTTTTAGCTTGTTTAGTTTGTGACAGCTGCTTATTCTTTAAGCCTTGCTCTTCAATCATATCTAACAACCCTAACACAGCATTAAGAGGGGTGCGGATCTCATGGCTTAAGTTTGCAATAAAACGACTTTTTGCGATTGTTGCCCGCTCTGCATCATGTTTTGCCTTAGTAAGAGCACTAACATCTTGAATATGAATAACATAGTAAGAAGGATCGCGGTTTTCATCCCACACCAGCGATACACTTAACTGTAACCAACTTGCTAGGCTACCCTGTGAGAGCGTTAAATGGTAAACCCGCTTTTTATCATCTAGCAAATGACATAGCGCCCTTTTTATCTCTTGCCACTGCGCCTCATCAAACAACATTTTGAGTGGTTCTCCAGTTAAAGTGCTTTGCTGTGAGAACAACTTACGAGCGGCTTTATTAACCTGTAATATGGTGTGATCAAGCGAGAGTAACAACACACTATTTGCTGCAAATTCTATCGCACTTCTAAATTTGGATTCTGATGCTTTTAATGCAGAGAGTGTTTGTTGCTGTTCGGTGATATCGCGACCAATCCCCATGGTACCCAGTAAGTGCTGATGCTCGTTATAAAAAGGGGCAATGGTTAGTTGGTACGATTTGTCACTGCTATCTATACGCTGCTCAATACTGTTCTTTGTTTGTAAAACCTGTTTTTCAAGCAAACTTAACTGCAAATCATCGCTTTCTAAATCTTCAAT
The DNA here is from genome assembly GCF_963922945.1 of uncultured Pseudoalteromonas sp. Taxonomy (GTDB): domain Bacteria; phylum Pseudomonadota; class Gammaproteobacteria; order Enterobacterales; family Alteromonadaceae; genus Pseudoalteromonas. The sequence continues at coordinate 32,641 of NZ_CAWUKC010000032.1, read as the reverse complement.
ACGTTTACCAACTAATACCGCTTGCTCTTTTCCTACATAGGCCTCAAAAGCTTTATTACACCCTAAAAAAGAGCCATCTATATTTTTAAAATAAATGAGATCCGGCACACTATTTAGCATGGTGTTTAATAGCGCTAAATGTCGCTCTTTTGCTTCGTAGCTACGTTTTAGTTTTTGTGATTGCAGCTGCAACTGTTCATCCAGCTCTTTATTAGCCTCTTGCAGTGACTCTACTAACTGCGCATTTTTATCAAACACGTACTTAACGCGAGAAAACCAAGGCTGCCAATTCAACGGAACTAAGTAATCTGAAAGCGCCGCTTTAGGCTCATCACTTTGCTCAAAATACTGCATTAAATGGGTCATTGGCCTAACAAATAAGCGCTGACTTAACCAAAAAAATACGGCAAACATTAAGCTTAAAAATAGCGTTAATAATACAAACTCTAAGAGGATTTCATATCTAATTGGCGTGTTTATATGAATCTGCGGTTCATAAAATGCGGCATGAATGGGCAAGTCCCCCATAGCTTGCATAAAAAAAAGTGCCTGCGTGTTATTTGCTAGATTTATTTTTTTATTATTATGAGCCAGATTAGGCCAATAATCCTTTAGTTCTGTAGCTTCATTAAGCGACTTAACGGAGCTTGCAATAACCTGATGCGATTGGTTCATAAATACATATTCACCTTCACTAGAGGCTACTTTTCTAAGCCAACTAGACATCGCCTTTAAGTCGTATATCAAAATAATATAGTCTGACGAATTAGGCTGTTTTTTACGGCCTATAGCAAAATACGCATTATCATGTACTTCTACAATGTCACTCGAGGTAAGCTGACCTGGTATAAAGGCGGGTTTAAAACGACCATCCAATATTTTATGTAGCATGGCACTTTGGCTTTTGTTACGCCTTACAACATACGCAAAACCCGAATCATCAACATAGGCAACGGCCGATAACGATTGCATAAGTGATAACGCGGTATTAAAAGTTGGGCTTAAGCTTGTAGCTTGCTGCCATTGAATCAACGCACGGTTAGAAAAAGCAAACTGCCCTTTTCCAACTATTTCGCCTTGGCGCTCGCTAAAGTGACGGTAGTAGTAATTGTCGTATTGATTAATACCTTCTAGTGAGTTTCGATCGAACTGCGCAACAATTGGCTGTTGATACGATATAAAAGCATTATCAAAAAAGTCTTCCACCGAGCTCATTATATGACTAACTTGAGCCGACACTTGTTTAAAATCGGCTTGGCGTTTTTCTATGGCGCGCTCAACCTTTATATTATACAAATGCAAGCACAGTAAAAATGCCACGAATAGAGGAACAAATAACGCTACAAATAAAGAGCGGTAATAGTCTTTTAGAGGTAAAAATTTCAACGTTTTGCCTATGTTTTGGCCCGATAGTCAGCCACTAGACTAGCGAGCCAATTTGTTCTGTGCAAGTTATAAATTTTCTTCTGCAAAGGACGCTAACCGGCTGCGTACGACCCCGTTTAAATTAACAGTGGCACTGCCTTCAAAGTCTTTAAAACGCTCCACAATATAAGTCAGTCCCGAGGTAACAGGGGTCAAATAGTTGCTATCTATTTGCGCTAAATTACCGCTACAAATTAATTTTGTTCCCTCACCACATCGGGTAATAATGGTTTTGAGTTGAGATGCCGTTAAGTTTTGACTCTCATCCAAAATTACCACCGCATTTTGAATGCTGCGCCCACGCATAAAGTTAACCGACTTAAACTGAACATTGGCTTTTTCCATTATGTAATTGCGACTCGAAATTGGGTTTTCATCTCCCTTATGTAGCACCTCTAGGGTATCGGTTATTGCCGCTAACCAAGGCGCCATTTTCTCTTCTTCGGTGCCAGGTAAAAAGCCAATAGACTCTGCTATTTCGGGGGTATTACGTGTTACTATGACCTTATCGTAAATACCACGCTCAATAACCATTTCCAGTGCGCTGGCCAGTGCCAATAGTGTTTTACCGCATCCTGCTGGGCCAGTTAAGATAACCAGCTCAATACTAGGGTCTAATAAAGCATCAAGCGCCATACCTTGGTAAATATTTTTAGGTTTTACGCCCCACGCTTGCTGGTGCATTAACCGCTCAACACTAATATCTTTTAATTTAATACGTTCTTTATCGTAAGATTTGACCCGCGCAGCAAAGTGCTCGCTGCTATCAAGTATGTACTCATTGCAAAACACATCAGGAATGAGGCTTTTTGCCACATAATGAAATGTATCACGGCCGTGCTGCTGAGTTTCGCATTGTCCTACGTGCTGCCAAAAGTCGCCTTCTATTTTTTTATAGCCACTGGTTAAAAGCGCTATATCGTCAATGAGTTGATCGGTGCGGTAATCTTCTACATATTTAAGGCCTGCCCCTTTTGCTTTAAGGCGCATATTTATGTCTTTTGTTACCAATACAATTTTTGAATCGCTGTGCTGCTTTTGTAAATATACGGCACAGTTAATAATGCGGTGATCGTTTTCATCCCCCGGCAATCCAGAAATAGAATCTGCAAAAAGGTGGTCATTAACAATAATGAGTGTGCCCGTTGAATCAGCTTTTGCCTTTTTATTACTTGGCAGTGCCACACCCTGCAGCATTTGCTCTGGCGTGGCGTTTTTTAATACCTCATCTAGGCCGCGAATAGCCACTCGTGCATCACGACTGACGTCGTGTTTTCTATCTTTAATGTGGTCTAGCTCTTCTAAAACAGTCATTGGAATGACTACGTTGTGTTCTTGGAAAGACAAATAAGCGAGGGGTTCGTGGAGTAATACATTGGTGTCTAGCACATACATTTTACTTTCAAGGTTCGAAGCTTTTTCCATAGCACTTTCCTTACGTTTTATGATTTTTATGCTATACCAAATTAACTAAGTAAAACGGGGCTTGATTCAAACCTGCAATACTTAATTGCTAAGGCATAATTTAAGTTTAGTCTATTTGTCATAAAAGTCCGTTTTATTACACACACAATATAGTTTTAATTTACCTAAAAAAGAGCCATTTGTTAGCACTGTTAATGGGATTAATTCGCACTTATAAAATTAATTAAAAGTGAGCCAAATAGCGCCTTGCAGTGGTGTTATGTAACAGGTAACATAGCCGCCTTTTTCTTCATAGACGAGACATACATGAATTTTTCCTTAGGTCAGCGTTGGATTAGTGATACAGAGTCAGATTTAGGATTAGGCACCGTCGTTGCCATTGAGGGGCGCCAGGTCAGCATTTTATTTCCTGCCAGTGGTGAAAACCGTGTTTATTCTACAGCAGAAGCACCCGTTACCCGTGTGGCATTTAATCCAGGTGATGTGATCAAAAGCGTTGAAGAATGGGAATTAGAAGTAGAGTCTATAGAAGAGCAAGGTGAGCTAATTTGTTACGTGGGTACCCGCGTTGATACCGGCGAGCAAGCAAAGCTAAAAGAAACCTTTTTAGATCATTTCATCAAGTTTAATAAACCGCAAGATCGTTTATTTGCAGGCCAGGTAGATCGTTTTGATCGCTACACACTGCGTTACCAAACTTGGCAACACCAATTTGAACGCCAGCAATCCCCTATCAAGGGTTTAATTGGTCAGCGTGCTAACCTTATTCCGCATCAGCTTTACATTGCACAAGAAGTTGGTAAACGTTTTGCTCCACGTGTACTGCTTTCAGATGAAGTTGGCCTTGGTAAAACCATTGAAGCTGGCATGATATTGCACCAGCAAATAATTAGTGGGCGTGCTAGCCGTGTACTGATTGTGGTGCCAGAAAACTTACAGCACCAATGGTTGGTAGAAATGCTACGCCGCTTCAACTTACGTTTTTCTATTTTTGATGAAGAGCGTTGCGATGAAGCCTTTGCCGACTCGCCTAACGTATTTGATACTGAGCAACTGGTATTAACAAGCCTTGAGTTTTTAACCAAGAAAAAACGCTGGTTTGAACAGGCCACACTTGCCGATTGGGATTTACTCGTTGTTGATGAAGCGCATCACTTAAGTATTAACAACGCTAAGCCAAGCACTGAGTACCAGCGCATGGCAGAGCTAAGCCAAGATATTCCGGGGCTTATTTTATTAACAGCAACACCTGATCAGCTTGGTCATCGTAGCCACTTTGCTCGCTTACAATTACTCGACCCGGATAGATTTTACGACTACGACGTATTTAAAGAAGAAGAAGCTAACTATAAAGACGTAGCCGAAGCCGCAAATCAATTACTGCAAGAGCAAGTCCTTGATGATGCAGCCAAAGCGACTTTAATAGAGCTACTAAAAGAGACCGATATTACCGATGTGCTTGAAAAAGCGCAGCAAGGTGATTTACCGGCGCGTAAAGAAATACTTAACATGTTGCTTGATCGCCACGGCACAGGTCGCATTTTGTTTAGAAACAGCCGCAGCGGAATTGATGGCTACCCTAGTCGTAAATTACATGCTTACCCTATGGCACTGCCAAAGCAGTACAAAACAGCCATGTCGGTACTTGGCAGCATGAGCGGGATACAAAGTGCTGAACTAAGCGCACAACGCGCACTCTTCCCTGAGAAAATATTTCAAGAGTTTGAAGGTGAAAGCGCAAGCTGGGGCGCATTTGATCCACGTGTAGATTGGTTAATCGACACACTCAAAACCCTCAAACACGAAAAAGTACTGCTTATTTGTGCCAAAGCCGAAACCGCTATTAGCCTTGAGCAAATTTTGCGTGAGCGTGAAGCAATAAAAGCATCCGTGTTCCACGAGGGCATGTCGATTATAGAGCGTGACCGCGCAGCCGCCTTTTTTGCCGATGAGTACGACAATGCACAAATACTGCTGTGTTCAGAGATTGGCTCAGAAGGGCGTAACTTCCAGTTTTCGCATCACTTAGTGTTATTTGATTTACCACTCAACCCTGACCTACTAGAACAACGTATCGGCCGCTTAGACCGCATTGGACAAACAAAAGATGTAAATATTCACGTGCCGTATTTTGAAAACACCGCACAAGAAGTATTACTACGTTGGTACAACGAAGGCCTTGATGCGTTTGAAACCACATCAACCACTGGCCAGCTATTGTATAAAGAGTTTAGTGAAGACCTACTTGATTACATTGCTGCACATAATTGTGATGAAGAAGAGCTCGACCCTCTACTTGAGCAAGTAGCCAAGCAAAATGCCGTGCTACGCAAGCAAATGGAAAGTGGTCGAGACCGTTTATTGGAATTGCATTCATCAGGCCAAGGTGCTGCTGATTCATTGGTTGAAGACATTGAAGCACTTGATAACCAATTTGAACTGCCAAGTTATATGATCAATGTATTCGACACGTTTGGCGTAAACCAAGAAGATAAAGGCGAAAACACCATTATCTTAAAGCCTACAGAGCATATGCTAACGGCCTCTTTTCCAAGCTTGAAAGAAGATGGCATGACCGTTACCTTTGACCGCGATACCGCTCTATCGCAAGAAGACGTGCATTTTATTAGCTGGGATCACCCTATGGTGCAAGGCACCATGGACATGATTTGTGATGACGACTTTGGTAGTGCATCAGTTGCGCTACTTAAAAATAAAAAGTTACCACCGGGTACCTTTTTTGTTGAGCTAATTTTTGTGGCCGAAGCTATGGCACCAAAAGCCTTGCAAGTAGGTCGCTTTTTACCACCAACGCCTATTCGTATATTGCTTGATAAAGCCAGTAACAACCTAGGTGAAAATGTCGCATTTGATAGCTTTAATCAGCAACTTTCGGCCGTTGGCCGCCAAACCGCGAGTAAATTAGCAGGGGCTTTACAAGGTGCTGTTCATCCAATGATCAACACTGCAAAAGATATGGCGCAGCAACAGCTTGAGACTATTCGCAGTGCATCTCTTGAAAAAATGCAAAGCACCTTAGGTGAAGAACAAGCCCGCCTTGAAGCGCTTAAACAAATAAACCCAAATATTCGCCAAGAAGAAATTACCTTCTTCGATAAGCAGCGTAGCGAGCTAACAACGCATATCGAAAAAGCGCAGTTAAAGCTTGATGCAATACGGTTAATTGTAGTTTCACACTAATAATTAGTGAAAGTTAAAAAAGCGCGGTATTTTACCGCGCTTTTTTATGCATTAAAGCAACGTGCATCATATCTGTTGAGTGACTATGCATGTTTTTCTTGAGCCTTTGTCCTCGCTCCCCTAAAATAGCGCCCTGCAAAATTACAGAGGCCGGCCGTGTTAGTTAATTACAATCCCCCAATGAATCCGTATTTAACAATACTTTACCAAGATGACGACTTGCTTATTGTTAATAAGCCTAGTGAACTATTAACCGTCCCGGGTAAAGATCCAAAACATGCCGATAGCTTAATTAACCGTGTTAACCGTGTTTTCCCTACCGCTAAAATTGTGCACCGCTTAGATATGGCAACTTCTGGCATATTGTGTTTGGCCATGAATAAAGCAGCGCATAGGCATTTGAGTATGCAATTTCAAGAACGCGAAACAGCAAAGCGTTATATTGCGCGTGTTTATGGGCAGCTTGAAGAAGAAAATGGCTCTGTAGATTTACCGCTTATATGTGATTGGCCTAATCGCCCTAAACAAATGGTTGATCACCAAAACGGTAAACCCTCGCTCACACACTTTAAAGTGCTGGCGCAAGAAGAGCATGCAACGCGTGTAGAGCTTACGCCAATTACCGGTCGCTCACATCAATTACGTGTGCATATGCTAAGCCTTGGCCACCCAATTTTAGGCGATAGGCTCTATGCCCATAAAGAAGCCTTAGCTTTGGCGCCGCGTTTACAGTTGCATGCACAAATGTTGCAACTAAAACACCCAATGAGTGAGCGAGTACTTACATTTGAGGCAGAGCCTGATTTTTAATCGATAAAGCCCACAAGTTAGTATTAAACTTTTACCTTAACGCGCCGATACTTAGTTATTACTCTTGTTTTGGGCTTACTATGATATTTGCGCAGCTAATCAAAAAAACACTACAAAATGTATGCTGCTGCTCTGTGTTATGCTTAAGTGCATATGCCAGTGCTGCAGAGCATATAGCCCCACCTGCTTTATCAAGTATCGAAAATAGCGATATTCAACGCCTATTACCTAATGAAGAAATTAAACCCATATTAGCTGGTGATACAGAGTTTTTAAGTTTGTATAGCGAATACATGAGCCGCGATTTTAGAGGCATTGTATTACTCATTCCTGATTGGCATTCTACCCCCACCAGCAATACGGGCATGAGTTACCTGCGAAAAGAGCTTACTAATTTAGGTTATACAACCTACGCCATGACAGTGCCTGATATAGATTGGCAAGCAAGTGATACGGCGACTCCTACAGCAGCCCAATCAAATACACAAACAGATTCACAAGCGCAAAATGAAGAGCCCACGAATACAGCGCAAAGTAGCAACAACAATACAACCACTGCAGCTCAAGAGCCACACTTTGTTAATGCGACTGACTTGGTAAGCAGTGAAGTGTTAAGTAATTATAAAACTAATTTAATAATGCGCTACGAGGCGCTCTATCAAAATGCAATGAGCGTGCCAAATAATATTGTCGTCATCGCACAAGGTACCAGTGCTGGGCTTTTGTTAGAACACTATGCAGATTTTCCTGACTCGCGCATAGATGCATTTATAAGCTTAAGTAGCTATTTACCTAATACACAGCGCAATAAAGAATTGGCGCAAACTACCTCGCTGGTGACCCCTGCCTTGCTTGATATTTACTATGCAAACGACAATAACGATATACTTATGAGTTTAAAAAGCCGCCAGCGCTGGGTTAATCGTAACGCTAAATTTGATTACCGCCAGCGCCAGTTGTTTGGGCTGCGTGATGCACCAGAGCAGCATGCACGGTTAAGCAAAGTGATAGACGGTTTTTTACGCCGCCTTTTTTAAATACTCGTACGCTGCTTGAATATCTTGGCTTTTTTTAACTGCTACTTCCATCATGTGCTTAGGCAGCCCTTGAGAGACTAACTTATCAGGATGATGCTGCGCCATTAATTTACGGTACGCGACTTTAATATCTCGTTGCGTCGCGTCGCTACTTAACCCTAATAAAGCCAAGGCCTGGGAGCGGTTCATGCTGTTATTAGGAGACACATGATGACCAGAACCTTCACGGTAACTGCTACTTTGACCTTGCTGCTGTCTGTGCTGCTGTTGCTGTTGTCTAAAACTAAATTCAGCTTGGTAGCGCTTAAGAATAAAAGCAAAATGGGTTTTAGAAATACCTAATTGCTTACTGACCTCTTGTAACAACTGCTTTTCTTGCTCTGCGAGTACGCCATCTGAAAATGCCATTTGAATTTGAATTTCTAAAAACAACTGCAGTAAGTCGTAACGTTTTGCAAAGCGTTCTTTAAAATCGTGCACTGTTTCTTTAATCGAAAAATCGCTGTCTTTACCAGATTGAAAAGCATGCTGAGCTTCGCGGCGCTCATCGCCCTTTAAACCCATTTCGTCCATAAACATACTCGCCGCTTTAATATGGACTTCGCTTACGCGACCGTTCGACTTGGCAATATGCCCCATCACTGCAAAACAGCTTGAAAAGAATAATGCTTGGCGCTCGTTTACATCGTCTCCTTTAAATAGACCAGAAAAACCGCCCGCTTTATCAAAATCGTTTTTTAGGCTTTTATCAAATAAATGGCCGAGGTATAAACCTAAAATGGCACCAAAAATTTTGCCAAACATAAAGCCAAAACAAAAACCGAGTATTTTTCCCCACATCTAATTAACTGCCTCTATTAAAGTGTGTTTTGTATGCGCTCGTTGAGCTGAGCGAGTCGTTGTGGTGTGCCTATATCATCCCATTGGCCAATATAAAGCTCTGTTGAGATAACCTGCTGGGCGAGTTTTTCTCGTAATAGGGGCCCAAGGGGTCGTATGCCTGGCGCAAGCCCTTTAAAAAAGTCAGCCTGAAACCGGCTAATACCCGAAAACGTATACTTTTGACTCTCAGGCGATAAGTGACTTAACGCAAAGTCCCCGTTTTCATTATGAGGTGGATTCTCTACTAACACTATGTGAGCTTCGCCACTATTTAAATGCAGTTGAGATAATGCACTTACATCGTAATCTGTATAAACATCGCCATTAATGACAATAAATTGTTCACCTAATAATGGTAGCGCCTGAATAATCCCACCAGCGGTTTCAAGGCCGCCCTCAGCCTCTTGGCTGTATTCAATGTTCACACCAAGCTCAGCGCCACTCTTAAAATAGCTTTTTATTTTATCCCCTTGCCAGGCAAGATTTATAACAATGTTGGTGATACCTGCGGCTTTAAGGCTATTGATATGGTGCTCTATCAGCGGTTTACCCGCTACTTTTAGCATAGGTTTAGGCATAGTTTGCGTAAGTGGCATCATTCGCTGACCGCGCCCAGCCGCTAAAATCATCGCTTTCATGAGCGCTCCTTTGCAAGTTTTAGTGTTACCTGCGGTATAACAATACTGCTTACCCACTCACTTAGTGCTGCAAGTTCGGGATATGTAGCCGCCACATCGACAATATAATCCAAAGTTGGCAAAATATTATCAAGATAACCTGTTTTACCATCACGCAGGTAGAGCCTACAAAAAATTCCTGCAGCTTTGAGGTGGCGCTGAATACCGGTTAAATCAAACCACTGTTTAAATTCCTCAAAAGAAGCCGACGTTAAGCCCTGAGCTCTAAATTCGTCGTATCCATATTTAAGCAGTTGATTAAGCGCTGTATCTGGTAACTTAAAGTAACAGTCGCGCAGCAGTGATACTAAGTCATAGCACAGAGGGCCGCGCACGGCGTCTTGATAATCTATTATTGCCCAGTGCTCATTGCTATACATTATATTGCGGCTGTGATAATCACGATGAACCGTAACCTTAGGCTGCGCTAGCATAGCGTGCGTTAATAGCTCACAACTTTGCTGCCAAAGTGCTTGCTGCTCTAAATTTAATGTTAAGTCAATAAAATCAGTAATTAGCCATTGACTAAAAATACTCAGCTCTAGATGAATAAAGTCTTTGTTGTAATCTTGCATCGCCGTGGATGCAGGCGTTTTGGCCCAACTCGCCGCTAAACCTATTAATTGTTTGTAATATTCATCTCTGTTTGGCTCATCGAGTTTATCTGCTAAGTGTGTATTGCCTAAGTCACTTAACACAAAAAAGCCTTGCTCTTCATCGCTTGCTATTATTTCAGGCAATAAAAATCCGTTGTCGGTGAATACTTTATTTAAAGAGATATACGGTGCGTTATTAACTTTGTGTGGGTTAGAGTCCATGACAATAAATGCTTTTCCAGCACAGCTTAACCGATAATAACGGCGAAAGCTGGCATCCCCAGTAATGGCTACTAAGGAGTGTGGTTTAGCATCAAAGTAGGTATTAATAAAAAGTTGTAAATTATCAAAGCGTGTCATTATTTAGATATCTATTTTTGTAGGTCAGTTACTGTATTTGCCATTGTTTTCCTTTATTATGTCTAGCTAATAATAAACCATAGAGCATTAAGGTCGATAAATGAGCAAAACCTGGGGCATATTGATGCTAGGCGTAGTTAGCGCACCATCGCTTGCCGAAACTGAACTGACACACAATTTATGTGGCATTTCAATGCAAACCAGAGCTTGGCAACCTCTGCCCAACTTAGCGGTGGGAACAGTTGATATACAAGCTGATGATGTAGAGCTCCTAGGCACACAAAGCGCTGAATTTACCGGCAATGTTGATATTAACACCCTTGATATGAGTTTGTCCGCACAAACTGCGCTAATAGATAAACAACGCGGTTTACTTAATGCTACGGGCCCAATTATTTATCAAGACCGTGTAAGCAAAGTAAACAGCTCAGGTTTAAATGCAGATTTAAATAACTCACAAATAAGCCTATTGGGTGCCGATTACAGCCTAAGCGAGCAACAAGGCAAAGGTGGCGCCGAAAAACTCACTGTTGATGAGTCTGGCTTATTGTTAATGAATGCAAGCTTTACTACGTGTCCTAGCGATACACCGGTATGGGAAATAGAAGCCGACGAAATTAACCTCTCTCGCGAAGAAGGCTGGGGCGAAACCTACAATACTGTTTTACGCATTCTTGATACGCCCGTTTTATATTTACCTTACTTCACGTTTCCACTGGATGAACGACGTAAATCAGGCTTATTAACACCGAGTATTTCGAGCTCCGACCGTTACGGTCTTGAAACCGTTACCCCCTACTATTGGAATATTGCACCAAATTATGATGCCACTATTACGCCTCGCTATATGTCGCGTATTGGCTTACAACTGCAAACAGAATTTAGATACCTTAGCGAAAAACACGAAGGCTTAGTCGGTATTGAATATTTAGATAGCGATGATTCTGAGCCAAGCCTTGATGAGCGCTACATGTTTCACTGGCAGCAACAAAGTTATTTATCAGAAAATTGGCGTGCTAATGTCGATGTAACCAATGTTAGCGATGATAACTACATTACCGACTTAAACTCTAATTACGCAAATAAAACTGATACTCAGCTATATCGTACTGGCTCGGTTACTCACCTTGGCGAAACCTGGCGTACTGATATTAAATTTCAAAACTTTGAAGTGCTGGGCGATCACTTAGAATCGTATACTGCGGTTCCGCAAATAAGTTTTACGCAAACGGCTCCATGGCGCTTAGATAACTTTGATTTTAGTGTTTCTGGTGAGGTAAGCCATTTTACTAATGACTCATCTGAAGTTGCTATCGACAGCGCAACCCGTGTACACATAGAACCAAAAGCACGCTTTGATTATGCAACGCATGCGTGGTCATTTCTATCAGAAGTGAGCTTATTACAAACGAACTACAAGCAAAGTGGTAATTTAACAGGTACGCAGTTTAGTGATAGCGTTTCACGTACCTTACCTAAAATACGCTTGTATTCGCAGCTTAATTTTGAACGCGACACCGCCTATTTTTTTGAAGAGGGCATTCAAACCCTAGAACCACAAATTCAGTATTTATATACACCAAATAAGGATCAATCTGAGATAGGCTTGTTTGACACTACTCGCTTACAAGATGACTTTTTTGGCTTGTTTAGAGATACACGATTTTCGGGTGTAGACCGCATTGCAGCTGCAAACCAGTTTACACTAGGTGCTACAACGCGGTTATTTGATAAAAAACACGAAGAAGTATTTAACTTCAGTGCGGGCCAAATTTTTTATCTAAACGATTCAGCTAAACCCACCGAGCAAGGTTTAGACTCACAGACCAATTACAACGCGCTTTTTGCAGCGCAAACCATGCTACATTGGCACCGCCGTTGGTACTTATCAGCGGGTATGCAATACGACACCGATGGTAAGCAAATGATCCAGTCAAATGTCACGCTTGATTACAAAGGTGACAATAATGAGCTTGTTCAATTGAACCATCGCTATGCAAATGATGTCTCAGGAAATACAATCGAGCAAACGGGTGTATTTACAAGTATCCCAATCAGTGATCAGTGGCAGTTTATCGCAAGCTACCATAGGGATCTTGAAAATAATCGCAGCATCGAATTTTTAAGCGGATTACAGTATGAATCATGCTGTTGGGCAATCCAAATTACTGGCCATCGCCAGATTGAAACCGATTTAAATCAGTCTATCGGACAGCAGCAAGCTACGTTTGATTCTGGTATCAGTTTAAACTTTGTTCTCAAAGGACTGGGCAGTAAGAGCCGTTACGATGCTCAAAAATTATTACAACAAGGTATTTTTGGCTACCGTAGACCGTATTTTCTTAATAATTAAGGCAAACAAGCAATTAAGGTGATACTTTAAAACCTTAAAATGCAATACGCCTATTTAAAGCAGTACTATTAGAAGAGTAGTAAAAAGAATATGAATTTAAAAAAACTATTATCAACAGCTATTTTAAGCTTAAGCTTGTGCCATGGCGCATTTGCCGCCCCACAGGAAATCGACAAAGTAATTGGTGTTGTAAACCAAGGCGTAATTTTACAAAGTGAAGTAGACACCATTATTAATCGTGTTAAAAAACAAGCTGCAGAACAAGGCCAGCAACTTCCTAAAGACGAAACACTTCGTATACAAGCGGTTGAGCGCTTAGTTAACCAAACGCTAATGATGCAAATGGCAGAGCGTATGGGGCTTGAAATTTCAGACAGTCAGTTAGACCAAACTCTCGCTAATATGGCCAAAGATCAAGGTGGCAGTATTGCCGATCTGCGTAGAACAATTGAAGCGGCAGGTGAGAGTTTTCAAGCTTATCGTGAAGAAATTCGTAAAGAGATCACCACACAACAAGTGACGCGTGCAAATGTAGATCGCCGTATTTACATTAGCCAACAAGAAGTCGATAACCTATTAAAAATAATGGAAAGCCAGGGTCAAAACACTGAAGAGTATGATATTGGTCACATCCTTATTGATATTCCTAATGATGCTACACCCGATGAGATCACGAGTGCCAAAACCCGCGCCGACAAAGTAATTGAGTTATTGAACGACGGCCAAGAGTTTAAACGCATCGCGATTTCATCATCTGGCGGTTCTAAGGCACTTGAAGGTGGACAACTTGGTTATATGAGTATTAACGAAATGCCTTCGTTATTTGCTGAAGCTGTGAAAGGGCAAAAGAAAAATGCCATTATTGGCCCACTTCGCTCTGGAGCTGGCTTTCACATAATTAAGGTGCAAGATGTTCGTGGCCGCCAAGTGGTAGAAACCACCGAAGTTCGCTCACGCCATATTCTTATCAAGCCTTCAATTATTTTAAGTGAAGAAAAAGCACGCAGCATGCTTGCTGGGTTTGCCAAAGATCTTCGTGCAGGGGAAGCCGACTTTGCTGAACTTGCTAAAGAATACTCAGAAGATCCAGGTTCGGCTCTCAAAGGCGGCGAATATGATTGGACTGATCCTTCAACGTATGTACCTGCATTTAAAGATACGCTTTTATCGCTTGATAAAAACCAGATTAGTGAGCCATTCAGAACGCAGTTTGGTTGGCACATAGTACAACTTTTAGATAAGCGCGTAGCCGATAAAACGGAGCTGGCCAAACGCAACCGTGCGCACGGTATGCTGTTTAATCGTAAATTTAAAGAAGAAAGCTTTAACTGGCAGCAAGAAATGCGTGAGCAAGCCCATGTTGAAATCTTTCCTATAGACGAGTAATTATGACATTACGAATAGCAATTACCCCAGGTGAACCTGCGGGAGTTGGCCCTGACTTGCTGCTGCAACTTGCGCAGCAGCAATGGCAAGCTCAACTCGTCGTGATAGCCGATAAACAGTTATTAAAAGAACGTGCTAAACATTTAGGCCTTAATATTGAGCTTATTGATTTTGACGAAAATGCGCCTGCCGCGATTGCACCAGCAGGAAGTATTTATATTCATCAAGTTGATTTAGGTACCCCCGTTAAATTAGGCGAACTCGATGATTTAAACGGCCAATACGTACTAGATACCTTGCGCATCGCCAGCGAAAAAAATATGGACGGCACTTTTGATGCCGTTGTTACTGGCCCTGTCCATAAAGGGATTATTAATAAAGCTGGTATTTCGTTTAGTGGCCACACTGAGTACTTTGCTCAGCAGTCAGGCACCTCTGATGTAGTAATGATGCTAGCGACCGAAGGTCTACGTGTTGCCCTTGTAACAACGCATATTCCGCTAGCTTATGTATCGCGTGCAATTACTCAAGAACGGCTGAGCAAAGTTATTGGTATTCTAAACCATGACTTACAAACTAAGTTTGGCATTGAGCAACCTAGAATTTTAGTATGTGGACTAAACCCTCATGCGGGGGAAGACGGTCATTTAGGCACTGAAGAAATAGAAACAATTTCGCCTACCCTCGAGCTTTTAAATAGCCAAGGCATGAATTTAATCGGCCCGCTTCCTGCCGATACACTATTTCAAGATAAATACCTATCACAAGCTGATGCAGTACTTGCTATGTATCACGATCAGGGATTACCTGTGCTAAAATACAAAGGATTTGGTAACTCGGTAAATATAACCTTAGGTTTACCATTCATCCGTACTTCGGTTGATCACGGTACTGCGCTTGACTTAGCTGGCACCGGTGACGCTGAAGTTGGCAGTTTTGAATTAGCGATCCGCGAAGCAATTAAGCTCGCCCATGAAAAAGCACAAAATTAATGACCGATAAAGTACATTTAGGACACCGCGCCCGTAAACGTTTTGGGCAAAACTTTTTATTTGATGAGTCTATCATTGATAAAATCGTCACGGCAATCGATCCTAAACCGCAAGACAATCTAGTAGAGATTGGCCCAGGTTTAGGTGCAATTACCGAACCTGTTGCCGATTTAAGCGGCCATTTAACCGTTGTTGAGCTAGATAAAGACTTAGCGCAACGTTTAATTGAGCACCCCTTTTTAGGTCCTAAGTTGAGCGTAAACCAAGGTGATGCAATGAAATTTGACTTTGCAAGCATGGTACGCGATGACAAAAAGTTAAAAGTGTTTGGTAATCTGCCTTACAACATTTCTACGCCTTTGTTGTTTCACCTTTTTGAATTTGCCGACCATATTGAACACATGCATTTTATGCTGCAAAAAGAAGTTGTAAAACGTATGGTTGCAGGCCCAGGCAGCAAAACATTTGGCCGCTTAAGTGTGATGACACAATATTACTGTCATGCAATGCCCGTGGTTGAAGTACCACCAGAGTGTTTTAAGCCAGCACCTAAAGTAGACTCAGCGGTGATTCGCCTTATTCCTAAAAAGCCTGAGCAACGTACCGCTAAAAGCGTTAAAATTTTAAACACTGTCTGTTTAGAAGCATTTAATCAGCGCCGTAAAACCCTGCGTAACAGTTTAGGTAACTTACTCACCGCCGATGAGCTTGCAAGCATAGGTATTGATGCGAGCTTACGTGCTGAAAGCTTAACGTTACAACAATTTATTGATATAGCTAATTGGATTTATGACAACAAGCAGTAATATAGGCTCCCCTGTAAAAGTCTCGGTAGAAACATTTTATGTTGAAGGGCAATCTCAGCCAGAGCTAGAAAAATACGTTTTTGCCTATTCAGTAACAATTAAAAACCACAGCCTTTGCAGCGCCAAACTTTTGAGTCGTTATTGGTTAATTACTGATGCCAATGGCAAAGAGGTTGAAGTAGAGGGCGAAGGCGTTGTGGGCGAAACCCCCGTGATAGGTCCGGGCGAAACTTACAAATACACCAGCGGCGCAATATTAGATACACCGGTTGGCACAATGCAGGGACACTACACTCTGCGTAATGAGTTTGGCTCTGAGTTTGAAGCACCTATAGACGTATTTCGTTTAGCGTGCCCTAACATTTTACATTAGTAAAAGCGTTATGGCTGATTACGCAATAGGTGATCTACAAGGCTGCTTTACAGAGTTTAGCCGTTTGCTTAAGCGAGTTGATTTTAATCCAAGCAAAGATCACCTTTACCTAGTTGGCGATATCGTTGCACGTGGGCCTGATTCACTAGCCTGCCTAGATTACATCTATCGCCATCAAGATAGTATGACCATTACCCTAGGCAATCATGATTTACACATGATTGCCTGTCACTATCTTAATAAGCCAATTAATCCAAAAGACAAACTCGGCGCTATTTTTGATAGTAAAAAACTGCCAAGTTACATCACCTATTTGCAAACTCAACCGCTTGCACTTTATTTAGCACAGCACCAAAGCTTTATATCGCACGCTGGGCTAAACCCTAGCTGGTCTATAAAAAGTGCGCTTAAACACGCACAGTTTGCTAAGCGTTGTTATCAGTCGGCCAATGCTAAAGACTTTTTTGAAAAAATGTATCAGCCTCACCCTGACGTGTGGCATGACAAATTAAACGATTTTGATAAATTTAGGTACATTGTTAACTACTTTACCCGCATGCGCTTTTTAACAAGTAGTAATACGTTAGAACTTAGTGCAAAAGGCACAATTAACGACAGTAAATCATTAACACCTTGGTTTGCACACCCTAATATTAAATCATTAGAAAATAACCTGATTTTTGGCCATTGGGCGGCGCTAGAAGGTGTTACGCAACTTGATCACGTTCATGCTTTAGATACAGGGTGCGTGTGGGGCGGGTCGATGACACTAATGGATTTACAAACTCAGCATAAAATAGTAGAAAAATCGACGCTTTAATCTAAATAAACTGTAAAACCCCATCACATATGTTAAATTTAAATTAATAAAAATTAATTGCTTAACTTATTGGTTAAAAAGCCGATAAGATGTGATTGAAGTACTTTAATTGGAAATTCATATGAACCTAACAGTAAGCCAACGTATATGGTGTGGTTTTATCTTTATCACCTCATTGCTTATAATAATTGGTGGTAACTCCTTAATAAAAATAGCGAGCATTGATCGCTCCACCCAACAAGTAAACCAACTATCCCTCCCCGCTCTAAATAAAAGCGCCGAACTTCAGGCTGAATTTATTTTAATGAGTAAAGCAGCGCAAGCAAGTTTTTATACTACCTCAAGCACACAGCTAAGCCCGATAAAACAAAAAGTACTTGAGCAAAAAGCCAAATTCGATTCGCTTCATGCTGATCTGCAACGAGTGGTAAAAAACGACGCATCACTGAGTCAAAAAAGCCAAGCTGTAGAAAAAACTTACTTAAGCTTTTTAACAACAGTAGAAAATCTGCTAGCCGACAAAGATAAACAACTCGCGCTTAATAAGAGCCTAATAGCACAATTAGAAACAATAGAAATTGCAGCTGAAGATGCCAATTCTGTGGTGCTTGATATTACTGATATTGATAACTTTGAGCAAAATCACCCACGCGCTTATCAAGCTGCCAATAGCTTAGAAAACAATTTTATCTCGGTGGTAAGTAACAGTACCGATATGCTCACTGTTAAAACAACAAACACTTTAGATATTGTTAAAAATGAACAAGCTTACTACCTGGATGAGGTAATTCGGACCTTAGCTTTAATCAAACCTGCTATAGAGCAAAATAACAACGACCTATATAACGATTTACAAGAATATGTTGATACACTGATAGAAAATATCAACGGCAATAATAGCCTAGCAGCCAACAAGCAGCGCCTAATTGATGCCATAGCGCTTACTGAAAAAGAACTGGCCCAGTCAGAGCAAGCCACAAGTATGGCGCTGTCGCAAATTGATGATTTAGTAACGCAAGCAAGCACTGTGGCTTTTAAGTTACAAGAAGGTGTACGCGAGGATGTAGACTCTGCGACACTGTGGACATGGGCAGGCATGATCATCGCAACATTAATAGCAATTGCTATCGCGATTCTTACTGTTAATAGAATTACTAAACCACTGGCTGAGGTTAATCGTGTTTTAGATATAGTAGCCAGTGGCGATATGACCCAGCGCTTAGATGACTCTGCAAAAGATGAATTTGGTGAGCTATCAAAAAGCTGTAATACGTTAATTGATAGCCTACGAAGCTTAATTAAGGGTATTATTTCACGCTCAACTCAATTAGCAGCGGCCTCTGAAGAAACGTCTGCGATTACAAGCGAATCAAGCCAAGCGATACGCAACCAACAAGCGCAAGTAGAGCAAGCGGCTACAGCCACTACAGAAATGAGCAGTACCTCGCAAACAGTTAGCAATAGCGCCCAACAAGCACTTAGTGAAATTAAAAATGCCGATAAAGAAGCTGAGCGTGTTAAAGGGATATCTCATCAAAATAAAGAAACTATTGAACAGCTTGCCCGTGAAGTTGATGATGCTGCTAGTGTTATTAATAAGTTACACCAAGATAGCGCTTCTATAGGAAGCATTTTAGATGTTATTCGTGGCATAGCTGAGCAAACGAACTTACTTGCACTAAATGCTGCCATTGAGGCGGCGCGTGCTGGCGAATACGGCCGTGGCTTTGCGGTAGTAGCGGACGAGGTACGTTCACTGGCTAGTAAAACACAAGAGTCGACACAAGAAATACAGTCTATGATTGAATCGCTTCAAAGCGGTGCTGAGGCGGCTGTAACAGCCATGGATAAAGGTAAACAGCAAGCGGTATCATGTGTTGAGCAAAGCGATCAAGCTAGCAGTGCATTAGATTCGATAACGCTTGCTGTATCGCAAGCTCACGACGTAAGCGAAGAGATTTCTACCGCAGCGCAAGAGCAGCAACAAGTCTCACAAGAAATTAGTGAGCGCTTAGAGTCAATTGTGACTATTGCAGAGCAAACCGCTGAAGGTGCGAATCAAACGAATATTTCTAGCTCCGAAGTTGCAAAACTAGCGGAAGAGCTCAGAATTTCGGTAGAAAATTTTAAGGTATAACCCTAATTGATTTAAATAGTGAGCCTTTATAGGGACTAAATTAAAGTACTAAAAAACCCGGCACAGTTATACTGTGCCGGGTTTTTACTTACTGTAATTTACCTAGCTGAGCGCTGACGATTAGCCCCCACCTTAGGCTTTGTATTCGCCTTTTTAAATTGGTTAAACCCAGTGTGGCGCGTTAGAGCTGGACGCCCTCCTTTGCCTTTGCCGCTGCCTTTTAGAGCTTTTTCATTGCGACCTTCTTCGGGCACTAAACAATTAGGGCCTTTACCAATTAAATTAGCTTTACCCATGCTGCGCAGGGCTTCACGGATCATTGGCCAACCTGAAGGATCGTGATAGCGCAAAATAGCCTTATGTAAACGACGTTGGCGCGCCCCTTTTGGCACTGCAACTTGTTCTTTATTATTTTTAATATTACGCAACGAATTCATTTCTGTATGGTAAATAGTGGTTGCATTAGCCATAGGTGACGGGTAAAAGTTTTGTACTTGGTCTAACTTAAAGTCGTTAGATTTAAGCCACAGCGCCATGTTTACCATATCTTCGTCTTTGGTACCTGGGTGCGCTGAAATAAAGTAAGGTATTAAGTACTGCTTTTTACCGGCCTCTTTTGAGTACTTATCAAATAACTCTTTGAATTGATCATATGCCCCCATCCCCGGTTTCATCATTTTAGATAAAGGGCCCTCTTCAGTATGTTCAGGCGCAATTTTTAAATAGCCACCCACATGATGTGTGACCAATTCTTTTACATAGCGAGGATCTTGTACAGCTAAATCGTAACGTACACCAGAAGCAATTAAGATCTTTTTAATGCCTTTAACTTCACGTGCTTTTTTGTATAAATCAATTGTTGGCGTGTGGTCTGTATCCATGTGCTTACAAATATCTGGGTACACACACGATAAACGCCTACATGTACTCTCTGCTTTTTTACTTGTACAACGCAGTTTATACATATTTGCAGTTGGGCCGCCTAAATCAGAAATAACTCCCGTGAAACCAGGCACTTTATCTCTAATTTGCTCGATCTCATCAATGATCGACTCTTGCGAGCGACTTTGAATAATTCGCCCTTCGTGCTCAGTAATAGAGCAGAATGAGCAACCGCCAAAGCAGCCACGCATAATATTAACTGACGTTTTGATCATATCGTAAGCAGGGATTTTAGCATCCCCATAGCTAGGATGAGGTATACGCTGATAAGGCAAGCCAAATACGTCATCCATTTCATGGGTTTCAAGCGGAAATGCTGGCGGATTTACCCAAATAGAGCGATCGCCATGACGCTGAAATAACGCACGAGCACAACCTGGGTTTGTTTCTTGGTGCAAAATTCGAGATGCGTGGGCGTACAAAGGCTTATTAACACTTACTTGCTCAAATGCAGGGAGTTTAACGTAAGTTTTTTCCCACGGCTTAGGGCGTGCCGGCTGAATAGTTATCGGTTTTGCAGCTTCTGCTTTTAAATCAATACCTGCTTTTTTAAATTCTGACTTGCTGCAGCCTACATCATCTGCGCCATAAGGGTTTGGTATAGGATCTATTTTACCTATTTTATCTATTGCTGTTGAATCACTACCACGCCAACCTGGGATTGGCTCTTTACGGATCACCGCTGTACCACGAATGTCCTGAATAGTGTCTATGGTTTCACCAGCAGCTATACGATGGGCTACTTCCACCAGCGGACGCTCAGCATTACCGTATATGAGAAGATCAGCTTTAGCGTCAAATAAAATACTGCGGCGTACTTTTTCTTGCCAGTAGTCGTAGTGAGCAATACGGCGCAAGCTTGCTTCAATACCACCAATAACAATAGGCACCCCCTTATAGGCTTCACGTAAACGCTGAGAATAAATCATCACCGCACGATCAGGGCGCTTTCCACCCACATTACCTGGGGTGTAGGCATCATCGTGACGCATTCGTTTTTCTGCCGTATAGCGATTGATCATCGAATCCATATTACCGGCGGTTACACCAAAAAATAAGTTTGGTTCACCAAGGGCCATAAAAGCTTCTTTTGAATGCCAATCTGGCTGAGCAATTATCCCCACTCTAAAGCCTTGCGCTTCAAGTACACGGCCAATAACTGCCATACCAAAACTAGGATGATCAACATAGGCATCGCCGCTAATTATGATAATGTCGCAGCTATCCCAGCCAAGGGCATCCATTTCTTCGCGAGTGGTAGGTAAAAATGGGGCGGTGCCATAGCATTCTGCCCAATATTTGGGGTACGAAAATAGCGCGCGTTCAGCTTTAAGGGAGCTCATAGTGTTGGCCATTAAATAACAAAAGGCGCGAATTATATCCTAATACAGTGCTTATTTATACAACATTGCTAGAGATATCGCGCCTTACTAATATAGGCTATTTATACTAGGTTTCTTTATTTCGCTCTTTAATGAACGCTAACAGCTCGTGTTCAGGCATTGGCTTTGCGTACATAAAGCCTTGCACTTCATCACAACCTAACTTTCTTAAAAACTCTGCTTGTTGCTGTGTTTCTACACCTTCAGCAATCGTTTTTAATCCAAGCTTAGCACCAAGCGACACAACCAAAGCAGCAATAGCGCCAGTATCGTTATCGGGTAAATCTTTTACAAATGCACGGTCTATTTTTAGCCTATCAAGCGGTAAACTTTGCAAATAACTTAACGAAGAAAAACCTGTTCCAAAATCATCTATCGCTACCTCTACACCTAATGCCTTTAAGTCTTTTAAAGTATTTATAACCGTTTCTAGCTCATCCATGACCACGCTTTCAGTCACTTCTAGTTCAATATTACAGGGTTTAACGCCGTATTTTTCTAATGTATTTTTTACTGTTTGTGCATAGCCCTTTACTTTAAACTGAGGAACAGACACATTAACCGCTATACATATTTCTTCGCCTAGTGCTTCTAGGCGTTTTTGCTGCTGGCACGCCTGTTCTAGCACCCACTGGCCAATATCGACAATAAGCCCAGCATCTTCAGCTAAAGGTACAAAAACAGCGGGAGATATGAAACCACCATCCTCTGATGGCCAACGTAATAAAGCCTCACAACCAATTAGTGATAAGTCATCAAGTGCAAGTTGCGGCTGATACCAAACCTGTAACTTTTCGCGTGCAAAATCATGACGTAGCTGCCTAATTATACCCAGACGCCAAGCCATTTTATCTTGCATATCAACATCGTAATAAACTCCTTCTTTGCATTTGAGCTTTTTTGCTTGGTTTAACGCGATATAAGCCACTTTTAGCGTATCCAATCCGGTGCTTTGAAAGTCTTGCTGCTGGCATAAACCAATTCTAAAATCGATAGGTAAAATATGCTCACCCGCATTAAAAGAGACATTTAACACATTATTGAGCTGCTCTAAGTCAAATTCAGTTTGACGAACAATAAACCCAAATACATCCGCACCTATGCGAGATAATAGTTTTGCGTCGGGGTAGGCATCTTTAAGTCTTTTTACAATTTCAACAAGTAAGTAATTACCAATTTCTTGCCCTAAGCCATTATTAATATCTGCAAATCCAATCACATCAATTAATACAAATACATAATCATTCACATGGGGTTTTTGGTAGCGCTCGACTCGCTCTATAAAATTAGTTCGGTTAGAAATACCTGTCAGTACATCTTTATAGGCTGCATCTCTTAGCTTCACAAACAGCCTTACGTTATCAAGAGCAACACTCACGTTTGTAAGAAAAATCTCTGCAAATTGCAATTGTGCATCACTCGGTTTGTACTCACACTCTAAATAAATAGCAGCTTGACGGTGCTTACTTTTTACAATAAAGGTTGCACTTGTGTCGGATTGAGTATGCTTTGCTGTTTCAAAACACTGTTCCACTTGCTCAAATGCAACACTGTCTACATTAACAAGCTTTTCGCCAAAATAGCTTTCGTAATGACCACTCCCACCAAGCACCTGTATGTGATTTTCGCCATCTAGTTTGCTACACACCAACCCAACTTGTTGGCACTCTAAAATAATACCTAAGTGTTTTATAATTTCTTTGCATAGTACTTTAATATCGGTCAGCCCTAAAATAGACTTTGATGCCGAAACAATAGTGTTCATCGCATCGCTTTGATACTCAAGTTTACACACTTGTTCGTACGAGCGTATTGCTGTAATTAGCGATGTTACAAGCTTTGAACGGGTTAACTCTGTTTTTGTTTTGTAATCATTAATATCGTATTCGCGAATAACTTTTTCTTCAGGTGTGTTGCCCGCTTGACCTGTACGTAGAATAATTCTGACATGTTGATTATTAAGCTCTTCACGCACACGCTTAACTACGCGTAAACCTGCATCATCAGACTCCATAACCACATCTAAAAATATAACAGATATAGTTTTATTATTTTTAAGTATCTCAATTGCCTCCTCACCTGAGTAGGCATCATGAAAACGTAGCCCCGCCCCCCAAAATTCAACTCCCGATAATGCAAGCTTAGTGACTGAGTGTATTTCGGGATCGTCATCAACAATGAGAACATCCCAAAAATCAGTTAAGTCTTGAGACGTCTCTTCTTCATTGTCTGGCGCTAAAAATAAAAAATCGCTTTGTTCTGACGACATTACCTTCCCTTTATCAGTTTTAATGCATAAATAAACTTTTACCTATAGGCTAAAAATATATTTTTGGTTTATAGGCTAATTCATACTATAGTCGATTAATAAAAAGTTGTTATATTTCAAATCGAAAAAATCGCAAAGGTGTACCTATTAAATTTTTTAAAACGCTTATAAAAACGCTTCTATTATTAATTTTAGTGGCTATCTTAATAGGTTTAACATTGCCACAAAATTACAGCATTACTAAAAGCATACGGGTAAATGCCAGCATATCGACTGTAAAATCGCTCGTATCTGATTTTGGCCTTTGGCATACATGGTCGCCTTGGGGCAAAGTAGACCCCTCTATTACATTTTCTCTTGGCGAGCCAAGCACAGGGATCGGTGCACATCAGTCATGGCAAAGTGATTGGGGGTATGGAGAGATGACTATCACGTCGCTTTCACAAAATAAAATGGTTTTCAATTCGCTTTTTAAGAATGAGCATATTATTGAAGGTGAAATCACATTCACCCAGGTAGAAGGCATGGTAAATGTAACCTGTAATATTAATGGCCAAACTAATACCCCACTAATTTCGGGTTACCTCTCAATTTTTAATGAATATATATTAAATAATACGATTTCACTTGGCTTAAATAATTTACAAACCGTGGCGCAACTACGCGACCAAAAAACACAGCTGGATCAAAATGACAGTCAAATCAGCACAAGCGAGAATTAATCTTGCCAATATCATTGAGTCTTTACTTGGCTACCCCGTAAAAAAAATAACTACAAATGCTGGGCAACCAAGTACAGATCAAAGCTACGGTGCAAAGGGAGAACTTAACCCGCTGTACCACATAAATAGCGATAACCCTATTTTAGCACGCGCCCAAAAGCGCCAAGATTTACTACTTATAAAACAGCAGCAAAACATAGAAACCATTTTAGCTAAGGCTATGGGGTTTTGCCCAGACGTGGCAAGTAATAAGCAGCCAGATGCCGACTGGGTAGAGCGCTTTATTGCGCTATGTGAAGACACCTCTAATGAGTCTATGCAAACACTGTGGGCTAAAATTTTAACCGGCGAGACACTCAACCCCGGTACATTTTCTATTAAAAGCTTACAAACACTTAAACATATGACCCAACGCGAAGCCGATGCATTACAAAAATGTGTATCGCTGAGCAGTTACAATGCAAAGGACGATAGCCACTTTATTTTATTAGGGTTTTATAAAAAGCCTTCGCTTTTTGATTTACTACGAAAAGGCAACAAGGTGTCGTTAAATTTAGGAAAAACAGGGATCAGCTTTCCTGATATTTTAACCCTAATGGATCTTAATTTACTCTATAGAAAAGAGATTGAGTCAGCAGTTTTAAAAGCAGGCCAAGAGCTAACACTCTCATTCTTATCACAAAAGGTAACACTAAAAGCTAAAAGCAGTGACTTGGTATTGAGTTATTACAAGTTTACCCAAACCGGAGATGAGCTCTCTAAACTCATTAATTACCCAGTAAATAAAGTGTACAAGCAGTTGATTAATAATGCATTGGAGGGAGAGTTTGAATTAGCGTGGCATACTAATAAGTAATACACCACGCTATTTAGTTCACTTGTTAAAAGTGGACTTGAATACCTGCAAATGGGCCTGATGCGTCAATATCGGTATTAATATCATCAACATCATCAAGCTCAAGCGTCATTGAGCGGTAACCGGCTTTAACAGCTACATCAACCGCTAGGTTATCAATCAGTTCCCACGCAACACCTACTTGGTAATCTTGTACTTTGCTATCGTCGATGGCTAAAAAGCTGCCTTCAAAAAATACACTTAAACCCGTAAATGGTAAGCCTGCTTCAGCGCGGCCGTATGCCAGCGGTACAAAACCTGACAAATCAACAGTTTCGGTTTGAATTAAATCTTCATCTCTATCGTAGCTAACTGTAATCTCACCATCGAACTGCTTAGCATTTAAGCCTAAATCAATTGAAATTAAATCGTTATCAAAAATTTCGTAATAAAGAATGTAATCAATATGCGTTAAGTCACTAAGGGTATCTACTTTTCTACCCACTGCATAGTCTGAGCCATTAAAGCTAAACGTGTCGGTCAGGGTTGCTGAACCATTAAGCTCAAGCTCGGTGTATTTAAGCTTTAAGTTAGGAACTAATGGCACTGGGTGTTCAAGTGCCGCATAGTAGCTAATAAAGGTTTCGTCTTCAAAATTAAAATCTTGTGGGGCATTACTTTTGTAAGAAAACTGACCGTCATTATCTGACTGCCAGCCATCTACACCTACATATAATCCTAATACAGTGTCTGCCTGTGCTGCTGGGGCTAAACATGCCATTGAAAGGGCAGCTGCTAAACAATACTTTTTCATTTTTTATCCTTGAGCTAGTAGTTCGCTAAGTTCGATTAAAGCCGCGTTGGCTCTTGAAATATAATTTGCCATTACTAAAGAATGATTTGCCACAAAGCCAAAACCATTCCCGTTTAATATCATTGGGCTCCACACGGTTTCTTGTGTTGCTTCAAGCTCACGTATAATTTGTTGTAAGCTCACACGTGCATTTTTCTTTTCAAGTACATCAGCAAAGTCGTATTCCACCGCCTGTAAAAAGTGTAATAACGCCCATGTTGCTCCGCGCGACTCATAAAATACATCGTCAATTTCCCACCACGATGTTCTTACCTGCTGCTGAAGAGGTGAATAAGTGGCTTGCGTATTTGATGAGTTACCGGCTAAATCGGTATTTACTTTGTCTTGACCAACACTTGCACTTAAACGCTGGCTTAAGCTGCCTAAACGTTTTTCTGCTTCTTTTAACCAACTACGTAGGTTATCTGCACGCGAATAAAATTGACTGTCGCGCTCATGATCATTTGCAATTTGTGAACGGTATACAATTAAATATTCAATGCCTTTTTGGTACTCACCTTCAGCACTTGGCCACGCCCATGCTTCAGAGCTAATATTAAATTGTGGCTGCGCTTTTTTTAGTGCTTCATGTTCAGTAGATTGTGATTGTGAGCGGCTAAAATCTTTACGCATAGAAAGCGCTAAATCACGTACCATTTCAAGGGCACCGTATTCCCATGCAGGCATGTCATCCATAATTACACTTGGCGGCATGACATCATTTGATAAATACCCACCTTGTTTATCAAGTAAAGTACTTGCCACAGTAATAAGCGTGGATGTAGTCGTATAGCCTGTTACCACCTTTTCATTACGAGCTTGTGCGACCTCTTTTGCGTTTTCAACAACATTAAAGCGTGCAGGCTCAATGCTCCAATAAACTGCAATAGCGTAAAAAATAATAAGCAATACAATTAATGCACTAACTATTTTTCCTTTATGTTGCGACATTTATCCTCCTAGTGATGAGCGTGTTGTTTTTTTGATGGCTTTGAATGCCCTGCTTGTGCCTCAAGCGACACCACCTGAGCATTAGTAAACAAGCGGTTACCGTCACTAAAATATAGCGTGAGTTTACGTTCTTGCCCTACTTTTAATGGTTCTTGTGGATCAAATACCATTAAATGATAACCACCGGGCTCAAAACTCAGGCTTTCATGGCCTTTAATTGTAACCGACTTAACCTGTTGCATTTTCATCATACCGTTAACATGGGTATGCTCATGTATTTCTACACGGCCTAGGCCTTCAATAGTGGCTTTAGTCAACGTAGCTGCTCCGCCACCATGATTAGAAAGTGTAAAATAACCTGCACTCGATTTGCTGAGCGGTAAAAACGCCCTTACTTGTGCATGGCTTACTTCAAGCTTAGGTTCATTTGTGTCATGGCTGTGCCCTGCATGCGCTGCAACCGATGACGAAAACACATTAAACATTAACGCTGAGGCCATAAAAAAACACAGCTTCATCATCGCTTAATTCCTTGTAAAAATATAAAATTTCACTTTAAATTTAACATAGTTAACCAATAATAGTCAGTTAAATTAAGGCTTAAGAGGTTACTTTTTTGTTATCGAGCACCAACCAGCACAATACCGCTACAAATAATAATGGCCATGCAATCATCACCGAGCCAAATAATAGCGCTAAAACGGTTCCAACTAAGGCAACAATCCCAGCTCCTAACAAGCCCATGGTCACTAAAGTAACTACGGCGACAACGGCAATAATAGCAACCAGTACGCCAGCCAGCTCTAACCCTACCCAGCTCATATCGGCAATCCACAACGGGAACTGCCATGAATCAAAATGCATTAGCGACACCGCATCAGTAAAAAGCAACACATAGATGAGAACACATATTGCTAAGGCTTTCATACTCTTCTCCTAGTACCTACGTTCTTCAAGGCAATAATGTGCAATTAAATAAGCAAGCGCCACCGCAAATGGAAAGCTGATAAATAATAAAATGGTCACTAAGCGCGTTGACCACACTGGAAAGTCAAGGCGGTGTGCAAGGCCGCTACATACACCCGATATTTTTTTATTAAGTGAATCTTTGTACCAACCGCGCTGTGTTTTAAAGTTACCCATATCCAACTCCTTAAGCGCTTGGCGCTGTTGTATTAATGTTGTTGTGTTTAACACTGGCTTTTAAACGAGCGAGCTCTGCCTCAATTTTTTCATTTTTGACCAAAGACTCAATTTGCTCAGCGGTAGATTGCGCCGTGTTAGTTAGCTCATAAGCATCAACCTGTGCTTCTATGCCTTCTACTTTTTGCTCTATCATTTCAAAGCGAGACAAGGCATTAGCAACTTTGTCGCTTTGTAATTGCATATTCACTTTTTCCCGTGCCACCACAAGATCGTGACGTTTCATTAATTGAGCTTGCTTTGCTTTAGCTTGCGCCATTTTTTGCTGTAAACGCTCACAATCTGCCGTGATTTTCTCTATCGAAGCTTTAAGTGCACCTAATTGCGTATTTTTCTGTGTAATTTGTTCATCTACTCGCTGTTTTTCTACTAACGCAGACTTGGCTAAATCATCACGGTTTTTAGCCACTGCAAGCTCTGCTTTTGTTTGCCACAAAGTTAAGTCTTTTTGTTTCTGTGCAATTTGGCGCTTAAGCGTTTTTTCTTCGCAAAGTAAGGTAGCAGCCGTGCTTCTGCACTCGTTAAGTGCCTCTTGCATTTCGCTTAGCATAAGATTGAGGAGTTTTTCTGGGTCTTCGGCTTTATCCAGCATGGCTGCAATATTAGATTTGATAACGTCATTTACGCGATTAAATACACTCATTGTTTTGTCCTGTTGTTTTAATTAATAACAACCAGAAGATTCCAAGAGTTATGCCAAACAGTAAAAAACAGAATATTAAATATCAAAAACAGTCAGTTACATTTAAAAACCGTAACTTTAAGTGACCAGAAGCTGAACATAAATAGGTGTAATTAACTAAATTTTTGATCTTTTGACTAAATTTTAGGCTCAAAAAAAGCCACTAAAAAGTGGCTTAATTAAGATCTATACAGCTTAAATTTATTCGGGCACAAAACTCAAGGCTTTATCCATTACCGACAAATCAGCCTGTTTACCGTGGCCATTTTCTGAAAGGTGTCGTCTAAACCCACGCGCCCCAGGTTGCCCCTGAAAAATACCCAACATATGGCGTGCTATATGCCAAAAGTTAGCACCTAAACGCATTTCTTCTTCTATGTAATCATACATAGCGCGCACCACATCGTGGCGAGTCTGGGTATTAGCCGCCTCACCGTAAATTTTTTCATCCACTTCATTAAGCATAAATGGATTACTATATGCTTCGCGACCAATCATAACGCCGTCAATATGCGCTAAATGCGCAAGGCTCTCTTCAATAGTTTTAACACCACCGTTAATGCTTAAATCGAGCTGTGGGTAGTCTTTTTTAAGTTGATAAACGCGAGGATAATCAAGCGGCGGTACTTCACGGTTTTCTTTAGGGCTTAGGCCATTTAGCCATGCTTTACGGGCATGTATAATAAAATCATCACAACCAACTTTGTGACTAGCTTCAATTAACGCACATAAAAACTCGTACGAGTCTTGCTCATCAATACCAATGCGCGTTTTTACAGTAACCGGAATATTTACTTCGCTTTTCATTGCCGCAACGCACTGCGCAACTAGTTCAGGCTCTGCCATAAGGCATGCACCAAAACGCCCGTTTTGCACTCTATCTGATGGGCAACCAACATTTAGATTAATTTCATCATAGCCACGCTCGCCGGCAAGCTTAGCGCATTTTGCAAGCGCCTCTGGGTCAGAGCCTCCAAGTTGCAAAGCTACAGGCCCTTCATGCTGATTAAAGTGTAAATAATCGCCGCGACCAAATAAAATAGCCCCTGTGGTGATCATCTCAGTGTACAGTACAGCGTGCTTACTCATTTTACGATGAAAAGTGCGGCAATGGCGATCAGTCCAATCCAACATAGGGGCAACGGAAAAGCGTCTGTTTAACGTTGGGTTATCTAATGTGCGTTCTTGCAAAGTAAAAGCCTCGGGGATTATAAGGTAAATGCGCCCATAAAAAGGCGCTGTATTTTACACAAAAGCCTAATTAGCATCAATGTTAGCTATATATTTGTAAACCAAAATAATGCGCTATACCGTTAAGTATATTTGTAACGGCGACTGAGCTTAAAATTAACCCCATGATTCGACTTATAATGCTTGCGCCACTGTCGCCAATTAACTTATGCACATGATTTGCTAATAATAACAACACAAGTACAACAACCAGTACAAGTATCATCATTGATGAAGTAGTTACTTGCTCAACCCACGTATACTCTTCATTACGGGTCATAAGTACCGCCCCCAGCATTGCACCAGGGCTTGCAATAGAAGGAATGGCCAGCGGAAAAATAGCGGTTTCTGTGCTGTCGCGTACACTTTTAATTTCAGACTCAGGTTTACTTTCACCAAAAATCATAGAAAGCGCAAAGATAAGTAAAACAATCCCGCCAGCTATTTGAAACGCCGACAGCGGTATTTCAATTGCATTTAGTAGCTGCTCACCAGCAATCACAAAAAAGAGTAAAACCAAAGCCGATACACCCACCGCTTTAAATACGACTTTTCGTTTAAACTTTTCATCCTCCCCACGGGTCACAGCTATAAATACAGGCACCGTACCTATAGGGTCTATTACCGCAAAAAAGAAAATAAATATGGCTATTAATTCATGCATTAATTGGGTTCCTAGATAAAAAGTGTTTAATAAAAACGCTGCAAGTACAACACAGTATGTTAGTATATCACGGTAGCGTAAGGATAAGAGAATGATGAATATAGAATCACTCGTAAGTAAAGCAAAACAAGTTTGTGATAACCGCGGTGCGCGTTTTACGCCCATCCGTGAAAAGGTATTTCGCCTGCTAGCCAGCGCGCAAGGCGGTGTAGGAGCTTACGATTTACTTGAGCAATTAAAATTAACAGAGTCAGGCGCAAAACCTGCAACAATTTACCGTGCGCTCGACTTTTTATCTGAGCTGGGATTTATTCACAAAATAGAAAGTGCCAATGCATTTATGCTGTGCCATCATTTTGATCATATTCACCCTGTGCAGCTATTAATTTGTGATACGTGTGGCTTTGTAAAAGAGCTACACTCTACCGTTATTTCTCACGAGCTAAACAGCTTGGCTGCAGAAAGTGGCTTTGTTGTATCGGGGCAAACAATTGAAGCACACGGTAAGTGTGAGTCTTGTAGAAGCTAAAGCCAAAGTTTGTTTTAAAGCTATACTCATATTTAGATAGCCAATTTAGCACCAATTTTAAGAGTACCTAGTATGAATGTTGAGTTCATTAATCCATTTTTATCATCTTTGATCAATGTGTTATCCACAATGGCACAAACTCAATTAAAACCTGGTAAGCCGCGTATTAAAACAGACGAAATAGCCTGCGGCGATGTGTCTGGTTTGATTGGTATGGTAGGCCCGCAAACACGAGGCTCATTTTCGATTACCTTTGATGAAAACTTAGCGCTAACTATCATGGAGCGCATGCTAGGCGAGCGCCCAGATAATATTGATGATGAAGTGACCGACATGGTTGGCGAAATTACCAATATGGTTACCGGTGGTGCTAAAAACCTGCTTGGCGAAAAAGGCTATGATTTTGATATGGCAACTCCTATTGTTGTTGCTGGTAAAGGTCACACCATCACTCATAAAAGCAAAGGCAAAAAAATAATTATGCCATTTAGCTCTGATGCAGGTGATGCAAATATAGAAGTAAGCTTTGATAAATTATGAGCTGGCAACAAAAACAGATTACATTAAAGCCTCGTTCCCGAGGCTTTCACTTAATTGACGATGAAATACTCGCCCAACTAAATGAGCTTACTAACTACAAAGTAGGCCTACTACATTTATTTATTCAGCACACATCGGCAAGTTTAACTATAAACGAAAACGCCGATCCGACCGTGCGCATGGATATGGAAAGCCACTTTAATCATTTCGTTCCTGAGCGCCAACATTACTATCGCCACGACTACGAGGGTGATGATGATATGCCTGCTCATATAAAAGCCAGCACACTTG
The DNA here is from genome assembly GCF_963922945.1 of uncultured Pseudoalteromonas sp. Taxonomy (GTDB): domain Bacteria; phylum Pseudomonadota; class Gammaproteobacteria; order Enterobacterales; family Alteromonadaceae; genus Pseudoalteromonas. The sequence continues at coordinate 268 of NZ_CAWUKC010000032.1, read as the reverse complement.
GCTGTGAGCTCAGTATCCCCATTAGTAATGGCCGTTTAGCATTAGGAACATGGCAAGGTATTTACTTAGGTGAGCACCGCGACGCTGGCGGCGCTAGGCGTATTATTGCCACCTTGCAAGGCGAAACCGTTTAAACATGTATTTCCCCTTCTATACTCGTTAGAGAGCCGAATACTAATCCACTTAGTTGTTTTCTATATGAGCGCTTTTTACCTCAGCTAGCCACACGTTTACCCCGCAAAGTGATTGGGTATTTTTGCACACAGAT
>NZ_CAWUKC010000031.1:0-40639 GCF_963922945.1 uncultured Pseudoalteromonas sp. | reverse complement strand
GGATGGGTGTCTATTTAATTTTATAATGCGCACACTCCATGACTTTTAAACTTGTAACTCGTTATTATTTATAAAAGCCATAAACCACGCCTATTGAACCCTTTGTATTTTTACTTCATATTAGCTGAACTATTTTTCAATTATTAGGCTGTTATGTCACTTTTAAAATTTAGCCAAGCACTTATTTTTACCCTTGCGAGTACCTTACCGATTACAAGCCATGCGGCGCTTAATAAAAATGAGCGTGAAATAGTAAAACAAGTTGAGCAAAACATGCCGCAAGCACTCAAAGAGATAGAACAAGCGGTAAACATAAATAGCGGCTCGCTTAATATTGAAGGCGTAAAAAAGGTGGGCGCGCTTGCAAGCGAGCAACTAAAAGCGATTGGTTTTGAGGTTGAGTGGCTAGATGGCAGCGCGTTTAACCGAGCTGGGCATGTATTAGCTACGCACAAAAGTAAAAACCCCGATGCAATAAAAATACTGATGATTGGCCATCTTGATACGGTATTTGCCAAACACGATAACTTTACTACCTATAAACAAATTGATGAACACACCGCCAGTGGCCCAGGTGTCGCCGATATGAAAGGCGGCAACACCATTATAATTACCGCACTTAAAAGCCTGCAAGCCCTTAATTTACTTGAAAACGTAAGCGTAAAAGTACTACTTACCGGCGATGAAGAAAGCAGCGGTCGCCCACTTAGCTTATCTAAAAAGGCGATTGTTGATGCGGCAATTTGGGCTGACGTAGCGCTTGGTTTTGAGAACGGTGATAACAATATTAAAACTGCTATGGCGGCGCGCCGTGGCTATACCGGCTGGAAATTAAATGTAACGGCTAATGCTGCACATTCGTCGCAAATATTTAGTGACAGTGTGGGCTATGGTGCTATTTACGAGGCGTCGCGTATTTTAAATGACTTTAGAGAGCAACTAGCCACGCAGCCTAACTTAACCTTTAACCCGGGGATTATTGTAGGCGGTACAAATGCCGATTACGACAGTGCTAACTCGTCAGCCACGGCGTTTGGTAAAAGTAACGTAATTGCGCAAACCGTGCATGTAGCGGGTGATTTACGTGCGCTTTCGCCAAAGCAGGTAGAAGGCGCTAAAAAAGTGATGCAGCAAATAGTGGCTAAAAGCTTAAATGGCAGCCAAGCTGAGCTTACTTTTGAAGACAGCTACCCACCAATGGGGCTTACCAAGGGTAATAAAAAACTGCTTGCACGTTATAGCCAAGCAAGCCAAGACTTAGGTTATAACAAAGTGGTGGCTGCAAACCCACGTAATGCCGGGGCGGCTGATATTTCGTTTGCGGCAAACCATGTTGATATGGCACTTGATGGCCTTGGCCTAATGGGTAGTGGCGCGCACACTAAAAACGAAACCGCCGATTTAACCAGCCTAAACAAAAACACCGCTAAAACAGCGCTGCTTATATACAGATTAGGGCAGCTATAAGCTCTTTGATTTTTTAATAGGCTCTAACCGTTTGCCCGCTACTTGCAATGCAAATTTACGTAGCGTTTTAAGCTGTGGGCTTTCGGTTTGCCAATAATGCCAGTACAAAGGTGTATCAATATAATACTCAGGGAATAAATCGACTAACTCTCCTTTTGTTACTGAATCTCCTAGCTGTAATGTAGGCAATAGCCCATAGCCTAGGCCTGCGATCATGGCTTGTTTAAATCCCTCTGACGAAGGGTAAATATGGGTAAACAATGGAGTTGAGCCATTAATATCTTCTAAAAACTGATGTTGTAGCTTGTCATGCTCACTAAATACCAAGCACGGTAAATGCGCTAATTGCGAAAGCTCAGTAAGTTTATGTTGTTTTATAAACTCGGGGCTGGCAATGGCTTTATAGCGTATGGCGCCAAGCGGGCTTACAAGCCCGCCATTAACTGGCTCGGGGGATGAGCTAATACACACCATAACCTCGCCGTCTTTCATTCTTTTATGCGCAATAGATTGATCCTCACTAATGACTTCAAAGCGTAGTTTGCACGTAAGTTCACTATCAAGCACAGCGAGTGCTTCGGGCAGCCAAGTGGCAAGGGAATCCGCATTAGCGGCAAGCTTTACGCTAAGTGGGGTGTTTAAATCGGTATGCTCGTTGAGTGCCTCTACATTTAGGGCCACTTCTAGCTGTAATACTTGCTGTAAATGATTAAGTAAACGTCTACCAAGTGCAGTGGGCGTTGGCGGCTGGGTTCTTATTAATACGGGCTCGCCTAGTTTGGCCTCAAGCTGATGTATTCGCCTGCTCACCGCCGATTGGGTAATAAATAACTTTTTAGAGGCCTTTTCAAATCCGCCTTCACTTATAACGGCACTAAGCGCATTGAGTAGCTGATAATCAATCATGATTTTTACGCATATAACAATAAATATATTCATTGGATTTGTAACAGAACCCCCCCTACCCTGCAAGGCATTGGGTATCAGGTTTTATTTGGGTGGATTTAAAGTATGTCGTTTTTGTCGGGTGTGATGTTAGGGCTGAGTTTAATTATTGCCATAGGAGCGCAAAATATTTGGATTTTAAGCCAATGTATGGCGGGCGCTAACCGTTTTGTTTTAGCTGCAGTTTGTATACTTTGCGACGCCACATTAATTATTGTAGGTGTATTTGCCGCTAATGAGTTAAAGCTATGGCTGCCGGGGTTATTACCTTGGCTAACCTGGGGCGGTATAGCTATGTTACTTTACTTAGCTTTTGGCTCTGCGCGCAGCGCAATTAAAGGCACATCGGGGTTAAAAGTAACTCAAGTAATAAAAGTGAGCTGGTGGAAAACCGCCCTTGCGGCCTTTGCTATAAGCTTACTCAACCCGCATGTTTATTTAGACACCGTATTACTACTTGGCAGCATTGGCGCACTTCAGCCTGCGCCTATGCATTTTGCTATTGGTGCTTGTGTTGCCTCTGTTATTTGGTTTAGTAGCTTAGTGTTGTTTGCGCCAAAATTAAAAAAGGTTTTAAGCTCCCCGTTTAGGTGGCGCGTATTTGATAGCTGTATTGCGGTTATTTTATGTTTTGTGGCGTTTCAGTTATATAACGTACCAAACCAATAAATAAAAAGCGGTAGTTATGTGTGTAACTACCGCTATGAGTTAGCGTATTTTAAAAGGCTAAGACATTATTTTGTAAAGTAACTCTCGCACTGTGGCCGGTTCAAATGGTTTATCACAAATGGCGTCAACCCCTGCTTGCGCAATATTAGCTAGGTGAGTGTCGTTTGCCTCTGAGCTCACCATTAAAATAGGAATATGCGAGTAAGCATTAGAGCCACGTACTGTTTCGGTTAGTTCGCGCCCATCCATTTCTGGCATATTGTAATCGGTAACTATTAAATCGAACGACTGCTCACTGAGGTGCACTATGGCTTGTTTACCGTTTTCGGCCTCTACTGGCTCAGGAATACCCATGCCAACAAGTACGCGAATTATGTGTTTACGCGCAAAGCGGCTGTCGTCTACTACAAGTACGCGAAGTAGCGTTACATCAAAATGATCAAGCTCTACTTCTTCTTCGCTTATTATATCGAGGGTTGCTTTGAGTGCGCGGGTAATCGCTTTTGCGCTAAAAGGCTTAGGTAAAATAGCCAGCACACCCGATTGGCGTAATTGCTCAAGGTATTTTTTATTACGCTCGCTCGATATAAGCATAAAAGGTTGATGCTCTGTGGCAGGATTAAGTCTTATTTTTTGCAATAGCGAGTCGGCAGTGCCGTCAGATAAGTACATTGAACTAATCACTAAATCTGGGTGGTAGGTTTCAAGCATAGATAGAACTTGTTCTTGAGTAGAGGCGGTTTCAACCTGTTTTACGCCACTTTCTACTAGTGATTTTATAATTATTTTTTGCTGAACCTCTGAAGGCTCTACAAGTAAAATGGACAAATTTGCTATTGCAGTTAAGTCGCTCATTCAAGTCTCTTTGGTATTGTTATAATCAGGATAATAATAACATTATTGACTCGTTAATATTATATAAAGAGATTGTAATATTTAAGAAAATATTAGCAATCTCTTTAAAATATAGCACTTTCTAATTAGATTGGATGTATTCTAATGCATTCATTTTTTTGTATGTTACATTACTGTGCATTATGTGAACAGGGTTTGGGTCTACCACTTCCACAGGTATGTTGTAATTACGGGCTATTTCTAATGCCATTTGAGTGATATTGACACTAAATGAGGTGCCCATAAATACAATTTTATCGGCATTGAGCATACGCTGTTGTGCTTCGGTGATTCTGTAAAGCTCGGTGTAATACTCATCAAATAATAAAACAAAGGGCTTGTATGAATGATTAAGCTCAGGTGTTTGATTTTGAATGTTAAATAGCTCAAAAAGAGACTCTTGCAGGCGACTTTCGTCTACGCTATCCCATGGAGTCATAAGCGGTTTAACGGCTTCGCCTTGTTCATGAAATAACGTCATTTGATCAAGCCTACCATGTATAGCAATGTAATTTTTGTTACCGGCTTTGCCATCAAGGCCATCTATATTTTGGGTAATTAAATTTTTATCGCTAAGCCAATGGTGAACGTCGTTAGGGCCATGGTTACGATACGTTGCAAAGCGGTTGTAATACCAAGCTAAAAATTCGCGTGGATTATTTTGATACATAGCACGCGTGGCCATTTCCATGGGCGTATAATTTTTACTGCCTATGGTCCAAAAACCATCTTCGCCTCTAAAGGTAGGTATACCACTGGCCGCGCTTACCCCTGCACCGGTAATATAAAGGGTATTCACTGTGTTACCTCATAACCTGTTACATCGCTTATTACTTGCTGTTGATTATTCATGCCGCCAATACGGTATAAAGACCCGTTGTGCTCAAGTAGTCCACGGTGATCCATACTGCCTTTGGCTAAAGGCGGCAAAACTTGCCATGTATTTTGCTCAATATTAAAACGCCACACGTGTTTACTCGCCGGTGCTGGCTTTTTATTGTAACCAATACCATTGTAGTTATAGGGGTTATTAGAGCCGCCAATCATGTAAATATTGTTATTGTAGCTAGTAGCAGCCATACGGTAATGTGACTCCCCGGTAGGGTGGGGCAAAGTACGCCAGTCTATTTTAAGAGGGTTACCTTCATCAATTGTACCCTTTAAACATTGCGCAACACCTGCAAACGAGCGGCGAGAATCGGGATTTGCTTGGGTTTTAACCCCATCGCAAATAACAATAGTATTACCACTAATGGCAGCCGCTTGACCAAATACTGGCTCGCCTAAAAACGGCGATGCCTGCTGCCATGTGTCGGTTAGGGTATCGTATACTTGTACTAAATTTACGTTGCCATCGTTATGCCAGCCGCTAATAAGGTATATGTAACGCTCTTTGTAGCTTAGCGCTACGCTGTCATCAACCGGTACAGGCATACTTGCAAGGTGTTTATACGTGTTGCTTTTTATATCAAAGCGGTAAACATCGGGGCTTGAAATTTCAGTATGATCGCTATCTACCGTATACCCACCAAATATATAAGCGTATTCACCTAAGCCCACAGCAGTACTCGCTAAACGCCCTTTCAAGGGTAAGCTTGAAGGTACACTCGTTTGTTGCTGCCATTCGTTTTCACCTAATTTAAGTGAAAACACCTTATTGTGTACATCGGTATGTTGTTTGTTTTTACCCAGTCCCATAAAGCTTAAAAAGTAGCTTTGGTTTTGTACGCTAACCTTAGCTACGGCATTGTTTGCAACGGGTTTGGGTAAAGCAGGAAGGCTTGCTAATACAACAGAAAAAAGAAGGCTCATAAAAAACAAATAATATAAAAGTGACTAATAGACTTAGGGTAATTTATTTTGCCTTTATGAACCAGTAATACAGCTGCTTTTAGTAGTAATGCACAGTTCAAAATTTTGTTTTAAACACAGCAGCAGGCTTAAAAATATAAATAAACTCAATTAGCTGTATTCCTGTTGTTTCATATTTATTGATCTTAGCTACACTCATACATAAGTACCATTTTGAACACAAAAGCAATACATAAAAAAACAGAGCGTAATTTAATTTTTTATAATTATTTAAAAAAGTCCGAGCAATCAAAAGCAATTTATTTTTATTACTAACTAAATGTACTTTTATGACTATAAAGTATGTTAATATTTTGTAGAATAAAATGTTTTACAAAAGCATACCTTGTTTTTGATTTTTTGAACCGTGTGGAGAAAATCTAGGTGAAAGTACCTCAAACGTTGTTGTTCTCAATTCTTGTTATTTCACCAATGCTCGCCGCTGACCCATTAAACGACGATGATTTAGACCTTGACGCGTTAATGGAAATGGATGTTCAAGCAACCTCGGCAATGAAACGAGCACAATCGGCCTTTAGCACCGCCTCTTCTATTTATGTGCTCAGTAAAGAGCAAATTATGAGCTCGGGTGCCACCTCTATTCCTGAAGCATTAAAAATGGTGCCAGGCCTTGCAGTAAGACAACTTGATAACAATCAGTGGGCGATTTCTGCACGCGGTGTTGCTTCACGGTATTCAAGCAAATTATTAGTAATGATAGATGGGCAAAGCTTATATACGCCAAAATTTGCGGCTGTGTATTGGGAGTCACTGCATGTGCCTTTGTACGATATTGAACGCATTGAGGTTATTCGTGGCCAAGGCGGCTTGTTATGGGGTAATAACGCAAATAACGGCGTTATTAATATCATAACTAAAAATAGTTTAGATACTCGCAACACTTACGCCAAAGCAATTACAGGTAACCAAATAAATGCCGATATAAGCCTACGCCATGGTAATGATATTTCTGATATTGGTAGTTACAGGGCCTACTACAATAGTAAAAATACAGCAGCCTCTAAAAAAGGCACTCGCATCAAGCCAAATGACTTTACTAAACAACGTTCGGGCGGTTTTAGAGCTGATTTTACCCCAAGCGACGAGTGGTCGATACTTATTCAAGGAGAGCATACTCACACAGAGCACGGTCAAAACCTTAATGGCGTTGTAGATGCTTCGAACCGCAGTAAGCAGTTTCCAACGGTTGCTGACAGGCGCGATACGCGATTAATGGGGCGTGTTGAGCATCGCCTTTCTGAGCATGCAAACCAAATGCTGCAAATGTCGTGGCTTAAACAACATGGTGAACAACCCTATATAAATGAAGATTTTGAATCGATTGATATTGATTATCAAATGAACTTTATTACTGGATCGCTCCAGGTTGATTGGGGGCTTAATTATCGTTTTAATGATATTTCTTTCCAAGACAGTATTTTTATTAATAGCGATAAAGACCTTGATGACCTTCATCAATACGGCGCCATGCTGCAAGCACAATACAGTGTTATACCTGATACGTTAAATCTCATTGTAGGCACCAAAGTTGAGCATAACGATTTAACCGGTTGGGAAAACCAACCTCTTGCCCGCTTTACCTATCAGCCATATGACGACCACCTAGCTTGGGGCTCAATTTCTCGAAGCGTGCGTATTCCTACTCTTATTGAATATAATGATAACTTTAGAGTAAATGGTCAAAAAATTTCAGACGTTATTGGCATGCAGTCGGGTATTGCCGAGATAGATCAATACCATATAGCTACATTTTTAAATGGTAACGATAACGTAAAAGCCGAAAATTACATCTCTTACGAGCTAGGCTACCGTATATCAAAAGCAGACTGGTCTTTAGATGTTTCTGCATTTAATACGCAAGCGGATGATGTTGCCGTAATTAGTTTAAACCCTCACGTAGAACAATTTATACCTGCATTAAACTTTTACCTTACAGGACAAATACCTCAAGCATTCGCGGCGCTTCAAACAACAAGCTTAGACTACGACTTTGTTTCGCTAGGCGAAACCACCACAACCGGCGGTGATTTATTATTCTCGATACAACTAATAGACGACTTAAGCAGTGAAATAGGTTACAGCTACTCAAAAATAGATTACGACCTACCTAATGCAACACGACCAACTATTGGCTATGACTCTGTAAACAGACAATTATTTACTAAACTGAATTACCAATTGAGTGAGCAGCATTCTATTTATGCCACGCTAAGAGCCGAAAACTCAAACACCTATAACACAGACAACTACACAGCATTAGACCTTACTTGGAACTGGAAAATAAACAATAACTGGGCCACGGCCGTATCGGGCAAAAATTTATTTGCAGGCTCACACTTAGAGTACGGTAATACGCGCGAAACGTTTACGGTTCCTAATTATATCGACGAGTGCGTCACGTTTTCTGTTAGTGCAACATTTTAAGAGACTCAATGTTTAAGCCCTTAAGCTTGTTACCTTACATAATTTTTAGCCTTGCACTTATAACAAGCGCAAGTGCACACGCTGTGCAAAAAGAATATGTCCTCAAAGCAGGGTTTTTATATAACTTTGCTCTTTTTGGTCAATGGCAAGCGACATCAGAAAACACATCAAATTTTTTAATTTGCAGTCCCGACAGCCAATTTATAGCGATAGCTAATGCAGCACTTGATAACAGAAAAGTACATAACCGTAATCTGCTCAATAAGCATACCGCGCTTGAAAAAGCAGCGCTTAAACAGTGCGATATAATCTTTATTACCGATAAAACCTACAATTTGTGGTTAAACGCCTACACTGATCTCGAATTAGAAAACACAATGGTTGTGGGCGAAACGGATGGCTTTATAGCCGCACATGGGCATATTCGGTTTTTTCTTTCAAGCAGTAAAGTTCGCTTTGAAGTTGCGCCAGGAAAACTTAAAAAAGCAGGCATAACGATGAGCTCAAAAGTGCTGCGACTTGCTCGTGTGGTTGAGGGGTAATTAAATGAAAAACTACTTCTCGCTCAATTCGATGAGCAAAAAGCTACTCTTTATTTTAATGAGCGTTGCGCTTATCTCAACGGCGGCAGTAACTGCAGTATTTAGCGCTTATGAACTGAGGACCGCAAAAGAAGAGCAAACACAAAGCTTAAAATCTCTATCACAAATATTAGCGCCAAACATTAGTACTGCCTTAATTTTTTACGACACGGCAGCCATAAAAGAGCTGATTGAGCCGCTACTAATGCGCTCAGATATTGTATCGGTAGAGGTGATAAACAATCTGAGCCAACAGATTGCAAGCGTAACGTCGCCTAAATACAGTCAAGAAAGCTCAGTCCCGCATACAATAGAAGTAAAAACACCATTAACAATTGACGCTCAACGCTACGGTACGCTGCTCGTACGCGCTGACGACAGTGACCTAAACGACAGAGCCGATTTTTATGGCCGGTTTATTATTGTATTAATGATTTTTAGCTTTATTTTAAGCTTGCTTGTCTCGTTAATGCTCAGAAAACGTTTTTTAAACCCTATTTTATATTTAGCACAAACGGCAGAGCAAATTACTTCATCTAATGACTATAGTTTACGTGCTAAAGAACTTTCGCAGGATGAAGTAGGCAAACTAACCACCTGTTTTAATACTATGTTGCACACAATAGAGCAACGAGACAACTTGCTAGAGAACCAAGTAAAGTTAAGAACAAAAGAGCTCGAAAATGCGAACGCTCAACTACACCAATATGCCTACCAAGATGGCTTAACCGATCTACCTAACCGCCGTTATTTTTATGAGCACTTGCAGCAACTAGTAAGCACACCAAAAGAAAAATTCTCTTTAGTGTTTATAGATTTAGATGGCTTTAAAGAAGTAAACGATAGTTTAGGGCACGACTTTGGTGATTTATTATTGCACGAAGTAGCCAAACGCTTGCGCCGCTGCTTAAATAAGCAAGACATTGTGGCACGCTTAGGGGGTGATGAGTTTACCTTAATTCTCAAAGGAATAAGCGATACAACAGCCGTATCACATATTGCGCACGATGTGATGAAAAGCCTCACTCGCACAATAACGATAAAAAACGAACATGTGCAGGTAACGGCTAGTATGGGGGTTGCGTTTTTCCCACATGATGGAGATTCGGTAGAAACGTTAATTAAACGAGCTGACCAAGCCATGTATTTATCAAAAAATAAGGGCCGAAACCGGTTTGAGTTTTTCTCTTACGAAATGGAAGAGCTGGCTGTTGAAAAGCGCCGCCTTATAGAAGAAATACGCATAGGTCTGAATAAAAATCAGTTTGAACTTTACTACCAACCCATATTAGATCCGCATTCACGTACGCTAAAAAAAGCCGAAGCGTTGATCCGCTGGAATCACCCAGAGCGGGGGATTATAAGCCCCATTGAGTTTATTGATATTGCAGAGCAAAATGGGTTAATTAAAGAGCTTGGAGAATGGGTAAAGGCACAAGCTGTTCGCGATGCTGTAGAGTTTAATAAACTAAGTTACACACCAGTGCAAATTAGTGTAAATACCTCGCCTTTAGAAATTGACCATGAAGGTATTTGGGCAAACCAATGGATAGAGGCATGCAAACTCTACAAATTGCCACCGCACACTATTTTAATAGAAATAACTGAAAACAGCCTAATGGACCCAGATAACGCTATACAGCATCATTTAAAACGACTTAACGCGCTTGATATAGATATTGCGATTGATGACTTTGGTGTAGGGTATTCATCGCTTGCATACTTACAGCAATTAGATATTGATATTATTAAAATAGATCAATCATTTGTACAAAACATTGAAGCAAATAGCAACAGCCTTGCCCTGATCAAAGCCATTATAACAATGGCACATAACTTAGGGGTAGAAGTGGTCGCAGAAGGAGTAGAAACGCCCACTCAACAAGCGCATTTAATCGCACTTGGCTGTAACTATATACAAGGTTATTTGTATTCTAAGCCACTTGCAAAGCAGGACTTTATAAACAACTACCTACAAATAAATGCAGCCACCGATTAACTTATAACCAACGTGGCACAGTTTGCTTATATTTTAGATAGTCATTATTAAAACGCGCCATTAAATGCGCTTCTTCAACGGCTATTTGCTTATAAAGTGCGTACAAGCCAACAGCTAAGCAAATTAAACTAAATACACAAGGTAAAGCTAAAAAGAACCCCAGCTGAGCGGTTGCCACACCAACATACATAGGGTTACGTGACAAACCGTATAGCCCATTGGTTTTAAGGGTTTTAGGGCCATTAGGGTCAATCCCTGAGCGCCAAAGCGATGCCATATGAAAATGCACAACCATGCTAAGTATAAAACCGGCACTTAACAAAATATTGCCAAACATCACACCTGGCCAACCATTTAAGGTATTGAACATACCTAAATAATTATCTGTAGAGGGCACAAATACTCGCAGCACGCATACAAACCATATAGCAGCTCTAAAAAACTTGAATGCCATATGATTCCACCAACTCGTACAAAATTTAGCACCCGGAAAGATAACACCCGCAGGGGTTGAGCGGTTTTTATAAACAATTCTAACAGTGTAAAACCCTGCCACAAACGTATAAAAAAGCGCTAAATACACACGTGTAAACTCAATTAACGACGCGGAGTCATCTATAAACGGTTGGTAACTCATTAAATTATTTTCTTCATCCTTTTAAAATAATTTCATCATAATAGTCATGTATCAGTTTAACAAGGCTAGTCTACGAAAAACGTTTATGCTGTTTTACTTTAAAAACTATAATTAATCCCTGCGTAGTAGCGTCTGCCTGAGTAACTTGAACTTAATAAACGCGCATCGCTATCATTACCTAAACGCGTAACAGACTCTGATTTAGTTAAATTAATAACAGAGGCTGTTAAACTTAAGTCATCTGAAATATTAATGGCTGCATTTACATCAACTTGATCGTAAGGGTCTTGGTAAACATTTAAACCACTGTTTAGACCAAGGACTGTTTCGCCACGTTTATTGTACGACGCTCGAAGAGTAAAATACTCACCCTCGTAATACGCAGAGGTGTTGTACTGATATTTAGCACTGCCTATTAATGGCGATTGGCCAAATTCTTCACCATTTACACTAACATCGGCTTTATTTGTTTTGTTATAAGTGTAGTTAGCATAAAAGCCAAAACCACCTGCAAAAACATGTTGAATAAATACTTCTGCCCCTTTTGATACGGCATCGGTGCCATTACCTACTGTGCTGTATGGCGCAACACTAATTACACCACTCTCTACTATATTTTCTTTGCCAGCGAAACCTTGCTGCATATCTATTACCAATGGCACAACAAAGTTATCAACCTTTTTATGAAACAGCGCTAAACCTACTGCTGAGCCCTCAGCGTAGTAATATTCAATAGATAAATCGGCCTGTACTGATTCAAAAGGTTTCAAATTCTTATTACCACCACTGCCACTAAAGCCTGCAAGCTCGTTGAATGCCGCTCTATCATCTGCCCATTCATTGGATACATACGTAATACGCTGCTGCGAGCCTAAATCGCTATAATCTGGTCGTGCCATCACTTTAGCAATCGCACCTCTAATCACTAAATCGTCGGTGGCATCCCATGCTATGTTAAAGCTTGGTAGAATTTGTGTGTCGGTGTTTTTTTGTGTAACCAACTGATAGTCTTCTACAAAACGCGCATCACCAGTAACCGGCTCGCCTGTTTCGTCATTGGTGTGATCAAGTTGATAAGTATATAAATCGGTAGAAGAAGTTAATGTTTTAGTGTGTACTACGCGCACACCTAAATTACCTCTTACATCACTAAATTCAAAATCGCCTTGAATGTAAAACGCGGATATTTTTTCTTCAATATCATATACAAAGTTATCTTCTTTACGGGTATAAGGGGTATAGTTGTCGGTTACTAAATCTCGGTAAGTATCCCAATCTATACTGGGCATTTGGTTTATGTTAAACCCACCTACTATATTGGTTTGCTGAATAAACACATCTTGCGCAAGTGGCATGCCGCCATTCCATTGATAGCTATCAAATTGCGTTATACCTTGCTCGCTCGCTTCACCTGCAGCAATATCAAAGTTAGGATCTAAAAAAAACGTATTACCAGTCTCGCGATGTAAGCTAGCATGGCGATATTTAGCCCCGGTTCTAATCGTTTTTAAAAACCCCCAATCAACATAAAAGTCGATGTCGGCTTGGTAATAATCTTCTTCTAGCTCGCTGCGCACAAAGCTAGAGTTTGACGAACCTGCATCACGGCCACCTCCTATACCACTTTGCAAGTTAGCCAATGTGTTGGGGTCAATACTCAGCGATACATGATTGTTATCTAAAGACCACGCGGCACTTTGCGATGCGTTTTGTATAACGGCTTGGTTTTCGCCGGCGTTTGAACTTTTATAAGCCGCTTCCCAACTTTCTTTTGGGCCACCCTCAGATTGAGTACTGCCAATAATAAACCGCGCTTTAAAGCTATCGCCTTCGTAGGTTAAATTAAAATCAAACGTGTCGGAGGTAGACTCTTCTCGTACATAACTGCCACGCATCCACGGAAATTGCATATCGTTTTCAACGCCGCTCGCACTGGCATTATATTGCATATCTGTTGCAATGGTGCCTGTTTCATCTAGGTTTACTGCGGTTAAAAAATCAGGGTTGAGTGACCACTCGGGAATATCAATGACTGATTCGGTTCTGTTTTGGCCAAGTGTAAAACCAAAGTAGTTAAATCCCAGCTCTAATTGGTTAGTCGGGCGCCATTGCGCACTAAACTGTATACCTTCACGCTCTCGTTTTTCATTCAATACCGAGCCGCGCACCACCTGCGGAAACCACACACCGTCGTAATTATTACCATTGGTGTCCGTTATCGTATCCCAACCATTATTATTTTCTACGGCATTTCCATCAATATCAGTAGGTTGACCGCCACCCGTATAGCGCCACACATTCGCATCTGTACCGCCTGTTAGCGTGCGATTTGTTCGCTCTTGATAGGTATAGCCTACTAATACACCAAAGGTGTCATCGTCATTTTTCCACGAATATAAGCCACTAAATTGCGGCTCGTATTCCTTAGTCACGTCAGCGTAAGTGGATTCAACGTTAAATACACCTGAGTTTACCTCCATGCTCAAAGGCTTGCGGCTATGCATTAATACCGTACCACCCACGCCGCCTTCATCTAAGCGCGCTTCGGGCGATTTATATACCGCAACACTTTCTATCATAGCAGCGGGCAGTAAAGTGTAATCGAACGAGCGAGAAGGCTCCCCCGGCGACGAGGCAATAAAATTACCATTTAGTTGTGTAAATGTAAGTTCCGATGATAAGCCACGAATACTCACCGCCGCCCCTTCTCCGCCATCGCGCTCAATTACAACGCCTGGTACACGTTGCAGTGAATCGGCCACATTTTTATCGGGAAATTTGCCAATATCTTCGGCTGTAATGGCATCCACTACCGAGCCGGACATACGTTTTACATCTAAGTTCTCAGCCATGCTTGAGCGAATTCCACGCACCTCAATAACTTCCATATTTTTTTTAAGCAGAGTTTTAGCGTTTTGTGAGGCAGCATCATCCGCTAAGCTGAACGGACTTGCAGTAACAATAGATACACAAAATAAAGATTTATAAACATGAGATAAGGGGTAATGACGTAGGCAATTAATCATTTTTTACAGCTATTCCATTTACATTGCTTTAGGTTAAGCAAATCAGTGATTCCGTTGACGCAATGAGGTACGTATCGGCAAATTGCTGCAAAGTTTACATGGTGAAACTTAATGTATTGTTAATGCCTGATTTAATTTAATCTCAACTGTGCTTGAAAATAACTCGCATCTCAGTATTTGGCCTTATTAGGGTTTATGCGCCAACAGCTAGGTAGGTTTATAGGTTTATTTTTCAGCGCTCTAATTACTTGATATGTGACGCTACACACGCTTATTAAAGTCAAAAACCGCTTTCGCGGTTTTATTTGCACGTGTAGTTTAAGCGTATTTATTCTATCAGTTATTAGAGTTTAGTTGGCTGGTAAATTGCCCTACTGCATTAACCACTTTTTGAGCGCCATCTTGGATTTCTGCCATAACCTCTCCCGACTCCTTAGAAAGCGCAAGCCCTTGCTCTGCTTTTTCTTTGCCTTGTTCAATAACGGCCACAGTACTTTGTGTTTGTGATTGATTACGCTGCACTACCTCTACAATCTCTTCTGTTGCTTTTGATGTTCTAGATGCTAAATGCCTTACTTCGTCAGCTACTACAGCAAAACCACGCCCTTGCTCTCCCGCTCGCGCCGCTTCTATTGCAGCATTTAAAGCCAGTAGGTTAGTTTGCTCAGCAATGCTACTTATACTTTGCACTATGTTGGCTATTTGTTGAGACTGTTGATCCAACGCCGAAATTTCACTCGCTGCTTGTTCCATATTGACAGCTAACTCATCCATAACAGAAACGGTTTCTTGTAATACATGGCTACCACGCTCCGCTGTTTTATCGGTTTCTGTTGAGGTGCCGTACGCGATTTCAGCTGCTTGTGAAATAGCAATCTCACGGTTTACCTGTTCAGTAATTACAGTGGCAAACTTCATTACTTTATAAAGCTGGTCAGCATCATTTGATATAGGGTTATAAGTAGCCTCAAGCCAAATAACATTGCCATATTTATCTATACGCTTGAACCTATCGGCAATAAATTGGCCCTGTCTTAACTTATCCCAAAATGCCTGATATTCCGCGGAGTTTGCTTCTTCAGTTTCGCAAAAAATTCGGTGATGTTGGCCAATTATTTCAGCTTCACCGTACCCCATAGCAGATAAAAATTGATCATTTGCGGTTAAAACATGTCCCTCTAAATCAAATTCTATCACCGCCATAGAGCGATAAATTGCTTTGATTGTGTCTCTTTGCTCACGCGAGGTCGCGATTGTTTTAGTAAGCACAGTGCCAAATACAGAAAAATACAACAGCTGATTTTGCTCACCCACCACAGGGTGAACAATTAATCTTAGCCATTCTGTATTACCATCTTGGCGAATAAACTCAATAGCCCCACTCCAGTGCCCTTCCTTTTGGAGTGCTTTTTCAAGCTCTTCAAATTCAGAAGATAAACGGGAATGATCAGCTATAAAGTCGCCTAGCTGATTATTTGTTAGGCTGTCTTCGTTGTAACCTAATACAGCTAAAAAGTTATCATTAGCATGTGAAATTCGCCCATCATAAAGTACATTTAATACCAACATTTCTTTATACAGCCCCTCCCATACTTGCTCTAAGGGGTACAACTGAGCTTTTAAAGCGGCTATTTCGTTTTGCTTACTTTTCGAAAAAAACATTAATTTCCCTACCAAACAACACTAAATCAAGTTAATTCCAGTATAGGAGGTTTTATAGATAACGCGATAATAAATAAGTAATTAACACTTAACTATCAGTACAGCTGTAAACAAATGTTTGTTTTTATATCCTCAGCTTTCACTTTCGATTAGATTGACGTATTTTTGTGCAAGCTGCTCAAGCGACTCTTTATGGAGCGGATCGTTTTTTATGCAATTGATAGGGCACACTATTACGCAGGTTGGTTTATCATAATGGCCAACGCACTCGGTGCATTTGCTTGGGTCTATTCGATATATTTTTTCACCCATAGAAATAGCGCTATTTGGGCACTCATCTACACATACATCACAGTTAATGCATTTGTTATTTATAAATAGAGCCATTTGTAGCCTTTTTAATTAACATCATTTTAGTTCTAGGTGTAAGCAATAACCGCAAATTATGCCTATTTTTCTTTGCTGAGTTGTTGATTTCAATCAATGAAGATTACCCTGCGTAACTAGGCGGCAGATGTTTATAATCCATAGCGTACCAATTTCGAAAAGTTTTAATCCTACAAAAAGCGCTTGTATTGCAAAGAACTAAAAAGCACTCCCCACCTATTATGTTTCCCTAAATACGGGGCTTGAGAGTTAAAAGGCAACTATATTAGACAACTCTAATATTAAAGTTTATATTAGACCTTACTAATATAATTCTCTACTTCATCGTGAGGAAATAAATATGGCAATAAAAGAAATATCCGCAGCAGAAGCTTTTCAGCTTATGAAAAGTGGGGAGGTTGGATTAATTGATGTACGAGAGCCTGCAGAGCACGCTTCTGCTCACATTAGTAATTCTAAGTTACACCCATTAGGCACTATTAATGAAACAGTCATTAATCAAGAAAAAAAAGCCCATATAATTTACTGTCAAAAAGGCGGTAGAGGTAAAAACGCCTGTGAAAAGCTACTTTCTAAAAACCCAAATTTGAGCCTTTTTAACATCAGTGGCGGTATCGAAAGCTGGCAAGAGGAAGGCTTTGATATTACTAAAGGAAAAAAATCGGTTCTTCCGCTAGACCGCCAAGTACAATTATCGATTAGCACCCTGCTATTGGTGTTCTCTGTGTTTACTTTAACTGTGTCGAGTAAGTTTATTTGGCCCATAATTTTCATAGCAACAGGGTTGTTTATTGCAGGCTCTACAGGTTTTTGTGGACTGGCTAGGCTTATAGCCCAGATGCCGTGGAACCAAAGAGTATAACTGAGGCCGATTAAAACTAGCGTATTTAAAAAGTGATTTCCGTACGCGTATTTACACTGATGCTATGCTTGGTCGACTACTAAATACAGGGCTTAAAACGGGGATATCAAGTCTTAGCTTCTATCATTAAGCGTTATTTTAAACCGGCAAAGTAAGGAGCATTAATTAATGCTCCTTACTTATTTTATTAACCCGGACCTTATCGCCATTGACGTTCTATATATTCTACTTATAACGACTGCTTTGACTCACCCTTCACACACAATCTTTTTATACGGATCACGCGTATCTTGATGTGCCTCCAAATTACGCATCAAAATAGCGTGCTCTAAGTTAATGCTCTCATCTAATGGTATTTTTACGCGATGGCCAGACCCTTTTGCATCATAAATGGGCTCATTTTTACTGTTTTGCATATGTGTAAGCTCAAACGTGATATTACCTTTTGGCGTCATTAGCTCTAAAACATGGCCAACACAAAATTTGTTTTTAACGTCTATGTATACAAATCCGTTCTCATCACGCCCTAGCACTTCGCCTACAAATTGCTGCTTGGTAGATACCGAGTGGCCGTATTCGTAATTTTGATATTCGTTATGAGCATGACGTTTTAAAAAGCCTTCGGTGTAGCCTCTGTGCGCTAAGTTTTCGAGTGTTTTAAATAAATTGGGATCGAATGGTTTACCTGCGACAGCATCATCTATGGCTTTACGATAAACTTGCGCGGTGCGAGCTACGTAGTAAAACGATTTAGTTCGTCCTTCAATTTTTAAACTATGAACTCCCATTTTTGTTAGCTGTTCAACATACTGTACTGCACGTAGATCTTTTGAGTTCATAATGTATGTACCGTGCTCATCTTCAAAGGCAGGCATATACTCCCCAGGGCGCCCCTGTTCTTCCAGCATGTAAATACTATTAGTTGGCGCGCCTTCGCCTAGCGTTGGAATAACCGAGTTAGGGTCGACTTTATGCACCATGTCGCCCGTTTCGTTTTCAACCCCAGGCTTTACATCGTAATCCCAACGACAGGCATTGGTGCAGGTGCCCTGATTTGGATCACGCTTATTAATATACCCCGAAAGCAAACAGCGTCCAGAGTACGCCATACATAACGCACCATGCACAAATACCTCCAGCTCGGTATCTGGGCATAAATTACGTATTTCATTGATCTCTTCAAGCGATAGCTCGCGCGACAAAATAACCCGTTCAATGCCTTGCTTTGCCCAAAATTGCACACTTGCATAGTTAACGGCATTTGCTTGCACCGACAGGTGAATAGGCATAGCTGGCCACTTTTCGCGTACCAGCATAATTAACCCAGGATCTGACATGATCAGTGCATCAGGCTTCATCGCAATCACAGGTTCTATATCGCGTAAATACGATTTAACCTTTGTGTTATGCGGGGCAATATTAGACACCACATAAAACTTTTTATTTTGCGAATGCGCTTCATTAATCCCTATTTTTAATGTTTCTAAATCAAATTCATTATTACGTACCCGTAAGCTATAGCGGGGCTGGCCGGCATAAACGGCGTCGGCCCCATACGCAAAGGCGTAACGCATATTTTTTAAACTCCCTGCAGGGCATAATAATTCAGGTACAAACGAGGCTAAAGGGGAAACAGCTGACATACGCGCTCCATAAGTTCAACCGAGTACACATCGGCTGCATGGTTAGTTAATATTGCAAGCGCGGCATTATAAAGGCGATAAATAATAGACTTTTGATCAAGATCACAAAACGGTAACCAAACTGGTTTTTAATAAAATTAGGCTTTTTCAATTAAAACGCGTATAATCCGCGCCCGTAAATATTCACACTTTTATTTAAAAATTATTGGAGCATAAAGATGGCTTTAGAGCGTACTTTCTCAATCGTAAAACCTGATGCAGTAGCTAAAAACAACATCGGCGCAATCTACAACCGTTTCGAAACAGCGGGCCTTAAAATCGTTGCAGCTAAAATGGTTCACCTTTCAAAAGAGAAAGCTGAAGGTTTCTACGCAGAGCACAGCGAGCGTCCTTTCTTCGGTGCTTTAGTATCTTTCATGACATCTGGCCCAGTAATGGTTACTGTTCTTGAAGGCGAAAACGCTGTTCTTAAAAACCGCGAAATCATGGGTGCTACTAACCCAGCTGAAGCACTAGCAGGTACTTTACGTGCAGACTACGCTGATAGCATCGACGAAAACGCTGTTCACGGTTCTGATGCTGTTGAATCTGCTGCTCGCGAAATCGCGTACTTCTTCGCTGACGAAGAGCTTTGCCCACGTACTCGTTAATTCGAGTTTTACAGTTAACGCTGTAAAGCAAAGTATGAAAAGGGCTTTCGAGCCCTTTTTTAGTCATTACGTAAAGCATCAACAAGTGCATTTTTGATATTTTACTTAATGATTAAAGTGGGTAAATTGTGTACAATTTACCCTTGTAAATTTTATCTCCACCGTCACCGATTGAGGTTGTTTCATGACCGAGCAAAAAAAGATTAACTTATTAGATTTAAACCGAGATGCAATGCGCGAGCTATTTGTATCATTCGGTGAAAAGCCGTTCCGTGGCGACCAGGTGATGAAATGGATTTATCATTTTGGCGTAGATAACTTTGATGATATGAGCAACGTTAATAAAAAGCTTAAAGAAAAGCTTAAAAACGAATGCGAAATTGTTGCGCCAGAAATCTCTGTACGCCAGCAAGCAAGCGACGGCACCATAAAATACGCATTAGTGCTTGATGGCGGCCAAGAAGTGGAAGCGGTATGGATCCCAGAAAAAGACCGCGCCACTTTATGTGTATCTTCACAAGTAGGCTGTGCCCTTGAGTGTACGTTTTGCTCAACTGCGCAACAAGGCTTTAACCGTAACCTTAAAGTATCGGAAATTATTGGCCAAGTTTGGCGTGTCGCTAAAGACATAGGCCTTGATGGCAACAGCGAGAAACGCCCTGTTACCAACGTAGTAATGATGGGTATGGGCGAGCCACTACTTAATATTAAAAACGTCGTGCCAGCAATGGAGTTAATGATGGACGACTGGGGCTTTGGCTTATCTAAGCGCCGCGTAACATTAAGTACCTCAGGGGTTGTACCTGCGCTTGATTTATTAAAAGAAAAAATAGACGTCGCACTTGCTATTTCACTTCACGCACCCGATAACGCACTGCGTGACGTACTTGTACCAATTAATAAAAAGTACCCAATTGAAGAGTTTTTAGCGGCGTGTCGTCGTTATATCGATGGCTCTAAGGCAAATAAAGATGTAACCATTGAATACGTTATGCTAAATGGCGTAAACGACAGCACCGATCAAGCTCACGAGCTGGTTAAAACGCTTAAAGGCACGCCTTCTAAAGTTAACCTTATTCCATTTAACCCGTTCCCGGGTAATGAATATGCGCGCTCTAGCAACAGCCGTATTGATCGTTTTTCTAAAGTACTTCAAGCGGCCGGTATAACATGTATTGTTCGCCGTACTCGTGGTGACGATATTGACGCAGCGTGTGGGCAGTTAGCGGGCGATGTTGTTGACCGTACTAAGCGTATGGCGAAAAAGAAAATGCGCGACGATAACGCCATTAGCGTAAATATCCAACAAGCTTAAGCCTTGATCCGCCCTGCGTATATTACCGACGTAGGGCGGTTAAGTTGTTTATTTTTAAATAAATGATGCAACACTAAGGGTTTTAGGTAAGATAGGCGCTATGGATAGAAAAATAGAGACAAGGTAATGCGATCTTTACTTGCTTTAACACTTTCAACACTTGCCCTTACAGGGTGTGTGAGCGAAAGCAGTTATAACGGCAGTGACAAACCCGTCGTCAAAAACAAAATTAACAATGCAGGTGCTGCACGCACTCGTATCGCCCTCGCTTTACAATACTTAGAAACAGGCAATAACTCGCAAGCAAAGTATAACCTTGAACGAGCGATTGAATTTGCCCCAAACTTACCCGAAGTTCACTACTCTCTTGCTTACTATTATCAACAAGTTGGCGAAAACGAGCGTGCTGACAAGGCTTATCAAAAAGCACTCGCCATTAAGCCTGATGATCCAAACACGCTTAATAACTACGGTGTGTTTTTATGTAGTATTGAAGAATATGACCGCGCAACCGATCAATTTTTAAAAGCTATTGATATCCCAAGCTATATTCGCGTTGCCGAAAGCTACGAAAACCTTGCTTTATGTGCCATAGAATTTAACGACTTTGAAAATGCAGAAAGTTACTTTACCCAAGCACTTAATCACAGCTCGCAACGTACATCGACCCTAATAAGCTTAGCCGCCCTTTTTTATGCTAAAAGTGACTTACATAAAGCCAGCGACGTTTTAAAACGTCATGACGACACCGGACGAGTGTCTCCTCGTGCTTTACTGCTTAGTTATTTAATTAAACAGCGTATGGGCAGAATAGAAGAAGCAGAAAAAATTGCCGCCACCATATTGCAAACTTACCCAACAAGTAAGCAGGCGTATGCTATTCGCGATAACCGTACTAAACAAACTGAGTTTGAAATACTGCGCGAAAAATACCGTAAAGCACAGCTCGAAAAACTAAAAGATCAATATAGCGAAGAGCAAATTAGTGTTGAGCAACCAAAAATTAAAATTATCCGCAAAAAGCGCCCAACTACCGATAATTCGACCAGCTTAATTTCTCCTGGCGTTGAGCCATCAAGCCCAGTATTAAATGAGGCCGCAAAAGCACAGGCAACCATAGCCGCAGTAAGCAAACAAAAAACCATAGCTGAGCAAAATGATGAAGTGAAAACCCTCACGTTACCGGCTGAACCTGCGCAAGCTAAAACAACAACGACTAATACAGAAGTACCTGCTGTGGTAGAGGCTCCTACTGTTACAAATAAAGCAGAGGCACCTGAAGCAGACAAAAAGCAACCTGCCCAAGCAGTAAATACACAGGCAGCTAAAAATGCACCTGCAGAGACTAAAACAGATACCGCAGCGGTACTTTTAGCATTAACCACTGAGCACCAAGCTCAGCAAACATCATCAGCAACAGCTGCGCCGCCAAAAGCCGCCTCTACGCAAACACCCAACAATGATGAAGAAGTTAAAATAATTTCGTTTGGGGCGCCAAAACAAGCTAATTTTAATACCCCGCAAAATACATACTCGGCGACAAACGGATCGCAAAATACCGGCACAAATAACCCAGTGGTATTTTACGAAGCTAAAAAAGACAGCGCAGTTTTTATTGATAATTCATACAGTAATAACCAAGACATTACACTCAAAACCTATCAACCTACAGTAAAAAAAACGCCTCCTATGCTCAACCCAAAGGTCCCTCCTTTGAAGGTGCCTTTTCATATTATTGAGTTTGGTGAAAACCTATTTAGCATTTCAGTACGATACAATGTTAAACTACAAAAACTCCTGCAGTGGAATGGTCTAAAGGAGTCGGATCGTGTAATCAACGGAAGTAAAATTTACTTAAACGATCCAAATATTTATTACGAGATTAAAGCTGGCGATACCCTTTACGACATAGCTACCCAGCGGCATGTATTAATTGATGAATTAATGCGGTGGAATAAATTAAGCCCAGATATAGAACTCAAAGCTGGGCACAGACTATTACTAGTGGATCCAAATTCGTACCTATTATGACAGAAGAAACTACGCAACAAAGCGATGAACCAAGTGCTGGGCAGCTATTAAAAGCGCACAGAGAACAAGCTAATATAAGCTTAGAATCATTAACAGGCCCACTTAAGCTTTCGATTTCTCAGTTACAACGTTTAGAAAGCGATGAGTATCAAACATTAGGGCCTATAACCTTTGTAAAAGGTTATATTAAAAATTATTGTCGAGAGCTCAATATCGACAGTGCCCCTATTTTAGCTAAGCTGCCTGCACCGCCTGAGCCCACCAAGCCGGCTAACATGCAAAGCTTTTCGCGCCGCACAGAAAAAGAAGCACACGACAGCCGCCTAATGTTAGTGAGCTATATTATTTTGGCTATTGTTATTGGCTCATCTGCCATGTGGTTTTGGCAAAATGCCACACCTATTGATGAGCAAACCAGCTCAATTAACATTGAAAATTCGATTTTAGATAATCAACAAAATAACAATACGCTAAATAATGAAAGTCAGAGCAGCGCGCAATTGCCAGCAACACAAGCTGCTGATAACACATTAACTGAAACACCTACCCGTGTTGAGCAAATGCCTTTAAGTGAAGCCGTTAATGCCACTGCGCCCATAGCTGCAAACACACAGGCAGCAGCTAACGAGCCCGACACGCAAAGTAACACCAGTACAATTACCATGGTGTTTAACGATGAAAGCTGGGTAGAAATACATGATGGCGAAGGTGAGCGCATTGCATTTGGCGTAAAAAAGGCAGGTTATAACATGACGGTAAGTGGTACCCCGCCTTTTTCGGTTGTGCTGGGTAAGCACGACGTAGTCAGTGTTTCTCTAAACGGCGAGCCCGTTGATATTTCGGGCTTTCCTAAAAATCGTTTAGCCAAATTTAAATTACCATTAGCAGAGTAGTCGCTATGTTTTCAGAATCCCCAATTAAACGCAGAAAATCAACCCGTATTAATGTAGGTAACGTCCCTATTGGTGACGGTGCGCCTATTGCTGTGCAATCTATGACCAATACCGACACCATGGATATAGATGCCACAGTTGCACAAATTCAAGCTATACAAGATGCTGGTGCCGATATAGTGCGAGTATCTGTACCTACAATGGATGCCGCTGAAGCGTTTAAAAGCATAAAAGAGCAAGTGAGCATTCCACTTGTTACCGATATTCACTTTGATTATCGCATAGCCTTAAAAGTGGCAAAATATGGTGCAGATTGCTTACGCATAAACCCAGGTAATATAGGTAGTGAAGAGCGTATTAAAGCCGTTGTAGATTCAGCTCGCGAGCATAATATTCCGATTCGTATTGGTGTCAATGGCGGCTCGTTAGAGCGTGACCTACAAGAAAAATACGGCGAGCCAACGCCCGAGGCGTTACTTGAATCAGCAATGCGCCATGTAGATATATTACGCCGTCTTGATTTTGACCAATTTAAAATATCGGTAAAAGCGTCAGACGTATTTTTAGCTGTAGGCGCATACCGCTTGCTTGCTAAAGAAATAGATCAGCCCCTGCATTTAGGGATCACCGAAGCCGGTGGCATGCGCTCAGGCTCGGTTAAATCGGCTGTCGGCTTAGGCATGTTACTTGCCGAAGGGATTGGCGACACCCTACGTGTATCGCTTGCAGCCGATCCAGTTCAAGAAATCAAAGTAGGTTTTGATATTTTAAAATCGCTGCGTATACGCTCTCGCGGTATTAACTTTATTGCTTGTCCTAGCTGCTCACGTCAAGAGTTTGATGTAGTAAGCACTATGAACCAGCTTGAAGAGCGCCTAGAAGATATTGTAGAGCCAATGTCTGTTTCGGTGATTGGTTGCGTTGTTAACGGCCCAGGCGAAGCCCTTGTGAGTGATATTGGCCTTGCCGGTGCTAACCGCCGCTCTGGTTTATACATCAATGGCGAACGTCAAAAAGCGCGTATTGATAACAATAACATTGTTGATCAGCTCGAAGGTTACGTGCGCGATTTTATTGCTCAAAAAGAGCAGCAAACACCTATCGATATTAAAATAGTCGAATAAATACCGTATAAAACGCCAAACCACGGTGTTTGGCATTTACCTTTATAGCTAAAGGATACCCAAACGACCCCAAGGTACAGAATTGAGCATTTCACAGGCTCATAATATCAAGCGTTACTTTAAAAATGGCAATCCCTTTTAAAAAGTAACAACGATGAGAGTAAGTGTCTGTGAACCGCCCAACGGGTTGGTTTAAAAGCGATTTATACTGCGTTATTGGTTTTTGCAATAGAACCACTATTAATTTCAATCAATGCCTTGCTTAAATTGCTTTTAATTCCAACGACGCTCGCATCATGAGGTCATTTGGGTATATAATCACGGGTCAATATTTAGCATTCTTGTTGTGTAAGCATTTTTTATTACACATAAACAGTAATTAGGATTTATCAGTGGCAAAACAAATTCAGGCAGTTCGCGGTATGAACGATTGTCTGCCGGGCGACACGCAAGTTTGGCAGAAAGTAGAAAACATTTTACGCGAGACAGTAGCATCGTTCGGTTATCAAGAAATTCGTTTTCCTATTGTAGAATCAACCGACTTATTTAAACGCTCTATTGGTGAAGTAACCGATATAGTAGAAAAAGAAATGTACACCTTTGCCGATCGTAACGGCGACATGCTAACCCTTCGCCCTGAAGGCACCGCTGTGTGTGTACGTGCAGGTAACCAAAATGGCTTACTGTACAACCAAGAGCAACGCCTGTGGTACATGGGCCCGATGTTTCGTCACGAGCGCCCGCAAAAAGGTCGCTACCGTCAGTTCCACCAATTTGGCCTAGAAACATTTGGCATTGCCACAGCCGATATAGACGCAGAGGTTATTTTACTTACCGCGCAATTATGGAAAGCATTTGGCATTAACGAACACGTTCGTTTAGAGCTTAACTCATTGGGCTCTAACGAAGCGCGTGCTGATTACCGCGATGCACTTGTAGCTTACCTTGAACAACATACCGATGTGCTTGATGAAGATTCAAAGCGCCGTATGTACTCAAACCCACTACGTGTACTTGATAGCAAAAACCCAGACGTGCAAGCAATTTTAGTAAATGCGCCTAAATTATCTGAGCATTTAGATGCTGAATCAAAAGAACATTTTGCAAATTTATGTGAACGTTTAGACGCAGCTGGCGTCAAATACACGGTGAATGAAAAGTTAGTACGTGGTTTAGACTACTATAACCGCACCGTGTTTGAGTGGGTAACAGATAGCCTTGGCGCACAAGGTACAGTATGTGCCGGCGGACGCTACGATGGCTTAGTTGAACAACTTGGTGGTAAAGCCACGCCTGCGGTAGGTTTTGCAATGGGTCTAGAGCGCTTAGTATTGCTCCTACAAGCCCTTGAATGTGTGGGTGACATTCGTCGTAATGCTGATGTATATTTAGCGGCAATGGGTAACAAAGCAAGCGTACACGCCCCTGCTATTGCAGCGCAACTGCGCAGCGACGTACCAGGTTTGCGCGTTATGGTGCATGCCGGCGGTGGTAACTTTAAAAAACAACTAAAACGTGCCGATAAAAGCGATGCACTCGTAGCCGTTATTATTGGCGAAGATGAATTAGAAAAAGGCGTTGTGACCATAAAATATTTACGCGAGCGTAAAGAGCAAGTCACACTAGAATTAGAACAAGCTAAAGCGCTATTAGCTGAGCTTATCAATAGCTAAGCTAACATAAGAGGTAGTAATGGACATTTATTCAACAGAAGAACAACAAGCAGAAGCCATTAAGCGCTTTTTTCGCGAAAACGGTATTTCACTTGCGCTAGGTGTAATTGTAGGTTTAGGTGGTTTATACGGCTGGAAAGCATATAACCAAAATCAGATCACAACAGCCGAGCAAGCATCTGACGAATATACAACACTTGTACAAAGTGACGATGTACTTGGCTCAGCCGATACATTCATTAAAAACAACCAAGATACAAGCTATGCAACTTTAGCCGCTTTTGTTGCGGCAAAAGACGCTGTTGATGCAAAAAAATTAGACTTAGCTAGCGAAAAACTAAGCTGGATTGTTACAAACGCCCAAAGCGAAGAGCTTAAAGCCATTGCCATTACGCGTTTAGCCCGCATTCAACTTGCGCAGAGTAAATTTGACGAAGCCCTAAGTACATTAAACTCGCCACTACCAGAGGCCTACAATGCCAATGTAGCTGAGCTTAAAGGCGATATTTACATAGCACAAGGTAATAAAGACCAAGCTCGCACTGCGTATCAAGCCGCTGCCGATGCAGGCGGTTTAACAACAAACCCTTTATTACAAATTAAATTAGACGACCTAGCAGTAACTAGCCCAGCGGCATAAGGTTTTAGGTATGAAAAAAATAACAACAGCAACTCTAGCACTGTGCATGGCAACGCTAATTGGTTGTTCATCAAGTGATGACGAAGACGAATTAGTACTTCCTGAAATTGTTAATCAATTTGAAACAGACGTAGTGTGGCAAGAGTCGGTTGGCAGCGGTGTAGAGCATTATTTCTCTCGTTTATCGCCAGCTGTATACAAAGATACTGTGTTTGTAGCCAGCCGCGAAGGCCAAGTTGAAGCTTTATCATTAACAACAGGCGATACACTGTGGGAAACCGATGTACGTGAAGACTTATCGTTTTGGCCATGGTCTGATAACGGTACAGCAAAATTATCAGGCGGTATATTACAAGCTTATGGTAAAATTTATATAGGCTCTGAGCACGGCTTTGTTATTGCTCTTGACCGCGAAACAGGTGAAGAAGTCTGGCGTAAAAATGTGCCAGGCGAAGCACTATCTAAGCCCGCTGCTGGCGATGGCTTAATTTTTGTTAATTTAGGCTCGGGTAAATTATTAGCGCTTCACCCAGATACTGGCGATGAACGTTGGAACTTTGAGCAAGAAGTTCCACCACTTACGTTACGTGGTCAAAGCTCACCGACCGTTGCAAACGGTGGTGTATTAATGGGCCTAGAAACAGGCAAATTAAGCGTACTAATTTCAGAAAGTGGCTACTCGGCATGGAGTGCAGAAATTGCCGTAGCTAAAGGCGCATCTGAGTTTGAGCGTTTGATTGATGTAGACACGCAACCACTTATTAGCGGCCCTTACGCTTATG
This sequence comes from uncultured Pseudoalteromonas sp., assembly GCF_963922945.1. Lineage (GTDB taxonomy): Bacteria > Pseudomonadota > Gammaproteobacteria > Enterobacterales > Alteromonadaceae > Pseudoalteromonas. The sequence continues at coordinate 12,463 of NZ_CAWUKC010000031.1, read as the reverse complement.
CTATTGCTTATAACGGTAACCTAGCAGCGGTAGATATTCGCTCGGGTAATGTAGTATGGAAACGTGAATACAGCAGCTACCGCGAAATTGCGATGGATGCACAAACTATTTACGTAGTGGATAGCGAAGGCGTAATTTACGCATTAGATAAAAATTCAGGTATTGAACGTTGGAGCCAACCGGCTCTTCGTGGCTGGTACTTAACAGGCCCTGCCGTTGCAGGTAGCCACTTAGCTTTAGGCGACCAAGAAGGTAACCTACATTGGCTTAACAAAGACACTGGCGAGTTAGTATCTCGTGAAGAATTTGACAGCTCAGGCTTTTTTGTAGAGCCTGTTGTAGCCGACGACAAGCTAATTTTATACACCCGTGATGGTGAAGTTAGTGTGGTAACCCTACCTAACTAACTAGCTAACACTTAAAGGTTTTTTGTAAGGCTTCGCACTGCGAAGCCTTTTGTTGTTTTTTAAAGAGGTAGTTTATGCTTCCCGTGATCGCTCTTGTTGGGCGACCCAATGTGGGCAAATCCACATTATTTAACCGTTTAACACGTACTCGTGATGCACTCGTAGCCGATTTTCCAGGTTTAACACGAGATAGAAAATATGGCCAAGCTGATTACGATGGCTATGAATTTATCGTGGTAGACACGGGTGGTATTGATGGCACTGAAGAAGGCATCGAAACCGAAATGGCTGACCAGTCGCTACTTGCCATTGAAGAAGCCGATATTGTGCTGTTTTTGGTTGATGCCCGTGTAGGTATGACCGTTGCTGACCAAGCCATTGCTAATCACTTGCGCAAGCAGGAGAAAAAAAGCTTTGTTGTAGCCAACAAAACAGACGGAATAGATGCCGACTCAAATTGCGCTGAGTTTTACCAGCTATCACTAGGCGAAGTACACCACATTGCAGCGGCGCATGGCCGTGGTATTACACAGCTTCTAGAGCACACATTACAACCTGTAATTGCAGAGCTTGCCGCACTTGATGAAGATGTTGCCGATGAAGATGACGAGTTAATCGACCTTTATCAAGAAACGCAAGACGACGATACAGACCACCAAGCCTTTGCTGATAAACCCGTCAAATTAGCCATTATAGGTCGCCCTAACGTTGGTAAGTCTACACTTACAAACCGTATACTCGGTGAAGAACGTGTCATTGTATACGATATGCCAGGGACAACCCGTGACTCTATTTATATTCCGATGACCCGCAACGACAAAGAATATATTTTAATAGATACTGCAGGTGTTCGTAAGCGTAAAAAAGTAAGCGATGTCGTTGAAAAGTTCTCAGTCATTAAAACACTTCAAGCCATTGAAGATGCCAATGTTGTGCTACTTGTTGTTGATGCACGTGAAGGTATTTCTGATCAAGACTTAAGTTTATTAGGTTTTGCACTTAACTCAGGCCGCTCATTGGTTATTGCCGTGAACAAATGGGATGGGCTTGACGATTACGTTAAAGATCGTATTAAAACAGAGCTTGATCGCCGTTTAGGCTTTGTTGACTTTGCACGCTTACACTTTATATCTGCACTTCACGGTACAGGTGTTGGTCACTTATTCGAGTCGGTAGATGAAGCGTACGAGTCAGCAACTAAGCGTATTAGCACCGCAATGCTTCGCCGTATTATGGACATGGCACAAGCCGATCACCAGCCGCCACTTGTGCGTGGCCGCCGTGTTAAGCTTAAATACGCGCATGCCGGTGGTTATAATCCGCCACGTATCGTAATTCACGGTAACCAAGTTCACGATTTACCAGATAGCTACAAACGCTACCTGATGAACTACTACCGTAAAGCACTTAAAATTATGGGCACCCCAATCAAAATTGAATTTAGAGAAGGTGATAACCCATATGCGGGGCGTACCAATAAAGTAACGCTTTCGCAAAAGCGTAAAATACGTGCCTTTGCAAAAGAAAACCGTAATAAGTCTTAGAGCTGTAAGCTGTAAGCTGTAAAATAAACCTTGTAGAGTACGTCTCTACAAGGTTTTTTATGGCTCACTATAAATTTTATTTGGATTGCGATAAGAATGAAAAATGCGGCCCTCTGGCCGGGTGAGCAGTAATGGCATTTAAAAATGCCTCTAATGCTTTCATTTCTTCTGCGGTTAGTGATAACGGCTGTAAAATAGATGATGTTTCAGGAAAAAAAACATCATTCTTGTCCTTAGGTATCCTAACACCACCTGCATTATATAAATTGATGACGCCTTCCATACTTGCAAATAAACCATTGTGCATCCACGGTTTAGTATTCATTACCCCACGTAAACTAGGTGTTTTAAACTTACCTACATCATCAGGCATACCAGTGATATTAAATAACCCAAGATCTTCATACTCTCTTTTATAGTAAGTAAGGCCAATATTATGAAATTCATTATCTGAAAAAAGTGCGCCGGAGTGACAATTCATACATCGCGCTTTGGTTCTAAATAAGTGCATCCCCCACAACGCTTGATCACTTAATTGTTTAGCATAAAAAGTCTTTTTTTCTTCGTCTTCTTCCGCAATTGCATGCATAAAATAATCAAAGTCTGAATTACGCGAACGAATAGTCCGTTGAAAAGTAGCCAACGCTTTTGCTACATCACTAACCTCCACTATATCTTTGCCAAATACGTCATTGAATTTACTTTTATAGTTCGCGTTAATATTTAATCTTAGCGCTAACTCAAACAGCGAAAAATTCATTTCATTACTATCTTGTATCGGCATTAATGCTTGTTGCTCTAGTGAGCTTGCTCTGCCATCCCAAAATAAATTTTCCCATAGCGCTGCATTTTCAATGCTGGGTGCATTACGTTTTCCAAAACGACGATTGTGACCAAACGATACTTCACGACCATCTGCCCAGCCTAAGTCTCTATCGTGGCAACTCGCACACGCTATATGCTTAGATGAAGATAAAATAGGATCGTGAAATAGCGCTTCCCCTAGGCGCATTTTAGCCACTGAAAAAGGGTTTGATTTAGGAAATGTGATCTCTGGTAATAAACCAATCTCATTATGCGCAATACCGGGGTCTAAAAAAGGCTTTGGCCACTTATCGCTAGATTGAAGGTATTGCTCACGTAAAGACTCAAAGTTAACTGGCTGAGCACTTAAATTACATGCCCAGCCTATTAATATCGCTAAAAATAAATGAAAGGGTTTAAACATTACTTATTTTTTTCTAAGGAAAAAGTTTTGCCATCAGCTGCAACAAGCTTTTTAACTTCTTCAATATGTAATTCATTTATATCTAAACACATATCCTCGCGATTTTTTCTTGCAGACACTAACGCTGCTGGCTCAGAAATAAACTGTTCTATTTTAATTGCATGGGTGTCAGCGTCTGCGTTATAGCATAGCTGTGTAGCCGAAAGGGTTAATACAAGTATTGGTGCCATAATAATTTCCTCTTAATAATCTAAATTAATGCCTAACCAAAAGCGTCGTCCAAGCTCAACACCTGTTGTATAAGGGCTAACTTGATAAGTACGCTCGTTTAAAATATTTTCACCTTCAAAACTTAAAGTCATTGTGTAATCACGTGCTACTACTAACGAGTATTTAACGCTAGCGCTTAGTAACCAAAAACTTGGTCGCTTTTCTATTCGATACACGGGGTATTCTTTTCTGTTTGGTGCACAGCCATCGCAGATAGAGGTGGCTTCACTGACTGATTTTGTGGTGCCTGTTGCATAAACTACATCCTGCGCACCGTTAAAGCGCGCATAAGCAGACAGCTGCCAATTACCAAAATCGCCACCCCAGCTTAAGTTAGCAATTATTGGTCGGTTAAAATCTTGTTTTTCAAGCTCCATATCATGACGAGTAATTAAGTGATAAGTATCGTTCACACTTCGGCTGCTCAACTCATAATTATCAGATCTTAAATAAACTAGTTCATTATCATCATACGAAAAATTTAGGAAGTAATCGTTGCTATTAATATAAGTGCGTGTTTCACCATCGAATTGTTCAGCGCTTGTGGTATTACTTGCGTGCGATACATTAAACTCAATGTGTTGATTATCATATGTTGCCATCCATGAAAGGCTATAACGCTGATACTCACTACTGCCTGAGTTAGCCCCATATAATATTGCTTCACCTAGGTCATTGGTTCCTCTAACGCGATTTATGCTGTCTTGCTGATCACGATACAGCCACTTTAACTCAAGCGTTCCACCGAGCAGTTGATGTCGATAAGCTGCTGTGAGTTCATCACTAAACGGCGTTTCTAAATCATTATAAACATAGCGATAACCTGTGTTCGTAAGCGAAGCTTGCCACTGCTGAGGCCTATGCTGATAAATAGCCCTCACTTCACTGTGGGTGGGGAGCATCGCTTCATTTAATTTATAATTAATTGCATCACTTGCGTAATAGCGATTTGCACCAAGTACAATTTTGCCATCTCCTTCAAACAGCGAAACAGTGCCACGTAAACGTGGTGCTAAATTATGATTAGTAAAAAAGTCATTGTAATCGTACCTAAAGCCCAATGTTAACGAATAGTTTTGCCATTCAAGTTGGTTCTCAAGGTAAGCTGAAAACACATTTACTTGCGCCTCAGCTTTCGCTTTAGGCGTTACTTGGCGGCTTTGAAAATATTGCCCTGTTTGTTGAATATTACTTTGGTACAGTAAAAAGTCGTCATTGTTTTGCAAGTCAAGTGGTCGCCCTAGCTCTTCTTCAAGATCAGCGACAGAACTATATAGCTGTGTTTCTACGCAATCAAACTGATACCCTGCGCAATCAATCATTGGGGAGATAATTGACCCGTTATACACTATGGCATCTTCTAAACGCTCAAATACAGATGTTTGCTGCTCTAATGCATAACCTATTGAAAGACTATAATCACCGTCCAATACTTTTGCTAAAGGGATTTCAAAATCTTGTTTAACGCTTAGCGTTTCTTGGGTTTTCTTAATATCACCAAAACCACCTTCAAGACTGTTTATAGACCCGTCATATTCACCCCAGTTTTTACCTGCGGTATTTAACCAGGTATACCATGCTGAATTCGCATTTTTAGAGTTTTCACTGCTGCGCCAACTTAATTGTGAGTTAATATAACCCCAACTTCTATCCGCTTGCCAAGTAAGTACCGCATTTGTGCCACCACCTTCAATGGTATAATCGCTATTAAGCGCATTAACATCAAAATAGTTACCCTCGTAAGGTGCAAATAAATAACTCAGTGAAATATCATCATTCGGTGTCAAAGAATAATCAAACTTAATAAAACCATTGTAGTTTGTTTGTTCTTGTAACCTTAGCGCACCTAACTGCTCTAGGCTTTCTTGTGACTCTAAGTATTGAAACTGTGCCACAACACCGAGCTTATCGGTAACTGGCGCTGAGATATACGTACTAAAATCGCGTTTTTGGAACACCGCATTTTCTAAGGTGTCTGAGCCATCAAAATCAGGTGAGTAATAATTATGATACTCAACCCAATCATCCGCTGTTTGCCGGTAGCTTATCCCAAACGATAGTTTATCAAGCGCTTTACGGGTTTGTGCTTGTACTAAACCACCATTAAAGTTACCGTATTTAGCAGGAATATTACTATCGTAAACTTCTATACTTTCAATTAGGTCAAGGTTTAAAAACACTTCTTGGCTATGACCAGCAACATCTTGGAGTAAATTCCTATCGGTGTTCCCTGCAACATTGTTTAAGTTTGAGTTATTCGAAACGCCATCAATAAGATAAGCAGTGGCGCGACCATCAGCTCCTGCAATAGATACTTCAGCAGGTTTAATATTGCTTACTTGATCAGCCGTATACGCAGACTCTCCATATTGAACGCCGGGTAAAACACCAAGAAGATCATTTAAATTACCATTGCCAAAACGGTAATCTTTAATTAGTTTACGATCTAACGTATATACACCCTGAGCCCCCATAGAGATAGGGTTTAACTTTTCTCCCTTAACCTCTATTACCTCAATATTTTTAACACAATGAGAATCTTGGCCATCGCACGTTTCATAACGACTTTCGGTAATTTCTTTCTCATCACTTGTGGCTTGTTGTGCAAGAGTAGGCATCGTGAGCGCAAAGCTAACGATGCCTAAAGTCGAATTTATAAAGCTCATTACTGGCGTGTCTTATCTAATGGGTAAGCATCGGTTAGATCATCAACACCATCGTTATCGCTATCTAAGTCAAGTTCAATTGCAGACTCTGCGATCATTTGCTCACTGGCATACGGTAAGAAGAAGTTTGCTTTACCATCGTTATCTGTATCTACAGTGGCAATGCTCACACCCGTAAACGCATCAAACTGGCTTAGAGACTCAATCACAGAAGTCAAAATAGAGTCGTGCTCAACCACCCCAAGTGAACCTTTGTCTTTTAATTCAAGTGCACTATCAAATTGCCCGATAGCTAGGTATTGCTCAGCAAACTGTGGATAATATTGTAACTGTGTTTGTAGTGAGGCTTCGTCTAAACGCGTGATATTCCATTTCACTAAATCTGCCCATAAAGTTGTCGTCTCTTCATGAAGCTGCTGGTAATTATCAATTTTTCCGGCTTGTCTAAGCAATAACTTATAGTAGGATTCAAAGCGATAATCATCTTTTGTAGTGGTTGCTTCAAAATAGTCTTGCGTCACTGAAAACTGATATTCACTGCTTACCAACGACTCTATTTCTTTAATTAGTTCTACATATTCAGTGTAATGAGTCAACGCTGTAGCAAAGTCACAGCCATAAGCAAAAGCAGCAGCCAGTTTACCTGTATCTATTAATTTTTGCGTGATTTGACTGTCATCGTATGCTGTAATAAAGCTTTGTGCTTTTTCAACTAGCGGGCTTACTAATTCAGCTTGTCCTAATGAATAATGGTATTTAATCAGATCAATACTTGAATCAACAATCTCATCAGTGGTTACATCTGTGCCACTGATTTGCCCATATTTTTGCAGCGAAATTTCACGGCACACCGTTAAGGTTGATACGGCTTGATCGATGTATGTTTGCTCATCCGTAAAGTTGATTATTGTTGATAGCTGATCCAGTATAAGCTGACACCCCGTGGCGCCAGTAACAAATGCTTGTGTTGCTATATTTTGCGCTAAATATTCTTCAGTGCTTAAAACACTTAAACCCTCTGCAATGTATTTTGCTGCATCTGCGTAACGTCCTTGCTCAATCAAAATTGCAGAACCACCAGGGTTAGAGCTATTAAAAGATGTAATTGTTGTAAATAAATTTCTTAAATCACTCTCATCTTTTTGTGCAAGAATTAGCGCTAAACTTTCATCTGCATCTTCAATGCTACGAACATATGCAAATAAAAGTGCTTCCTCAGCATCTTCTTTAGCCCAATCATAGTAAAAACTATCCTTGTCAAACTTACTTAATAGTACTGTTTCAATATCTATTTCGGGATAAAGCGTGACCAAATGCTTGGCGTAGTCTACTAGTCCAAAAGGGTACTCGGTAAGGGTAACTTGCGCATATTCATCTGCTTCTCGGGGGTATGCATCATCGTAATTTACAACGCCATTTAAGGCTAATGCGTCTGCAATTGCATTTTTTGCGTCATCTATTTCATTTAAGGTTATATAGCTTTCTACAACATTAGTTAATGCTACAAGGCGTATACTGTAATATTTTTCCCCTTCATTGCCATTTCTGTCGTTCGACACATAGCTGTAACCTATTTTATTGGCAAATGTATATAGCCTATCCACCATATCTTTAGCATATTGAAAATCTTGCTCAGTACGGGTTTCAAGCCAAATATTAATTACATCTTCAACCGTGTTTCTAAATCCAAAAAATAATCTTAGCGCTTGAGTAGTCTGTTCCTCATCAAGTGCTGAGCTTAATAAGATATCTAGAATATTATAGCTTTGTAGTGCAAGCGTGGGCTCACCCGCGTTTAGGTATGACTCAGCTAAAGTATAGAAAAAATCTTGATCGTCTGCTGTAAATGCCGAAATACCTTTGGTCGCAATATAGGTAGAGTATAAGTTACTGGCCTCTAATCTAAGCTCATTCGCTCTTTCAAGTTTACCTAATAAAGTGTATTGATTTGCAACATTAACAAGTGCTAAAGCGCGTACCTCATCACGAATAATGCTATCTTGTGTAATTAAACGCTCTGTCTCGTTTTCTAACCCAGCCTCCGCGTACCCTATTGCCAAAGCTGAGTTTACTTCACCAATATTAATATCATTTTGTAATGTATTACTAAGCTGCTCCGAGCGCTTTAGATGTGACTGTTCTGACGCATAGTAATAATAAGCACGATCCGCATTAGTCGATAAATTAGCCGATATTTCGAGTGTTTTACTTACAGTACCACCATTTCCATCATCAACTGTTAGCTCAAAGCTATCAACCGCATTCGACAATGTAATTGGCGAATAAGTAATTTCACCCGTGTCTGAATTAAGCGTAAGATCACCATTAATGGCTTGTTTTGAAATTGTATATTTAAGTGTATCTGCATCGATATCTGTGGCAGCAACCGTTCCAACTTTTGTCTCGCCGCCACTAACCTGAACTTTATCTATACTAATAACAGGGTCATCATTCACTGCTAGCACGTTGATTGATACTGTTGTTGTTGCTGAGTCTTTGCCATCAGACACCATCACTTGAAACGCGTCAGCGCCGTTAAAGTTGCTATCCGGTAAATACGTTACCTCGCCGGTGCTGGTATTAACATTCACGCTACCATTACTCGCAGCATTCGCTAAAGAGTAACTAAGTTGATCATTGTTAGTGTCTGTTGCGCTTACAGTAAATGTCAGGCTCGAATCTTCATCCAAAGATGAAGAGTACGCTGCCTGAGAAAATTGTGGTGCGGAGTTTGACTCTGAACCTGAGCCGCCGCACCCACTTAGAATTAGTGTACTTATTGCTATAGATAAAAATTTTAATTTCATGTCAATTCCCTGTTAATTTCCAGCGAGATCTTAATGAAACTAATTATCATTTTCAATGCTTTTTGGTGATTTCCAATCATTTATTTACAAAGGTGTTATTTTTTAAATAAAGTTAACCACTTAACCAACAAATATTAAAATCATTATCCTTTCTAATCATGGGGTAGCTAGCTGTAGCGGTTGAATTTTAAGCTGCACATGTAGACTTATTACCGCACTGCTTATTTAGGTAATCTATTTTAAGGTATGTAAATCATGAGGGTAGTGAAGCGAATTTTTTTATTAGGTTGTGTTTATTAATTAACCTTTTGTACTCCAAATTTATACAGCCCTAAATGAGGGTTTTTAATATAGCCTGCGGAAAATTTGATTACCCAAAGTAACCAAGAGCTACATCTTTTTTCATAACGAGTTATATTTTATTAGCAGCACTTGCTTGCTTAAAATTAATACCAATTCACTTAATTAAGTGAGCTATTTTGAGGCTTGGTATTAAAGATTAAGTAATGCTAATTGCACCAGCCGCTCAACCGTGGTGGCTTGGGTATTTTTGGGCGCTTTGGGGGAGTATTTTGATTTTGGCGGCTCAATAGTTATAAACCCATGATTGGTGGCCATTTCGTGGGCTAATAGCTTTCGTTCTTTGGGGGTTAAATGGTTTTCGTGTATTTTTGCAAGCTCGCCGCTATCAAGCCATATGCCTGCACAACCTGGGCACTCGTCTATCTCAACCACTTTGAGTGGTGAGAAATACCGGCGCATCATCACTATGCTTGGGCATTTAGGGCACTTTACTCGCGATGATACATCGCCCTCGCCTTCAATGTAATTACTCAAATACTTAAGTAATACCTGACCATCCTTTAACTCTGGCGAGCTAAACTTAAAAATTTGGCTGTTATCAAAAAATACCCCGCCTTGTGCTGAGGTATAAACAGTAATACCGCCAATTAATAACGGTTCAAGCGAGGTGTTTGTGCGTGGGCATAACATTCTAAAATCCTTTTATTTTAATACTTAACTTACACTACTTTACTCAAGTGCTTTATGAATAAGCCCAACAAGCGGCGCTGGCAATGTAATATTACCTGCAAGTACAAACTCATGGGCTTCGTCTGACATTTTTTGCCATGTACGGCGAATAATACCTATCCATTTTTGCTCATCGTAATCAGGCTTGCTATTAGCAAACCCGAGCATGTAATACTCAATAAATACCAGGCTAGCTACGTCTTCTACTAATTGGCTGTCTGGATTACGTTTAATATTTTTTTTAGCAACCGCATCGTACACTCTGTTTTGCTCAGCCTCGCTGTACCCAGCTTGCTGCATAAGTGCAACAACACTACTTGCATGCAATATATAAAGCGCACTGCGCCACTGATGATAGCCTTGCTTGTTCATTGCAAAGTCACTACGCGGCGACTTCCAACGTTGTATATGCTGCCCACGCACTGCAATTTGCATAAGCTCGTCAGCATCGGGTTTAAAACGGCTAAGCATATCGCTCATACGCTGTGAGTATAAATACTCTTTAGGGACACTCTCCCCATTAAATTGCTCACTGTTTGGGTCTTGGTTGTTTGCTTCATCAATTAGGGCGATTACTTTATTAAACATGACGGTCATTTTTTATAATAAGTTTTAATCATTCTAAACGCTGATAAAACAATAAACTAGTGCGCCAATCAGTTATGCAGTGAAATTTGTTCAATCAAAAAGTAAAGCCTAGAGGTACAAATTATAAAAGTAAGCGCATTGATTAAGCTAACTTGGTACTATATTGAGCACATATTAAAATAAAAAAGCGCGACTAACTCGCCAATAACGGATGACTATGTTTAAAAAACGTATTTTAGCTATGTGCTTAGCAGCCACCTCGCTACCAAGCCTTGCCGACAGTAACAGCGATTTAAAAACCATTATTGATAACCACTGGCAAAACGCCAAAGCAGAAAAAATATTCTTTCGAACCGATCCAGACGGTTGGAAACCCAACGGCACATTACCCAATTGGAGCGAGCAAGCCATTGCAAAGCGCCAAGCTTATAACAACAGCGTACTAAAAAGCTTAGCGAGCATTGACCCAAAAACGCTCAACAACGAGCAGCTAATGAACTACCGCTTATTTAAATATGAGCGAGAAACCGAGCAGCAAAGCTACCTTTATCAAGATAAGTATTTTCCGGTAAATTTTTTAAGTGGCTGGCATACTTACTTTGCAGAAGCGCCCGCTAATATGGCTTTTTTAACAGCAGATGATTACAACGCATTTTTAATCAGCCTTGCCGACTACCCACGCTTTAATCAGCAAAATATTGATTTAATGAAAGAAGGTATAAAAACAGGCTTTACTCATTACTGCAAAACCTTTGAAAATTACAGCAAAAGCATTAGCGCGCACATAGTTAACAACCCCGAAAACAGCGCCCTTTTCGAGCCCTTTACCCGTATACCTAATACCTTTAGTGCCGCGCAAAAAGCAAGCTTACAACAAAAAGCACAAGCCGTAATTAAAGATAAAGTCATTCCTGCGTATCAGCATTTTTACGACTTTTTTAAAAACGACTACATGCCACATTGTAGAACGCAGCCGGGTATTGCAAGCGTTGAAGGCGGGCTTGATTACTACAAGTACACAGTTAATTACTACACCACAACAAACGCCACACCAAAGCAAATTCATGAGCTTGGCTTAAAAGAAGTGACGCGTATAAAAACGCAAATGCAAAATATTATTGATGAAGTTGGCTTTGATGGCACTTATAGTGAGTTTTTAGAATTTTTAGCAACCGATGAGCAATTTTACGCAAAAGACGCGCAAGACCTACTTGAAAAAACCGCTTTCATTACGCAAAAAATGTATGGCAAATTGCCCACTTACTTTAGCCACTTACCGCGTAACACCTTTACTATTAAGGGCTCAGCGAGTCGCGGGGCGTTTTATATGCCACCGGCCGACAATCGCTCGCCAGGTACTTACTTTTTAGCCTCAACACCTAAACTGCAGCCTTTATATAATTTAGAAGCACTCAGCCTGCACGAAGCCATACCTGGGCACCATTTACAAAACGCCATTGCTATGGAGTTAAATGTACCCGAATTTAGACGCACCCTTAGCCACTCTGCATTTGGCGAAGGTTGGGCACTTTACACAGAGCGCTTAGGTAAAGAAGCGGGTTTTTATCAAAGCCCATACAGCGACTTTGGTCGTTTAGGCTATGAAATGTGGCGTGCAGTGCGCTTAGTGGTTGATACCGGTATTCACGCCTTTGGTTGGAGCCGCCAAAGAGCGATTGATTACTTAGCCAGTCACACCGCTTTACCACAAAGCGCCGTGGAGGATCAGATAGATCGTTATATTTCATGGCCAGGCCAAGCGCTCTCTTACAAAATGGGCGAAATAAAAATACGAGAGCTTCGCGCAAAAGCCGAAAAAGAACTCGGCCCACAATTTGATATTCGCAGCTTTCACGACACTGTAATAGGCCAAGGCTCGCTCCCTATGGCAGTACTTGAAGACGTTATAAACGATTGGATA
>NZ_CAWUKC010000030.1:0-40777 GCF_963922945.1 uncultured Pseudoalteromonas sp. | reverse complement strand
GGTGTGGTTATTCCCCATAAATAGGCGATAACGCAGCATAAATGCCAAACAGGCGCTGCCATTGCTCGCGCCCAAAACACCCTCAAATCACGTTACATACAAGCCAATGGGCCAACCCATAAATACTGGTTGATTTTCGATGTGGATTCGCCTGATGCGGCTTTGGGATGGTATGACGTGGGCGCACCGGCCCCGAATATCGTAGCCACCAATCGAGAGAACGGCTATGCGCATTTGATTTATGGCCTTGAAGTCTCGATCCGAACAGCACCAGACGGGCGTAGTGCGCCATTGCGTTACGCTGCGGCCATCGAAAACGCGCTGAGAGAAAAGCTCGGTGCGGACATTAGCTATGCAGGACTTATCTGCAAAAACCCACTGCACCCGCATTGGCAGGTGTCTACGTGGGAGCAAAATCTATATGACCTCGATTGGTTAGCCGACTATTTGGATTTAAGCGCCTACGGTGGTCGTCAGCGGCTGCCTGATTACGGCCTAGGCCGTAATTGCAACTTATTCGACTACCTCAGTAAATGGGCGTACAAAGCTATTCGTCAGGGGTGGCCGAGCTATGAACAGTGGTTTGAGGCGTGTTTCACTCGAGCGCAAGGTTACAATGCCCGGTCATTTAAAGAGCTGCTGCCATTGAGTGAGGTGAAAGCTACGGCCAAGAGCGTGGCGCGGTGGACGCACAAGAACTTTAGTGTAATGGGGTTCCGTGAACGTCAGGCTCGCGTAGGGGCTTTAGGCGGTAAACTATCGAAAGGCGGTGGTAGGCCATCTAAAGCAAAAGAGTATTTACAAACGGTGTTAGAGTTAAAAGCTCATGGTTATTCAAACCGCGATATAGCTCAAGATCTAGGGATTTCAGCCAGCACAGTAAGCTTATATTTAAAAAGTAAATCTGAGTCATCGAAAACAAGCCTTATCAGATAATAGCCCTCGCGAGGGCTATTAATAAATTCAAATGTTCTTTATTTGGGTATTGTTGTTGTATCTTTTGGTATTCTTACCGTTGTTACTTGGACGTCTAGTAAGTTACCATCTGCATCTCTGTAAGTAGTAATGTAAACAACGACTATTTCTGTTGGAGTTTCGTAAGAGGTTGATGTTGTTCCAACACCAGGAACGGATGATAGTGTATTTATCATTCCATTGTTGTTTATTATTTTTTTAGCATTAATAGGTATGTCATCTACAGGAATTACTTTTTCTATATCTCCGTTTGAGTTTTTAGCTACTACATGCCAGCCAGCATTAAGTTTAATAATTTCAGTACACTCATATGAGCAATTTATAGTTTTATTTCTTATATGATTTTCAATAGTTGCTGATGATACTGTGTGAGATAAGAATATAGATAGCGCAATACATATGGGTAAAAAAGTTTTCATTAAATAGTTCCTTAATTTTGAAAATGAAATCCATTCACAAGATTAGCAGTCAATTATTGCAAATCAAGTTCAACAATACAGTTCATGCTGTGCGTGTAACTTTTCCGTGTGCAATTTTATTTAACCTTTGAATTGCAAGGGCTCTAGGTTGATCTCACAGTGCAACCTAGAGCCCTTGCAACGCGATATTATTGTTGAAAAGCTACCCTATTGCTAATGAGGTAGTGATGTTTTTCTAATGCATCCTTTCACACTCAAAACTTAATAGGCACGCCGTCGACTGTCGACAAATTACTGCGTAATTTTCTAACGTCGTGTGCAAAGGGGAAACTCCCTTTAACCCTTTTTAAATATTCTCTTAACTGCATTTCGGATAAGTGCGACTCTCTTCGTTTTCTTCAGGGGCTCAAAAAAAGTGAGATTTTTAATTTTTTTGCGCCCGTTGGAGCTAATTAATTCTGATAGCCTAAATCTAGGCCTGGAATAAGCCAGGCTAAAAAGAGAGGAGCCAATATGAAAATTGAAGTTGATTATAACGTTAAGTTAAAGGGGAAATTCGTTATTGATTTAACGTTAGTGGTAGCGGTTATTCAGCTTGTGTTGAGTGTGCTTAATCGACATGGTGACAAATCGCCGTGAGTTGCTAAAAGCTACATATTGCCTTAGTGGTTGAGGTGTATGGCAGGATAGGACTTAGTGACCTAAGTGTGGTACACCTCAACCATTAAAGTATCGCGTTTTTATAAATGTTATGGCTATGTTTGATAAAGTTTGTGTAAACACATATCGCGCTGATATCAAAATAAAATGAGGGGCAGGACAGGTGAAGTAGGCCTACTTCACAATAACGAATTCGCCTATGGCTCAGCGGGGTTCACCGGTGAAACTTTTGGGAGATTCTAAATATGACTGAAAAACATGACATCGATACGTTGTGTGATGCAATCAATCAGGACTTAAGCAGTGAGCGTGTGCGTCATTTCTATGCACAGTTGCAAGGAGAGAATAATCGCCCACAGGGAGGCGAAGCGGTCGAAGTATGGCTGGCCGAGCAAATACCGCTGGACGTGCCTATCTGGGTATCAAAAAAACAGACGTGTGAGGGGCACAGCTAACACGCGTTGCTTGTTTGGCACATAAAGCCGTTCAGGAATCGCTTGAGCGCGATCCTAAGCCGTTTCATGCGCTTGGTTGGTGGATTTGCATGAAAGGTCTATAAAGGCGTATTAAAAACGCCATTTGGCGCGTCTACGACGAAGAAAAGGTGTTTAACATAATGCCCGATATCGGCTATCGCGACCTTTTTGGTGGTTCAGGTGGATTTCGACTCCAAACGCGTCTTTTTGGTTGTCTTGCTGTGTACGGTCATTTGGCGTAACCTTAGCCCTAATAAAACAAAACCCCGATACTCATTCCAACTTGGCGGGAGGCTTGAGTGATCAGGGTTCGAGATAATTCCGAGAAACTCGAAACTATGTAATCTCAGAGAAATAATAACACATGGATCATACTTCACAAGACGAAACCGCCATAAGCGCGGTGGATTTTGAGTAACAACGTAGTGCAGCTCACGCTGTTTGAGCATCGTTTACCTAAAAAACCGTACCATACGGACGAGTTCGCGACTGGCCTTGCCCTTTGGGTTCTGCCTAGAGGCGATAAACTCTTTGTTGCCTACATGGATGTAGGTAAGGGGCGTGAGCAGGACGCGGAAGCTTTGCTCGGTTTTTACTTATTCTTACATGGATGTAAGTCATTAGAATAACGCAGGAGCAGTTATCGAGCCCACTAGGTTACAAACCTCGCGCCGCGATTTGATCGCCCCTAGATTGAACAAACTTAGATCCGCAAAGATTAACACGCCCTAAAAATTAAGCTTTGAAATGTTCAGTAACAATCTAAGCGCGCAATTAGATTTTGATTATTAAGTTTTTCATTTATATTAACTATTAATTGGAAATAAAAATAAGAAACAAACAATGGGACACGAAACCACAAAAGTATTAGTTGTAGATGACGACATGCGCCTGCGCAGCTTACTAGAGCGTTATTTAGTAGAGCAGGGGTTTATTGTTAGAACCGCCGCAAACTCAGATCAAATGGACAGACTCATTGAGCGAGAAAACTTTCACTTAATGGTGCTTGATTTAATGCTACCAGGCGAAGATGGCTTATCAATTTGCCGCCGGCTACGCCAAAAAGAAAACGAAATTCCTATTGTGATGCTGACAGCTAAAGGCGATGAGGTCGACCGTATTATTGGTCTGGAGCTAGGCGCAGATGACTACATCCCTAAACCGTTTAACCCGCGCGAATTACTGGCTCGCATTAAAGCTATTTTACGCCGCCGCGCTAAAGAAGTGCCTGGCGCACCCGCAGCAGAAGAAAACCTTATTGCGTTTGGCCAATTTACACTTAACTTAGCCACCCGTGAAATGAGCGAAGGCGATAAAACTATTTCGCTCACCAGTGGTGAATTTGCTGTACTCAAAGCTCTTGTATCGCACCCGCGCGAGCCATTGAGTCGCGATAAACTAATGAACCTTGCTCGAGGGCGGGATTACAGCGCCCTTGAGCGCAGTATAGACGTGCAGGTATCGCGACTTCGCCGCATGATTGAAGAAGATGCCGCCAATCCGCGCTATATTCAAACGGTTTGGGGTTTAGGTTATGTGTTTGTTCCTGACGGTGAAAAGTAGTTTATATGGGATTTTTTCCGCGAAGTGCGTTTGGACAGACCGTATTTTTAGTGGCCGCTTTACTGCTAATTAACCAAATAGTGTCATATATAACCGTAAGCTTTTACGTTGTAAAACCGACCATAGAGCAAGTAAATCTCATGCTTGCAAAGCAAATTAAAACGGTGTTTATAGACTGGGAAGACGGCGTAGAAATTAACGACGAAGTATCTGAAAAATTTTTTGAAATTACCGGCATAGAAGTGATGACGCAGCGCGAGGCAATGCGTCAAGGGCTTGGGCAAACCCGAGAATACTCGATGCTGTCGCGTAGTATGTCTGAGCAATTAAATGGCTCGGCGCGGGTGCGCATTAGCCAAACCGACCCACTGATTTATTGGGTAGAAGCACCGCAAGCGCCAGGGTATTGGGTAAAGGTGCCGCTTAGCGGGTATCAAGAAAATAATCTTGAATTTTTAACCTTTTACTTATCAAGTATTGGTTTTTTAAGTGTATTAGGCGGCTGGCTATTTGCGAGGCACTTAAACCGGCCATTAAAGGCGTTGCAGCAAGCTGCTGTGAAAGTAGGTAAGGGCGATTTTAGCTCTAAGCTTGAAGAAGAGGGCTCCAGCGAAGTGATAGAAGTGACCCGGGCATTTAATCAAATGTCGCGCGGCATTGCTGCGCTTGAAAACGACCGTCGTCTACTCATGGCTGGTGTCTCCCACGATTTACGCACGCCGCTAACGCGTATTCGCCTTGCAACCGAAATGATGAATGATGAGGATGACTATCTTCGTGAAGGTATCATTTACGATATTGAAGATATGAACGGCATCATCGATCAATTTATTGAGTATTTACGCCACCACAAAACAGATGAGCTAGCCTGCGAAGATATTAACGCGCTAGTGGCTGAGGTGGTCAATTGTGAGCTTAAACATCAGCGTAATATTACCTTTAAAAGTAATCCTAGCGTGGGACTTGTTCCATTAAGCAGTGTCGCTATTAAACGTGTAATTACGAATATGATTGAAAATGCCCTGCGTTATTCTGACGGCGACATAGAAGTATTAAGCTACTTTAATTCTAATAAAAAATACGTTGTGATAGCGGTAAACGACAATGGCCCAGGGATACCCGAAAGCGAACTCGAATCGGTGTTTGAGCCCTTTAAACAAGGAGATGCAGCGCGTGGCAGTGAAGGTAGTGGTTTGGGGCTTGCTATTATTAAGCGTATTATTGATATGCACGATGGTAAAGTTAAGCTAGAAAACCGCCCAGAAGGTGGCCTAAGTGCTCAAATTTATTTGCCTATAAAAGTACAAAACTCTGCACAGTAAACTGTGCAGAGCTGGTTATTTACATATCTTTAATTGTGTTACAACTTAAAGTGCCTTAAAGCGGATTGCCGTACCACCACTTGTTGCTAGTTTTAAAGTTAGCTTGTCGTTTGCGCTAACTATGCGCTTTTCGATATCTAAATCGTACGGGTTGTTTTTCCATTCTGCATTTTTACCATCTTGGTATATGTGCGCTTCAAACTTTTTACCCTTTTCTAAAAAGTCGAGTTTTACCTCAATAGTACGGGCTTCTTCGTCGGTTACGGCCCCTAAATACCAATCGTTTCCTGGGTATTTATCGCGTTTGCGCTCTTTACGGGCAAACACAATAAAGTCACCTACTTCACCATCAAGCGCAATACTTTGCTGCCAATCGGTGGGTACGTCTTGAATAAATTGAAATGCATCAGGCTTAGCTAAATAGTTTTTAGGTAAGTCGGCGGCCATTTGAATCGGGCTATATAGCACTACATACAGTGCAAGCTGCTTGGCAAGCGTTGTTTGCGGGCGGTTTGTATCATCGCCTAAGCCATTAAAGCCCATATCAAAAATGCCGGGGGTAAAGTCCATAGGCCCTGCCAGCATTCGGGTAAACGCCAGCATAGGAATGTGCTCTGGTGGGTTAGGCGGCGTGCCCCATGCATTAAACTCTTGGCCGCGTGCCCCTTCGCGGGCAATCCAGTTTGGGTAAGTACGGCGCAGGCCGGTGTCTTTTATTGGCTCGTGGGTGTTAATACTAATTTTATGTTTAGCAGCCAGCTTTACGTTGTAAAGGTACTCGTTAACCATAAATTGGCCATCGTGCCATTCATGGCGGGCAATGCCGTTTTCGTCTATGCGCTTTATATTACCGCCGTCGGCCACATAACCCGTTTTAACTTGGCTTACATTTGATTTTTCGTAAAGAGCAAAGGCATCGTCCATTTGGTTTCGGTAGTTACTTACGTTACCCGATGTTTCGTGGTGGCCAATTAACTGCACGCCTTTTTGTTTGCCGTATTGAGTGAGAGCGGCTATATCAAAGTCGTCGTAAGGTTGTGTAAAGCTAAATACATCGCCATTAAAAAACCAGTCGCCGTCCCAACCTATGTTCCAACCTTCTACTAATACGCCATCAAAGCCATACTCTGCGGCAAAGTCCATGTAGTATTTAGTGGTTTGAGTTGTGGCGCCGTGCTTATCGCCGCTGCCCCAAGTTTGCGTATTTATGTGCATACCCCACCAAATGCCCACGTATTTACCTGGTTTTACCCACGACACATCACCGAGTTTATTAGGCTCGTTTAAATTTAAAATTATGTCTGAATTGATTAAGCCAACGGCGCTGTCGGCAATTTGAATAGTACGCCAAGGGGTATTAAACGCTCCTTGTTTTTTTACGGCAATACCGTCTGACCACGGTGTTAAATCGGCATTAAATGTACCTGGGCGGCGCTGATTAAGCACCATGCCTGCGTAATCAACAAGGGCAGCTTCGTGAATGCTGATATGGGTGCCGTCTTGCGTTTTTAACGTAAACGGCGTGTGCGCAAGGGGGACGTCATTTAATGCAGTGGTGTTATAAACATATTCGTATCGGTTCCAGCCGCGGGCGGGGATCCACCATGCTGTGGCATCGTTACTATTATTAATTGCAAACTCGGTTAGCTCTTTGGTGATGTATGTTTGCTCAAAGCCAGCTTGGTTTGGTATTTCGTACCTAAACCCAACGCCACTATCGAAAGCTCTAAAGCGTACTGTGTATGTTGCACCGTTGGTGCCATCTTTTTCAAAGGTGACCGCCACTTCGTTGTGATTATCAGTAACCGTTTGTCGCTCGCCCCAGGGCTGTTGCCATTGGGTATTAGCACTTTGCTGCTCAATTTGGGTAATTTTAAAACCATCTCTAAACGCGGCTTGGGTTTTAAATTCAAAACCAAGACGTGACGTATTTATAGCTGGTTTGTTTTTAAAGCTAATAGCGTAGCTGGGGGTGCTATTTTCATCAGTTATTGTGACTTTTATTTGTGAGTCTGGTGATTCAACTACAGCGGTTTGTGCAAAGCTATTGCCAACAAACGCCAGTAGAAAAAGTGCGGATGTTCTCATTGTGTGTCCTTTGATGAGTCGGTGGTGACTCTTAAGGATAATGTCACTTAGTTGTTAATACGACTGCCTACATACGTATTCAATGTTTTAAAAAATAGAAAGAATTTAATTGCTTACTCGGTCTATAATGTAAATAAGTTGATAATAGTGATAAACCCCATGATAAAACCCTTACTGATTTTGTTTTTGCTGAGTATGAGCTCCTACGCAATGGCAACAACAATAACGATAAAAAATGCGAGCAACCAACCTTTAGCAAATGCGGTGGTGTGGCTAAGCGGGGCATCAATTCAGGCCGGCAATCAAGCAAGTAAAACCTACGCAATGAGCCAACAAAACCGCGAGTTTACGCCGCGTACGTTAGTTGTTCCGCAAAATGCAAAGGTAGAGTTTCCTAATGCCGACTCCATTATGCACCACGTCTATTCGTTTTCTGAGGCTAAAACTTTTGAGCTTAAGCTATATAAGGAGCAACCTAAAGCGCCAATCATATTTGATCAAACAGGTGTAGTGGAGCTTGGCTGTAATATTCATGACTGGATGTTAGGGTACATTGTGGTAGTAGATAGCACCATTTTTGCCATTACTGACGATAAGGGGGCGGTTAATTTAACCGTTCCAAATGGGCAATACACTTTGAGTATATGGCATTCTGGGTTTAGTGATATAAGCAACGTAGAAACCCAAAGCATTAATGTGGGCGAGTCACCTATACATTACACCGTAAAGCAGGCCATAACCGAGCAAATAGACTTTGCTACGGATGAATTTGATGACTATTAATAAGCGCAATAATACACTATTACTTGGCTTACTTTTCACCAGCCTACCAGCTTTTTCGCAAGTTAAAGGGTTTATTCAGGTGCGTGCGGTTGCAACTGACGATACGCAAAGCTTTCAAAATGGCGGTATGGGTTTATATCGCCATGGAGGTGGCAGTGATAACCTCTTGCTATCGCAAGGTATTTTAGACTTTAAGGCCGATTTAAGTAGTGCTTGGAGCGCACATGCTGTGCTTAATGCAAACCAAGAGCCGAAAACGACATTAGGATTAAGTCAAGCGTATTTACAGTATCAGCCGTTAGTAAACAGCCGCTATAAATGGCATGTCAAGGTAGGTGGTTTTTACCCTGGTATGTCGCTCGAAAACCCTGATATAGGCTGGACTTCACCTTATAACTATACAAACTCGGCAATTAATAGCTGGATAGGCGAAGAGATTCGCACTGTTGGTGGAGAGGTTACAATTAAGCGCCCCGGGAAACGCTTTAATTCCAAGCACAGCTTTAGTATGAGCGCTGCTATTTACAAAGGAAACGACCCAACAGGGACGCTGCTTTCGTGGCGGGGGTTTGCGCTGCATGACAGGCAAACAACCTTTAACGAAAGCATTGAGTTTGCACCTATTGAGGCATTAAATAGTGATGAATTACGCTGGCAAGCTAACCAAGTATTGCCATTTGAAGAAGTTGATGGCCGCTTTGGCTATTATGCAGGCGTGCATTGGGACTATTTAAAACGCTCGCAGTTTAGGCTCTATTATTATGATAATAACGCTGATCCTAATGTGTTTAACCGAACTACAGGACAGTATGCGTGGCATACTCGCTTTGCCAGTGCGGCGTGGTTATATAAATTTACAGGTAAAACTCGCTTTATTGCTCAGTTGATGGATGGTAAAACCGAAATGGGCGCTAATAAGCTAATTTATAATTCTTTTTATAGTCATTACTTAATGCTCAGCCGCAAAGAAGGTAAGCACAGGGTATCGCTAAGGTATGATTATTTTAAAGTAGATGACGATGACACTACCACGTTTGATCCTAATGCCAGTAATGGCGAAGGGTTAACGGCTACATGGCGTTACCAATTAACCGATACGCTTCAAATAGGTGTTGAGGGATCGGCGCTACATAGTTTTGTGCAAAATAGGCTGGGCAGTGGGTTTGCTCAGCGAATATCACAGCAGCAACTGATGGCCAATGCGCAATGGCGCTTTTAAAAAGATAGATTTTAAAAAAAGGGAGCCTTATAGGCTCCCTTAGTGTTTATTTTTTATTAAATGCGCGTTTCATAAAGTTTGGTGTAGCAAGTGCTCCATAGTGAACACCGCTGTTGTAATATTCGCTTTGCTGCGCAACTTGCTCGGCATCGGCTTCTCTAAAACCATTAAACGCTTGTGATTTACGCGCAAGTGTTACCGACCATAAGCCGCTTGGGTAAATTGGCTGCGGGAATGGCAGAGTTTGTAAATCGTTAAACCCTACACTTAACATAGCTTCGCGCATTTCAACTAATAATGGCATGTGCATCAGTGGCGATTCGCTTTGTTGTACTAAAATACCGCCTGGGCGAAGTGCATTTAGACAGCTTGTATAAAATGCATGGTTAAATAAACCTTCACCAGGACCTACAGGGTCAGTGCCATCAACAATTACTACGTCGATAGACTCGCCAGCGGCTTCGCGCATGTATTTAATACCATCATCAAACATCACTGTTGCGCGTTCATCGTTATTAGACTCGCAAAGTTCCGGGAAGTATTT
Organism: uncultured Pseudoalteromonas sp.; assembly: GCF_963922945.1. Taxonomy (GTDB): domain Bacteria; phylum Pseudomonadota; class Gammaproteobacteria; order Enterobacterales; family Alteromonadaceae; genus Pseudoalteromonas. The sequence continues at coordinate 30,728 of NZ_CAWUKC010000030.1, read as the reverse complement.
TAACGACATTTGCGTTACTACTTCGTCTATATCTATTTGCGTTACGGTTTCAACACCTGGGTGCTTTAAAACTTCACGCAATGTGCCGCAATCACCGCCACCAATAATAACGACGTTTTTAGGGTTCGGATGCGATAAAAGTGCAGGGTGGCTGATCATTTCATGGTAAAAAAAGTTTTCGCGGGTTGTCACCATAGTACAGCCATCGATGATCATTAAATTACCAAAGTCTGTGGTTTCGAACATTTCTACTTTTTGAAAAGGAGACTGTTTTTCATCTAACTTTTTGTTAATACGTAATGAAAATGCGCTGCCATCGCGGTCGCTAATTTCTGTAAACCACTTACTTTGATCTAAATTTGCCATAGTTGCTTTTACACTTTTTAAGTTGAGTATGAAAAGGGGGCAATTCTGCCAGTGCTTCGCGTTTTGCTCAATGAAATTTTAACTGCATTGCTAATAAAGTTAGCCAGTATCGAGTTAAAGTTCAATTTTTGTTAGCGTAGGGGATAGTGACGTATTAAAATGCGCCTTTATAGCTAATTGATTAAAGAAGAGTTGCCATGACTTGGGGTTTAGAAACAGCACGCGCTACATATAATGTTGCTCATTGGAGCGATGGTTATTTTGATATTAATGCACAAGGCGAGCTAGTTGCCTACCCAGATGGCGACCAATCTAAAAATGCGATTTCTTTAACGCAGCTAACAGAGCAATTTAAACAACAAGGCTTAACTTTGCCTGTACTGGTGCGCTTTACTGATATTTTAAAAAATCGGGTTGATACACTTACTAATGCGTTTACCTTGGCATGTAGTAACCGTGAATACAAAGGTGAGTATACCTGTGTATACCCAATAAAGGTTAATCAGCAGCGTTCTGTGGTAAGTAAACTATTAGCACACCCAAGCGGTTTAGTGGGTTTAGAAGCCGGCTCAAAGCCCGAGCTTATGGCGATTTTAGGTATAGCTGACAAGCCCATTACTATTGTGTGCAATGGCTATAAAGACAGTGAGTTTTTACGCTTAGCTTGTATTGGTCAAGCCATGGGGCACAGCGTTAAAATAGTCGTCGAAAAACTCTCAGAGCTAACTACCTTACTTGAAGAAATAGATAACCTAGGCATAGAGCCTGCTATTGGCATTCGTATTCGCTTAAACTCGGTAGGTAAAGGCAAGTGGCAAAATACCGGTGGTGAAAAAGGCAAATTTGGCTTAACCGCAGGCCAAGTACTCAGCGCTGTTGAGGTACTTAAAAAGCATAATAAATTGCATTTAATGCAAATGGTGCATTTTCATATAGGTTCTCAAATTGCCAACATACGCGACATACACCGCGCCCTGCGTGAATGTGCGCGCCACTTTGCTGAACTTACCCAGTTAGGCGTGCCGCTCAATACAGTGGATGTAGGCGGTGGTTTAGGCGTTGATTACGAAGGCTCTGGCTCGCGCAGCGCCTGCTCGATGAACTACACAGTAGAAGAATACGCACGTAACGTAGTAAATGCCTTTGCAGAGGTGTGCGACCAACATCAACTTACACACCCCGCTATTATTACTGAATCTGGGCGAGCTTTAACGGCGCATCACGCGGTGTTAATTACCGATGTGATAGACGTAGAAAAAGCGCCAAATCATCCAAACCCTGAGCCACCACTTAAAAATAGTGCGTTAGTGCTTGATGAAATGTGGCAGTGTTTACAGCGTTTAAACCCGCGTATGGCGCTCGAGATTTACCACGATGCAATGCACTTATTTAGCGAGGCGCACGACCAATACGTGCATGGTTTAGTAAGCATGTTAGAGTGGGCCAAGATAGAGCAGTTATATTTTACTATTTTGCACCGTGTGCGCGCATCACTTAGTAATAATGCTCGCGCTCACCGCGAAGTGCTCGACGATCTCCACGAAAAGCTAGCCGACAAATTATTTGTTAACTTTTCATTGTTTCAATCGTTACCAGATGTATGGGGGATTGAGCAGTTATTCCCGGTAATGCCAATCGAAAACCTCGATAAACCGCTTACCCAGCGCGCTATTATTCAAGATATTACTTGTGACTCTGACGGACAAATTCGTGAGTATGTAGAAGGCGCGGGCATAGAAACCAGTTTACCTATACCTGAGTACCAACACGGTGAGCAATACCATATAGCTATGTTTATGGTGGGGGCTTACCAAGAAATTTTAGGTGATTTACATAACTTATTTGGCGACACTGACTCTGTGCATGTAGAGCTTAACGACGAGGGTTATATATTAACCAACGCCATTAAAGGTGATAGCGTTAAGGATGTATTAAAGTTTGTTGACTATGATAGCGCCCTTTTGGCAGAAAACTTTGAATTATTAGTCAACAAGCTAGCCGTGTCTGAGCAATGCAAAGCAGGGTATTTAGCCGAGCTTAATGCTGGGCTTGCAGGTTATACTTACTTTGAAGATTAACCTACCGAGAATTAAAAGCGTTGCTGTTTGGGCGCGCATTGTTTAAAGGAAAGTAAATAAATGTCAGTAATTCGTAGTGTATTCAGTATCTTACTTTATACAATAAACACGCTTGTTTGGTTTTTACCTATTTTTATTTGTGGGCTGTTAAAGTTAATTCCTATCAAGCCTATGCAAAAGCTTTTAAGCTGGGTTGCTAAACAGTGTGCCACTATTTGGGTAACAGTTAATAGTGTAAATCAACGCTTATTCACGCCAACGAAAATTAATGTTACCGGCCTTGAAGAAACTAAATTAAAAGACTGGTACTTAGTGATTGCTAACCACCAAAGCTGGGTTGATATATTAGTACTGCAACGCGTATTTAACCGTAAAATACCTTTTTTAAACTTCTTTTTGAAAAAAGAGCTTATTTACGTGCCGATTTTAGGGGTGTGTTGGTGGGCGCTCGACTTCCCGTTTATGACGCGTACTAGCAAAGCACAGTTAAAAAAGAATCCAAAGCTACGTGGTAAAGATATAGAAACAACCCGCAAAGCCTGTGAAAAATTTAAAGAAATGCCGGTCAGCATTGTTAATTTTGTAGAGGGCACACGCTTCACTAAGCAAAAACATGCTCGTCAAAATAGCCCTTTTCCACACCTATTAAAGCCAAAGGCAGGCGGGATAGCTTTTGTAATGCAAGCCATGGGTGAGCAAATTTCAAAAGTGGTTAACGTGACCATTCATTATCCCGATGGCATCCCTACGTTTATGGACTTTGCTGGCGGCAAGGTTAAGCAAATTAACGTACATGTAGACATTCGCCCTGTAAGCGAAGAGCTAATTGGTGATTACACTGGCGACTCTGAGTTTAGGGTTGGCTTTCAAAGCGAACTAAACCGTTTATGGGAAGAAAAAGAGCAAACGCTTTTGCAGCTCGAGCAAAAACAAAAATAACATGGCAATAAAAGTGGGCTTACAATTATGCTAAAAAAATGGTTACCAAACTGGCTTAACGGCTTAATTGTAAGCTGCGTGATTTTTTTAAATGTGATTATTTTTGGTACCCTAGTTTTGCTACTAGGCTTAATAAAGCTTGTACTGCCTTTGCCAATAATTAACACTATTTTGCATAGTATGTATCGAGGCTGGTGTAAGGGTAACCGCTTAGGCTTATGGCTTGGCTGTGCTGATATAAACATCAATATTAACGGTGATGTTAATACTAAAAGTTGGTACTTACTAATATGTAACCATATGAGTTGGCTAGATATTGTTGTGCTTAGTTCAATTAATGTATTACCTGCGCCAAAGTTTTTTTTAAAAGATGAATTAAAATATGTGCCGTTTATTGGCTCTGGTGCATGGGCTATGGGCATGCCTTTTATGAAGCGTGTGACAAAAGCACAGCTTGCTAAAAACCCCAAACTAAAAGGGTTAGATGTTGAACGCACAAAGCACAGCTGCCGCAACTTTAGGAATAATCCCACCACTATTATTAATTTTGTAGAGGGTACCCGCTACACACCAGCAAAGCACAAACGCCAACAAAGCCCATTTAAAAATTTATTAAAGCCTAAAGCGGGCGGAATTGCTTTTGCGCTTGAAGTATTGGGCGAACAATTTGATGCTATGTTAAACACCAGTGTGGTGTATAGCGGAAAAAGTAGCCATATTTGCCGTAATATTTTAAAAGGCGAACTCGATGCTATCTATGTTTCTATAAACGTTATGCCTATAAATGAGCAAATGCTAGGCAGCTATCAACACGACAAAGCATTTAGAAGCCGCTTTCAAAAGTACGTCAATGAGCTTTGGGTTGCTAAAGATGCGCAACTAACCAGTATTTATGCTCAACACGATTTACCTGAGCCACACATTAGTAAGGAAGTAGAAACACTATGACCCATACCCACCTACAGGAGTTAATTGCTCCTTGGTTTGAAAAAGTACCCGACGCAGATTTTTTAAGTGCAATTACTGCAGCCTCTATTGGTGTGCTTTCTTTGCTGATGGTGTATTTGTTTACACGCCGATTAATGTTGCCGGGCATTCAAAAAGTGGTGACTAAGTTATCTCCTGAACGTATAGGCTTGCTTTCGCCGTTGCTCACCAAATTGAATAAGCGCATAGCAGGTATGTTATGTAGCGTGCTTTTTTTAGCAACCTTCGACAGTGTTTACCCTGTTAATGAGCTCAGTGCAGAAATACTTAAAACCATTGGCCAAGGCATTTTAATTATTTATGTAGGCTTTATTTTTAGCAGCATTGTAAGTATTGCTGGGGCCATTTATAACCAGCTAGATTTTGCTCGTGAAGTGCCAATACAGGGGCTATTGCAGGTTGTTAAGCTTATTACTTTTATTGTGTGTGCAATATTAATTGTAAGCATAGTGCTTGAAAAATCACCTACTTATATTCTCTCTGGCTTTGGTGCGATTGCCGCCGTTACTTTGTTAGTATTTAAAGACACTATTTTAGGTTTTGTGGCCAGCATTCAAATTGCGGCAAATAGGCTGGTTACTTATGGTGATTGGATCCAAGTAGATAATTACGGTGCCGACGGTGAAGTAATAGATTTAGGCCTAAATACCGTAAAAGTACGCAACTGGGATAACACCATTACCACTATACCTACTTATATGTTGGTAGCGGGGTCGTTTAAAAACTGGCGCGGTATGCAAGATTCTGGTGGTAGGCGCATCAAGCGCTCACTCAATATTGATATGCACAGCATATGCTTAGTAAGTGATGAATTTAGAAAGCAGATAGATGCAGCTATACCGCTGCACGAATATATACGTGTTACCTCTTTGCCAAACCCAGTTTCTAACTTGGGCTTGTTTCGTCGCTATGCCGAGGGCTATTTAAAACAGCACAAAAAAATAAATACTTCTCTGACCCTTATGGTTCGTGAGTTACAACCTTTGAACCATGGTTTACCCATAGAGTTTTATTGCTTTAGTGAAGACAAGCGCTGGATATCTTACGAGCATTTACAAGCCGAAATTATGGATCACTTACTTGCTGTACTGCCAGTATTTGGTTTAAGAGCGTATCAAAGCGTTAGCGGGCAATTAAGCCCGCCTAATACACAGCAAACCGATAAGCCGACATTTAAAGTAATGGCAAATAGTGCTGAACAAGACCCACAGCAATAAATAAAGCTAATAGCCACCAAATAGGTGGCTTTTTCATTCTTAGCCATGCAAAAGCCGCAACAACTAATGCAACCTGCCATAGGTTGTGAACGGCTGATGTCCAAATAGGTGAGTACAATGCCGCCGCTAAAAAGCCAACTACAGCAGCGTTAAGTGCCGCAATAGAGCTTGCAAAGCGAGGTTTACTTGCCAGGTTTAACCAGCTTTTTTGAAACGCCAGCATTAATAAAAAGCCCGGTGTGAAAATAAGTAGGGTTGCAATAACAGCGCCTACTAATGGCTGCTCTGTGGTTAACTGTGCGCCTAAATAGGTCGCAATGCTAAACATAGGCCCAGGCACTGCCTGTGCACTAGCATATGCACTTAAAAATTGATCGTCGCTTAGTGTGGGTAAGCCTGCTTGTAGTATTGGCAATACCACATGCCCCCCACCAAACACCATTGCACCGGCCTGATAAAAAGCAGCAAACACATTGGTATTTTGCCCTAAGGGTGCAAAGCTAATGGCAAGTAAGAGTGCAAATGCGCTTAAAGCAATCCAATTTACCTTACTTTTACTACAATCAGGGGAGCTTGATTGATTAAGTTTTAGCATAGGCCAAATAGCGCCAATGGTGGCGGCAATAACTAAAATAGCTATTTGTGTACCCAACATTGGCATAAATATTAGCGCCAATGTACTTAGTACAGCTAGTAACTTTAAAACATAATTAGTACAAAAGCTTTTAGCCATACTCAACGTGGCATCGGCCACAATAACGACTGCAAACAATTTTAATCCCGCAATAACCGCAAAATAAACAGCGTCAAACTGATGCGCACTTATAGCTAGTAATAACATGATTAAAAAAGAAGGGAGGGTGAATGCAATAAATGCGGTAATACCTCCTAATAGGCCAGCTCGTTCTACGCCTATCGCAAAGCCAACTTGGCTAGACCCCGGCCCTGGTAATGCTTGGCTTAAACTAATTAATTGGGCATAGCGAGTGTCGGTTAGCCAATTTAATGTATCTACAAAGTGGCGTTTAAAATAGCCTAAATGCGCAGCGGGGCCACCAAAACTCATGCAGCCAAGTAAAAAAAACTGCCTAAAAATAGCTAATAACATTGAGCTAGAGTCCTTTTTCAAAATCATTAAATTGTCACAAAAGAGTATGACATTTTTATTAAACGCATGCAGTGATTCGTTATTCAAAAATAAAGTGAACTGCTTTTAACATGCTCTTCATGGTTTGTTCATAGATGTATTTGCATACTCTTGTTAATTCTAGAACGAACAGGACATCATCATGACATTAACTAAATCACTAATAAGTGCATCTGTTATTGCGGTATTACTTAGCGGCTGTGAAATGAATAACACCGGTAAAGGTGCTGCAATTGGTGCAGCCGCGGGTGGCGTATTAGGTAAAGCAACGGGTAATCATAAAGACAAGCGTATTTTTATTGGTGCTGCTATTGGCGCACTAGCCGGTGCTGCTGTAGGTGATTACATGGATAAGCAAGAAGAAGCGTTTCGTGATGAACTAGCAGGCTCTGGTGTGGAAGTTGTACGTGAAGGCGATAATTTACGTTTAGTTATGCCATCTAACATTACCTTTGCGACAGACCAATCTTATATTTCATCAGGCTTTAACGATACCCTAAACGCTATTGCTAAAGTAATGAACAAATACGAAAAAACTTACTTAAGCGTAGAAGGCCACACAGATAGCACAGGTAAAGACAGCTACAATATGAACCTATCGCGCGAGCGTGCGCAAAGCGTTAAAAATTACTTAGTGAACCAGCAAATTATGGCTGCACGTATTAGCACTACAGGCTACGGCGAAACCCGCCCAATAGCCACTAACGATAGCGCCAATGGCCGTGCTCAAAATCGCCGCGTAGAAATTCAAATAGTGCCAAATACCGAAGGTTAATAACTAGAATTGCGAAAATACGTGGTTTTGTTTATTTTAATGGCACTTTTCCCTGCGTTAGCTGTCAAAAATAGTTCTTCTACAAGGACATATTTATGGCAGCGTGGCGCACGGCGATTATTTTATCTGTATGTTTACATGGATTAGTTTTGGTTTTTGTTGCCACGTTAAAAGCACCTAACATAAAACCACAACAATCAACTCCAATCAAAGCTTATATGATAAATGTGCCAGCTAAAATTAAAGCAACACAGCAACCCTCTCAGCAACGCGCTCATACAAATAAGAATACAGGAATGAATTCTATTGCGCCTGACAGTGCACTCCAATCAAAACCACTGAATCCTAGTTATAAAAAAACAGAGAAAACGACTAAGCCGCTCAATACCAAAACAAAAAATACCCAGTCTGTAATTTTAAAGCCTTATAAAAAGATTGATTTAAACAAAGGACTCAACAGCATTTTAAAGCAACAAACTGGCTATTCTGATACTGCAAAGAATGACCCTCAGAAAAAGCGTATTTCAGTCCCAAAAGAGCATGCAAGTAAGATAAAGCCACTATTAAAAATAGAGCAGCAAAATATGCAATTTACCACGTATCGACGAGGTGATAGCTGTTTTAGAAAGGTATCCATTGGTGCCGGAGTTATGCCCAAAAATGATTTGCCCGATAGTTACATAGCTGGTGTAAAGTGCGATAAAACCAAGCTAACTGAGGCTTACGATACCGCAATGAATAAATGGCTTGAAAAAAAGTAGCGGCTAAAATGTAATTAATCTTTATTGAACTGTAATTCACACAGCTTTTGATATAGCGGGTTACTTGCCACTAACTCTTGGTGGGTGCCCGTTGCTTTTATTTCTCCATTTTCCATGACAACAATCACATCTGCATGTTTAACCGTGGCCAGTCTATGGGCAATAATTAACGTGGTGCGGTTTTGCATTAAATGCTCAAGCGCGGCTTGAACGTGGTGCTCACTTTGCGCATCGAGTGCACTGGTTGCTTCATCTAAAAGCAGTATTTCTGGGTCTTTTAAAATAGCGCGTGCCAATACAATACGCTGCTTTTGCCCACCCGAAAGCCTTACGCCTTGCTCACCTAAAAAGCTGTTATAGCCTTGTGGTAATTGTTTAATAAATTCATCAGCATGGGCATGCTTTGCCGCGGCATATACTTGCTCGTCAGTGGCGTTTGGGTTGCCGTAACGAATGTTATGCATTACATCTGAGCTAAATAAAATAGGGTTTTGTGCCACCATGCCCATTTTGTCCCTTAAGGTGGTAAGCGATACGTCTTTAATATTTACATCATGAAATTTAATCGCGCCGTGAGCAGGGTCGTAAAAGCGCTGTAGCAATTCAAATAACGTAGTTTTACCTGCGCCAGAGGGGCCTACAATAGCCACGGTTTTGCCTTGCTCTACAGTTAAGCTTATTTTGTTAAGCGCGCTGACATCGGGACGAGATGGGTAGTTAAAGCTTATGTTTTCAAATGCTATAGCGGGGCTATTAGTGTTTACTAATAGCTTTTCGTCTTGTGGAGTGACAGGGTTTTCTATTTCACTTTTAACTGCAAGTAGCTCCAGTAAGCGCGCTGCTGCTCCAGCTGCTCGTTGTAGCTCGCCGTAAACCTCGGCTACGGTTGCCACCGACATGGCTACCATAATGGCGTAAAACACAAAGGCGCCTAGCTCACCGCCAGTCATTGTACCTGCTAATACATCGCTACCGCCTACCCAGAGCATAACGCTAATCGCGCTAAAGGTTAAAAATATGACCGCAGCAATTAAAAAAGAGCGCTGTTTTATACGGCTTTTGGCAACGTTAAAGGCTTTTTCTGTTTCTTGAGCAAAGGCGTGTTGCTCACGCTGTTCGTGGCTATAGCTTTGTACCACTTTAATATTTTGAATGATCTCGCCGGCATAGGTGCTTATATCGGCTATGGCATCTTGGCTAGAACTTGCAAGCTTGCGCACCTTTTTGCCAAATACCATCATGGGCACTAATACCAGCGGCACGCATGCAACCACGACGAGTGTAAGCTTTAAGTTAGTTACTAACAGCATTACCAAGCCACCCACCAACATTAATGCACTGCGCAGCGCCATAGAAAACGAAGAGCCAATAATTGATTGCAGCAAGGTGGTGTCGGTTGTTAAACGCGACATAAGCTCACCACTGCGGTTTTCTTCAAAGTAGCTTGGGTGCAAGGTAACAATGCGATTAAATACGGCTTTGCGAATATCGTTACTAACGCGTTCGCCAATCCACGACATTAAGTAAAAGCGGCTAAAGGTGCCCACGGCCAATAAACTAATTAAACCAATAAGCACCAACACAGCTTGTTGTAGCTGCGCTTGGGAGCCAGCAATAAAGCCATGATCTATAACAAACTTAACGCCTTGCCCTAATGATAAGTTAACACCTGCGGTGACTAAAAGGGCAGCAAGTGCCGCCACTACCATCCATTTATACGGTTTAATAAACGCAAAAATAGGTAATAAACTACTAAAGGCGGCTTTTTCGGGCTTAGGTGTTGTTTTTGACATAGTGGATTCTTTTTAAAGGTTAAGGTATAGATATGGCACTAAGATAATAAAAATCAATACTTTTAAACATTAGCGCCAATAAGGAAACGTTATGATTACTGCAACTGTAAGTGGAGAATTTAATGTAAATCTTGCCCCAATAGAAGGCTACGCAAGCGGCCAAAACGGCGTTAATTTAGGGCGTATGTCGATAGATAAAACATTTAAAGGTAGCTTAAATGCCACCAGCCAAGGCGAAATGCTAAGCGCCATGACTCCTACGCAGGGCAGTGCTGGTTATGTAGCCATAGAGCAAGTAATAGGCGAGCTTGAAGGTAAAAAAGGCAGCTTTGTATTACAGCATTTTGGTACTATGGATAAAGGCCAAGACAGCCTAATTTTAAATGTCATTCCCGACTCAGGCACTCATGAGCTAGAGGGGTTAGCGGGCAGTATGACAATACGTATTGAGCAAGGGGTTCACTACTACGATTTTGAATACACCTTATAATACACAAGGATTAAAATGCAAAAAGTAATCGAATTTAGAAAGACCCGTTTTTTGGGTGGCGTAGATATAGCCGCACTAAATGACCGCATACAGGAATTAAACCAAGATGGCTGGAAAGTAATAAACGCAATGCCATTAGCGGGTTTTTATGGGCAAGTGCACGGTTATACATTACTTATTGAAAATGAAGAGCTTTAAATGACACTTTCAGTATGGTTAAGCCTAGCGGCTATTTGTATGATGGGCGCAATGTCGCCAGGGCCAAGTTTAGCGGTGGTTTTAAAGCACTCTCTTAATGGCAGTATGAAAAACGGCATGCTTGCCGCGCTCAGCCATGGTACTGGTGTGGGGTTATACGCAGGTGCATCGTTATTAGGGTTAGGTGCGTTAATGACACAGTTTCCAACCGTTTATCAAATACTCGTTTACTTAGGAGCTGCCTATTTGGCGTATTTAGGCATAAAAATATTGCTAGCAAAACCAAGTAATAACGAACTTGAAGTACAAAAAAGTGAAGTCAGTGCAGGCCAAGCTTTACAAGATGGCTTTGCCATTGCCTTTTTGAACCCCAAGCTCGCTATTTTCTTTTTAGCCTTGTTCTCACAGTTTATAGACCCTCAGCTACTTACTTTAAGCGTGGGCATAATTATGTGTTTAACCGTGTTTGTCATTGATACCGGCTGGTATTTACTGGTGGCGTTACTGACAGAGGTTTCAAAAAATCGCTTTGGTTTTACCAAGCAAAACCCATGGCTTGATAAAATATTGGGAGTCGTATTTATTGCCCTTGCGATAAAAGTAATTTTTAGCGTGTAAAGGTTGTACACGCTAAAACATATTAAAAACGATAGTTAACCGACATCATAAAGGTTGTGGTGTTGTCGGTATCAATAATGGGTGAGTCTTCAATGTCGGAATCGAGCTGTTGATAGTTAGCCATGAAATTTACGTTCCAGTTTTTATTAATGTAATACATTAAAAATAAATTCGCATTGTAGTTTACTGTAGAGCTAAGTTCGTAAGGCGCATAGGTGGTAGATTCACCTTGGGCTACACCATAATAGTAGTTAGATACATCACTGCTATTTAGCTCAACACCCACAGAGGGAACGAGCATTAGTTGTTTAGATAACTGAATAGGGTAACTGTAATTGGTTTTAAATTTAGCGCCATCGCCGTGGCCTATTACATCATGAGTCGCACTGGCGCTTATTTTACCAAAACCCGCAGCGTAGCTAACCTTAGTGCCTGCGTAGAGTGATAGCTTTCTATCGTCTAAGGCTTTTATGGCTGCAAGGTCTGAATCTGATGTATCAAAGTTATCGCCTGGCTCTAGTACCAGTGACCAGTTAAAACCTTGCTGCTCCACTAATTTATAATCAAGCGACAAGCCTTTAAAACTGAGCCTTTCACCTTCGTAGGTAATGATAGGTAAAAATAGCGTTTCACTGTCGGTGCCGGCATAAGGTGAGCTGGTAGAAATAACGCCGCCCCCTAAAGAAAACTGCGACTCAGCTTGTACAGCAATACTGCCAAGTGTAAGAGTGCCAACTAATATCCGTATTGAATTTTTCATATAAGTGTTCATTAAAAGCCTTAGGTGTTAAATAAGTAAAAAGATAAATTGCTGAGACAATTTAAGTGCAGCTCAAAACTAATAGGCATTAGTGTAGCTATATTTACTGTTGGTGTTTGTAAGAGAGTGTGTGAAAGTTTATTTGAATGTTAGTGGCTAAATTGCATTGAAGCGGTTGTTCACGTAAGTTAAATAAAGGCATACGTTTGATTAGATTAATAAAATGGGTATGAGGATAAACCTATGAGCAACCCTATTTTAAAAAGTGCCAGTTTTGATCCCAAAGTGAAACGATACTGGATGACCATGGCATGCTTTTTTAGTGCCGTTGCATTAGTGACCATTCCACTTATACCTGTGGTGTTAATTATTGTTTGGCTGGTGGCAGGTAAAATATTGGCCGCTATGTCGGCGCAATTACTCACGCAAAAGCTGGTGGTTAAACGCGGTATTTTATTTAAAGAAGAAAAATCGATACCGCTTGAAAAAATAACCGATGTTGGGCTGAGCCAAGGGCCGCTTATGCGCTTTTTTGGCTTATACCGGTTAAGCTTTGAAACTGCCGGGCAGTCTGGCCATGGCGCATTGGTGTCATTACTTGGTGTTGAAAATGCCAGTGAGTTTAGAGAAGCCATACTTGAGCAAAAAGATAACTTAGCTGCGCAAGCCCCTAAAGCACAAGATCTGGCTGAAGAGCACCTCAACCAAGCATTACTTGCTCGCTTAGTTGAGGTAGTAGAGCGCATAGATACGCGTTTGGCTAGCTTAGAGGCGAAGCGCTAAGCGCTTTGTAATTGAGCCTGGCCCGCCAGCATGCTTAGCTCTTTACTACGGCTTTCTACAACCTGATATTCGCGCGCTTTAATTGTGCTTATATAGTTCCATTTAGCACTGGCTTTTGTAGGTGTGAATGTAACGGTTAAATAGCCGCGCTCCACTAAATTATTATAAGCAAGGTCATCAATTAATAAGGCAATTACTTGTTCTATTTGCGCTACGGTTTGTGCATCTTGTGTGTTTAGCGCTAAATACTTTTCAAGCCCAGGAGATGAAACCGATGCTGTTGCAAATTCTACCCCGGCATTTTGCGAGGCTGCAATAGGGTTATTGACATCAGTTTTAAGCTCTCCTGCCCAGCCGTTATGAGTATCTCCGGCTAAAACTACTAGGTTTTTTTGTGCTGCAATAGCGGTGCCTAATAACACTTCTCGCTCGTAGGCATAGCCATCCCATGCATCAAGGTTATACGGTATAGTGGTTTCTACCCGTGCAAGCTCAGCGGCTGTAACGCTTGGGTCACCTGCTAATACTCGGCCTTTAATTTGCGCCAGCTCTGCAAATAAAGCATTGGCTTGTGCGAGTAAAGCACTAGGATCGCCACCATTTGCTTGCGTACTTTGTAAGCTAGCTAGTAGCAGCATTACTTCTACAGGTAAATGCATTTTGGTCATCAGTACTTGTTGCCCTAATACTTGCCACTGTGTGCTTGAAGTAGTGATGGCATCGCTAAGCCAAGTAAGTTGTTCACTGCCTAATAATGCGCGATCACTCGCACCAATTGCTGCCGCAAATGCACTTTGTCCCGCAGGGGTTGTGAGATCAAAATCGCTATAGCTAAGCTGTTCATCACGGGCCAATATGCGGGTATCTAGCATGTATAAAGAAACTAAGTTACCAAATTCAAAGCGGCGGTAAATCCGTTCTTTATCGGCTACATTACGAATTGGCATCCACTCAAAGTAAGCTTGCAGGGCATTAAGTTTGCGTTGGCTAAATTCGCCTTCACCTTCGTTATGGTTTTCTGCGCCTTCGCGCCATGTGTCGTTGGTAATTTCGTGGTCGTCCCACACCGTTATAAATGCACAGTGGCTATGGGCTGCTTGTAAATCGGTATCGAGGCGATAATTTGCATAGCGTTTTCTGTAATCGGTAAGCGCTATAATTTCACTGCTGTTATCGAGGGGGAGAAGTCGGTCTAATTGTGCTGCGTCTTCGGTTGCATAGCCAGTATTACTGTACTCGTAAATATAATCACCTAAATGTAATACGGCATCTAAATCGCTTTGCTTAGCAATTTCACCATACACATTGAAATACCCGGCAGGGTAATTTGCGCACGATACAACGGCCAGCTTTACTTGATCAACTTCACCCACAGGCAATGTTTTACCCTGACCGATAGGGGAGGTTTTTCCGTGCGCATTAAAGCGATAGTAATAAACGGTGTTGGCATCGAGCCCTTGTAAATCAACTTTAAGGGTAAAGTCGGTGGTATCACTTATGTTTGCTTCACCATCATGGACAATATTAGTAAAGCTTTTATCGGTGGCGGCTTGCCATTGTACTTTTAATGATTTAGTTGTTACATCGAGTGGGGTTACGCGGGTCCAAATAATTAAGCTATCGCTTAGCGGATCGCCACTGGCAACGCCGTGATCAAAGCTAACAGGAATGTCGTCATCGTCGTCAAACCTGCAACCTGTTAAACCAAGTGATAATACGGCAGCACCAAATCCTGCTGCCGATGCTTTTAAAAAACCTCTTCGTGTAAACGCCATTGCCTTGTACCTATTAAGTGTAAAAAGCAAAGTGTAGACAATTTAGGTTACTTTTTTGTGAAACAATTAAAAAACTTCACTTACTTGCGTTGCGTTACATGTAATAACCGTAACGTTTTCGTAGCCAACGCGCGTTAGCGCTTCTGCGCTTAATGTGGCGCGCGCACCGCTGGCACAATGTAAGTAAATAGGGCGCGCAGCGTCTTTTTCTATTTCCATTAGCTTCATTTCGAGTAATCCGCGTGGAATATTTATAGCTCCAACTGCCGCTACATTGGCATGCTCAGCAGGTTCACGAACGTCAATAAGTAGTCCTTTATTTTGTTCAAGCTCTTGCTTAGCTTGCGCTGCATCAATACGGCGTTGGTTAGGTGTGATAATTTTTAGTAAATCAGGAATCGAAGTAAGCATGAGTAGGTAAATCCTCCTTTATGCAAAAGACATTAACGAGCACCACTTGGTGTAATTTGATTGCACTAAGTTAATGCTAATTAATGTGTTAAAAATTGAAAGCGACTTTCAACAAAGTAGCTTAACAACACTAAAATTGTAACGACATAGTGCCTAATTAAAGCGAACGACATTAATATTAGTAAGGTCTAATGTTAATTATATTAGAACTTACTAATGTGAAAGTCTATAATTAAAACACGCACAACAACTAAGTAACAAAATGAATATTGAACAACTTGCAGAAAACGCCCAGCAGGCAGAGCAGTTTTTAAAATTAATGGCAAATAAAAACCGTTTAATGATTTTATGCAGTTTATTACAAGGCGAGCAAAGTGTAGGTGAGTTAAATCAAAATGTTCCGTTGGCACAGTCTGCTTTGTCTCAGCATTTGGCGAGTTTACGTAACGCCCAGCTAGTGGCAACTCGCCGTGATGGGCATACTATTTATTATTCGCTAATCGACCCAAAAGTTGAGTCGATTATTGCGTTACTTTACGAGTGGTTTTGTAAGCAAAGTAAAGTCTAACTGTTTGCTTTAAATAAAAGTGGCAATCTCGTCGAGCGACTTTTTATTTAGCGCATGGGCGGGTACAGTTGCATCGTTACTTGGGTAGCCCGCAATAAGTAACATGTATGGGCGTTCGTTGTCTTTGTCGCGCTTACAAATGTCGGTTAAAAAGCTCATTGGTTTTGGGGTATGGGTAAGTGTTGCTAAACCACTACGGTGCAGCGCTTGAATTAAAAAGCCGGTAGCTAAGCCAACTGACTCATGCACATAATAATTGGTGTTTTTATCATCGGTGTTTACGCCGCCCTTTTTTTGACTAAATACTGCAATAAGCCAAGGCGCGTGTTCTAAATAAGGTTTATTGGCGTCGGTACCTAATGGTTTTAGCGCATCAAGCCACTCTTCTCCCGCTCTACCTTCGTAAAAAGAGCGCTCTAGTTTTTCGGCGGCCTCTCTTATTTGTTTTTTTACATCGCGACTGTTTATAGCCACAAAATGCCACGGTTGGTGATTAGCTCCACTTGGCGCAGTACCTGCCGCTCTTATGCAGGCTTCAATTATATTTTTTGGGACGGGTCGGTCGCTAAAGCTGCGAATACTATGGCGGCGCTGGCTGGTTTGTAAAAATTCGTTTGCACGTTTTAGCATTTCATCGTGAGGGTATTCTATAAAGTCGTTTAGTGGCTGGCTTTGATGTTTTTGCATGGCTTTACGCTTCTTATAAATAGTGTGTGTGGTTTTTATACCGACTGAATAAATACGAGGCAAGTAATATCCTTTGTTTATTTATTGTTACAAAATTAACCGTGGTGTAACTTATGTTCCTTTTTTTAATGTGGTATAAAAAGCGCAATAAAAAAACTATTAAAATTCAAGGAAGTAAAAATGCTCTCAATAACAGGGTTATCTAAAACCTACGATAATGGCGTACATGCACTACAAGGTGTTGATTTATCTATAGGAAAAGGGATGTTTGGACTGCTTGGGCCAAATGGCGCGGGTAAATCTTCCCTAATGCGTACTATTTCAACGTTGCAATCTGCCGATGCGGGCTCAATTACTTTTGATGGTATTGATGTTTTTAAAGACCCACAGGCTCTACGTCAACGTTTGGGTTATCTACCGCAAGATTTTGGTGTTTACCCTCGCGTTAGTGCTTACGACTTGCTAGATCATATGGCTGTTTTAAAGGGCATTCATGACAAAGGCGAGCGTAAAGAGTCGGTGGAAGGCTTGCTTGCACATACTAATTTGTATCAACATCGCTCAAAAGCGGTAAGTGGCTTTTCAGGCGGTATGCGCCAGCGTTTTGGTATTGCACAAGCCTTGCTAGGTGATCCCGATTTACTCATTGTTGATGAACCCACAGCGGGGCTTGATCCTGAAGAGCGAAATCGCTTTCATAACTTATTAGTAAGCTTAGGCGAGCAAAAAGTCGTTATATTATCGACCCACATTGTTGAAGATGTAGCAGAGCTTTGCCCAAACATGGCCGTACTGGCAGGCGGAAAAATACTATTAGAGGGCAACCCGATAGCCCTTACCGATAAACTCCAAGGCCAAATTTGGCGCAAAGCCATGAGCCAAGAAGAAGCACTAGAACTTGAACCGCAACTGCCTGTTATTTCAAAACGCTTATTTGCTGGGCAAACCATATTACATGTATTAGCCGAACAGGCCCCTGAAGGTTTTGAGATCAGCAGTGCAAACCTAGAGGACGTGTACTTTTCTACGTTGCTTAATCACCGTAATAGCCAAGTAGCATAAGGGGGCGCTATGTTTTTTAATATGCTCGCGTTTGAGCTGCGCTATTTTGTGCGCCAGCCTTCGTTTTATGTGACCTCATTAATCTTCTTTTTTATGGCGTTTTTTATAAGCTCCAGTAGTAAGTTTCCGCTAGGTGGGGCTAATGTTAATATGAACTCGCCTTATACCATTATGCTTTTAACGGTTACCTTTTGTACGCTTGCTATGTTTTTAGTGGTTAACTTTGTTGCAAGCTCAGCGATTCGCAATAGCGAGACCAAAATGGATGAGCTAGTGTTTAGTAAGCCCGTTAACCCGCTTGCTTATCAATCAGGACGTTTTTTTGGTGCTTACTTGGTTGTGCTCGTTGTTTTTTTAACTGTGCCATTAGGCGTGTTTTTGGGAACTCAATTTGGTTTGTTGGTTGGCTGGCTAGATAGTGAGCTAGTAGGCCCTAATAAGTTTATATATTACGCTGCGCCTTTTTTATATTTGGCGGTGCCAAGCTTATTGGTCCTCAGTGCTATTTTTAATAGTGTGGCGGTTTATTTTAAAACCATAATGGCGGTATATGTAACGGCCGTGGTGATCTATATAAGTTACCAATTGGCGAGTATCTATTTTGACGATTTAGTGTTTAGAAATATTGTTGTTTACGCAGACCCATTTGGCACTGGTTCATTAATTGACTTAACCCGTTACTGGACTGTAAGTGATAAAAATACTGAAGTGTTAACGCTTTCGGGCGATTTTTTAATTAACCGTATTTTATGGGTAGCAATAAGCTTAGCGATGTTTTTTGGCCTCGGAAAGTTAGGTAACCGCGTAGTCACTAAAAAACAGAAAAAGCAATTTGCTGTCTCTACGTTTGTACAAAATAAACAAGCAGCACTTATTAGCAGCGCTAAAAATTACAAGTCAAAAGGGGTCAATACGCAATCGCAATTAGTAATGCGCAGCTTATTTGAGCTTAAGCAGGTTATATTAAGTGCTCCTTTTATGATTTTAGCGGGTGTCAGTATTATTACGTTACTCGCACCACTTTTTGCGCCGATTGGCGCATATGGCACAACAGATTGGCCGCTTACACAAAACATGGTGGGCATTATTCAAAACGCCTCCGCTTTGTTTATGTTTATTATTATTGCTTATTACAGCGCAGAGCTAGTTTGGCGAGAACGCCACAGTGGTATGGGCGATATTGTTGACAGTTTCCCAGTGCATAATAGTGTGTTTTGGGTATCTAAAATTATTGCGCTAATCACTGCGGTTTGTGGCCTTTATTTAGTAGGCATGATGTTTACCATTACAGTGCAACTATTTAAGGGGCAATTTAACCTTGAGCTTGGCCAGTACTTATTTAGGTTGGGTTACCTTACATTACTGCCTTTAATTATGATGGCTATATTAGCGTTCTTTTTACAAATAGTTAGCCCTAATAAATACATAGGTATGGGCTTGTTTATTTTGTATTACATTGCCCAAATGGTAATGGGTGCTTACGGGTTTGAGCATCATATGTATCATTTTTCACAAAGTAGTAGCGTACCGTATTCTGATATAAATGGTTATGGGCATTTTTTACCAGGCGCGCATTGGTATACCCTATATTGGGGTGCATTGAGTGTGTTTTTAGCTATTGTAGGGTTTGCTTTATGGCATCGCGGCCCATCGCAAACATTGCGTACGCGTTTATCTTTAGTGCGTTACAACATGTCTTTAAAAGGCCAGATTGCAGCGGTTATAAGTTTACTGGTATTTGTGGGCGCGGGTTATAACATTTATTACAACACCCGTGTAATCAACGAGTTTGTAACAAGTGATGAGACCGAAGCACTGCAAGTAAGGTATGAGCAAGAGTTTTCACAATACAAAGATTTGCCACTGCCTATAATAACCGATGTTGACTTACACATTGATATTTATCCTAAAAAGCGTGCTTTAAACGCCGTGGCTAAAATTAAATTTACCAATACCGCAAATGAGCCAATAACCCGTGTGTTGATTAACGAGCCTAGCCACGCTAAAAGCTGGGATGTAAAAATGGCAGGTGGGAAAATAGTTGAGCGTTTAACCGATTTTGGCATGGTATGGTTTGAGTTTGAACAGCCACTAATGCCTAACGAAGTGCGCGAAGGAGAGCTGTCTGTTATTCGTGAGCATGACGGTTTTGTTGATAGAAGATCGGATACTCAACTCGTACATAACGGTACTTTTATAAATAATAGAGAATTACTACCGCGTTTTGGTTATCAAAAGTATTATCAAATTGCCGATAAGTATGAGCGCCGTAAGCATGATTTACCCGAACTTGAACGCGCACATAAACTAGATGACAGCCGCTTTTATACGCAAAATGAGTTTGGTCCTGCCAATGGCTTTATAAACTACAAGGCAACGGTAACTACCGATGAGTCACAATTTGCTATTACACCAGGCTACTTAAAAAGTGAGAGTGTAAAAGACGGACGACGTACTTTTGTTTATGAAATGGACGCCCCTATTTTAAACTTTTATTCTGTGCTTTCGGCAGAGCTTGAAAGCAAAAAGGTTGAGCATAACGGTGTAAATATTGAGGTCTACTACCACAAAGATCATGCATGGAATGTTGACCGTATGATTGAGTCGGTACAAGACTCACTAGATTACTACACACAAGCCTTTGGGCCATATCAGCATAAGCAGTTACGTATTATTGAGTTTCCTAAGTACCGCTCGTTTGCGCAAAGCTTTGCCAATACGGTACCTTACTCAGAAAGTATTGGCTTTATTACAGACCTAAGAGATGAGAGTAAAGTTGACCTACCTTACTATGTAACCGCACATGAAGTTGCGCACCAATGGTGGGGGCATCAAGTATCGGGAGCTAATGTAGAGGGTAGTGCTGTTATTTCTGAAACACTTTCCCAGTACAGTGCGCTTATGGTGCTAAAAAAGCGCTTTGGCGCCGAGAAGCTTCGTAAATTCTTAAAGTACGAGTTAGACAAATACTTAATGGGCCGCACAGGTGAAGCGTTTGAAGAAATGCCGCTGTATAAAACGCAGGCTCAACAATACCTTCACTATAATAAAGGTTCGGTTGCTATGATGGCTTTGTATGACCGATTAGGTGAACAGCGTCTAAATGCCGCACTTAAAGCGTTTTTGAATGAGTTTAGGTACCAAGCAACGCCATACCCAACCACACTTGATTTACTTAGTTATTTAAAACGAGATGCAACACTAGCTGAACAACGTTTTATTGATGATCAGTTTAAATATATAACGCTTTATGAGCTTGAAATGAAAGCAGTGTCGGTTACAGATGATGTTGATAGCGACGGCTTTTATACAGTAACACTGAATGTTGAAGCAACTAAGCAGCATGCCGATGGACAAGGTGAAGAAACCGAGCAACCACTCGATGAGCTAATTGATATTGCATTATTTAGCGATGACCCTGAAAACCTACTCGCTGAAGACTTTGTTATTTACTCGCAAAAACATCAAATAGTCTCTGGAACTAATACTATTGAGCTAAAAGTTCAAGAAAAGCCCGTGTACGCAGGGGTAGATCCTTACATTAAGCTTGTAGATAAAGACAGTAAAAATAATTTAGCTAAGTTCTAAATATTATTATGTGTCCCGCCCTGAAATAGGCTAGCGGTCTAAATTAAAGACTTAGTGCGAAAGCGCTAGGTCTTTTTATGCACTTTTTGGAAACCTAAATCGGTCGCATTGGATTGTATATGAAGAACGATTCTTCAACGAGCAGTTATAACTCTGCATGTTGCGACATTTATTAGAGCTAGTAGTAAAGATACGTGGGATGTATTACAAATATGCAAGTTGCTAGTCATAGCAAACTACACCACATAGGCTCTGCCTTACCTAAATAGCAAAAATAATGGACGTGAGTTATTTTATGGTACTTTTTAAAGTACAGTAGTGATTGATGCCGGTTACTCATGGCTTAATGTACTTATAGAATCTAGCTTTACTGCTTTATAGCAGTAAAACTAGATTCTAATATATGATGGAAAATAGCTTTCAGTATTATACGTTGTTAACGAGAATTAGTTATTTGAAAGAGTTAATTGGCTAGGGTCTTCAGTTGCAATATAAAGGGCTTTTAATTTTTTATCACCACTTTCGGTTTCAGTAAATTGCTGAAAAGAATAGTTTTTAGAAAAACTTGAAAGAGTATCAATAGATGCTTGATTACTACTTTGTGTATAGGTAACCTCTAGTGCACAAACTTTACCTGCACACTCGAGATCTTGCTGTAAAATAGTTACGTCTTTTAATTCATTTAGGATAAACTCATTTAGCTTATCTTTACGTATTTGTGCTATTTCAGAGTATTCTATATTAGACATACGCTCGAGTAGCTGTGATGTTTCCGTTTTAAATACGTCGTCTAATGCCTTTTTTGAAACAAATTCTTTTCCATCCTCAGTTGAAACAAACTCTTCAGAGAAAGCCTGAGGGCTTGAAATAGGCAATTTAGATATCGACGCCACTTTTTGTTCTGCAATGTTGTGCTGTTTGACTGATGGTGCGGCAGCTTTGATTAATAGGGCTTTGGGCTCAATTGGCTGCTTAGTGTCTTCATTACTAAAGGTAGTTTCATCAGTAGGTTGCAAGTGGGTTAGCGGAGGTTTTGAGGGTTGTCCTGTGTTTAAAATACTAATGCCTATGGCGGCGGCAATAACAAGTGCAATTACAAATATATATTTCATTTTACTATCCTTAGAAAAGAAAGGCGTACGCCTTTCTAAGTAACGCTTAATTTTTATTTTATCATGCAAGTAATACGACCACCGTCAGAGCAAGAGTAACTTACAGTGTCGCCATCATGTACAACAGTCATGCTACCTGATGAGCAACTGCATGTCATGGTTGCATAACTTAATGAACTCATTGTAATTAGCGTAAGTGCTATAATAGTGGTCATTTTTTTTGATAAATTCATAATAATCCTTAATCGTGATTTAGAATCTAAATGTTATCTTATTGTTTTTTTTGTAAATACTTATTTGTTGGGTGGTTTGTATATAAAAAAAGGGCCAAAGGGCCCTTAGTGTTGCAGCAAGTAACACATTCTGTTTTAAAGCGTAAAGTCTACCGCGTAGCCTACGTAAACTTTAACATCTGACTCATCCATGTCGGTGTCAGATACGCCAAAAGTAAAACCATCTTTTGATACAGAAATACCGTAATCAATAATATTGTCATCGCCAATAAAGTCGCCAGAGTAGTGACCTAAGTGCAAGGCAACCTCAGTACCATTACTGCCAACAGCAAAGCTATAATCGGCATTTAGGTAGAGTGAATCGCCAAAGTCGGTGCCATCACCATCTGCGGCTGAAGTGGCAAGAACTGCCGCACCAAAGGTGAAACCTCCTGTGCTGATGCTACCGTAAATCTCAGAGAAATCTGCATCTGCCTCAGAAGCTGCATCTGGATAAGCGTAATAAATGTAACCTACATCGTAGCTAAATGTGTCGTTAATATCGCCGCCAAAGCCAGCGTATAGGTCTAGCTCATAAGTCATTTCATCGGCCCAAGATGCATTTGAGACCCAAGTGCCTGCATAAAAGCCCGACTCGTTAGCGTAATCAATACCGCCAGAAATAGCAGCATCGCCCCCAGTTTGCTCTTGACCACGCCATAAGTAGTTAGACGTAGCTGCTGCGTTTGCTGTTACTTCTGCATGTACGGCTGTTGATGTTAAAGATGTAGCACCCATTAATGCTATTGCGCTAATAGCGATGGTTTTTTTTAGTTTTAGCATGTCCATTTCCCGTTATATGATTTTTATCGCCTAGGTTTTTATTCTCTTATTGGCAACCCTTCGACTGGCGGTGTTTTATTGTTTAACTGGTAATGCAATTGCACTGTATGTGCCAGCTTAAAATAATTTCTATAAAACTGATTTTTTACTTTTATAAAACAATATGTTGAGCAATTTTAGAAGAGGGAATGATTGAGGTGGCTAATCAAAAAACGCACGCTGCTGGTGCATAAATTAACCTAGCTGCACCAGAAGAATACAGCTAGGTTAGTAAATTTAGCCAAATATAGTGCGCATAAGACTAATTGTTTCGTTTACGCCGCGACCTTTTTGTACTTCGCTAATAATAGAGTCGCGTTTACTGCGAATATGCTCGGGAATGTCATCGGCTGCAAGTGCGCGATCTACCAGTATTTCGGCTGACTCTTTACCTCTACGCTGCGGTTTTCCGGCGCTTGTTGTGCTGCGTTTAGGTTTATTTAATAACTTAATATAATTTGAGTTCTCGGCAGTGCTGGCATCTGCGTAGTAAAAAAAGCACGGTAATAACGCTTTTATATTAACCAGTTGCTCTTCTAGTTCATTGTTGCCATTAGCCATGGTAAACCACGCCATTGCATGAATGCTTTGTACTATATCTTGCCAGTAGCGCTCAAAATCGCGATTATTTAATTTTGTAATACCTAACGCTGCGCATAGAGCATCAAGGCGGTTATTACTAATTGGCGTAAACACATCTGGGCGGCGCATGGCTAATAAACGTGTAGCAGGAGCAAGCGTTGGTTTTTCATCACTGCCATTAAAGGCAAGTAAATAAGCAACAACAAACTGCTGGTAATCATCTTGGCTCACTTCCCCTTCAAGTGGGATGTTAGCAAGTGCATCGTCAAACGCACCAGGTAAGTCGGCTAGCATTTGATGAAAACCCTTTGCGCTTTTTGTTGATGCAAACCACTCAACATCAAAGTCATAGGTGCTTGGGTCGAGCGTAGCAGTGTGTTTACCACTAAATGCTAGTAAATCCTCTGGGATCATATCTTTTAATGCTTGCTCACGAATAGTGTGCAAATACGTGGTAAGGCGAAGCTGTTCTTCCAGTGCAATAACTTCTTTATGTTGCTCTACAAACATACTAATAACAGGCCAAGGGGCTACACGTAGTGTTTTAAGCTGTAAAAAGCTAATTGCCGAAGTTAGCTGATCGTGCAGCTTTTTTAAAGTAGGTAATTGTTTTGGTTCTAGTAAATCGTAATTTATGCGGTCTTTACTTGCACTGAGTAGCTCATAACACCAGCCTAAAAAATCCTCTGGGTGGTTTTCTACTTTCACGGCCATTAGGTTTAGGCTTAAATCTGAAGCTTGCTTCAAGATGTTTTGGTAAATTTGACTTTCTTGTTCGCCTAGCGCCATTTTTGACGGTGAAATTAGCAGTTTTTTCATGCCTTGTAGAGTCTCCGAGTAGATACATTTTTTAGCTGCTTTATTTTAGCGCAAATACGCCAATAGCAACAGGGCCGTGCATCATACCTAACAATTCAAGGGATGCAATGTTGTAGGGTTTAATACTTGGTTAGATTTAAATTTAATGAGGTTTACTTTTTGTTACTAATTCCGCAAAGTTTACTTTTAAGCATAAATTCATTTCAAATTAAATAAATTACAATAAACAGCTTTTTTGTCACAACGACAATGATTTTAAAGCTAACACTCGCTATGATAAAAACATTATTTGCACGTTTGAAAGGATGATCATGAAAACCTTACTCAAAATTGTTGGTGTAATACTCCTACTTTGTATTGCGTTAATTATTGCCGCGCCGTTTTTAATCCCAACTGATACTATTTTTAATAAAGTATCTGAGCAGGTTGAAAATACAACAGGGCGTACACTTACTATTAAAGGTGACAAAACCCTTAGTGTATTTCCTGCATTAAAGTTGGAGCTTAACGATGTGCACTTTGCAAACATGCAAACAGGCTCACGTAAAGACATGGCAAGTATGGAGCAGTTAGCTGTGCACATTCCGTGGTTATCGTTATTTGGCGGCGAATTCAAACTAGATAAGTTTGTTATTACCGAGCCTAATATTTTATTAGAAACTGATAAAAACGGTAAACCTAATTGGCAGTTGTTTGATGCTGTAGCAGAGCAGCCGCAAGAGCAAACTCAATCTGGTGGGGCTGTTAAACTACCAGAGAACTTTGACATAGAGTTAGGTGAAGTGGCTATTTATGGTGGCACGTTTACTTATTTAGATGGGCAAACAGGCGCTAAACAACAAATTAGTGATCTAGAGCTGGCTATTTTATTACCATCACTGCGTAAAACATTAGAGATCAAAGGCGGCATTACATATATGCAAGAGCGCTTTGAGCTAGATGTAAAACTAGATACGCCAGCAAAGGCAATTGAAGGGGCGACGTTTGACGTTACGCAAAGTGTCGACTCTCGCTTAGTTGACCTAGCTTTTAGCGGCAGTATTGCTCAGCAAGGAAAAGATATAAAGGGTGAGCTGGCACTCAGCGGTGACTCGGTCAAAGAGCTTGCAGCTTGGCAGGGTGTAGACTTAAATGCTAAACAAAACGCGTTTAATGCCTTTAGTGTTAACGGTAAAATGCACCTAGCGGGTGAAACATTTAATCTTGAAGAGCTAATTGCGACGTTAGATGAACTAGAGATAAAAGGCAAAAGTGAGCTTAACCTAGGTAATCGCTTAGCTGTAAACGCCGATATTGACTTAGGTATGCTCGATTTAAATCCATACCTACCAGAAACAGTAGCAAAGCAGCAAGAGCCACAGAGTGAAGAACCTAGTGAAGCACAGCCTATTGTCTGGGATGATACTAAAATTGATTTTAGTGCGTTAAATGCACTTGATGCCAATGTAGTTATTCGTTCAAGCGGTTTAAAAGCCAATGATATTACGCTTGGTGAAAATCAGTTAACGGTAAACCTAAAACGTGCTGTAGCTAAAATTAGCCTAGACAAGTTTGTTGCTTATGAGGGCAACGGTAAAGGTGTAGTAACCGTTAATGCCAAACAAACACTTTATAAAATTAGTACAAACTTTTCGTTAGATAAAATCGATGCACAACCGCTACTGAGTGATGCAGCTGGCTTTGATAAACTCATGGGTAAAGGATCTCTAAACTGGAACTTAACGACTACAGGGCAAAGTCAAAAAACCTTTATTAATGCATTAAACGGTGAGCTAGGTTTTGAGTTTGCTGATGGGGCCGTCAAAGGCGCTAATATCGCTGAAATGGTTCGCAAAGGTAAAGAGCTTATTACTGGTAACTTAAGTGCAGTGAGTGAAGGCTTAGATACAGGCTTTGAAGAATCTAAGCAAACTGACTTTTCGGCGCTCACCGGTAGCTTTAACTTTACTAATGGGGTGGGCCATAATAATGACCTATCACTGATGAGCCCACTTATTCGCATTACCGGTGAGGGTGATGTAGATTTGCCTAAAACCAATGTTGATTATCGCTTAGTGACCGGCATTGTTGATTCGATTGAAGGGCAAGGCACTACAGATGACAGTACAGGCTTTAAAATCCCACTGCGTATAAAAGGCCCATTTCATGATGTTGGCTTTAAGTTAGATGTAAGTAATGCGCTTAAGGATAAAGCGAAGCAGAGGCTTGATGATGCAAAAGAAAAAGCAAAAGAAAAAGCCAAAGACAAAGTTAAAGATAAGCTAAAAGGTCTCTTCGGTTAGGTTTTGCTTAAACTCATAAATTAATAAACAAGGCGCTAATTGCGCCTTGTTTGTTTTATAACCACTTGTAAAATAGCTACATAGCGGTTTTTACTCAGTTTTAATCTGCCCTTGTATTAAATTAATTAAAAAATAACCTACCACTCACTAGCCAATGCTGGTACAATTGCCCGCCCTTAAGAGACAACTCTGTTGTTAATTGAGTGGGATTTAATCGAAGTGCCTTGATTTTAAACAAATTTAAGGCAAGTTGTAATTACTACACCGGAGGTCATTAACATGATCCAAATGCAAACTCAGCTGGAAGTTGCTGATAACAGCGGCGCTCGCAAAGTGCAGTGTATAAAAGTCCTTGGTGGTTCACACCGTCGCTATGCGGCAGTTGGCGATATCATTAAAGTTTCTGTAAAAGAAGCTATTCCTCGCGGTAAAGTGAAGAAAGGTGATGTTAAAAACGCGGTAGTTGTGCGTACCAAAAAAGGCGTTCGTCGTCCGGACGGTTCTCTGATCCGTTTCGATAGCAATGCGGCTGTTATCTTAAATGATAACTTGCAGCCAATTGGTACTCGTATTTTCGGCCCTGTGACTCGTGAGCTTCGTAATGACAAGTTCATGAAAATCGTTTCACTAGCCCCAGAAGTACTGTAAGGAGTCTATCATGGCAGCAAAAATCCGTCGTGATGACGAAGTAATCGTACTAGCAGGTAAAGACAAAGGTAAGCGCGGTAAAGTGCTTTCAGTTGTTACTGAGTCTGGTCGAGTATTTGTCGAAGGCATTAACTTAATCAAGAAACACCAAAAGCCGGTTCCTCAATTGAACCAAGCTGGCGGTATTGTTGAAAAAGAAGCGTCTATCGACGTATCAAACGTTGCGATCTACAACTCGGAAACGAGTAAAGCAGATCGTGTAGGTTTCAAGATTGAAGATGGTAAGAAATTACGTATCTTTAAATCTACTGGTAAAACTATCTAATAGTTGGAGTAGAATGATGGCGAAACTGCATGAAGTATATAAAGACAAAGTAGTTGCTGAGCTTCAAGAGAAGTTTGGTTTCAGCTCTGTCATGCAAGTCCCTCAGATCGAAAAGATCACATTAAATATGGGTGTGGGCGAAGCCCTAGCTGACAAGAAGATTTTAGATAACGCTGTTGCGGATCTAGAAGCTATCTCTGGTCAGAAACCTTTAATCACTAAAGCACGCAAATCTGTTGCTGGCTTTAAAGTGCGTGAAGGCTACCCAATAGGCTGTAAAGTAACCTTACGCGGCGAGCGTATGTGGGACTTTTTTGAGCGTTTGGTATCAATCGCTATCCCACGTATCCGTGACTTCCGTGGTGTAAGTGCTAAGTCTTTCGATGGACGTGGTAACTACAGCATGGGCGTACGTGAACAAATCATCTTCCCAGAAATTGATTACGATAAAGTAGACCGTGTACGCGGTATGGATATCACAATCACAACTTCTGCGAAATCTGATGAGGAAGGCCGTGCGTTGTTAGAAGCGTTTAACTTCCCATTCAAGAAATAAGGGTAGGGTTATGGCAAAGAATTCTATGAAAGCGCGCGAAGCAAAGCGCACTAAACTAGTTGCTCAGTACGCTGAAAAGCGTGCAGCACTAAAAGCTATCATCAGCGATGTTAACGCATCTGAAGATGATCGTTGGGACGCGGTACTTAAGCTTCAAGCTTTACCACGTGATTCTAGCCCTGCACGTCAACGTAATCGTTGTAACATTACGGGCCGCCCACATGGTTTCCTTCGCAAATTCGGCATGAGCCGTATTAAAGTTCGCGAAGCAGCTATGCGCGGTGAAATTCCTGGCCTTAAAAAGGCTAGCTGGTAATAGTATCACGGGAGTAAGACTATGAGCTTGCAAGATCCTATCGCGGATTTGTTCACACGTATCCGTAACGGTCAATCAGCGAAGAAAGTATCTGTAACGATGCCAACTTCAAAGCTGAAAGTAGCAGTAGCTAAAGTATTAAAAGACGAAGGTTACATCGCAGATTACGCTGTAAACAGCGAAGCGAAACCTGAGCTTTCTATCGAGTTGAAATACTTCGAAGGCAAAGCTGTAATTGAAAACATCCAGCGTGTTAGCCGCCCTGGTCTACGTATCTACAAGAAACGTGACGAATTACCAAAGGTAATGGGTGGTCTTGGTATCGCTATCGTATCAACTTCTAAAGGCCTAATGACAGACCGCGCAGCACGTAGTGCTGGTGTTGGTGGTGAGATCATTGGCTTTGTAGCTTAATCGGAGGGGAACTATGTCTCGCATAGCAAAGGCACCAATCAATGTTCCTGCCGGTGTAGAAGTTACATTAAAAGGCCAGGACATCACAGTTAAAGGCAAAAACGGTGAATTAACGCGTACTATCAACGATGCTGTTGAAGTACAACTTAACGACAACGTTATTACAACTTTACCTCGTGAAGGCGTAGCTAATGCATGGGCTCAAGCAGGTACTGCTCGCGCTCTAATCAACAACATGGTTGTTGGTACGCATGAAGGTTACGAGAAGAAACTTCAGTTAGTAGGTGTTGGTTACCGTGCTGCAGCTAAGGGTAAAGTTTTAGACTTAACTCTTGGTTTCTCGCACCCAGTTAATTTCGAAGTTCCTGAAGGAATTACGATTGAAACTCCAAGCCAAACAGAAGTTCTAGTTAAGGGCGTAGATAAGCAGTTAGTTGGTCAAACAGCTGCTAACATTCGTGCATACCGTAGACCTGAGCCTTACAAAGGTAAAGGTGTTCGTTACGCAGATGAGAATGTACGCCGTAAAGAGGCTAAGAAGAAGTAAGGTAAGACGATGGATAAAAAAACAGCTCGTCTACGTCGTGCTAAACGCACTCGTAGAAATTATATTGAACAAGGCACAACGCGTCTTGTTATCCACCGCACGCCACGTCACATTTACGCTCAAGTAGTTAATGCTGAGGGTACTGTACTGGCTGCTGCTTCTACTGTTGAGAAAGCGATTAGCGAAACAGTTAAAGGCACAGGCAACGTTTCAGCTGCACAAGCAGTTGGTAAAGCGGTTGCAGAACGTGCGGCTGACAAAGGCATCGAAAAGATTGCTTTTGATCGCAGTGGCTTTAAATATCACGGCCGTGTGAAGGCGCTAGCTGATGCTGCGCGTGAAGCCGGTTTGCAATTCTAGGAGTAGACTATGGCTAACGTAGAAGCAAAGCAACAACAGCCTGATTTAGCTGAAAAGCTAATTGCGGTAAACCGTGTGTCTAAAGTAGTTAAAGGTGGTCGTATCTTTAGCTTCACTGCACTAACTGTAGTTGGTGATGGCGCAGGTAAAGTAGGTTTTGGTTATGGTAAAGCTCGTGAAGTTCCAGCTGCTATTCAAAAAGCAATGGAAAAAGCACGTCGCAACATGATCAATGTAGACCTTAACGGTAACACGCTACAGCACCCAATTAAGGGTCGCCACGCGGGTTCTAAAGTATACATGCAGCCTGCTTCTGAAGGTACAGGTATCATCGCCGGTGGTGCGATGCGTGCAGTACTAGAAGTAACTGGTGTACAGAACGTATTGTCAAAAGCATACGGTTCAACTAACCCGATCAACATCGTTCGTGCAACGATTGCTGCTCTAGAGAACATGAACTCTCCAGAGTCAATCGCTGCTAAACGTGGTCTTAGCGTTGACGAAATCACGGGGTAAACCATGGCAAATAAAACTGTAAAAGTAACACAAGTAAAGAGCTCTATCGGTCGTTTACCGAAGCATAAAGCTACATTACGCGGTCTTGGTTTGCGTCGTATCAACCACACTGTTGAGTTAGAAGACACAGCATGTGTACGTGGTATGATCAACC
>NZ_CAWUKC010000029.1:0-40921 GCF_963922945.1 uncultured Pseudoalteromonas sp. | reverse complement strand
AGCTATTAAGCAAAACAATAGATAAATCATCACAAGAGCATTTTAGTGGTTTAGAGAAACAGATTTTTGTTATGGAGGAAATGGTAGAAGAGTTACTGCAGTATGCTCAAATGGAAAGAGCAGAACTAAAGTTAGAACAAAAAACTATAGAGGTAGGGGGCTTTTTAGCATTAAATTGCGAAAAGTTTCAACAGGAGTGCAAGAGTAAAGTCCACCTCAAAGTTGAGTCGCCTTGTAATCTAATAGCGGATAGCTCTTTACTGTCAAGAGCAATAAGAAATCTAGTGATAAATGCCGACAAATATGGCAAAGATAATATATATATAACCGTCCAAAAACAAAATAAAAAGATTAATATCTTTATAGAAGATGATGGGCAGGGAATAAAAAAGGAAAATAGCGAACGAGTTTTTCAACCATATTTTCGACAAGAAGTTCATTCAGACAGGGCTGGATTTGGGCTCGGTTTGTCTATTGTGAAAGAAATAGTTGATCTTCACGGGGCGAATATTTCATTGTCGCATAGTATTTATGGCGGGGCTAAATTTACACTTATATTCGAATTGGAATAATACGCAGAAGTTTTGCAGTAGTATAATGATCAAGGTAGACAATAAGGTAGCGCTGGCCATCTCACCTTCATAAGGAAATATAATCTTGTATTTTCGATGAAGCCGTGCAGGGAGCTGTCGTGATAATGTGGGTGCTGAAAGCTTTTTTGCGATAATTATAAAACGAATAATTAAGCATAAAATATATTCGCCACGTGAATGTATGAAAGCTGAAATATTTTATAGAGATGTTTTACGGTACAAAAAAGTGCTAGCCACGCACAGACGGCGTTTCATTTGCTTAGTGTGAAGAGACTACTATCCTGAGTAAAAGCAGCCTGGTGAAGGCTTTGCAATTTCACATTACCAATATCGCGGCCACTGCAATCAATAATAGCCCTGCGCTGTCTTGGCGTTTTAGCGGTTGTTTTAACCATAAAACAGCGATTAGCATGGTAAAAAATACCTCTACCTGACCAAGCGTTTTAACATACGCCACGTGCTGTAAACTCATTGCACTAAACCAGCCAATAGAGCCTACACAGCTAAAAATACTAATTGCTGTTGTAATGCCCTTATATTGCCAAAGTTTACTAAGCGTTTGTGGCTCTTTAAGTAATAAATAGCCAAGTAATATAAGTGTTTGTAGGCTTATTACAAACAGTAAAACCCATGCAGCTGAGTGTGGGAACAATAGCCCTGAGTTTAAACTTGCTTCGCGTACCCACAGCGATGTAAGGGCAAAGCTGGTACCACAGGCAAGGCCAATCAATGCCGTTTTTGCATCAAAGCGTTTTACGCTGGTTATACCGCTCAGTAACAGTACTGCTATGGCGCCTAAAAATACACCCAGCCAACCAAGCAGGCTAAGCGCAGAGCCAAAAAACAATACCCCTAAAATAGCGGCTACTAGCGCCTCACTTTTAGCAAGGCCTGCACCTATGGCGTAATTATTCATTTTAAACAGTTTTACCATTAAGCCAGTGGCAAGTATTTGCATAACGCTTGCGCCAATAATAAAACCCCAAAAGGCATTATTAAAGCTAGGCATGGCTGTGTCTTGATATTGATAGAGGCCATATAAATACACTGCAGCAATAGGGCCGGCTAAAACAAAACGCGAAAGGGTTACGCCAGCTACACTTGCATGTGTGCTTAATTTACTTTGCAGGGCATTTCGCCAGGCTTGCATAAAGGCGGCTAAAAAAGTGAAAAAGATCCAAGTCATGGTATTAGTCGATAAAAAATAAAGTCTTTAAGTTAACAAGCTTTAGTGATTAATGCGATGCATTAAGGGTGATAGTGAATATTCATCACCTGCGACATTATGCCGCACGGCTTTATAGGTAAACTTAGCTATAGTCAATGTGATGTTATTGTTTAGCCGCCAGCGTAAGTCATAAAACGTTTGGGCGGCTTTTTTGTGTATGTGTGTTATATGTATTGGTCAAATAACTAGATTTATAAAAAGAGAATACATTATGACAATATTAGTAGTATGCGCATTACTTGCTGTATTAATGCCTTATTTTGCAAAAGTACCGGTGGCCATTGCGATGGCAAAGCTTGGCCAATACGATAATAAACATCCGCGTTCTCAACAGGCAAAATTAACGGGCTTTGGTGCGCGTGCGCTCGCTGCCCATCAAAATTGTTTTGAATCACTTGCAGTGTTTGCCGTTGCGATTGCGGTGGTATTGGGTACTAACTCGGTAAATGCAGTAACCGAAACCTTGGCGGTGACCCATATAGTTTCGCGTACTTTATACTGCACTTTTTATTGGCTGAACTTAGATATTATCCGTTCGCTAGTATGGTTTATTGGCTTAGGCACGGCCATTGCCATGATTGTAGTGAGTATTTAATTTTATTATTAAAACCACAAAGCAAGCGGCCTAAAAGGGCGCTTGCTTTGTGCTCTTGCATAGCTAAATAGTATTAATGTGATACTTTAATTCGCTCTATTAAATCAGTATTAGCAACCTCGCTGTTTATGGCAAAATCGAGCTGTACGAGCACATCATTAAAGCCTGTCTCAGAGATTTTATATTCCCATTTTGCTAGCGCTTCTTTAGCAGATTTATCAAAAATACCGGTCGGCTTTGATTGAATAACACTAATATTTTTTGTTCTGCCATTGGCAGCAATATCGTATTTTAATACCACTGAGCCACTTATACCTTGTTGGGCGGCTTTAGTAGGGTAGTGTGGCTCAATGCGAATTATGGGTGAAATATGATCTTGTTTGGCACCCTCTGTTTGCGGCTGCTTTGCAATAGCGAGCGTGCTTAACATACTTGCTGCAACAAGCAGTAAGCCACCTTTGGCCAGGGATGAGTGACTGCCACTGTACTTTATATTGGTAAGTCGTTGTAACATGGTTTTTTTATCTCCGTAGTGTGAATAAGCCATTAGGCCTGCGGGCGTTTTTGCCGCGCAGTTAACTAAGGCTTTGCTGTATAAAATATGTTGGTGTGTGGTTTTATTGGCAAGTACCCGTTTATCACAAGTCAGCTCCTGTAAGCGCCTACAACTTGCATATGCCATCCAAGCGAGCGGATTAAACCATAATAAAATAGTAGCCAGTAACAGCAGGGCATTTATTAAGTTATCTTTGCGTTTTATGTGCACAGTTTCATGCTCTAAAATAAGCGCTAAAGAGGCTTTATCAAACTGGGTTTTGTAATTACTAGGCAGTATGAGCTTGCTTTGCAAAATACCCACCACCATTGGCGTGGCTACATATTGGCTGGTATAGGTTTTAATACCAGTGGCAAGAGTGTGCTCTAGGTGCGTTAGCTCAGTTAGCTGCAGGCTTTTAACAAAACGAGTATGTGTAATAAAACTGGCTATTAATAACCCCATAGTAATAAGTACATACATGAGTGCCCAGCTAATCCCCATTTCATGAGAAAAGGGCTGGTTAGGGGTAATTAAGTAATGACTAATATTGCTATTTTGCAGCGGTTTTATTGCATTGGGTAAATTAGCGAAAACTAATGCGACAGGTATTAACCACGCTGACTTGTATACAAAGCCTGAGCCGAGGGTTTTTAAACCAAATCGCTCTAGTAAAATAAACCCACAAAACAAAATACTTAATAGAAGTTGTTGTTCAATCACCCAATTAAACCCAGTTTGAATAACCATGTTAATCCCTTACTTTTGGTTTTTTTCCCAATCATCAATAACTTTTTTAAGCTCGTTTATATCTTGCTGAGAAAGCTGCTCCGATTTAGCAAACCCGCTTACCAGTGGCGCTATACGGCCACTAAAAAAGCGCTCAATAAAGTTTTTACTCTCTTTTAATGTGTAGTCGGCGCGCTCCATACAAGGGGTATAAATATATTGGCGGCCGTCTTTTTCAAAGGTCAGAGCGCCTTTTTTTACTAATCGGCCCAGTAGGGTTTTAATGGTTTTTTCGTGCCATTTTTTGTCATCGCTTAAGCGCTCAATTATTTGACTGGCGGTTGCTGGGTAATTAATCCAGAGTGCATCAAGCACGTCGAATTCTGCTTTTGATAATTCAATCACTTTATTGCCTACAAATGTAATCTTTAAATTAAGACTACACCTGTAATCTATTTTTGCAAGGTTATTTTTTAACTTTTTTGTGTGCTATTTAAACTAAGGTTAGATTTTTGAAATATCAGTTTTACTAATTTTTATGTAGTGGTTTTCTGGTAGGTTTAGGTTTGAAAGAGCAAGTTCGCTAAATTGCACTCTAAATAAATCAATTACTTTAAAGCCGCAGTAATGCGCCATTTTACGTATTTGCCTGTTAAGCCCTTGCTTTAAAATAATACTAAATTGATAGTCAGTTATTTTAGTGACTTCACACGGTAAGGTTACTTGTTTATCAACAGGGACGCCTGCAGCCATTTTTTTACAAAACGCGTTGTTAATCGGTTTATCTACCGTGACTAAATAACGTTTAGGCTGGTGGAAGTCGGGGTGAATAAGCTGATTACAAAAATCACCGTCGTTGGTCAAAATAAGCAAGCCCCGAGAGTCTTTATCTAATCGGCCAATGGGGTAAACACGAGTAAACGTAGGCAAATGGTGAATAAGACTAGCAGGGTCATTTTTATTTAATTTACAGTCAATACCTACAGGTTTGTGGTACGCAAAATAAACTAAATCGGCTGCGCCTTTAACATGTTGGCCGTTAACTATTACCTCATCTTGCTCGTTAACGTGATCAATATGATTAGCAGGGCGACTATTTACCGTTACTCTCCCATCATCTATTAAGCGTGATGCTTGCTTGCGAGAGCACACACCAGCGTGAGCAATGTATTTAGCGAGTCGAATTTTATTGCTCATAAGATTAAAAAGGCAGTGATGTAATAATTTGATCGCGATTATAGCAAAGGCGCGTATTGATAAAGTTACTTTTTATTAAAAGGCGATTGTTATGGGTATGAAATTTTCAGAGTTAAAAAAACACGAACCATTACAAAAAGTGGTAGCCCACTCTCTTGAAATGGCGCTCTATCAGGTGTCTGTCATTATAAATAACGTAGAGTATTACGTTACTGAAGAAAATGGTGAATTTGTAAAAGCGCTCAGCCCGCTACATATTCAAAAACGGTTTGAAAACATAGCTTACGCCGAAATGGTACTGCGCCATACTAGCGCCTACGATGAAATGTGCGGCCAACCCGAAAAAACAACCAGTAATTTATTAGAAGTACCTTATGGAAAAAATAACCTGTTTTGATAAAGCCAGTTTGCTAGTATCTGCTCTTTTAAGGGCGGCACATGTATCAATTAAAAGCAGATAATACCGATGCGTTAAATTCAGCGCTTCGAACCAAAATAGTTGAATTTAACGCGCAACATTTTGATGCGCCTAAAGTACCCTTAGGCTATAAATTTGTAGATGAAAAAGGCGGCTTAATTGCCGGCGTGAGCGGTTACGTATTTGGTAATTGGCTAATGATTAATTGGCTTTGGTGCAGCGCTGAAGCGCGTGGCAAGGGGTTAGCTGGCAAGCTTTTAACTGCACTCGAGCTTGCTGCTATTAAACGCGGGGCTGCTACCGCACAGCTTGATACACTCGATTTTCAGGCCAAGCCATTTTACGAAAAACGCGGATATGTGGTTAAGTATCAGCTTAACAACTATCCGCGCTCTGGTACGCGTTATTTTATGGAAAAAACGCTTTAATTTAGCAGTTTAGTGCTATTTCGCTTTTAGTGGCTCGCCTTCAAAAGTAACGCCTAAAAATGGCGTTGCTTCTGGCGCTAACATAAACGTACGAATGTTCATGTGATCATCGCCTTTAGGGTTTTGTAGCACGTCTTCGCGGTAAAACTTACCAAAACAATCTAATGTATTTTGTTTGCTTAAATCGTTTAATTTAGCAAACGCAAAAATTTTACATGAGCCGTTGTTCTCACTTGCAGAGCTAAGTAACCCGTGGTTATTAAATCCACACGCGGTAAAATTATAATTAGCTTCTATTACCGCCATAGTGTCGCTAAATTGTATGCTTTTAGGGTTGTCTGCAAGTTGCTGTAAAAAAGCGTTTAAAGCCATGTACTTTCCTTTATTTTAGCTATTTAGCACTCAACTCTAACTCATCTGTTTGTTGATTTATATTGAATTTAAATCGTGATAAAAAATTCATCCCTAATAAGCCTTGGCCGCGGATGTTTTCAATACTGAGCACTTCAAAGTCATAAATAGTTTGCATCCCTACTTTAAACGACTCAATTTGGTAGCGTTTTACGCTAATTTGCCCGTTGGCGGTGTTTACGGTTACATCGCCTAAATACAGTGGTCTGGGTGAGAGTTGGTTAAGCACGTCACTCGAAAGAGAGGTAATACTTGCGCCAGTATCTAGCATGAGCTTTGTTTGGATTGACTCATTTAGCTCGGCGCTAATTGTGTAATGTGCGCCGTAGGGGGTAAGCGCAATAAAGTCATCTTGCGATTGAGCTTTCTTTATCATTGCATGTAAATCAGCGACTTTGTTTTGTAGTGGGTGATTTGATGGCATGCGTTCAATCGTTGTTAAGGCGCTAATAAAGTTTTCGAGCTGATAATAAGCATAAGCAAGTGCGTATAAAAAATGACTATTGTCGTTTTGATAATCGAGCCAAATTTGAGTTTGTTCAATAATTGTTTGCCAGTTTTTTTGCTCACTTAAACTATAAAGCTCGTTTTTAGTCAGATTTTCCAACCGCGCATTTGCTGCGCTTTGCTGTTGCTCATTTAACAACGGGTATAGTTCAAATAAAGCAATAATTGCATTTTGTATTTGCCCACTATTTATTAAGTAATCGACCTGCAGTGTAAGTAGCTCTGTATTGTAAGGGTCTTGATCTAATAGTGTGTTTAACAATGGCTCGCTAAGAGATAAGTTAGTATTTAGCCATGTTTTTAATTGCAAAACCCACGAAGAGTAAAGAGTGCGCGCAAGGGGAGGTGAGTGTTGCTTTAGTTGCTGGTAAGTATTAAACGCCTCGTCAAACTGGTGTTGCTCAAATTGTTGTTTAGCCTTAGTAAGCAGCTCATTATTAGGCGCTTTAATTGGTTTTTCAGAGGTTTTTTGAATTTCTTGCTTGTCAACAACCGCGACTTGTTCTGGCCATAGCAGGTAAGCATTGAGGCTAAGTGAGCCTATTAATAGCAAGGTTATTAGCTTGGTATAATGGCTCATTGCAACCTCTTAGGTGTATTTAGGCTATTTAATAAAATGCGCTAAGGCATGAATATTTGCAATTTCAACATCGGCTAGGCCTTTGTAGGCATAAGTAACGCCTTGGTCGTTTAACCAAACTGATTGGCAGCCAGCATTATTGGCGCCTTGTACGTCGGTATCTAAGCTATCACCAATGTGTAAAATTTCACTTTTAGCCACGTTTAAGTGCTCGGCGGCTTTATCAAACAGGGTGCCGTGGGGCTTGGCTTTACCGTGCATACCGGCTTGCAGTACTAGCTCAAATTTATCGCGTAAGTTAAAGCGCTCAATTTCAACATTGCCATTGGTTATTGCAATCAGCTTAAAGTGCTGGGCTAAATCATCTAGCAGCTTTAGTACGTCGTCGGTTACCACTATTTTACTGCGTGCATCGGCAAAGGCGTTATAGGCAGCATTGGCATGGTGTTCTACTTCTTGATCGCTTAAATCCAGCTTTGAAAGGGCTAAGCGTAGCGTATGTTGGCGCCATTTAGTTACATTATCAGCAAGCTCTGGTAACTGTATTACGGCCTCATTGCGGCATTGTTGCCAGTATTTCGGGCCTTGTTGTAAGTAGCTAGGAAGCGCGTTTAAATAATCTTGCTGGGCTTTAACCGCGGCTTTTATTATTGGGTGGTTGTTATACAGGGTGTCGTCTAAATCAAAGCTCATAACTGAAAAAGGGCGAGGAGCACGATTAAATCGGATCATAATTACATTCCTAATCGGTTTGTTTTTTAGCGCGTGGATGAGTGTTGTCGTACACTTTAGCTAAATGCTGAAAATCTAAATGGGTATATACTTGCGTAGCCGATAAACTGCTGTGCCCCAACAACTCTTGTACAGCACGTAAATCGCCAGATGATTCTAAAATATGAGAGGCAAACGAGTGACGCAGTTTATGCGGGTGTACCTGTGAGCTAATACCTTGTTTTATGCCCCACTCTTGCATGCGCAGGCGAACTTGGCGAACCGAAATACGATTTTTTTTACTACTTAAAAACACTGCCATTTCATCAGGCTTTGCAAATTGCCCTCGAATATTGAGCCAATTTTTTAGTGCTGTGAGCGCCTTACTGCCCACCGGAATAATGCGCTCTTTATTACCTTTACCTTTGACTAATATTTCACCGCTAACAGCGTTGATATCACGTAAGTTGGTGCCAACTAACTCGCTAATGCGCAACCCAGATGAGTACATAAGCTCCATCATTGCCTTGTCGCGAATGGCTAATGGGTCGTCATCGTTAATCTCAAGCAGGCTTGCCATCTGATCTACATCGAGATTTTTAGGCAGAGGTTTAGAAAATTTAGGGCCTTTAATACCCTGCGCTGGGTTATGATAATGCGCGTGCTGAGCAATATTCTTCGCTTTTAAAAATTTATATAAGCTACGAATGCAGCTTAACTTTAAGCTAATGGTACGCCCACTTAATTGTTTTGTACGAAGCGCCATACTGTAGCGACGAATATGCTCTCCTTGTACGCCAAACCAGTCGTCACATAGTTTACTAAAATACAGGGCGGCAAAGTTTAGCTGGCTGACATACTGATTTACCGTATGCTCTGAATACTGCCTTTCGTATTTTAAATAGTCACTAAATAAATAAATGGGTGTACGCCAATGCTCACTTAATTGCTCAGTGTTAGGCGTCTCGTCGCTCATGCCAATTCCAACAGCCTAAGTTGCAATGCATGCACAAAATCAAGCACAAACAGGTTATCTTGCGCGGGTTCAAAATGGTTTTCATCATGGCTGCCAAAGGCCAATATTGCGACGGGGTTTTCTGTCGAACCAATTAAGTAGATTGCAGAAGATTGCGTGTTTTCGCAAAATAATAGCTCGCGCTCTTGCTGATTAACGCGTCCTAAGTAGTGTCCAAATTGGCTTAGGCGATGCTCAATAAGCGCATCATACGTGCTGTGATATTTAACTAACCGACACTCGCTAATGTGCGGGCTGGTGCAAATAATATTGCGCAAATTTGCGGCAAGCGTATTAAAGTCGTAGTTTGTCCACAGTTGGCGATGGCACTGGCTAAATAAACGATATACCAGCTCGTTTTGCGTCGCGTGTTCGCTCATACGCTGTATTTGATTTTTTAATAACGTATTGTGCTCACGTAGCTGGCGCTGCTGAATATGGACCAGTGAAGTAGCACCTTGCTCTTTGTGTTGTAGCTCAAGCTTTGCAAGTAAGTGTGGCTGCTCTATTAAAAAATTGGGATGTTGCGTTAAATATTCAGCAACTTGTTCTTTTGTTAATTCACTCATAGCGCAACTTGTCCATCAAAAACATGCTCGGCTGGGCCGGTCATGCGAACAGGGTGACCTTCGCCGCTCCAACGTACTTGTAAAGTACCACCGGGTAAATCAACTTGTACTGTGTTGTTAAGCTTACTTTGCACATGGCCAATCACCATTGCTGCGCAAGCTCCCGTACCACAGGCGAGGGTTTCACTAACGCCGCGCTCCCACACTCTGAGCTTAATATGATCTTGCGATAACACTTGCATAAAACCAATATTGGCACGATTTGGAAAGCGTTCGTGGTTTTCAAGCAGTGGGCCAAGTACATCAACTTGTGCGGTTGCTATATCGTCAACTTCTAATACACAGTGCGGGTTACCCATCGACACCGCGCCACTAAACACCGTGTGCTCTTGCGCTCTTATTATATAGGTAAGTTCTCGCTTACTAGCTTTAAGCGGGATTTTAGCAGGCTCAAAATTAGGATGGCCCATGTTAACCGTCACTTGGCCATCTTTTTCTATGTATAGCGTGAGGTTGCCCGACTTAGTTGAAACACTAATTTTGTGTTTGTTAGTTAAGCCTTTCATACGCACAAAGCGAGCAAAACAACGGGCACCGTTTCCGCATTGTTCTACTTCATTGCCATCGGCGTTAAATATTCGATAATGGAAGTCGAGGTCGGGGGAGTAAGGGGCTTCAACCATAAGTAATTGGTCAAAGCCAATACCAAAGTGGCGATCAGCCAGTTTTTTTATTTGATCGCGAGACAAAAACACATTTTGTGTAATGTTATCAATTACAACAAAGTCGTTGCCTAAGCCGTGCATTTTGGAAAAATTAACTAACATAGCGCTCTAATTCGGGGTTGCTCTGCGCTAATCATGCCACAGAGCAGCGCCTTAACAAAAACGTTTATGGTAAAATTTTCTCACCTTGATAAAGGCTCTCGATTGTTTCACGTTCACGAATAAGGTGGTGTTGCTCACCATCTACCATTATTTCGGCCACGCGTGGGCGAGAGTTGTAGTTTGAACTCATTGTAAAACCATAGGCACCGGCACTTCGTTGTGCTAATAAGTCGCCTTGTTTAAGCGCAAGTTCGCGGTTTTTTCCTAAAAAGTCACCGGTTTCGCACACAGGACCCACAATATCAAAGTTATGTGTTGGGGTGTCGTCACTGCGCACCGATACCGGAATAATTTTTTGCCATGCCTGATAAAGCGAAGGGCGAAGCATGTCGTTCATGCCAGCATCAACAATAGCAAAAAATTTCTCTTGGTTTTGCTTAATAAACTCAACCTGCGTTACTAAAATGCCGGCGTTAGCAGCTATAGCGCGCCCAGGCTCAAAAATTAGCTCAAGGTGTTTGTAATTGGCTAAGCGCTCGGTAACTTGCGCAGCATATTCACTTGGGTGAGGCGGCTGTTCATTATTATAAGGAACGCCTAATCCACCACCAATGTCTAAATGCGTAAGCTCAATACCATTTGTTTTAAGCTCATCAATTAATGCCATTAGCTTATCAAGCGCTTCTAAAAAAGGCTTAACTTCTGTTAATTGCGAGCCTATGTGGCAATCTACGCCTGTTACTTTTAGGCCAGGCAAAGACGCCGCATGCTGATAAACACTCACAGCCGTTTGAATATCAATCCCAAACTTATTTTCTTTTAAGCCGGTAGAAATATACGGATGTGTTTTTGCATCTATATCGGGGTTAACGCGAATAGAAATAGGCGCTTCTAAATTTAGCTCACATGCTACCTCTGATATGCGTTCAAGCTCAGAAATTGATTCTACATTAAAGCATTTAATCCCTAATTTTAGTGCATACGCAATTTCGTCAGCGGTTTTAGCTACGCCCGAAAAGACCACTTTACTAGCGTCACCGCCGGCTTTTATTACACGTGCTAGTTCACCTTTCGATACTATGTCAAAACCGGCCCCCAAACGCGCTAAAATATTTAACACTGCAATATTTGAGTTAGCTTTAACCGCATAGCACACTAAGCTTTTATGGTTTTTGGTGGCGTTTGCAAAAGCTAAATAATGACGCTCAAACGTGGCTCTAGAGTACACGTAACACGGCGTACCATATTGCTGAGCAATAGCAGCAACACTCACATCTTCGGCAAATAATTGATTGTTTTGATAATTAAAATAATCCATTTATTGCTCCTGTACTTGTTCAGTATTGGCGTTTTCTACGGGGGTTGGCTGCACTGTATTTTGAGGTTTACTTTGCTCGCGTGGTTGCTCTGGCAAATACAAAGGCCCACTTTGGCCGCAGCCAGCTAATGCACTTAGCAGTAAAGTACTTATAAATAGTCGTTTTAATTGTGAGGTATGTGTCGCTTTCATTAGAT
This sequence comes from uncultured Pseudoalteromonas sp., assembly GCF_963922945.1. GTDB lineage: Bacteria > Pseudomonadota > Gammaproteobacteria > Enterobacterales > Alteromonadaceae > Pseudoalteromonas. Next base: position 29,063 of record NZ_CAWUKC010000029.1, on the reverse strand, counting down.
TAATACGGTTGCTGGCTTTATAATCGCAGAGTAACAGAATATCTAAAAAATGCAGCTATTCGCGGATGATTTTATTCCTGTTACACTAGCTGCATACAAACCGTACCCAATATTACGCAGCTCGCCTGCAAAGGAAAGTTACTATGACCGAAAGTGAATATCACCAATTAGCCGAAGCGCTCATGTACACAATTGAAGAGCAAGTTGATGATTGTGAAGCAGATTTAGATTACGAGTCGGCTGAGGGTATTTTAGAAATCATTTTCCCTGATAAAAGTAAGATTGTAATTAACAAACAAGCGCCTTTGCATCAAGTATGGGTTGCGACTAAATTTAATGGTCACCACTTTGAAATGCGTGACGGCCAATGGATTGATAACCGCTCGGGGGCAGAGTTTTGGGAGTTTATGAACCAAGCGTCTACTCGCCAAGCTGGCCAAGAAATTAAGTGGCAATCGAGCTTATGAGTTTAGCATTTGCAGAATATCCGGCTCAAGGTGAGCATAAAGCCACGGTTATTTGGCTGCATGGTTTGGGCGACTCTGGTGATGGCTTTGCCCCTGTGGCACCGCAGCTAAATTTACCGAGTGAGCTTGGTGTGCGCTTTGTTTTTCCGCATGCGCCTATTCAACCGGTCACCATAAATGGTGGCATGGAAATGCGCTCGTGGTACGACATAAAATCTATAGAATTAGATAAGCGTGCCGATGAACAAGGCGTGAGAGATTCAGCCGAAAAAGTGCAAGCCCTGATCAATCAAGAAATTAAAAACGGCATACCGGCCAATAAAATTATTTTGGCGGGCTTCTCACAAGGTGGCGTTGTGTCTTTACATTTGGCACCGCGATTTGAGCACAAACTGGCAGGTGTTATGGCATTGTCTACTTATATATGCGTGCCTGAAAAACTAGCACAAGAAGCAAAACATACCGATTTAAATGTATTTATGGCACATGGTAGCCAAGATAATGTTGTGCCGCATAGTGCCGGCAGGCATGCATTTGAAATATTAACAGCACATAACATGGATGTAAGCTGGCAAGAATACCCTATGGCTCATCAAGTTTGCGCAGAAGAACTGCAAGCTATTCGCCAATGGTTAATTGCCCGTTTAAGCTAATTTGGAGCCGCTGAGGTCAATATGAGTCAAAAAATAGTTATTAAAGCAAATGTAAAACGCGAACCACAAAATAGTGTACCGAATGTAAGTTACGAGTGGCATTGGCGTCGTATTGTGAGTGTTTCTATGTTGGTAGCAATGACCTCGGCCGCGGTTGTATACGGCTTAACTAGCTCAGTAAATGCTGAGCAGGGCGAGCAACCTAATGAGCAAGAGTTGCATGTTGATAATAGCCTGCAAGATAATAACGCGCGCATTAGTGAGACCCAGCAGAGCGACGACGCCGCCAATGCTAACAAGCATATAAGTGCAAGCGAAATAGCACACACAGCTCCCTCTACAGATTCATTGCAAGCAGTCGATGATGTGCCTGTAGAGAATGCTCTACTAGCTACAAATGAAGCGTCAACAGCATTGCTTGAGAAGCGAGATACTAATACTGAAACTATGAGTAGTCAGCAAAGTGATAGCGCTGATGAGTTAATTAGTGTGCAACCTAGTAATCGAGCAGTAAGTCACTCTTTGAGTGATCCACTTTCTGAAATAAAAAGTGAGGATGGTGCGCTGGCAAGTAGCGAAAAGTTTGCAGCGAATGCGCATATTGCAAGTGTTGCACTAGGGGCGCAAATTGATACAAGTAAAATTAGCCGTGCAGTACTGACTCGAAAAGTAAGTAAGCGCGAGCCCACCAATGTATTTGCTGCTGATATTCGTTTGAATCAGTTTGAAGACGCGCTTTCGTTTTTTAGTGAACTTAAAAACCTACAAGGCCAACAAGTAAAGCATGTATGGCTTTATGAAGGCGAGGTGATGGCTGAGATTTCGTTAGACGTTACTTCACCGCGCTACCGGACCTACTCAACCAAAAACATTATGACTACGCAAACTGGCCATTGGCGCGTAGATGTGGTTGATGAACAAGGTAATTTAATTGCTCAAAAAGAATTTAGAATTTTAGCCAATTAAGCTTGGCTTTTTGCTGTAACTATTTGGATACCCTATGACAGAAAAAACAAAGTTAGTACGCATTGCAACCCGTAAAAGTGCTCTAGCACTGTGGCAGGCAGAGTTTGTGAAAGCACAGCTTGAGCATTTTCATAGCGATGTACGCGTAGAATTAGTCCCTATGTCTACTCAAGGGGATATTATTTTAGATACACCACTGGCAAAAATTGGTGGTAAAGGTTTGTTCGTTAAAGAACTTGAGCAAGCAATGTTAGATGGCCGAGCTGATATTGCCGTTCACTCGATGAAAGATGTACCTGTTGAGTTTCCACAGGGCTTAGCACTGCACACAATTTGTGAACGTGAAGACCCACGCGATGCATTTGTATCAAATAACTATGCCACGTTGAGTGACTTACCAAAAGGTGCTGTAGTCGGTACTTCTAGCCTTCGTCGTCAGTGCCAAATTAGAGCTATGCGTCCTGATCTAGTAATTAAAGATTTGCGTGGCAACGTGAATACGCGTTTGGCCAAATTAGATGATGGCCAGTACGATGCAATTATTTTAGCTGCAGCCGGGCTGCTACGTTTAAAAATGGATGAACGTATTGCTGATTATATTGAGCCAGAGGTTTCGCTACCTGCTAACGGTCAAGGTGCTGTAGGTATTGAGTGTCGCGTTGATGATGAAGTAACAAAAGCTTTACTGGCCCCGCTTGAGCATAATCAAACGCGCATTCGCGTAAATGCAGAGCGTGCTATGAATCGCCATTTAGAAGGTGGCTGCCAAGTACCTATTGGTGCGTATGCATTAGTTGATGGCGAACAAGTGCATTTACGTGGCTTAGTGGGCGCGGTTGACGGGAGTGAAATTTTATATGACGAAGTAACCGGTCATATAAATGATGCAGAAGCTATTGGTGTTGAGCTTGCTAAAAAGCTATTAGCACAAGGTGCCGACAAAATATTAGCCGAAGTATATAGAGACGCATAAATGACACATATCCTGATAACTCGGCCCGAAGGAAAAGGCGCAGCCCTTGCTCAGCAACTTGAGCAAGCGGGTTATCAGGCGTCATTATTCCCTGTTTTAAAACTATCATACCTTACCCCTTCCACTGGCGAACTTAGCCCGCTAATTAACGCTGATAAAATAATTTTTATCTCCCAAGATGCGGTTACTGCGCTTGCGCAATTAAAGCCAACAATTAATACCAAAGCGCAATTTTACGCAGTAGGTCAACAAACCGCGGATACTATTTATGACGTGTTCGGTGTTCGAGCTGCACTGCCTAAACAGTATGATTCAGAAGGCTTATTAGCACTAAAGTCTTTAGCTGAGGTTGATGGCTGCAATATTGTTTTAGTTAAAGGCCACGCTGGCCGCCCAGATATTGCCAAAACCCTCAAAGCGCGTGGAGCATTTTTAAACAGTTGCGTTGTTTATAAGCGTGAGCCAATAAGTGCTGAAAAAACCAACTGGACAGACCACTGGCAAAGCCTGAAAGTACAAGGTATAGTCATAACTAGTAATGCAGCAGTTGATGCAATATTTAATAACCTAACTGACAAACAGTTACAGTGGTTACAACAGTGCCGATTTTACGTTGCTAGCGAGCGTATAGCCGCCTATTTACAGCAGCAACAAATAAGTTTGGCTAATATAAACATTGCTGCAGGGGCAAGCGATAACGCTATGTTTTCCTGCATAAACCAGCAAGGTAGCAAAATGAGCGAACAGTCAAAGCCAGTAACGGCAGATAACAAAAAAACAGCTAAGCCAGCTGCGCCTTTAAATAAAAAAGAACCTGTAAGTGCAACAGGTGCGGCAAGTAATAAGCAAAAAGTAAGTAAAGTAGCGGTTCTTGCGCTTGTTATTTCACTTATTGTGGCAAGTGGTGTTGGTTACGAGTTTTACCAAAAGTTAAATGCAGGTAAAACGCAAAATACAGCCCTTAATGAGCTGAATGAGCAAAATAAACTTCTCGCTCAAGAGCTACAAGCGCTTAAATCGGCACAAGCTAATTTGCAGCAAGCTTTGTTTAATAGTGAGCAGAAAGTGGCTGCGGCGCTCTCTGAAAGTGCTGAAAATAACCAGCAACAATTAAAAGCGGCATTGCAACAAGCGCAGCAGCAAGGCGCTTCGCTCAACCCGCAAGAGGTAACCAGCTTACAGCGCATGGCTGAATTTAAACTGTGGGCAGAAAGAGATTATCAAGGTGCAAGCGCTGTGCTTAAACGCTTAGATGCACTACTTAGCGAATACCCAGGTACCGTTGCTGTTCGCCAAGCGATAACACAAGACATTCAAACGTTAGATAGCCTACAACCTATTCCGACTGAGGCCATTTACTTAAAACTTAATAGTGTTTTAGCTACTATTGATAACTTAGCTTTTAATGCGGTAAACATTCCTGAAGAAGCAGAGCAAGTTAACGAGAATGCATTAAGCGAAGATGTCAGTGATTGGCAGCAAAATCTAAGTAACAGCTGGAGTAAGCTAGTTGATAGCTTTATTACTATTCGTCAGCACGAAGGGGTTGCGATAGAACCCCTGTTAACCGATCAGGAGCGCCACCTAATAAATCAGCGTATTAAATTAAATGTCACTCAAGCGCAGGATGCATTAATGAGCAAGCAAGCGAGCATTTACTTTAGTGCTATAAGTGAAGCAAAGCGTTTGGTTAATGAGTACTTTAAGCAAGGTGATGAGGCGACAAAAGCAGTTATAAACGCGTTGACCAGCCTAGAAAAAGAGCCGCTAAATTTTAACCCTGAAGTAAATTTACAAAGTACACAGCAGGTTAAGGAGTGGGCGCAATGATAGGGCTGATAGTATTAATTGTTGCTATTGTTTTAGTTTTAGCGATTACGCCATTTGTGCTAGATGAAAAAGGCTATGTGCTGATCTCATTTAATAACACCACAATTGAAGGCACGATTGTTTCGTTTTGTATTATGGCAGCAATTACCGCAGCCATATTGTATTTAACTTATAAACTTGTGCGCTATTTATTGTCGATTTACCACAAAACGAAGCACGGTTTTTTTGCGCGTAGTGAAGAGCGTAAACAAGCTGCGATAGAGCAGGCTCTGTGGAGTGCCATAAACGATGATTATGAATTCGTAGAAAAAGCGTTGTCTGGAAATAGTGTACCCAGTAAGTTTGAAGATATACGATTAGCGTTATTAGCAAAAGCGGCGCTTGCTAATAATCAAGCAGATAAAGCACTCGAACGCTTATTTGAAATTAGTCCAGAGCAACAGCTCAAGGTTGCTAAACTTTGGATAGCCAGCGGTGACAGTAGTGCAATAGAATCGCAAATGCGCGCTAACGTAGATTCAAAAAAAGCCACGGCGCTTGAGCTAAAGCTATATGCCGAAATACTTGTACAACAACAGCACTTTAGTGCACTTGAAGAGTTTTTACCGCGCTTGCTTCGTAAAAAAGTCCTCAACGATGTACAGTGGACTCAGCTGTTTACTGCCTATTTCAACGCACAAGCTAGCGATAAAATTACTGAAAAATATAAACAGCTTCCTAAAAAGCTACAAGCTCATGCTAATACAGCTTACTTAATGCAAATGGCTAAAGTAGGCCAGTTAAGTACTATTGAAAGCGACTTAATTAAAATGGTTAAGCACGACGAGCAACATGCTTTACTTGCCAATATATTAAGTAATGCCACATCAGCAGACGCTGTAAAACTACAAACCAGTATTCAAGAGCGTCTAAAAAAAGATGACGCGAATAACGCATTATTGCTCTCTCTTGCGTGTTTAGCTAATGCCCAAGGCGATTATGAGTTAGCTGCAAAAGTTTTTGATAAAGCTTTAAATATCGAAAATAAAGAGCAATTTGCTCAGCAAGCAACTATTAGCTACAAAAATACAGCGCAAGCCGATAAAGCACTCGTTTTGTATCAATAAAGGCTACACTTATACTTTTTCAGCTTTGATATTCGGGAGCATTGGGTTGAAACACTTTTTAATTGTCACTGTAAGTTTAGCGTGCGCTTACTTTTTTACCGGATATCTCAGCAATTTACTATTAGCAATAGAAGGTTATGCAGTCGCTGTGTGGCCGCCCTCAGGGATTGCGCTTGCTGGCTTTTTAATTTGGGGCAGAAAGAGCTTACTAGGTATTGTTTTAGGCGCTTTTTGTACTAACTTAATTCATTTAGAAAATGCCACAGCGATATTTCAGCTAAGTGTATTTACACATGCGGCGGCTGTTACTTTAGCATCTACGTTTCAAGCATGGTTAGGTAGCCAGTTAGTCACTAAAGTGATTAAAGCGCCGCTTGACTTATCCTCTTTAAAGCACTGTATTCAAAGCCTCGTTGTAGCAGGCCCTTTATGCTGCGTTATAGCTGCAGGTGTGGGGACGAGCCTGTTAATTTTTAATAGCGTTATTGTATCTCAAGCTGGCTGGGATACGTTTATAGCGTGGTGGATAGGCGACAGCATTGGGGTGCTTGTCTTTACCCCGCTAATGTTGGCTACATTTAACTATTCGCAGATGAATTACCGTCTACAAGTTATATTGCCCTCATTGTTAATTTATATGGTTATAAGCATTAGTTTTTATGGTGCAGCCAGTGTAAAAAAAGAAAAAAATATTCAAAAAGAAGAGTTGAAAATATTAGCCACGCAAGATGCTATCAATAATAAAATTAACGAAATAACAGCCCACCTTGCCTTATTGGGAACCTTTTTTTCGAGTAGTGACAGTGTGAGTTTTACTGAGTTTAAGCAGTTTACTTCTAAGCAGCTTAGTTACAGCCAAGAAATTTTAGCATTTGAGTGGGTGCCTTATTTACCTAGCGAAAGTGTTGCTCAGTATATAGAAGCTAATAACCACACAGAGTTGGCTAAGTATAGCTTAAAAGAAAAAGCAAATGACGGCACTTGGCAGGCCGCTCCCCCACGAGATTTTTACTACCCTGTCCAATACGCATACCCGCTATCGGGAAATGAAGATGTAATTGGCTTTGACCTTGCCTCAAATGAGGTAAGGCGAGCTGCGCTAATAAAGGCAAAAGTGTTAAATGAGTTGGTAATTAGTGAGCCAATAAATTTAGTACAAAACGAAGCTGAGCGCGGCGTGTTGTTTTTTCATCCGGTGTTTGGCAACAACATTACCGAAGACGATTTTAAAGGTTTTGTGGTCGCTGTGGTTAGTTTGGAGAGGCTATCAAACGCGGTGTTATTTGATCAAAACAACGGTGTTGCGGTGAGCTTTACAGATACCACGACAGAGAATAATGTCCAGCCTATTTTTATTGCCGACCATCAGCAACTATTGCCGTTAAAAGACTACAAGTTATTGGTTGGTAAGCGGGTGTGGCAGGTAGAGTTGCACCAGCCAATGCAAAGGGGGTCATGGTTAGTTTATTGGCTTGCGCAAATAGCCGGTATGTTATTTGTTTGGTTGCTGATAACTTTTTTAATATCGGTAACGGGTACCAATATACGTATACGTGAGCAAGTTGCTAAGCAAACTAAAACTTTACGCTTAGAAAAGCAAAAGGCTGATGAAGCCAATGAAACTAAAAGCCAGTTTTTAGCAAATATGAGCCACGAAGTTCGCACGCCTATTAATGGCATCAAGGGGCTGCATTATTTAGCCTTGCAGCAAAAAGAGTGGCAGCAAGCACGCAGTTATATTGAACAAGCCGATGGTGCACTGGGTGTATTGTTAAGAGTGTTAAATGACGTACTTGATTTTTCAAAAATGGAAGCGGGCAAACTCGATTTAATTCAAGAGCCTATAAATGTAAACGCATTATGTGAAGAGGTCGCTAATTTACTGCAGTTTGATGTAGATGCAAAGTCGCTCAAACTGATACTTGATTACGATAAATCGAGTAATTTAGTAATAAACACCGACCCTATACGTTTAAAGCAGGTTTTACTTAACCTAATTAACAATGCCATTAAGTTCACTGCAAAAGGCAGTGTAACGCTTAAAGTATGGCAGTCTAAAAAAATGACTTACTTTAGTGTTAACGATACTGGCATTGGTATAAGTGAAGACGCACAAAAGCAACTTTTTAAACCGTTTTCACAGGCTGATAGCTCTACTTCGCGTCAGTATGGTGGCACCGGTTTAGGGCTAAGTATTTGTAAAAAGCTTGTGCAATTAATGGGTGGAGATATTGATTTAATAAGCCATGAAGGGCATGGCTCTACGTTTACCTTTAGCTTACCCATTTATTCGCCGCTCCCTAAGGCTGAGCAAATAAAGCAACAATATGACGAAATAGACGTAAGCGAGCTTTCTTTTACTGATTATAAGTTACTACTTGTTGAAGATAATCCTTTAAACCAGCATGTTGCTAGTGCCATTTTAAAAACTAAAGGCTGTATTGCGGATATTGCTAACGACGGATTTGAGGCGATTGAAAAACTGACTGAGAATACTTACGACCTTGTGCTCATGGATATACAAATGCCAAAAATGGATGGCCTAGAAGCCACGCGAGTTATTCGTAATGAGCTTGGTCTGCTTGACCTACCAATTATTGGCTTATCTGCTAATGCACACGATGATGATGTGAAAAAAGCCGTTGCCAGCGGTATGGATAATTATATTACTAAACCTATTGAGGCAAATACCTTATTTAAAACACTCTGGCACCATTTATCCCATCAAAATAAGTGAACAAAAATCTAAATTTGTTCACTTATTGAGTAAAAAGCAGACATATGACCGCTAATATTTACTTTAACTGCTCTACACTTGAAAAATAACTGTACCTGCGTATCATGCGCGCAATTTTAACCTAACCGAGTCGCTATTATGATTAATAAAAAATTACCTCTGCTAGATATTCATCGCCATCTCGATGGCAATGTACGTGCGCAAACCATACTAGAGCTTGGTCGACAGTTTAATATTACGCTACCTGCCGATAACGTAGAGGCGCTAATTCCTCATGTACAAGTTATTGATCCTGAGCCTGATTTAATGGCTTTTTTACAAAAGCTTGACTGGGGTGTAACGGTACTGGGCGATTACGATGCCTGTAGGCGTATTGCGGTTGAAAATATTGAAGATGCGCAAGCGCAAGGGCTTGATTATGTAGAGCTACGCTTTAGCCCTTACTATATGGCACAAAGCCAAGGCTTGCACCCACAAGGAGTGGTTGAGGCGGTTGTTGATGGAATTAAATCAGCGACTCAAGGCGCAAACATTAAAGCAAATTTAATTGGAATTATGTCGCGTACTTATGGGGTTAAAACCTGTCAGCACGAGCTTGATGCACTACTTGCCTTTAAAAATGATTTGGTGGCGGTTGATTTAGCCGGTGACGAAATAGGCTTTCCGGGAGAGCTTTTTAAAGACCACTTTAAGCAAGTAAGAGATGTATATTTGGCTGCCACTATTCATGCTGGTGAAGCACTTGGCGCTGCGAGTATATGGCAAGCTATTAACGAATTAGGGGCTAGCCGAATAGGGCACGGGGTAAAAGCAATTGAAGATTCTAAATTAATGGATTACCTACGTGATAACCGCATTGGTATTGAATCATGCCTAACCAGTAATATTCAAACGAGTACTGTAAGCGATTTAGCTAAACATCCACTTAAGCAATTTTTAGATCATGGTATTTTAGCGTGTATTAATACCGACGATCCGGCTGTAGAAGGTATCGAAATTGAGCATGAGTACTCAGTGGCTGCACCAAAGGCCGGTTTAACACAAGCCGATATACAAAAAGCGCAAGCAAATGCGCTAGAGATCGCATTTTTAAGCGATAGCGATAAAGCCGCGTTAACCACGCTTGCTGCAACACGTTAAACACGTTTGATATATTTGATATAAAAAATGCCGCTTATTCGCGGCATTTTTTGTGTTAGCTCACTTTTGTTTGGCAGCTCACGTAATTATCAAACAGTGCTTTTAATATATCACTTCGGCCAATCAGCCCTATCACGGTATCCCCTTCAACAACGGGGTAGTTTTTTGGCTTTCCTGTTTTCATTTGCTCGGCAAGTTCAATAATATTGGTATCGGCGTTGACGGTAACAACATTGGTTTGCATAAGCTGAGCAACTTTTACAACGCCGTCGCAAAAATAGCTGCTTTGCATTAGTGGTTTTAAAAGCTCTTGCTCAGAGATAAAGCCCACTAATGATTTATTGTCATCGAATACGGGCGCACCTAATAGCTTAAACTTTTGTAGCTCACTAATAGCGGTGGTCATTTCGGTATTTGGGGTAATGTGTGGCAACTTACGTTGCATAAAATCTTTTACTTTTGTATTTAACATTTGGGTCTCTCCCGCTGATGTTCTATACAAAGTATGGTTTATAGATAAGAATTTAGGAAATTGTTTATATTGATTAGTTTAATAGGCTATACCAATCAATGTATTAAATTCGATAGAAATAATAAAGGCGCCAGAAGGCGCCTTAGTACTGTACATAAAATTTATTTAATAAATGCAAATGCATCAGCGTACATGTTCTCACGAACAGCGCCATGAGCAATGAAGTCATCACGCACAATGCCAATCATGTCAAAACGACCAGCCATATAAATGTCGTAAGGTTCTAACGACACAATATCTTGCATTACTGCCTTGTGTACAAAACCAGTGTGGCCTTGCCAATTAGCTGATGGGTTTTCTACAACAGGGATAAACTTAAAGTGCTCGTTACTTTGCGCCCATGCTTGCATTTCGCTGTGAGCATACAATGCTGACTCTTCTTTAACACCCCAGTAAAATAACACAGGACGATCGCAGTTTATTTCTGCTAAGTGATCAGCCATTGATTTTGCATAAGAAAAACCTGTGCCACCGGCTAATAAAATAATAGGGCGTTCACATTGTAAGCGCAGTTGCGATACACCCAAACCGGCCTCTATATCAACCAGTGTGTTATTTTGATGCGCAGTACGTAAATGCTCAAGCGATTGCATTGCGTATGAATCGGCTTTAGATGCGCCAATATGAAGCTCTATTTCATCACATTGCGATGGACGACTTGCAATCGAAAATGCGCGCTTGTCTTTTTCGCCAAGTACAAGTTGCATGTACTGACCAGCTTCAAACGTAACAGGTTGTTGAGGCTTTAAAATTACTTTGTGTACAAATTCTGTAAGTGGGCTGATGGCAACAACTTCAGCTTTTAATGTTTGCATTTTATACCTTTTAGCAGCGTTTACGCAGATATGCAGTTAAGTACGGTGATGTTAACATATCTGCGGGGTTATTTTATAGCCTGTTTATATTTAGTCAGCGTGCTTAAAGTATATCGAGGCTTTGCCAAATTTCGTCAACACGGTCTTTTGTTGCTTTATCCATAACGATTGGCTCGCCCCATTCGCGGTCGGTTTCACCTGGCCACTTATTTGTTGCATCCATGCCCATTTTTGAACCAAGCCCAGATACTGGCGATGCAAAGTCGAGGTAATCTATTGGTGTATTCTCAATTAAGGTAGTGTCTCGAGCTGGGTCCATACGGGTGGTGATGGCCCAAATAACATCGTTCCAGTCACGGGCATTTACATCATCATCGCAAACAATAACAAACTTAGTGTACATAAACTGACGTAAAAACGACCATACGCCCATCATTACGCGTTTAGCATGACCAGGGTATTGTTTTTTCATGGTTACCACGGCCATACGGTATGAGCAGCCTTCAGGTGGTAAGTAAAAGTCGACGATTTCTGGAAACTGCTTTTGCAATATAGGTACAAACACTTCGTTTAATGCTACACCTAAAATTGCCGGTTCATCAGGCGGACGGCCTGTAAAAGTGCTGTGATAAATCGGGTTTTTACGATGTGTTATATGGGTCACCGTCATTACGGGGAAGTCATCGACTTCATTATAATAACCTGTGTGATCGCCATACGGCCCTTCAGGCGCCATTTCGCCTGGCATAATGTAGCCTTCAAGTACTATTTCGGCACTGGCAGGAACTTGTAAGTCATTTGAAATAGACTTTACAACCTCCGTTTTACTACCGCGCAGTAAGCCAGCAAAGGCATATTCGCTTAACGTATCTGGCACAGGTGTAACGGCACCTAAAATAGTGGCGGGATCAGCCCCTAATGCAACCGAAACAGGGTAAGGTTCGCCGGGGTTTTCTTTGCACCACTCTTGAAAATCAAGTGCACCACCGCGGTGTGATAACCAGCGCATAATAATTTTATTTTTACCTAAGAGCTGCTGGCGGTAAATACCCAGATTCTGACGTTTTTTATATGGCCCTTTTGTTACGGTTAAACCCCACGTAATTAAAGGGGCTGCATCGCCTGGCCAACAATGTTGTATTGGTAGCTTAGTTAAATCAACCTCGTCGCCTTCTAGAATAACTTGTTGGCAAGGGGCTTTTTTGACTTCTTTAGCGGGCATATTGAGCACTTGTTTAAAAACAGGTAGCTGGCCTAGTGCTTCTTTAATGCCTTTTGGTGGCTCGGGCTCTTTTAAAAAGGCAAGTAGCTTGCCAACTTCACGTAGCTCGCTTACATCCTCTTGGCCCATGCCCATAGCAACGCGTTTGGGTGTGCCAAATAAGTTTGTAAGCACAGGCATACTGTGACCTTTTGGGTTTTCAAACAATAATGCGGGGCCTTTAGCACGTAATGTACGGTCGGCAATTTCGGTCATTTCAAGATACGGGTCGATTTCTTGAGTAATACGTTTAAGTTCGCCTTTTTTTTCAAGCAAATCGATAAAATCACGTAAATCTTTATATTTCATGGTAGGCCGCTACTAAGCAAAAAAGTGAAAGTATTATACCCAACTAAACAACAAATGCATGTGCAGTTGTTAAGGGTCTGATAGTGTAAAACAGGTTAGTTATTACGATGAGAAAAAAGAAAAAGTTTAAATCGCGAAGGACAAAGTTATAAGGTGTCCGCTTGTTGAAGCTGGCAGTGGTATTTTTTACCCGAAACAATCAACATCGCTTCATCGGCTTTTGACCAAAATAGCACTTGCTCATTAATATACTTAACCCCTGATGCGCTAGGCTCTTTATTAAGCGCATACGTTTGCCCAAGTAAAGTAAGAATTGCAATATCACCTTGGTGGGCTAATTTTACTGCATGATCGTTGCATACATAGTGGCTATTTTTGGGTGCATCATTACAGGCTGATAAAGTCAGCATGCTTGTAAAAATAACCACCAATGCTTTCATTAATTTCCCCTAAGTAAGTTTACCACTGCTAAAAATCACTGCGTTTAATCAGCATAACAAAGCAAAATTAACCGTTGGTGAAAATTACGGATTAAGCTATGTTGATAGCATTATTTTTTAGCTAGGAAGCAACATGGCAGGCATTAACCTTTTAACATTACTTGATGATATAACCACCTTACTTGATGACATTGCCACGATGAGTAAAGTCGCCACTAAAAAAACGGCCGGTGTACTGGGTGATGACTTAGCACTTAATGCTCAACAAGTGACAGGCGTGACAGCTGATCGCGAATTACCCGTGGTTTGGGCGGTGGCAAAAGGCTCGTTTTTAAATAAAGCTATTTTGGTACCCGCTGCATTGCTCATAAGTGTATGGCTGCCTTGGCTGATAACCCCACTGCTAATAATCGGTGGCTTATTTTTATGTTTTGAAGGGGCTGAAAAAGTATTTGCTAAGTTTTTACCTCATCATGAAGAAGTAACTAACGAAGGTGAGAAGCTTGTTTTAGTTGAGTATGAAAAGCAAAAAGTAAAGGGAGCTATACGTACCGACTTTATTCTCTCAGCCGAAATTATAGTGATCACCTTAGGAACGGTTGCAGGTGCCTCGCTCGTAAATCAGGCACTTGTACTGTGTGTTATAGCCGTTTTAATGACCATAGGTGTATACGGGCTCGTAGCCGGTATTGTAAAGCTTGATGACGCGGGATTGTATTTGCTCAATCAATCAAAGACGTCGGCTAATAAATTTAAAGAGTGGCTTGGTAAAGGCTTATTAGCTGCAGCGCCAAGGCTTATGCAATTTTTAGCCTTTGCTGGCACGGTGGCCATGTTTTTAGTCGGTGGTGGCATTTTATCTCACGGTATTGAGTTACTTCATCATTGGCAATTAGAAGTAACAAATATAGGTAAGTCGTTACTAAATGGCACTGGTGAAACATTAGCCCCCCTTATATTTGACGGATTACTAGGGGTAGTCGCGGGGCTGTGCATTGTTATTCTGCACTTAGCTTATACAAAAATATTTAATAAATAACTGTTGTGTGAATTTTTAGGCTGCGCTTTGTTTTATATTTTCATTAAAGCGCAGCCTAATCTTTATTTTAAATACTATTTACATTGGTTGCTTTTACAAAGCTGTTCTAACTCGTATTTCGCTTTACTATTACCTTGCGCTATTGCTTGCTCATACCAATGCTTAGCTGTTTGCACATTTTTAGTGACGCCTTGGCCGTCTCGGTACATTTGTGCAAGGTTTAGTTGTCCCCATTGCGAGCCGGCATGTGCGGCAAGCTTAAAACTTTCTGCAGCTTCTTTGTACAGCCCACTTTTAAAATAAGTAATGCCTTGTTGGTTATTTTTATCAAGCTTTAAACCTTTATATAGCGGTTTAGGTTTCGGCGGAAACATTACAAACCCCCCATATAAACTATTTGCTGAGGGGCGCAGTACGTCGTAAATCACTTCGTCATTGTAAAGCCTTTTTACTTCACTACGAGGCAAAGTGATTTTGTCAGTTGAGAAATAACCGTTTTGTACCAACAAGCTAGTACGCATTGCAGTTGTAATACCGTTGTTACGTTTATAGCTGTAGTTACTTACCTGAAAAGTTATAAACTGCTCGTCAAAATTTAAAACTTGGGCCACTTTTAAGTTGCTAGGAGTCCATGGTTCATGTGTAAATTTATCGGCGTGTACTAAATACGTATCGTAAGCTTTAGGATTCGTTAAGTAGCGCTGCTTTTGCGCTTGCGCTGCAACGTGTTGTTGGTAAAAAAATAGTCCCACCCATAACGCTAAAAACACCCCTATAAAGTATTTAGGTAGAGTGACAATTTCAAAAAAAGGTAACTGCTTTAACTTTACAGGCGCATTATGGCCGCATTGATAGCATTCGTATTTATAGTTTAGCGCTAAAGGTATAACAGGAATAACCGTAAAGCGTAAAAAACGACTTTGGTTTATTAGGTGGTAGGCGCGGCTATGACATTTAGGACAGCACTTCGTTTGTGCAAAGTAAGGAAACGACTGACTCGTATTGAAAAGCAACATACCTATACACTCCTTGTTTTATTTATATAAAGGTAAAACAAGGAGTGCATTTATCAAAGCGACAAACTGTAAGTAAGTATGTCAGTTATTATTTTGTGTCTGATTTAGGCTTAATAGTGGTCTTTGCATCGGCCGCCATTAGCGCAAATACAGCATACGCAGCGGTGTTTTGGCGCAGTTTAGCTGGCGCTACTTTATCGAGCGTGTCATCAGCGGTGTGATGGTAATCAAAGTAATCGGTACCATCTTGAGCCAACTCAAATATAGGTGCCGACACCGCTTTTTTAAATGGAATTAAATCAGGCCCGCCGTTAGCCCGATTTTTACCAATGTACTCAATGTTTAATGGCGCCAGTTCTTTTGCTATGGCACGTACTACGGGGAGAGAAGCTGCATCTACATTCGACTCAAATCCATATACTACATCGGCTCCAAAGTCCGACTCAGCAGCTGCCACTATATTATGTAAATCGTTTTTATGTTGTGCAAAGTAGGCTTTTGCGCCCCAAAGGCCCAGCTCTTCTGCTGCAAAAAGTACAACGCGAATACTGCGTTTAGGGCGTTTAACATCGCTAATGTGTTTAGCGGCAGCCATTGTTAGCGCAACACCAGCACCATCATCTAATGCGCCGGTGCCTAAATCCCACGAGTCTAAATGGCCGCCAATTAACACATATTGTTCTGGATTTTCGGTGCCATTAAATTGGCCTATTACGTTATAGCTTGTGCCTTCTCCTAGGCTTTGTGTTTGTATATTTATATTAACTGTTACCTCTTTATCTAAAGCCACTAAGCGCGCTATTTGATCTGCATCGGGGTTGGCAATAGTGACGTTAGGTATTTTTTTAACGCCTTCTTTATAGTGGCTGCCACCTGTGTGAGCAAAGCGGTGGTGAGCTGTACTCACCGAGCGCATCATGTAAGCAACAGCCCCTTTTTTTGCTGCCTCAACGGCGCCTGTGCTGCGTGCTTTAACGGCTGGGCCGTAACCATTGCCATCGATATGGCGATTCATTCGGTAATTAATATACGCAATTTTCCCCTTTAAGCTATTTGCGGGGGCTGCAATTAGCTCATCCAATGTTTCAAACAATACTACAGGCGCACTAATACCACTTTTTGGGGTGCTTACACTGTTACCTAGCGCCGTTAAATGCAGTGGTTGCTCACTTGGGGTGAGTATTTTTCCGCTTTCGCTAAAACGGCGCCAGCTTGGAAAGGTTGCTTTTTCTAGCCATACCTTATCAAAACCCAATTCGTTAAATTTTGCCTTGGCCCATGCCACGGCTTTTTTATCATTTTCAGTGCCGGGTAAGCGAGGGCCAACTTCTGTAGTGAGTGATTCGAGTAGCTCGTAGCTTAAAGAGCTGTTAAGCGCAGTAGTGCGTACTTCATCAACCTGTTGCAATTGTTCAGTGGTGAATTCTGCACTTGTTGCATGAGCAGTTAAGCTGCCAGTTAGTAAAAGTGCTGTAATAATTTTTTTCATATTGGGTAAGCCTTTTTATAATTAAGTGTATTAGAGCACTTTTTGAAGGCTTTAAAAAATAGATGAGATGAATGCAGTGAGGTTTTTAACAGGCAATAAAAAGCCCGCACAATAATAATTGCGGGGGCTCGATAGGTTAAGTTTTATAACTTAAAAACTAAATTGGGCTGCTAGGCGTACATTAGTACCTTCGCCTACGGTAACGTTGTTTAAGCCACCGCCACCTAAGTAGTCTTCGTCTAATAGGTTTTCAACATTTAAACGAAGGTTTACATCGGTTTTGCTTACTTTAAGTTTGTAAGTTGCACCTACATCTACACGTGTGTAAGCATCTTTTACTACCGTGTTTGCACTATCGGCAAAGCGCTCACCTTCATAAAATGCACCGGCATTAAATGCAATGGTGTCATTAAGCTCGTAACGTGTCCAAAGTGAGGCAGACCATTTAGGAGCATCTGCTGGGCGCTTACCTTCTAGCGCTTCGTCACGCTCATAATTTGCATCTAAGTACATAGTTGATGCCATTACAAATAAGCGGTCAGTTGCAGCACCTTGTGCGCTTAGCTCTAGTCCTTTATGGCGTTGTTCGCCTATTTGGTTTGTTTCTGTGGTAAATTCGCCAACGGGTACTTCAAGTTGCTCGGTAACCAAAGTCCCTTTTTTGCTAATATCAAATAACGCACCGCTTAACATTAGGCGATCGTCAAATAGCTGCCATTTAACACCAATTTCTTTTTGCTCAGAGGTTACAGCATCAAGCTTCATACCATTGTTGATATCAGTTTCATCTATAAGTGTATCGCTACCTTGTGGCTCAAAGCCTTCTGAATAGCTAGCATAAATAGTCGCAGAAGGGTTAGGGTGATAAAGTACACCTACTTTTGGTACAAACGACTCGTTATCTGCGCCTTCTCTATTTTGCTCATCATAACGTCCACCTAACGATACTTGCCACTGTGGTGAGAAAGTAATTAAGTCTTGAACGTAGATGCCGTAGTAGTCGTATTCAGTTTCGCTAATAGTGTCATCGTTTTTGTAGCTTACTGTTGGGCGGCTTGGCTCATTTTGCCCAGCGGCAAAATTAAAGCGATCTGCAGATGTACGAAGTTGCCCATAGTAGTAATCAAGCGAGTTAGCACCGATTAAAAATTGATGTTGTAAGCTACCTGTTTTAAATTCACCTACAAAATCAATAAATGCAGTTTTAAATTGCCAATCGTCAAAACGGTCGTAAGGGCGTGACTCATAACTATCGCCTTCTACAAATGTGCTTGGCTTACGAGGCGCAGACTCAAAACGCTGGCGCTCAAATGTTTGCTCGTTGTAACCAAGCTTAACTTGCCAGTGATCGTTTAAGTACACTTCAAAATCTACACCTAGGTTTTCTACCGTTATGTCGGTAAACGCCCAAGACATATCGCGAATAGTTTTGTCATCGCCAATCACATTAGCGTTGTCGTCTATCCACGCGCCTGTATCTAAGCCTGCTTCATCGTCTGTACGGTCGTAATGCACGCGTACTAATGCATTATCGCTAATATCATAGTCAACAACTAAAGCGCCTAAAAAGCGGTCGCGTTCACGGTTTTCGCCGTTTTGGTATTCACGCCAGTAATCAACGTCTTGCTTAACTAAAATACCGCGTGCACGTAAATCTTCAGCGTCGGTAAGTGCGCCTGCAGCGTCTAGCATAAAGCGAGTAGAGCCATGTTGGTCTACATCTGCACTAGCATCAAATAGTGTGGTAGCGGTAGGCTTTTTAGTCACCATGTTTACCAAGCCACCTGGGCCAGATTGGCCGTATAGAATACTTGAAGGGCCTTTAATAACTTCTACTTGTTGCAGTATTTCAATCGGTTGCTGGTAATGCGACCAGTGTTGGTGACCATCACGTAAGTAGCCTGTTGACGAGCTTAGTGTAAAGCCACGTAAATTAAATACTTCGCGGTTACGCTGCTGAGAACCCGCAGTTAAACTTGCATCGTTTGTTAACACCTCACCAAGGGTCGTTGCAAGTTGCTCGTTTACTATGGTGTCTGGAATAACGGTGACCGATTGCGCAGTTTCTAACAATGATGCTGATGTTCTCATTGCTCCGTTGGCGTTGTCGACTTTATAGTCGTTAAAATAGCTACCTTTAACTTCAATTCGTTCTAAATCGTTAGGGGCGGCAAAGGTGCTTGTGCTAATGGCGCCAATAAGTGCTACGTACAGTGAGTTTAGTTTCATCAATTACATCCAATGTCAGGGTGTTAAAATTTTGGTGGATCTTAATGAAAACTAGTATCATTTTCAACTCTTTTATTAACAACAATTAATACAGCGTAACATAATGGTGGTTGGGTATTAATGGTTGCCTAATATGAATTCTGCTATCATACAACTCATATTTTGGGGCTCAGCCCTGTGTTGTTTTTATTATTTTGGAATTAATTGTGACATCTACTGCATTTTCATCTTTGGCTTTACCTACTGGTTTAGTTGATAATTTATCAACACTTGGCTACTCACAAATGACGCCTGTACAAGCGCAAAGCCTGCCGCCTGTACTGTCAGGTAAAGATATTATTGCGCAAGCAAAAACGGGGTCAGGTAAAACGGCGGCTTTTAGTTTAGGTGTGTTAGCTAAACTCAATGTAAAACGTTTTCGAGTTCAATCGCTGGTACTTTGCCCAACGCGTGAATTAGCCGAGCAGGTGGCGGTAGAAATGCGTAAATTGGCCCGCGGAATTCACAATATTAAAATTTTAACCTTGTGTGGCGGTGTTTCTATTGGTCCACAAATAGGCTCGCTTGAGCATGGTGCGCACATTATTGTAGGTACACCTGGGCGGGTAGACGATCATATTCGTAAAGGCACTCTGCGTTTAGACGATGTTGAAACGTTAGTACTTGATGAGGCAGATCAAATGCTTGATATGGGTTTTCAAGATACCCTTGATGCCATTATTGAGTGCATACCGCAAAATCGTCAAACATTGCTATTTAGTGCAACGTTCCCGCGTGCAATAGAAGCTATAGCAAAACGCGTATTAAAAACCCCAGAAACGATAAAAGTAGAAGAAGAGCAAGCTAAGAGCACAATAAAGCAATACTTTTATAAAATGGATAACAATAAGCAGCGTTACTCAACGCTTAAGTTATTGCTCCATAAATTTACACCGCAAAGCTGTGTTGTATTTTGTAACACCAAGGTAGAAACACAGCAAGTTTGCGATGATTTAGCAAGTGAAGGCTTTAGTGCTGTAGCTTTACATGGTGACCTAGAGCAACGAGAGCGCGAGCGTACGTTAATTCACTTTGCTAATAAAAGTGCTTCAATACTAGTGGCTACCGATGTTGCTGCGCGTGGCTTAGATATTGACGACATGGACATGGTAATAAACTATCACTTAGCACACGACCCACAAACCCATGTGCACCGCGTAGGACGAACAGGCCGAGCGGGGAAAAAAGGTATAGCGTGCTCTATTTATGGTGAGGCTGAGCAGTTTAAAGTGGCGCAAATTGGCGATTACTACGAACGAGACTTTTTGCCTGAGCCAATGCCGGCTTTTAGCTTATTAGAAAAACCACCTTATAAACCTGAGATGGTGACCCTGATGATTGACTCGGGTAAAAAACAAAAAGTGCGTGCAGGAGATATTTTAGGCGCACTCACAGGTAAAGAGGGAATAGCAGGGCGCCAAGTAGGTAAAATAAATGTACTCGATAACGTTGCCTTTGTAGCCGTTGAACGCAATGCATCAAAACCGGCTCTACGTAAATTAACCGAGGGCAATATCAAAGGTCGCAAAATTCGCGCTCGCCGCCTTACTCGTTAATTATACTTTATGAGCAGCGCGCTTTAGCTGCTCATACTGTGCTCTTATTTGTTTAAACTTACATGCACTTCCAGTTTGCTTATCGGGATGATGCTTTAATGCTTGTTGCCGCCAGCGCTTTTGTAGCATAGCCATGCTAAAGTTTGCTGGCAATTGCCACGCTTTTAGTAGTGGTTCTATATTTTCGGCTGGTTGCTGTGTGAGTGAATTAAATTGTTGCCAAAAACTATCTAACAAATCCTCTATCTCTTTGGCGCTGGTGTCGTAGTTTTGCCAGTTTAAATAGTAATTTTTTAAATGAGATGGCGTTGCTACATTGCTACTTGGCTCTGCAAGTTCAATATGTAAGGACGATATAATTAAGTGCTTAGGTAATAGCTGTGTTTGTAGCTCAAATAACGCATTCATAATTAAAAAATTTTTTTTAAATAAATTTTGCTCAGGGTTTGCATCTAAGCTTGGTAACCCCCCTTGCTCGGCCAGCGTTGCAGCTAAGGTATGAACTTTCCAAACTCGCTTAGTTAAAAGTAGCTCAAAAATCTCATCAATCAGGGGGTTAAGCATTGTTTGCACTCGTGTTGTTGTGTATCTTCAATAAAGATTACACTGACTAAAGCTAAAGTTTGAAGGAATAATATTATGTTAGGCAAATTGAAGTGCCTTTTATTTGTTTTATGTTGTTTGTTCATACTGCCAAGCTTTGCTCAAAATAGTGTATCTTTATTTGATGAATTTAAAAAAGAGCAGCAGTGGGACTTAAAACTCACGCTCGGTAATGCGCTGCTTGAAGCTAAAAATATTACCGAATCTCAGAAAGTCAGTGTTTATTCTGAACTTGCCGATTTGGCTTTCTCCTCAGATGATTTTGAAAATGCCCTACTGTATTTTCAAAAATTAGAGCAACACACCTCTTTAGATTACTTACCGGATATGCATTTTAGAGCCATAAAAATGCAAGGCGTTGTGTTTTATTTTCAGGGGTATTTTCAGCAAGCCATTGTCGAATATAGCCGCGCTATGGTTATTGTTGAAAAAAACAATAAGCAAGTAGAGCTTGCCAATCTGCTTAGTAATATTGGTTTAGCGTACTTTGAAATGAATAATATGGAGCTAACGCTCGAATATTACTTAAAAGCAAAAGAAATTTATGAAAAAAAGGGCAGTGCGCAAGATCAAGCTGATATATTGCTAAATATAGCAGGGGTGCATATTCGGTTATCGCGTTACGACAGCGCTATTTTATTTTATAAAGAAGTACTTAAAGTATATCAAAAATTAGGTGATACCAGCGGAATAGCGCAAGTTAACAACAACTTAGGCGTTGCTTATTACGAGAGTTCGCAATTTGATTTAGCGCTGCATTATTACCAAATGGCATTGCGCTATTATATTTCTACCAATGACTTTAATAAGCTATCTACGCAATATACAAATTTAGCAAATATTAACTTAATTCTTAATAATGTGGATGTTGCTTTTGAACAAGCAAAATTGGGTGTGGCCAATGCCCTCAAAATAGCCAACCACAGCTTAGAGCTGAACGCTTTACATGCACTGGCTAAAATACAATTTGTGAGAGGTGAGCTTACTGATTCGCAAATAAGCTTAGATAAAGCAACCGATTTAGCCAATCAATACAACAGTGAACGCATAAAACGTGACGCGTTTGGCACGCGCTCACTTTTAGAGGCGAGTAAGGGTAATTACGCTGAAGCACTAACATTACACGAAAAGTTTGTTGCAGAGCAACGCGGTATAAATAGCGAAACAATTACCAGCGCTCTAGCTGTACTGCAAAATCAATTTAAAGCTACTCAGCTAAACCAAGAAATTCAAAAGCTCAAGCAAGAAAGAAAGGTGCAAAAATTAAAAATGAGTCAGCGCTCGCAGCTCACCGTTTTCATTTTTGTTTTACTATTTTTAGTAATTGTAACGGGTACCGCGCTTTATCGACGTGGTGCCGAAAAGCGCGCTAAACATTTACTAAAAGAGCAAGTCGCGCAACGTACCGCAGAGCTGCAAGCTATTGCTCAAGAGTTGCGAGAAGCAAATGACGTTAAAAGTCAGTTTTTAGCCAATATTAGCCACGAGATCAGAACTCCGCTTACTGCTATTTTAGGGCAAACAGATGATTTAATTAATGGTTTGTACGAGCCAGAAAACCTGCAAGATGAGCTAAAAATAATTCAACGCCACAGTGACCACTTAAAAAGTTTAATTAATGATGTACTCGATTTAAGCAAAATAGAAGCAAACAGATTAGAGCTTAATGTTTCTTGCTTTGACATAGTGCAGCTAGTTAGCGATGTGCATGCCATGTTTATCACGCAGGCTAAAGCAAAGCATTTAGAGATTCGCTTTGATAACCATGTCGGCAAGGAGTTTTATACCAACTTAGATTTTATGCGTGTAAAACAAATATTAATTAACCTATGTGCTAACGCAGTTAAGTTTACTCAAGCCGGGCAAGTCATTGTGTCGTTAAATAAAAGTGAGCAAGGGCTTGTTTTTATAGTTAAAGACACTGGAATTGGCATGAATTCATCGCAGCTAAAACAAATATTTGAATGCTTTAGTCAAGCCGATAATAGTATTAGCCGTCGTTTTGGCGGGACTGGGTTAGGGCTTAGTTTGTCACAACAGCTAGCAACTATGATGGGCGGGTACATCAGTGTAGAAAGTGAGTTTAAGCGCGGTAGTCAGTTTTCACTATTTTTGCCCTGTGTAGAGACAGAAAAAACCGAAGATAGTTTTGATGCTTTAAACACCCCTAAACAAATTAAACAATTAGCTGGGCGGGTTGTATTAGCTGAGGATCACCCTGATAATCGAAGACTTATAAGTCGCTACTTACGCTCTATTGGATTGGAAGTTACGGCGGTGGAAAATGGTGAGCAGGCGGTTGAAAAATGTCTGCAGATATACCCAGATTTAGTACTACTAGATATACAAATGCCTATTATGGATGGCCGTGCCGCGTTTTTACTATTGCAAAAGTGTGGTTTCCAGGCGCCTATTTTTGCTTTAACAGCAAACGCAATGAGTCATGAAGTTGATGATTATCTTGCCCTTGGTTTTACAGGCTACTTAGCTAAACCGTTAGATAAAGATGCATTTTATCAGACCCTTTCTGGTTATTTAGATGAGGCTACTCAACAAAACTCAGAATACACTGCGCAGATAGACATGAGCGATTTAGTTAGCAGTTTTAAGCAAAGCTTCACGCTTGAAAGCGAAACGATAACTCAGCATCACAACAGCAATGATTTAGAAGCACTACAAAAAGACAGTCACCGTATTTTAGGTGCCGCACAAATGTTTGCCTTAGATGAGATTGCTAAAGCCGCTAAAAACCTTGATATGGCTTTACTTAACAAACACAGCCAAAGCAAAGAGCATATTCAAAGACTCGTTGATGAATTGCAGCAAGTGCTGCAAAAATATAACGAGAGTTAAGTGACTTATATACATAAAAAAAGCGCCCTAGGCGCTTTTTTTGCAACGAAATACACTTATACCAGTCCGCATTAATACTTAATCATTTTCAGGGGCTAAACGTGTCGCTATCTGCGTTAAAAAATTCTCATTTAGAATGACTAAATAGCGAATTTTTTGCCTTGCTATCAACACGTTTATCCATCCTCAAAATAGATCACTTAATTATGTTGATTGGTATTATTTGCGTTTCATAGAGTCGAAAAACTCATCGTTGGTTTTGCTCATAGAAAGCTTATCTATTAAGAATTCCATAGCATCAATCTCTGACATTTCATGAACAATTTTACGCAAAATCCATAGCTTTTGTAGCTCATCTGGCTTGGTAAGTAGTTCTTCGCGACGCGTACCTGAGCGGTTAAAGTCGATAGCAGGGAATACGCGTTTTTCAGCAATCTTACGATTTAAGTGTAGTTCCATGTTACCAGTCCCTTTAAACTCTTCGTAGATAACTTCATCCATTTTAGAGCCTGTATCGATTAGGGCTGTAGCAATAATGGTTAAACTGCCACCTTCTTCAACGTTACGTGCTGCACCAAAGAAACGTTTAGGTTTGTGTAGTGCGTTAGCATCAACACCACCGGTAAGTACTTTACCCGATGAAGGGATTACGGTGTTGTAAGCACGGGCTAAACGGGTGATTGAGTCAAGCAAGATAACGACGTCTTTTTTATGCTCAACTAAGCGTTTTGCTTTTTCAATCACCATTTCTGCTACTTGTACATGGCGAGAAGCGGGTTCATCAAATGTTGATGCAACAACTTCACCTTTAACAAGGCGTTGCATCTCGGTTACTTCCTCAGGACGTTCATCAATAAGTAAAACCATTAATGTAACATCTGGGTGATTGTGTGTAATTGACTGTGCAATGTTTTGCAGTAGCATTGTTTTACCTGCTTTAGGTGGTGCTACTAACAAACCACGTTGGCCGCGGCCAATTGGAGAAGCTAAATCAAGTACACGGGCGGTAATGTCTTCTTTACTGCCATTACCACGTTCCATGCGAAAGCGTTCGTTTGCATGAAGTGGGGTGAGGTTTTCAAAAAGAATTTTAGTGCGAGAGTTTTCAGGTCTATCAAAGTTAACTTCATTTACTTTTAATAAAGCAAAGTATCGTTCACCATCTTTAGGTGGACGAATAAGGCCTGAAATAGTATCGCCAGTACGCATACTGAAACGGCGAATTTGGCTCGGAGATACATAAATATCGTCTGGGCCAGCTAAGTAAGATGCTTCTGATGATCTTAAAAAACCAAAACCATCTTGTAAAATCTCTAGTACACCGCCACCGAAGATGTTTTCTCCGCCTTTGGCGTGTGCTTTAAGAATAGCAAATATGATGTCTTGCTTTCTTAAGCGGGCTACGTTTTCGAGCCCCATGGACTCAGCTAAGTTTACAAGTTCTTTTATAGACTTGTCTTTTAATTCGCGTAAATGCATATTGGTGGGTTCTTTATTACAATTGTCATACTCAAAATCGCTTTGATAGTTGAGTGAGGTTTGTTGAATATAACTAAGGATTAGTTGGCTTTATAAACTAGCAGTTCACTGGCATAGCGTCCAGTCTTTATACAAAATAAACACAAAAAAAGGGCAAAAATGCCCTTTTTTCTCATTTTTTTCTTAGATATTGTTTTCTAAGAACTCAATAAGTTGAGTTTTTGAAAGCGCACCTACTTTCGTTGCAGCTACTTGGCCGTCTTTAAAAAGAAGCAGAGTAGGGATGCCACGAATACCAAATTTAGGTGGTGTACCTGCGTTTTGGTCGATGTTTAATTTAGCAACGGTTACGCGGCTGTCATATTCATCAGCTACTTCATTAAGGATAGGGGCGATCATTTTACAAGGTCCACACCACTCAGCCCAAAAATCCACTAGTACAGGCTTGTCTGATTGTAGTACGTCAGCTTCAAAGCTATCGTCAGTAATTTGGATAATTTTCTCGCTCATTGCGCTCTCCGATTTAGTTAGGCGAAATATTTAGTGCGTATTTAAACACTCTTGTTTCTTATTGCAAGTTTAAACGTTATGCTTAAACGCTATGACTAAGACACATTTGACCGATAAAAAGTTTTCAGACTTTGCTATCGCACCGGAAGTGGTTGCCGGTTTAACCGAAAGTGGGTTTGAGTATTGCACTCCCATTCAAGCTAAATGCCTACCTTTTATTTGTGATGGACGCGATATTGCGGGCCAAGCACAAACGGGTACGGGCAAAACGTTGGCGTTTTTAACCGCCACGTGCCATCGGTTATTACAATCTAGCAAAGCACCTAGTAAACATCCAAGAGCCCTGATCATGGCCCCGACTCGGGAGCTTGCGATTCAGATACACAAAGATGCTAAAATTTTAGCGCCGCACTGTAATCTTAACTTAGGTTTAGTATATGGTGGCGAAGATTACGAAAAACAACGTGCACAATTAGAAAAAGGCGTTGATATTTTAATTGGCACTACAGGTCGACTTATCGATTTGTACAAGCAAGGCTGTTACACCCTTAATGAAATAGAGGTAGTTGTGCTTGATGAAGCCGATCGTATGTTCGATTTAGGCTTTATAAAAGATATCCGTTATATGTTCCGCCGCATGCCAGATACAGCCGATAGATTAAATCTATTATTTTCTGCCACCCTTTCTTATCGTGTACAAGAACTTGCTTTTGAACATATGACTAACCCTGAACACGTTCAAATTGAGCCAGACGTAAAAACGGGTAAGCGAATTAAAGAAGAGTTATTTCATCCATCGCAAGAAGATAAAATTAAGCTGTTATTAACGTTAATTGAAGAAGAATGGCCAGATAAAGCAATTGTATTTGCTAATACAAAACATAGCTGTGAAACAGTATATGCTTGGTTAAAAGCAGATGGCCATCGCGTTGGGTTACTAACAGGTGATGTTAACCAGAAAAAACGCCAATCTATATTAGCGCAATTTACCAAAGGTGAATTGGACTTTTTAGTAGCAACCGATGTCGCAGCACGTGGATTGCACATCCCAGAAGTAAGTCATGTATTTAATTTTGATTTACCGGATGATTGCGAAGACTACGTTCACCGTATTGGCCGTACAGGCCGTGCAGGTGCATCAGGTCATGCAATTAGTTTTGCCTGTGAGCAGTACGCTTATAATTTGCATGAAATTGAAGAATATATAGAGCACAGCATTCCTTTATCACATTATGATAAAACCGCATTGCTAGATGATTTAACAAAGCCTACTATTCAAAGAAAGCGCAACTATTCAACAGGCCCACGTAATCGTAGTAATAACGGACGTCGCCCAAATAATAGTTACCAAAAAGGACGGTCGTAACACGGCCGTTACTAAAATGTAGTAGTAACTAGAGGTTTTTGAACGGTGGGGCAATTTAAACCGCAAAAAAATGTTTATGCAGTCATTGATTTAGGCTCAAATAGTTTTCATATGCTAATTGCTAAATCAATTGCTGGCGGCCTACAAACTATAGGCCGCGTTAAACGTAAAGTAAGACTTGCAGCAGGACTTGATAAAGATAACGTATTAAGCACTGAAGCGATGCAGCGAGGCTGGGAGTGCCTTGCGCTTTTTGCTGAGCGACTGCAAGACATACCAAAACAAAATATCACCATAGTCGCAACAGCCACATTACGCCTAGCAACGAATGCTGATATTTTTAAAACACAAGCTGAAAAAATCTTAGGCCATACCATTAATGTGATTAGTGGTGAACTTGAAGCACGCACAATATACAAAGGTGTTGCGCACACCTCGTCATGCTCTGGTAAGCAACTCGTTATTGATATTGGCGGGGCGAGTACCGAAGTAGTGATAGGTAAAGGTTTTGAAGCATTGCACTATAAAAGCTTGAATATGGGCTGTGTCACTTACTTGGAGCGCTACTTTAAAGATTGCCAATTAAATGATGCAAACTTTAATGCTGCCATCAAAGCTGCCCGCGAAGTCATTGATGAAATTGCCCTTGAATATAAGCAAGCAGGTTGGAAAATTGCATCAGGTGCTTCTGGCACGGTGCAAGCCATTCAAGAAATCATGGTTGCACAAAACTTAGATGACTTACTCACGCTTGAAAGATTATACAAAATAAAAGAGCAATCAATCACTTTTAGCACTATCGCTGCATTAGACTTACCTGGTTTGAGCGAAGAACGCAGATTAGTTTTTGTGTCTGGTCTTGCTATCTTAATTGCGTTATTCGAATCGCTTGGAATAGAAAAAATGGGGTTAGCTGGCGGTGCGCTACGCGAAGGTGTGCTTTACAGTATGGTGCCAGAGCTGCATAACAACGATATCCGTAAACGTACAGTCGATGGATTTATGGATCGTTACCATGTTGATCAAAAGCAAGCTAATCGGGTATCGAGCCTCGTTACTTTATTAGCAGAACAAGTCGGTGAAAGCTGGCCGCAAGTGAGTGAAAATGCACTGTCTCTTCTAAAAACCGCAGCACAGTTGCACGAAATTGGTTTACTTATAGAATACAAGCAATATCACAAGCACACAGCCTATATAATAGAAAACACAGAGATGCCTGGTTTTTCACAATCGGAGCAAAAAGTAATAGCAGCGGTTGCAAATGCACATCGCTCTGATATTCAAATAAGCAGCTTTGATCCACTAGGCGCGCATAGCATACTCAGCCAATACTTAGTCAGGCTATTGAGGATTGCAGTTATTTTATCTATGCGCCGACAAGACGACGTACTTCCTAAAATAGAGTTATCTGTTAAAAACGACACTTTAGATTTAAAATTTGCTAATAACTGGTTAAAAGAACATCCACTCATGGCCAGTGAGTTACAACAAGAGTCTAAATTGCAAAGTAAACTCGGTTGGAAACTCATCGTAAACTAATATTCAAGGCCCATAAGGGCCTTTTTAGTGTCTAAAGTAACCATTTTGCTTTAATTTCGCGCGAACAGTCATTTATTTTAAGTTTTCTTCAAAAAAGGGTTGATCTGTTTTCGGAT
>NZ_CAWUKC010000028.1:0-41369 GCF_963922945.1 uncultured Pseudoalteromonas sp. | reverse complement strand
TTAAAATGACACCCATCTTAATTTTTAAATAAATCGGCTTAATAAATCAGGCAACTTTAAAAACTCATAAGCTAATGGCTTATTTAGAGGCATTTACGGTGGTTATTTTAAAAATGTGCTGTTATTTACGTGGTTAGCTAAATTAAGGACATGCTTAAACCTGCAGCTAGGCAGTTTTAAAACTATTAAGAAGGTTTTAGGCTAGTAGTTTTTTACAATTACTATAATTTACTCGTCGCTTTTTATTTAAATGCTCACAATAACTTACATGTGATTGCGGCTTACCTACAGCGCCGTGAAATACGCGGGTAAAATCAGTAGTAAGTTTTAACCAATTCTCTTGTGATATGTTTACTCTTTCTAATAAGGGGAGCTGGGTGTTTTCAATAAAGCCTGGTTTATCATCGCGAATAATGCGCCCAGTGAGCTCAACTAACTCGAGGTAATATTTAAGCTCGAACGGTAAACCTTTTGGCATAAGCTTACGAGGCTTACATGCAAACTTTAAAAGTTGTTTAGGTTGCTTTGCATTTTCTGCGCTCTTAATTCGCTTTTGCACACTGGTAAAGTTTGAGTCTTCAGGAGTATTAGCTACTTTTGCTCTAATTGGGTTTAGATCAACGTAAGCCATACAAGCTGCAAGGGCTGCTTCATCAAGTAGAGCTTGTGATTTAAACCGCCCTTCCCAAAACCGGCCAGTGCATTTATCTTCTTTATTAGCTTTTCGGGCAATATGTTCGTTTAAAACGCGCATAAACCAGCTAATGCTAGATAACCTGTCTCTGTATTGAATAATAGTTTGGCTTAAAAAGTAGCGCTCAGTATTACTAAGCTCCTCACCTTGTAAAAACTTTTGCGTTAATGGTGTACCTTTACAAAGCTTGTGCCAGCGCAGCACTATGGCTTTGTCATTTAACCTATTTGCTTTTTTATCATCAACATAAAGCACAATATGCGTATGATTGCTCATAACTGCGTAAGCACATATATCAATACAAAATATTTTAGCGAGGCTAAATAGTTTTTTCTCTACCCAACCCCTTCGATGTTCGTAAGATTTACCCGTTAATGAATCCTCGCCGCATAAATAAGCATGGCGTACACAGCGTGAAATACAGTGATAGTATTTTGTATCGGCCAAACTTATTTGGCGTTTTCTTGCAATAGCCATTTAGCACCTGTTTGTTTATTGATCTAAATAAACATTAGTTGTTAAATGGTTAAAGTACAAAATTAACAGTGGGTGTCTTTATAACTTTCTTAATAGCTAAAGTTATTTTATTTACTAAAATAGCATTTTAAAAAATAAATTATTAGTAGAGTTTTTGTAAGCGATTACTTAACCTGTAACCTCATAAAAAGTAGTAATTAGTCATAATTTTAGGAGCCTACTTGTTAGAAGCGTTATTTGTATATGGTACTTTGTGCCCTGGTCACCCAAACGAGCATATTCTTGCCAATATTGGCGGCACTTTTGAAGAAGGCTGTGTAGTAGGTAATTTAATTAACGAAGGCTGGGGTGCCAAAATGGGCTTTCCTGCACTGGTATTAGATGAGTCAGGCCAAGAGATAAAAGGCTATGTGTTTAGCTCTACTAATTTAAAAAATCATTGAGCAGAGCTCGATGAGTTTGAAGGCGAGGCTTACTCTCGTATATTAACGCAAGTTAAGTTACACAATGGTGAGTATGTTCAGGCAAACGTGTACTCATTAAATACTAAGTAACACTTTATAAACCAGCGCTTTTAAAGCTCAAGCGCTGGCTATTTATAAATTAATTAACCGCAAAGTCTTTTGTTTCTAAATAGCTTGGTAGGCTTTTAAAACACGCCTCTAGCTTGCTTCTAATCGCAGCATTCACCAAAGTATTTACTGCATCGTCACACTTTAACTCCAGGTTGTATTCACCCCTATTGAGCGGCACTAAGTTTAGTGAGTCATAGCTTGGCTTGCTTTGTATTTTATGAATTACCAAACCTTGCTGCGCTGTTAGCTTTATTAACTCAAACGCATTTTTTTGTGCTTTATTGGTCGTTATTTTTCCAACGTATAGCGGGTTTTTAAAAGTTAGCTTGGTAGTAAAAAGTGCTTTGCCACCGCGTTCAAAATGGCCGTTAAATACAGTTACATTTAAGGTGGGTGTCTTCTTATTTATTAATAAATGTAGGTCAAATTTGGTTGGTAAAATAGTGATCTTACGTTGCTCGTCAGCTGCTTTTTTTAAAATGTTTTTGATAGTTTCAAGTTGAGTGCTGCTTTTACTTTTAGGGTGGGTGTCTTCATTAATTACTTCATACACAATTTGGTAGTCGTGTGGAGGGGCGTATAAAGGCATGTGGCTGGCAATTACTTTATCGCCTGCCAGTATAAGCGCCATGCCATGAAATCCCACGTAGCTGTGGGCTTTGTGTGTGTCGTGCGCATTTTGCTGAGGTGTGTTTGCAAGCACTGCGCTCGAAAATAAAATAAAAACTAGCAGTATGTGTTTCATGTTAACGCTCAAAAAATCAATATAGCGTTACTATAAGCTGGTTTTTATGTATAAATAATCGATAATAAGTCACTATTTATTTCCTTTTTATCAATAAGGTTTAACGCCATGCATTTAGACGACATTGAAAAAGTAATTCATATGGCGAGTTCGCAAAATCTGCACACAACCGCTAAGCATTTCAATATTACCCCAGGAGCGCTTTCTAAAACGCTAAAAAAGGTTGAGGCAAACTTAGCCACGGAGCTGTTTAACCGTGTAGGTAAAACGCTTGTTTTAAATGATAAAGGCAAAGAGTTTGTTAAGCACAGTAGTGATTTAGTTCATAATTACCAGCAGCTTACTAGCCGTTTTAAAAGCGATAATCACAAATTTAATGCGGTTATTGCAGGCCCTGCCATTTTGCTTAAAAGCGGCCTAAAAAAGCTGCTTATCGCACTTAATAACCAGCCCTGCTCGGTGCGTATTAATAACGTATTTGAAGGTGAAGCCATAAAGCAAGTGGCATCAGGCTCCGTGCATATTGCATTGGTTACTCGCGAAGCATTAAATAGTAGCGCACTTGCTAATTTAGCGGCGGTTGATGTATTTAATACTGGGTTTAGTGTGGCTGCGCATGCTTCGCATCAGCTTGTACAAAAAGGCGTTTCAACACTCAATAAAAACCAATTAGTAGAGCTTGCTTTTGCATGCCCGCTGTTTTCACCCCTGTGCGGTCTTGAGCAAGGTATTGGCTCCGACGGCTGGCAAGACGATATTGCCCCGCGCAATATTGTATTTAGATGTAGCGATTACAGTGCGTTAATAGAGGTAGTACAAAGTGGCTTGGCGTTAGTGTATTTACCTAACTTTGTAATTGACGATTTGGGGCTTAAAAAGCTAACTGTAAAGGGGGTTAACAGTCATTACAATGAAGACATTGTAATGGTATACAAACCTTCAAAGGCCGATGGTTGGCTTAATAAACTTATGCTTTCTTTATAAAAAAGCGCTTAAAAATATAAAGCGCCTTAACCACTACATTAAGACGCTTTAGGATGAAAACTTTAATTTACTAGCTATTAAAAATTATACGCTAACGACATTTTAAATTGCGTTGGCGCACCTGGGTAAACCCATAACGCGTTGTAGCTGCTTTCAGCGTAATCTTCATCAAAAATGTTATTAACACTAATATTAAGCTCGGTTTGCTCGGTTAAGTTTACGTTGCCAAACACGCCCACTAATTGGTAGCTTGGTAGTGTAAAACTTAAATCGGCGGCATCACCTAAACGGCTGCTGGTGTATTGGTAGCTTGCGCCAAATTCAAGCTCTTTACCCATTAATGCTGTTTGATGGCTAAGCGTAAGATTTAGGTTATTTTTTGGTACATTTACCAGTGGGCTGCCTTTTTCAATTGGCACGCCCCAATCGGCATTAATGATGTCGTTGGCAGTGGTGGCATCAATGTAGGCGTACGATAAGTTAAACGCCGTTGCATCAGTAATATAGGTGCTTAAATCGAGCTCAACCCCTTTACTATCAGCTTTACCAATAGGCGCCGAAAAACCAACGTTTACAGGGTCTGCTACTAACATATTACTTTTAGACGCATCAAAAATGGCGAAAGTACCGTTTATGCCTAAGTAGTCAAACTTAGCGCCTACTTCAAATGAGTCACTGTATTCAAAGCCAAACGGGTCGCCGCTAGCATCTGTACCACTTAGTGGTAAAAAGCCTTCTGAGTAACTGCTGTATAAGGTTAATGCATCATTTAGCTCGTACACTAAGCCTACACGCGGGCTTACTTGGCTTTCAGAGCTGGTTGAAAACACCCCGCTGTTGGTTTCTAAAATGTCTTGGTCAACGCTGTCAAACCTTAGGCCCACCAATAGCTTAAACTTATCGGTAATATCCATTTGGTCTTGAACATAAATACCGTATGCCTTTTGCTCTTCGTCGTTTTCGTAAAGCAGACTTACAGCTGGGCGCTCAACATCGTAATTTGGCTCAAAAATATCAACAGTATAAGTACCGTTACCGCCACGGTAGCGTGAAAGCGCAGTGCGCAAATCGTATTTGTAGGCATCAGTACCTATT
This sequence comes from uncultured Pseudoalteromonas sp., assembly GCF_963922945.1. Lineage (GTDB taxonomy): Bacteria > Pseudomonadota > Gammaproteobacteria > Enterobacterales > Alteromonadaceae > Pseudoalteromonas. Next base: position 36,799 of record NZ_CAWUKC010000028.1, on the reverse strand, counting down.
AATAAATGATGCGTAATACCAGCTGTATCTACACTGCCGCTGAGTTCAAACTTTACGCTTGTATCTTCTACTTCGTAGTCGCGGTAGCGTTGTTGGCGAGTAAGTGTGCGGCCGTCGTCAAATAACGACTGACGAGATGGCGAAAGCTCAGCATCCGACGAAAACCCCGTTAATGTAGAGCTGCGGTAGTTTGCACCGGCAACCAACGACCAATCGTCATTAATATCATGATTTAATGTAACTTGATGACCACGCGAATACACTTGCGTGTCGCCATCGTTTGGGTTACCTAAATAACGCGAGTTTGGTACGGTGTCAAAATCGTTATTAAGTACAACAACACCGCGGTCAAATAGCTGCGCTAAATCTACGTATTCAAACTCGTAAGTAACGCTGGTTGATGCGTTTATTTGGTGATAAATCGAGGGGGTAATTACCTTTTTATTTGTGTATACCTCATCGCGGTAGCTGTCGCTATCTTGCCATGCGCCATTTATTCTAAACGCAGTGTTGTCGTTTATGCCGTTTGTGTAATCACCTTCAACACGGTTAAAGCTGTCGCTACCTAGGCTTAGTTTTAGCTCACCTTGCGGCTCAAACTGAGGTTTTTTAGTCACAATATTTACAGTACCGCCGGGCTCTGAGCGCCCATAAAGTGCTGAGCCTGGGCCTTTTAATACCTCAATGTAATCAATGTTTGAAACATCGCGCGGACCGCTAAAACCACGCCCACCGCTAAAGCCATTAATTAAATAGCCCGATGGCATGTTTTCGTTACCCGAAAGACCACGAATAGAAAAGCTATCCCATAATGCACCGCTGTTATTTTTGCGTGAAATGCTCGCCGAAAAATCAAGTGCGTCTTGTAATCTGGTAATGCCTTTTTGATCAAGTGCAGCGCTGTTAACACTTACAATAGACTGTGGCATTTGCTTTTGAGGAATGTCGCCGCGGTAAGCTTGCTTGTAAGTAACCGATATTTTCTCAATTTCTTCGGTTTGTGCTTGTGCAAATGTTTGCGCACTAAGGCCTAAACAGGCTAAATAAATTAAAGAATACTTCATGATGATTAATAAATAAGAATAAACAAATGTGATATTATAACGATAAGTTTAGCATGTGTTACTTTATAACAAAAAGACTTTTTTTAAATTTAAAAATTGCATTAGCAGCTTTGTATACATCACGTTAGTATGGTGTTCTATTTAGGTTACATAACGATAATTTTATGAGCATAAAAACAAACGTATTAATTTACTTTTTAGCCTTTTGCAGTGGTTTTTGCATTATGGGTATTGAGCTTTTAGGTGGGCGCATATTAGCGCCTTTTTTTGGCAGTAGTGTACATATTTGGGGCAGTATAATTACCGTATTTATGCTTAGCCTTTCTTTTGGCTATTTACTGGGTGGTAAGCTCAGTACTAAAAATGCATCGCTTACAAAGTATGGTTTAATATTTTTAATAGCCAGTATCATGGTGGTGCCTATTACGCTTTTTTCGCAGCCAATAATGGAATTTATTTTTACTCACATTGAAGATACACGCTACGGTTCGCTACTGGCCTCTACGGCTTTGTTTTTTATTCCTACCGTCATTTTAGGCATGATCTCACCTTACTCGGTGCGTTTACTGGTTACCGACAGCCATAAAAGTGGCCAAGTGGCAGGTATTTTATACTTTGTAAGTACGCTCGGTAGCGCCTTGGGCACTATTATCACTTCATTTTATTTTGTACTGGCGTTCGATGTAAATACCATAATTAGTGCATTTGCTTCTACGCTTGGCTTACTTGGCATATTGGCTATTGTTATTAATAATATTTCAGGTAATAAGGAGTTGGCCCATGCTTAAATATTTGCTCTTAGCAGTTAGTGTGTTCTCAGCAGCGGCGCTAAGCGATGTAATACACGAGGAGCGCTCTTTATATCGCAATATTATTGTTGATGAAACACGCGACCTACGCTGCTTAAAATTTAACACAAAAAGTAGCCAAACCAGCCAAAGCTGCATGTATAAAAATGACCCCGACAAACTGGTTTTTAACTATACCAAGCTTACATTTTCCAGCCTTTTGGTTACTGATAACCCTAAAAATGTACTCATTATTGGCTTAGGGGGCGGTACGCTGTCTAATGTTATTCATGCGCTTTACCCCAAAGCTAACATTCACAACATTGAAATAGACCCCGCGGTTTTAAAAGTCGCGCGCGATTACTTTAATTTTATAGAAACCGACAACGTTACATCAAGCGTGCAAGACGGCCGTATATTTATAAAGCGCGCCGCTATTAAAAAGCAAAAGTATGACTGGATTATTCTTGATGCATTTAACGGCGACTACATCCCTGAGCATTTACTTACTAAAGAGTTTTTTGAAGAAGTTAAAAGCGTACTCGCTGATGGGGGTGTAATTGCAGCTAATACGTTTTCGAGCAGCAAACTATACGCGCATGAGTCGGCAACGTACCATAGCGTATTTGGTGATTTTATTAACGTAAGCCGCCCTAATCGCTCTAACCGTATTATTTTAGCGGGTGTAAACACTATGCCTACTGAGGCGCAAATTAATCAGCGAATCAACGCACTTAATCCGCGTTTAAAAAAGTACGACGTAGATTTAAAAGTAATTCGTACCTACATGCAAAGCAGTAAAAATAATCAAGATTGGCCTGCCAATACAAAAGTGCTCACCGATCAGTACTCCCCTGCTAACCTCCTTAACTTTTAAATCTACAAATTTATTTAGCCCCAGTTTTGGGGCTTTTTTTGTTTGCAACACCCCTCAATATTTACTTAGCACGCTAACTAATGTTAAAGTACTTAGCATGCTAACTAGTTTGAGGTGGTTATGACTACTCAAAAACCTTTTCACGAAACGCTCGATTTAACCATTATTGGTAACATGGGGCGGGTTCATAGGCTATGCCGCGAGGCCATCACTTTAGCTGTAGAGCCTTTAGGGCTTACGCAATCGCGCTGGACGGCGCTAACCCATATAAATATGTTGGGCGAGGGCATAACACAGCTTGAGCTTGCGCAGAGTTTAGGAATAGAAATGCCCTCGCTTACCCGCACATTAAAGCAATTAGAAGAGCAACGTTTAATTACCCGTAAAGTTGATGAGCACGATAAACGCAGCAAAAAAATTTATTTTACCGAGCAAGGTGGGGCAATTTTACAGTCGCTAAACGAAAAACTCATTGATATTAAAAGCCAGCTATACAGTGGGCTAAGCACTGAGCAGCTCGATGCACTTGCGCGAGGCATAGTTGAAATAGAAAAAAACGCACTAAACTGTATTCAAAACCAAGTTAAAGGGTAAAGCACGTAATGACCCCGGATCAAAAATTTACACGTTATGTAAGGCTCTCATTAGGGGCTTTTGTAATTGTATTTATTTATTATTTAATGGCCGACATGTTCATGCCGGTAACACCACAGGCACGGGTTTATCACCCTGTTGTGCAAATAGCACCGCAAATAAGTGGCCGTGTAACTAACGTATTAGTAGCTAATAACCAAACTGTAAAAGCGGGCGATGTACTATTTGAAATAGACCCAAAACCGTATAAATTAGCACTAGAGCAAGCACAGCTCGCCCTTGACGATGCCAAACTACAAAATAAACGCCTAGATACCAATGTAAAAGCACTTGAGGCGCAAATTTCGGCGGCCAAAGCAAAGCTGCACGAACAGAAATTACTCAATAATCGTGGCGAAGCATTATATAAGCAACGCTCTATTTCTGAGCAAGAGCTTGAAAGCATTAAAGCTAACTTTGAAGCAAGTAAATCAAATGTCGCCTCATTAGAAGCGCAATTGGCCGAGGCAGTACTTGCACGTGGCGAAAGCGGCGCGCAAAATTTAGCGCTTCGCCACGCTGCAAACCAATTAGCACAGGCTGAGCTTAACTTATCCTACACCCAAGTACGTGCGCTAAGTGCGGGTGTGGTGTCTAACTTACAACTACTTGACGGCGCCTATGCGGTAACCGGTAGCCCGCTATTAGCTATTGTGGCTAATAAGGCCGACCTAGTTGCCGATTTTAGAGAAAAATCATTACTCAATATGAAGCCAGGTAGTCAAGCGCGAGTGGTATTTGATAGCCGCCCAGGTGAGGTTTACAACGCGTATATAAGCACATTTGAGGCAGGTGTTAGCGACGGGCAACTCAACGCCAATGGCGTGCTAAGTAGCACCGAAACCAGTAATCGCTGGGTACGCGATGCCCAGCGTCAGCGTATTCATTTAGTGATGCCAAATAACGCCAAATTAATTGCAAATATGCCAAGTGGCGCACGTGCTACTGTACAACTATTGCCAGAGTCAACAATTGGCCAGTGGTTAGCATCGGCGCAAATTAGGTTTATTAGCTGGCTACACTACATTTATTAATGGAGGCCGTATGACTCAAGCAGTTAGTCAAGCACCTCAATTAGACTCAAATGGGTTACGCCAAGCGCTACGCATAGCCGGCGGTTGTACCTTAGGGTTTACTATCAGTAAGTTAATGAACTGGCCATACGGTATATTTTTTACTGTTTACCCTATGTTGCTACTCGGTTTAGTGCCGGTGTTAAATAAACACATTGTGCGCCAGTTTTTAGCCAGTGCCGCCATTAGCATTCCGATGGTGTTAATTATGCAGGGCTTATTTTCGCATTTGCCTGTGTTAATGACCCTTATTGTATTTTTAGCGTTTTGCTTTTTGTTTTATCAAATGAGCTCAGGCGCGGCTTTTTTATTTGGCGCACTAGGCGTGGTGGGGTTATCTATTCAGCTGCACTTTTCAAGTTATGTAACCGGTAGCAGCAGCGTATATCCGCTTATTTTAAGTAATGGCTTGGCAACCCTACTCTCTACGGCTATTGCTTTTGCTATGCATGGGATTTTCCCCGATGTAACCGCGCGTGCCGTGCGGGCGGTACCCGCTAAATCTAAAGAGAGTATTCGCCATGAGGTACTACTGTGCGCTACGGTCGCTACGCTTTCGTTTGTAGTATTTCAGGTGCTTGATTTGCAAGATTCAATATCGGCGCAAGCCTCATCGGTATTAATTTTGTTTTCGCTGTGCTGGAAAGCGGCAGGTATGGCGGGTTGGCAGCGTGCTATTGGCACACTCATTGGGTGTAATGCGGCGTTGTTAGCGCAAGTGTTATTGTATAACCACACCGATTTTTTATTGTTTCCGGTACTTATACTATGGACATTATCGTTTGTGTTTAGCCGTTTTCATATTATTGGTGGCGGCGCACCGGGTATAGGGTTTGGTGTGTTAACCACGTTTGGTATTTTGTTTGGCAACTCTCTAGGCCCCGGGCAAGACCTTGTTTATAGCGCCATGTATCGCTTTAGCTCTGTTGCGGTGGCTATTGTGGCTAGTTTATCTGCGGTGTATGTAATGCACCATATATTAAATCGCTTTAGTGCAACTCGTCATCATACCTACGAATAACCCACTCACGCCTACGGCTAAATAAAAGCTGCAGGCGTAATTTTCAATGTTGTGAGCTATATATTTTTAAACTTAGAATTAAAACTTAATGCTGCCGCGCAGGGCTTTGGTTTGCCCGTGCTTGGTTTTTTTATCCATGCGTTTGCGCTGCGAGCTGCGGCTTGGTTTGGTTGCACGGCGGGCTTTGTTTACTTTGGTTGCGCTTAAAATTAACTCTTTTAAACGCTTTAGTGCATCCTCGCGATTAAGCTCTTGGGTACGAAAGCTCTGCGCTTTAATTACCACTACGCCCTCTTTTGTAATGCGTGAGTCGTTTAGTTTTAATAGTCGCTCTTTGTAAAAGTCGGGTAACTTTGAGCGGTTAATATCAAAGCGTAAATGAATGGCACTGGCTACTTTGTTAACGTTTTGACCACCGGCACCTTGCGAACGAATAGCGGTTAGCTCTAGTTCCCATTCATCTATAGTGACAGTATTTGAAATAGTTAACATTGCGTTCAGCTCTTATCGACAAAAATGCAGTATAACATTAGTAACTATATTTGTGCTGAATCAGCTTAAGTTGTAGGGTGTTAGAGTATTTATACTACTTTGTAGCTTAAATGCACCTAATACTTTAGTTTTGTATTGGCAAGCACTTACATTTAGTTTTAGATAGCGTTAGATAAATAATAGGAAACGCCCCATGAAAAAAATACTTGTATCACTTAGCTTACTCGCAATGAGTTTTTCAAGCCTTGCTGAAGATATTAGCGAAGGCCAATTACAAAGTTACATGAAAGCACTGCCGGCTGTTTCTAGCTGGGCAAGCAGCCAAGATTCCTTAAAAAACCTTGATTTAGCAAGCATGCTAGGTGGCTCTGCCGATCAAAGTGTTGAAGAGCAAAGCTCGCTTGCAAACAGCGCACTGAGCATGATTAAAGAACAAGGTTTATATAAAAGCTTTGCCGATATTACTAACCGTTACGGTTTTTCGCCAGAGGAGTTAGTCTCTGTGAGTTCTGAGGTATCTATGGCTTACATCGAAAACCTCAAATCGGGCCTTTCAGCTGAAAACCAAGAAACAGCAAATAAAGTAATGGGTGGCCTACAAAGCCTTAAAAGTGCCAAAAGCAGTGACGCTAGTTCACTGATGGGGGCGTTTGGTAAAGCTTCAAGCGCAGCAGAAGAAGCGACTGACCCACTAGTAAGCGAAAACAACCTTGAGCTTGTGGGCGAGTATATGCCACAACTGCAAAAGATTTTTGCACTACTATAACTTTACAAATAACCTAAACTGAGGTTAAGTAAGCACTTACACAAAAGGTGGCATTTGCCACCTTTTTTAATGCCCAAATTTTAAATGATTACGACATTTTATTAAGTGTACTGAGTGGCGCTATGTGTAAAATCTAGCGCAGGAGTGCCCTACCCTTAGCCAGTTTGGCACAAAGCTGTTGGCTTTTTCATAATAAGTTTCTTTTAACATGTGCTGTTTGTATAAACAACACATGTAAAGCCCCTTTACAAGTGTATAACTGTATGATTTATTTTGGGTTTTTATTTAATATTGCAGCAACGCGTTCAGCAAGTTCAGACAGTACATCTTGTGCAAACCATGGGTTCTTTTTAAGCCAAATATTATTGCGAGGGCTTGGGTGCGGTAACACTAAATACTGTGGCCAATACTCACGCCACGATTTTACTAACTCGGTTAGAGGTTTGTTTTTAGTATGCGGTAAATGATACGCCTGTGCATACTTACCAAGCATGATTGTAAGTTCTAAATTTGGCAAAGCGTCCAGTAATTGCTCCCTCCATGCGGGGGCACATTCTTTACGCGGGGGTAAATCGCCCGACTTACCTTTACCAGGGTAACAAAAGCCCATAGGTAAAATAGCTATTTTTTGGGCATCGTAAAACTCTTCAGCACTGAGCCCTAGCCATTCTCGCAGGCGGTTTCCGCTGGCATCGTTAAAAGGTTTGCCAGTTTCGTGTACTTTTACACCTGGTGCTTGGCCGGCAATTAAAATACGCGCATTGGCATTAAACTGTATGACGGGGCGAGCACCTAATGGTAAATGAGGTTCACAGATCACACATTTACTAACTTGTTGTATTAATTGGCTGGTATTCATGTTTACTTGGCCCTAAATGCTTAATATTTATTCTAAATGGCCATTTTGACCCAATGAGTTGGTAAAAAATCGGTTTATTTTAATTAAAACGGCCAGTAGTTGGTAAAATTGTGATCTCTGTTTAAAACAGCGCTGTAGCCCTTGCCATACTTAGTGTTTTTCAGACCATACGGCAAATTCGTTACCACTAGGCTCTGTAAAATGAAATCGGCAACCACCCGGAAACTCAAAAATAGGCTTTACGATTTTACCACCATGCTGCTCAACTTTTTTATAAGTTGCGTGAATATCGTTACTGTAAAAAATCAGCAGTGCAGCCCCATTTTGAGTAAGCGATTTAAGCGGTGCATTAAAAAAACCGCCATCAAGCCCTTGGCCGCTAAACGCCGTGTACTCTGGGCCGTAGTCGGTAAACTGCCAATTAAACACGTTAGTAAAAAAGCTTTTTGTGGCTGTTAAATCGCCTGCGGGAAACTCTACATAATTTAGTTTTTCGTGGTTAGTCATTATAATTTTGCTCTGTAGCTTGCCAGTATTAGATACTGTAAACCTTCGGAAGTAGCTAAGCAATAATGCTACAGATCACTATTTTACTAACGCGTGCAAAGCCATTGTGAAATTAGCTAAAATATACAAATGAGAATCGCTATCTTTTGTATTTGTAAGCTTTATAATAACGACTTATTTTTATTTTCGTATTTGAATAAGGGATTCGTTAATTATGCAGGCACCACTGCACTTTGCTCCTTTTACAAAAACTAACCTAGCTGCGTTTATCAAAGCTGCGAGCAGCTACAGGGTGTTAGTGTTTTTACGTTTTTTTATTGCCATAGTGGGCGGTTATGCGTTTACCGCAGCAAGTATTTCATTATTAAGCGTGTTGCTACCAATTGCTAAACAAGATGCCGTCTTACTGTGTGTATCTATCAGTATTTTAATTTATGCCTTAGTGTTTATTTATGCGTTTTCTGTAAAGTCGTTAAAAACTGTATGGATCAGTATTCTACTAAGTATTGGCATTTTTATGGCTTTATTAGCCTTACTTAAAGGATGGTTATGAAGGATAATTTTTTTAGGTCGATGACCTGGCTACATACGTGGGTGGGCCTACTTACTTGCTGGATTATTTACACAATATTTTTTGCAGGCACGGTTAGCTTTTTTAGAGATGAAATAAACCTTTGGAATCAACCCGCAATACACAATGTGCAAGCACAAACAGACAGAGTCGCTGCACAAAGACAGCAAATTATTAAAGGCGTTGAGTATTTAAATCAGCACGCTGAAAACTCTCCCGGATGGCGTATTACGTTACCTGAAGAGCGTATACCGTATTTAGTGTATGGCTATGCAAAACCTAAAGAGCCAGGCCAACGCCGCAGCCAGTATGTAAATACGCAATTAGACCCTAATACAATGCAAGAACTAGCGCCTTTTGTGGAAAGTAAAGGCGGCAACTTTTTTTACCGATTGCATTATCAGCTTTATTATTTAGATGCCATAACAGGGCGCTGGGTCGTGTGCTTTGCCAGCTTTTTTATGTTGCTAGCAATTATAACCGGCGTGGTCATTCATAAGCGCATATTTAAAGATATGTTCACGTTTAGACGTGGAAAAGGCGTACGCTCTTGGTTAGATGCACATAACTTAAGCTCTGTACTTGCTTTGCCGTTTCACTTAATGATTACTTATACAGGCATCATTACGCTTATATTTATGCTATTCCCCTACCCAGCATTAACAGCCTACGACAATGGCGTACGTGGCTTTTTTAACGATGTAACACCTAGCAATAAAGTGACTAATAAAGCGCAAGGCAGTGCAGATTTGCTTCCTATAAACACTATCTTGGATCAAGTTTATACTAAGTGGCCAGATGCAGATATTACGCGTGTTCAGGTGAGTAAACCTAATATGGCCGCCTCAACGGTAACGGTATTGGTAAGCCCTAAAAAAGCACTGCGAGATCAAAGTCCAAGATTGTTATTTAGTGGTGTGAGTGGTGAATTAGTTGCACAAACTGATGACGAACTTAGCAGCAGTAAAGCACTTTATGAGTCACTTAACTCTATGCATACAGGGCGATTTGCTACGCCACTACTGCGTTGGTTATACGTACTTGGCGGTATTGCGGGTTGTGTAATGATAGCTTCTGGCTGCGTAATGTGGGCAAAACGCATACGCGAGCGTAATAAAGGCAAGCCTTCGTTTGGTTTACAGTTGGTCGAGGGCCTAAACCTAGCCACTATTATGGGGTTACCGCTAGCAACCTGTGCATTTTTCATTGCTAATAGAATGCTCAGCCCAACGCTTGCAGGGCGCGACGATAAAGAAGTGACAGCATTCTTTTTAACCTGGTTAGTGGTTGGCGTTGTTGCATTATTGAAACGAGATAGGCTGCAATGGCGGGTAATGGCTGCCATAAATGCACTTGCGTGTTTAAGCGTGCCTGTAATCAACGCGCTTACAACTAATGGCAATATTGTTAGTTACTTAATGCACAAACAGTGGGCATTATTTATATTTGATGCGCTATTTTTACTATTTAGTATATTGTTTTTAGTTCAAACCGAAAAATTACGTACTCCCGTTAAAGCTAAAAATGCCTCCTCTAATAGCCGTTCAAACACAACTAAAAGGCAAAAAGCATGATTGATTTACTCAGTTTCAGCCTTTGTTTATTTGCTTTTAATAGTTTTGCGCTGGCAAAATCAGCGCATTTTAAAACAGCATTTAAAATACGCCCGTCTCAGCAACAAAGTAATATGCTGTTAATAGTCGCTTGGATCAGTATTTTACTAAGTTTGCTTCTTTGCGTGATTACGCAGCAGGGGTATGGTGCTCTACTGTTTTGTGGCTTTATGAGTCTAAGTGTATTAATTATAATGGTTTTTTATAATTTTATAGAAAATTTAATTAAGCCGTTTAGTGTTTTAAATATGCTACTTATTGGCTCTTCAGGAGTATTTTTGCTAATAAATACCTTTTAGTTAGTAAAAACTTGATCTCAAAAAGTCGTTGTTTTAGGCAAAAAAATGGCAAGCTATAAAGCTTGCCAACAATAGGGGGATACTCAGTATGTCCAACACTTGCCTGTCTCGTTGCAAGTGCAGCTAATATAGCCCTAACATATTTAACTTACCTTACAGTGAAATGAAGGTTTTATTACAGCTGTAACAATCATTTGCTCAACAACTGTAAAGCCCCTTTACATAGCTAAATATCCTACTGTTTAACCCAAATAATTTGCTCTGTAGCAAAGCCTAATCTGTTTGCTTTAGCTATAAAATGTTGTTTAAGCTCATCGCTCACTGTAGGTGTGCGCGATAAAAACCATAAATAATCACGGTTGTAACTTGTTATAAACGCATATTGGTAGTCGTCTTGATCAAGCTCAAAAATTACGTAAGCACCATAAAATGGGCCAAAAAACGACACTTTAAAATGCCCTGTGTCACTGCCTTCTACAAATTTAGCTAAGCCCTGCGCTTCATCCCACTTTTGCTCTTTGGTTATAAACCCTTTGTTAAGCACCTCCACTGTGCCGTCGTTATTTACTGTGTAGGTCGCGGTGACTTGCTCCATGCCCTCTTCGAATGAGTGATCAAGACGGGCAATTTCGTACCACTGACCTTTGTACTGTTCAAGGTCAAAGTTTTTAACGGGGGTAATGCCCTCTGGTGCGCTTGTGCAGGCAGTGAGTAAAAATAACCCTGTTATGAGTAAAATAGTCGTAATGGCCTTCATGAAAGCTCCTTTTTAAAAGTGATAGTGTTTGTACGGCGCTAAGCCAATAAAGTTTGCTAGCCGATTAAAATAAATTGCTATAGGATCAGCTAAATACTAGAGCAATTACAAGATTACAGCATGAAAATATGGGTAGATGCCGACGCGTGCCCCGTGGTTATAAAAGAAATACTGTTTAGAGCCGCTGAACGTACGCAAACACCAACCATTTTAGTGGCTAACCATGCAATGCGCATTCCGCCTTCAAAGTTTATTAGCCGCGTACAAGTTTCAAGCGGGTTTGATGTAGCCGATAACGAAATAGTAAAACGCGTAGAAAAAGGTGATTTAGTTATTACTGGCGACATTCCCCTTGCCAGCGAAGTGATTGATAACGGAGCCCAAGCACTCAATCCGCGTGGTGAGCTTTACACGCCAGAGAATATTCGCTCGTTATTAAACGTACGCGACTTTATGGATACTATGCGCTCAAGCGGCGTTGAAATGAGTGGCGGACCACCACCGCTTAGCCAAACCGACCGCCAAAACTTTGCCAATAACCTCGACCGTATTTTAGCGCAAAAAAAGGCGAGTTAGTGTGAGTGAGCCACTAATAGGCTTAGGTGAGCAAGCCTTTAGCGTAGCCGTATATGTTGCTAAAGCGCCGCCTATGCCCTACTTTGAAACTTTGCAAAGTGTTGAGCCTGTAATAAACGAGCAAATAAATACCATAAATCAACACTGTGGAAATGGTTGGCGCAAGGTGTTTAACGTATACGCTAAAGTATTATTTGCGCTACCGAGTGAACATTACCGCTTTGCTAAACAAGCCGATAGTTGGCAAGCGTATCGCGATTCTTTTTTGTTGCAAAAAAACAGTAAAACAGCCCTTTTGTTTAGTGCACCCATTATTAACTGCACTAATAAAAATCAGCTGCATATTATTGCTGGTCGTACGCATGCAAAAAACTTACTACAGCAAGGTAAGCTTAATGCGCAATTTAATTGGCTCGACGATGAGTTTGCAATTGATACAACGAATCACATTATTGTGTGCCCGTACTTTGATTACAGGCAGTTAAGTAATATTAAAATAGCTCGATTAAGCGAGCTAGTTGCCAAGCTTAAAACATTTAATTGAAAATGTAAGGAGTCAACATGGCGGGAATTTTAGAGCTAAATACGTTATTAAAATCAATGAACCCCGAGCTTAAACAAGGTGAATATATATTTTGCTGTTTAGCAGGTAGCCTTGCCGACTACGTTCATTTAAACCCGCTTGCCAGTTATGTTGAAGAAGAAGGCCTAACCCTTATTTTAAATGCAGATACCGCCGACAAAGCCGGTATTACTTACGAGAGTAAATATAATTTAATTACCCTTAACGTACACTCAAGCTTAGAGGCCGTTGGATTAACGGCTGCGGTTTCGGCTAAATTAACCGAGCATAATATTAGTGCCAATGTGGTAGCTGCGTTTTATCACGACCATATTTTTGTACAAACAGATAAAGCAAAGGCCGCGATGAAAGCACTTGGTGAGATTGGTAATATTTAGTTTGCATAAATATGATCAGCTAAGGTCAAACACAAAGCCGATATTGCAGTATCGGCTTTTGTTTTATTTATTGCTGCAAAAGTGCTGCGCTACAGGCTCCAGTTTTACTTTATCAGCTGCAGTTACGGCTACACATTGCGTGTTTTTATCGAGTTTTTGCTTTTGAATTACAGTAAATTCGCCCTCCTTGCCAGCGTATAAATTATATTGATAGGCGTCATTACCGCCTTCAAATAATGCGGTAAATAACCCTCCTACTAACCCACCAATTATCGCTCCTCCGAGCATTTCTTCAGTGTTACCATCTAAGCTGTCTACAAAGCCAAACCCAGCGCCTGCTGCTATGCCTGTGCCTACTTCAGATGAAAGCGTTACAGGTTGCATTGATTCTACTGATGCGTAGTAACGCTTAACTATTTGGTTTTGATTGTTTCGATCTACCCCTTGTGATGCGCAGCCTGAGAGTAGTAATACCGCGATAAGATACTTTTTCATGTTGAACCCTTTTAAATATTTAATGAGATAGTAAGCATGCGAGCATAAAAAATATGTGAGGAGTTTGTTTGTAGCTGTTAGGAACTGTAAAGATGTGTATAAGCTAAAACACCGAGTATGCATACTCGGTGTTTTGGGGTTATGTTACTTAAATTTTATATTATTAAACAACGTATCCACTAAATCCAAGCGCTTTAAAATAAAGCTTAGGAATGCCGTATTTACACTCGTTAAGTAGCTCGCTAAGGCGCATTCTATCAAGTGGGTAAAATTCACTTTCTAAGTTTTGAGCTGTGTAGGCTTGCCCTGCGTCACTTAAGCCTAAGTTGGCACACACAGTAATTTGCGCTTCACGTTCAAAGTCGGTTTCGGGTTTCATTAAATCGCTAATAAATAGGTTTGCGCCTTTATTTAAACTAGCTTTAATGTTTTTGAGTAGCTGTTTTTTGCTGCCATCGTCTTTTAAAAAGTGCAAAACAAGTAGGCATAGCGCCGCATCAGCTTTAGCCGATAGCTTATTAAGTTCGCCTTCAATAACGTTTACGCGGCTACTTATGCCGTGCTCTTCAAATGCTTGTTTAGCAATGGTGAGCATATCACTAGAGGTGTCTTGCGCGGTAAATTGCCAAGTGGGGTTAAGTGCGGCAAGGGCAAGTATTTCTTTGCCGGTGCCCGCCCCTACAACTAAAATATGCGCGTTGTCTTTAAGAGTGGCTTTAATTTGTGCATTTGTAAGTTGGTGTAATAACTCATACCCTGGGACTAAACGGGTAATGCGGTTGTTGTAATGTGTTGCTTGCTCGCCTGTAAATGTTGGCATGTTTAACTCCTTTATAAAACTTCAACAGTGGAGTATCCACCACTTTTTTTACTTACATGTACTTGCGTGGCTACGCGTTCACTCATTTCACTCACATGCGATATAACCCCTACTTTGCGGCCTTGCGCTTGTAACGAATCGAGCGCGTCCATAGCAACGCTGAGTGTTTCGCTATCTAACGTACCAAACCCTTCGTCAATAAACAAAGAGTTGATTTGCACTTTATTTGACGAAAGCGATGCAAGCCCCAATGCCAGTGCTAGTGATACTAAAAATGATTCACCACCGGAGAGCGTATTAACCGAGCGTTGTTCGTCGGCCATATCGCGGTCAATAATGGCAATATCGAGCGATTGCGCAATAGCTGTAAGCTCGTAACGCTTATTTAGTGTTTTTAAGTGACTATTAGCATAGTGCAGGAGTATTTTTAACGTTTGTGTTTGCGCTAAATTACGCATGGTTTTACCGGTTGCATCGCCCAGCACTTTATTTAGCACATGCCACTGTTCAACTTGCTTTTTAAGCGCTGCTAGCTCGGCTTGTTTGCCTGCCAGCGCGTTAGCATTTTGGTTGTGTTGTTCAAGCGCGGTATTAGTAGCAAGCAAACTATTTTGGAGAGTGGTTTGCTCAGTGTCTAATTCAGCTAAGTGCTGGCTAAGTTCGGCTTGGCTTTGCGATGGCTTGTTAGTATTTTGATGATCTGTTTGCGCCTTTTGTTGCTGTTTAAGTGCGGCATTGGCATCGCTAAGTGCCGCTTTTCGCTGCTCATACTGATTTAAATGCTCTTTAACTTGCTCATTGCTCAAGGTTAGTAAAATAGTGATCTGCTCAACTGTAGCCTCATTATACTGGGCTTTAAACTCACTAAACCACTCGTCAAAGCGCTCTACAAGTGCTTTAAGTTCAGTGCTTTGATCTGCTAAACGTTGCTCTGCATTTTTAAGCTCAATGGCATGTTCATCGCGTTGTTTAATTGCGTTATCGTACGCTTGCTGGCTGCATGTTAACTGAGCTTGGCATTGTTCAAGCTGGGCATTGATTGTTGCTTGATACTCGTCGGCGCTTGTTTGCGCGTTATTAAATAATGCGAGGCGCTCTTGTTGCGTTGTATTTTGCAGCTGTTGCGCTTTGGCTAAATCGGTATTTAAACCTTTAAGCGCCTGCTCACATTTAACAATTAACGGTGTGAGTTGCTGCAATTGCTGTTCAGCGCTGCCTATTTGTTTTTGACTTTGTTCAAGTTGCGTTTGAGTTTGTTGGTACTGCTCAACCTGCTGGTTTAAATCGCGCATATTAAGGGTATTGTTTTGCAACTGCTGCCAAAAGTGACTGTGCTCAAACTGTGTATTAAGCGTGTTGGTAAGCTCGCTAATTTGTGTATTTAGCTCTGCGCGTTTAGTGCTTATTTGGCCAAGCTTATTGGTTAATTCAACATGCTGATTATTCACTTGCTGCTGTGTATGTTGCTCGGCTTTTAAGTTATTTATTAGCTGATTTACTTTATCTTGCAGGGCAGTTTGCTGTTTTTGTGACTCAAAATAGCGCGACTTTTGAGTGCTAAGCTGCGTGTAGGTTTCATCAAGCTGCTGTGCTGTTAACTCGTTAAGCTCTGTTCGCGCCCCTTGCATTGTCGTTTTAATCTCTAGCTGCTTTGCCTGTGCGTTTTGTATAGCTTGGCCGTGTTGAGTATGTTCAGTGATAAGGACCGCATGTTGTGTTTGGTGCTGATGCAGCTTAGCTTGGGCGCTATCGTACTGCTGCTTAGCCTGATTATAACTTGTTTCAAAATCGGCTATTAAGTTGTTTAATTGCGGGTTTTGATTAGTGGCATAGGGGTGCTCTTTTGCACCGCACACAACACAGGGCTCGTTAGGAGTAAGCTGCGTGCGTAAATGCGCTACGTTTTCGCTGGCACGCAGGCGAGCTTGGTTTAATGCATATTCACTGTGCTTAAGCGCTTGCTCGCACGAGGCTAGGTTTTGTTGCAGTGTTGCTTGTGTTTGCTCGCTGTGTAAAAGCTTGGCCGCAACTGCTGCTTGTTGTTGTGTGCTGTTTTTTATTTCTTGATTAAACTGCTGATAGCGCAAGCGCTGATCTTTTAAATATTCAATATTTTTAAGTTTGTTATCGCACTGTTCAATATTAAATTGGCGTTGTTGTTCATTTAGCTGGTTAAGATCTTTTTGTTGCTGCGCTAGTTGTTGCTCGTGCATCGCTACTTTTTTAGTTTGCTCTGCTAACCGCGCCGCTTGTTTAGTTTGCTCTTCTAACAGCTGTTTGTTTTGCGAATCGGAGGCTTTTAGTTGCTCATTGGCACTTAAAAACGTATTAAAGCTGTGTTGGTAATAATTCCAATCATTAGCCAGTGGCTTAAGCTGTGTGTGTTCGTTTAACCACGTTTGATGCCCAGTGCTGAGTTTTGTTGCCTCATCAAGTGCATTTTGGCTTTGCGTGAACTGCGTGTGTAATTCGCTAAGTTGCTGCTGCTCTTTTTCGCTTTGCTGAGTTAGGTTTTTAATGGTTTGTGCGTGTATAGCAAGTTGGCTGTCGAGCTCGCGGGCTTTAGCAATAATAGGTTCAGCAGATTGCTTTTGCTCTTGCGCTGTTTTTAACTCGCTTTGCTGTGTTGTAAGTGTTGCGGCCTGCTCTTCTATAAGCGCAGCATGATCAATCGCTTTTAAATCGCTTATTTGCGTACTAAGTGTTTTATTTTGCGCCGTTAAATATTGATGACGTTTGCGGTTGTCTTTTATTTCAAGCGCGCTTTGTGCTTGCTTTGCTTGCTCAGATTGCTGAGCTATTGAATCAAGCTGCTGCTGCGCGTGTTGTTGCTGCTTTATTGCGTGTTCAAGAGCTTGCGATAAACTAGCAGCTTGCTTGTACCAATTTAAATTTTGCTCTGTTGCTGCATGCGCTTTTTTTGTTTGCTCAATTTTTTTAAGTAACTCATCGCGCAGGGTTTGTTTAGCTGTTAGCTCGTCATCACTTAACAAGGTATAGCTTGTAAGGCCGGCATTAAGTAAATCAAATTTATCTTTGAATTCTTTATTACGCTCAAAAATACGTTTACCAATTAAACTAAATTTATCGGTGCCAGTTAAACATTCTAAAAGTTGTGCGCGTTCATCGCCTGTGGCTTTTAAAAAGGCGGCAAATTCGTGCTGCGCTAATAATACCGCCCGCGAAAACTGATCAAAGCTCAGCCCTATTTTACTCTCTACTACTTTTATAGTTTGGCTTTTATCAGCAATGAGAGTTTCATCGGGCAAGGTTACTAACGTATGTTCAGCTACTTTTAGCTTGCCTGTTGCCTTTTTGTGGGTACGTTGTATTGAATAACGTGCACGGTATAATGCTTTATCTTGCCCTATAAAATCAACTTCGGCAAAACCTTCCCATTTGCCTCGGCGTAATAAATTACGCGCATCGTTTAATTTTATACTGTCGCCGTTAAAATCTATTAAGTTGCCTTTATCACCTTTTAGCCTTGCTGTTTTGGTATAAAGCGCCAAACAAATAGCATCTAAAAAAGTACTTTTTCCTGCGCCGGTATCGCCGGTTATGGCAAATAAGCCTGCGTCTTTTAAGGGAGCTTGAGTAAAGTCGATTTCGGCATCGACTATTGAGGCTAAGTTATGTATGCGTACGGCGGTTATTTTCATAGTTGTTCTTGCTCCGTCAGCTCACTTACTACATCATTTAGCAGCGCTTTTAGTTCATTTGGCACAGCTTGACCGGCCATGTCTTTATCGTTTGCAAAGGCTTGTTCTAATAAGTTTAATGGGTTGAGCATTTCAATTTCGCTTAAATCTTCAAATACGGCACTGCTATCGCTTGTTGTAGCTTGCTCTCGTACCCGTTCAATGCCGCAAAATTTTACGTTTTTACCTTCAAGTGCTTGCTCTATTTGCTCTCTAAATGAAGTGTCGGTGTCACTTGACTTAAGCTTAACGCGTAAATAAGGGGCAATAGTATAGTTTGATGTATCAAGCGCTTTAATTTGTTCGCATAACTCCTTTAATGGCAAACACTCCCCTTCTGGCAAAATAATTACCTCGGCAGAACGAGGAATGTAAAGGGGGTTTACAGATGTGCTAATTGATTGTTTTTCATCGTTTTTAAATTCTATTACATTAACTTGGTGTGTGTAGTTACGTTCTGAAAACGACATAGGAATAGGCGTGCCGCTGTAGCGAATAGCCTCATTTTTAGCAACCTTTTGCGCCTTATGTAAATGCCCTAATGCTACATAGTTAGCCTTAGTACCAAACACATTAGCTGAAATTGACTCTTCACCACCAATCACTAAATTTCGCTCAGAATCACTTGAAATATCGCCACCTTTGGCATGTAAGTGCCCCATCACAATAAGCGGCGAGTTTTGTTCATTAATACTGTAGGCATGCTCAAGAGCGCTGGCGTATGCTTTTGCAACGCCGTGTGCGTAACTAGGGCCGTTTTTGGTTTGACAAAGTGAGCTAATATCACTGTTGCGTAAAAAAGGCATAGCGACGACTACAGCGCGTTTATTATTGGTATTTATTTCTAAAGTAATATCACTTGGCGCTGATACATCAAAACGGCCAACAACATGGGTGTCAAATTGTGCTAGCAATGGTTGAGCGGCGAGAATACGATTTGCTGAGTCGTGATTGCCAGCAATAATAACCACATGCAATTGCGGGCAACGCTTTTTCGCGTCTTTTATAAATTGATAGAGTTGATTTTCGGCGCTGGCACTGGGGGTGGCTGTATGATAAATGTCGCCGGCAACTAAAAGAATATCTATGTGTTGCTCAACGAGGTTGTTAAGTAACCAAGTAAAAAATGCGGCGTGCTCATCACGGCGGTCATGTTCGTAAAACTGTTGGC
This sequence comes from uncultured Pseudoalteromonas sp., assembly GCF_963922945.1. GTDB lineage: Bacteria > Pseudomonadota > Gammaproteobacteria > Enterobacterales > Alteromonadaceae > Pseudoalteromonas. Next base: position 17,756 of record NZ_CAWUKC010000028.1, on the reverse strand, counting down.
CTAGGTGCCAGTCTGAGGTGTGGAGAACTTTCATATCGCGCTCTTAAAAAACCATAAGAGCGCCAATATACCCAAGGCAAGTAAAGATGCAAGCTTGGTTACTACTTTCGTTTATATAAAACTATAGATAGCAATAATAATTAGTGGGAGTGCTAGCAAAGCTATACCAAGTGGCACTTTTAAGTTTTTAGTTTGCTTTGCTTGCAATGCCTTTATGGCATTTGTTTCGTTACACGCGGCTACTTTATCGATATAAAAATAACCTGAGTCTAAATACTGTTTACAACTTTGCTGATTTGCTGGAATGGCTATTAGCTCTTGTTGTTTTTTTAGGATATAAAAATCCATACACCCACCACATTGCTTACTGGTAATAAGTACACATTTGAGAATAATCGTAACGGCTTTATTATCCTCAAATAAAAAAAAGTGGGCGATTTTAAATATAAAATGAACTAAATATCAACAATAAATTCGAGTATTTTTAATTTATCGTATAAATAGCCAGTATTAGTGAGAACACGGCAATATTTGCGCCAATTATTAGCCATATTTTACTGTGTTTTTGTTCAGTAGAAAGGCGTTTTAGTGCATCTTGCTTGTTACATGCAGACACCACATTAACATACGAATATTGGTTTGATTCGTAACGCTGTAATAAGCCTTTATCAGCAGGAATAGCCTCGAGCTGATGATCTTTTTTTACTATGTAAAATTTCATATCGGGCTCCTTAAGTATAAATGTGCTGATTGAGTTGCATTGAACCTGTCAGTATTAAAAGCGTGCAGTTACATCTGCCGTGATAACTTAAGCTCAATAAGAACAACCTATTTTTACACCTTTAATTTAATCCTAAGCTATTGGCCTGAATTAAGCCTGAACCCTTTTAAATATTGGATTTGTACCTAAATTTTTGCTAAGCGTGGGGTATGAACTGTAAACCCCCTTTACACTATTTGAAGTGACTTAATTTACTAACTAAAACACATGTTAAAACAACGTGAATATTACCGTGTTTAATGGGCGGTTGGTCGCTAAATAATTGAACAAAAATTGTATTTTTGCCAAAGTATGCTCACAAAAATTCACAAGGACTCATAATGAAAAAAACAGTTTTGACGCTAAGCGCGTTTGTATTGCCTTTGGCAATGTCTAGCGCCGTAATTGCGTCGTCCGTTGAGCAAACTAAAGGCTCATTCGTTGATAAATTTCGTCAGTTAGACGAAGCACTTCCTACCCCTAATGTTTATCGTAGTGCCGCAGGTGAGCCAGGCGAAAAATATTGGCAGCAGCGTGTTAATTACGACATAGATGTAAAGCTTGACGAAAAAAAGCGCCGCTTAACAGCAAGCCAAAGTATTGAATATAAAAATAACTCACCTCATACGCTTAAATATTTATGGTTACAGTTAGATCAAAATATCTTTAAAAGCGACTCAATTGCCGAAACCACGAAAACATTTAAAAGCACGCTAAATAGTTTACCTGCGCAAAAACCGGCTAAATTAAGTTTAGGCGAGCTTCGTCGTCAGCAATTTATGAGCGACAATGAGTTAGGCTATACAATTAGCAATGTAAAAGACGACAATGGCGATGAGCTTCGCGTAACTGTGGTTGATACGCTAATGCGTATCGATTTAAATGAGCCACTAAAACCAGGTAAAGAAGTTGAGTTTAGTATGAACTTTGCTTTTAACATTGTTGAAGAGGATGCTGTAGGCGCACGTTCAGGCTACGAGCACTTTGAAGAAGATGGCAACGACATATTTTTACTTGCGCAGTGGTTTCCGCGTTTAGCTGCGTACACCGATTACGAAGCATGGACAAACAAGCCGTTTTTAGGCCGTGGTGAGTTTACTCTTGAATTTGGTGACTACGATGTAGAAATCACTGTACCGGCTGACCATATTGTATCAGCAACAGGTAAGCTTGATAACGCAAGCAAAGTGCTTACTCGCACGCAACGTAACCGCTTAGAAAAAGCTGAAACAGCAAAACGCCCTGTATTTATTGTTACTGAAGAAGAAGCGCTTGAAAACGAAAAGCAAGGTACCGATAAAACAAAAACCTGGCACTTTAAAGCAGAAAACGTACGTGACTTTGCTTGGGCGTCGTCGCGTAAATTTATGTGGGATGCAAAAGGTTACCAGCAAGGTGGTGATGAACAGCCGTTAGTTATGGCTATGTCGTTTTACCCTAAAGAAGGTGGCGATTTATGGAAAAAGTATTCAACTGAATCTGTAGTGCATACGATGGAAGTGTATTCTCGCTACTCATTTGACTACCCTTACCCTGTGGCGCAATCGGTAAATGGCCCTGTTGGTGGTATGGAATACCCAATGATCACTTTTAATGGTCCACGTACTGAGCTGCAAGATGATGGCTCGCGTACATATTCTCAAGCCGAAAAACGCTTTTTAATAGGCGTGGTTATTCATGAAGTGGGTCATATATATTTCCCTATGATTGTTAACTCTGATGAGCGCCAATGGACTTGGATGGATGAAGGCTTAAATAGCTTTTTAGACGGTGTAGCCGGGCGTGAATGGGATCCAACAATTCCATGGGGCGTTGAGCCACGCGACATTGTAAGTTACATGAAATCACAAAACCAAGTGCCTATTATGACACAGTCAGACAGCGTATTACGTTTAGGCCCAAATGCGTATACCAAGCCCGCTGCGGCACTTAATATTTTACGCGAAGTTATTTTAGGTCGTGACTTATTCGATTTTGCGTTTAAAGAGTACGCACAGCGCTGGAAGTACAAGCGCCCTACCCCAGCTGATTTTTTCCGCACCATGGAAGAAGCATCAGGTGTTGATTTAGATTGGTTTTGGCGTGGTTGGTTTTACAGTACAGACCATGTAGATATCTCGTTAGATAAGGTTTATCAACTGCGCTTAGATACTAAAAACCCTGATATTGACTTTAAACGCCTACGCGATATTGAAGCTGATAAGCCAACGTCACTATTTGTTAAGCGTAACCGTGAAGAAGGTAAAAAAACGTGGGTTGAGAAAAACCCAGATATTACTGACTTTTACGACGAAAACGATCGCTTTACTGTTACCAATAAAGAACGTAACTCGTACAATAAATTTTTAAAAGGCTTAGAGCCGTGGGAGCGTAAAACGCTTGAGCGCGCGCTTGAAGAAGACAAAAATTACTATGTAATGGAGTTTTCTAACCTAGGTGGCTTGGTAATGCCTATTTTATTAGAGCTAACGTATGAAGATGGCACTAAAGAAGATCGTTACATTCCAGCCGAAATTTGGCGCCGTAATCATAAAAACGTACAAAAGCTTATTGTAACAGATAAGAATAAGCCGCTGGTATCGGTAACCGTTGACCCACGCTGGGAAACAGCTGATGTAGATGTTGAGAACAACAACTACCCTCGTCGTATTATTCCTTCACGCATCGAAGTGTATAAAAAGGAAAAGAGTAAAGCGAAAGTGAGTCGAGATATTATGCAAGACATTAAAACTGAGCTAAAAAAAGACGAGAAAAAAGATGAGGAGCAACAATAATGCGCTTTATGCTTATTATTGTTTGTCTTTTAGTTGCTGCGCCAAGTTTGGCGCATCAACTAAAGTCATCGGTTACTACGGTGCTTTTTAATAAACGTACCCATAATATTGAGCTCATGCACCGCTTTTATCTACATGATACTGAGCATGCCGTAGCGCATTTATTTGATGGAAAAGCCGATATCATTAGCAATAAGGCAGATCAACAGCGTTTTGTTGACTATGTTGAGTCGCATATTGCGCTGCAAACCTTAAGGGGCGAGCCATTAGAGCTTAAGCCTGTAGGCGCGCAAATTGATGGAAAATTTTTTTGGGTATACCAAGAAGCGCCTATTCCTAAAGGGATTAAGGGCATAAAAATGAGTAATGGTGCACTGCGTGACTTGTGGCCATCTCAAGTGAATATGGTAAATGTAGAAGGCAAAGGAAAGATTAAAACTCTGCATTTTGCCCAAAACGATACTTGGCTTGAAGCTCAGTTCGAGCAATAAGTACTTCCCCAACCTATGCGCACAGTAGTTTTGTGCGCGTTTTCTTTTGATATTTATCCTGTGTTCATTTTTGATCTGTTAATAATATCTGCTCGTAAAAATTTAGTAATTATTTGTTTGATAAACATTTGCTAAATTATTCTTATGAAGTAGAGTCATTATGTGTACACATGTTGTATTGATTTTTACCCCGTTCAAGGAATGATATGAAAGCTCAAGTAGAGGCTATTCAAGGAGTTATTTTTGATTTAGATGGAACTTTAGTATCGTCAGAATTAGATTTTTCTCTTATCAAAGCACAAGTAGGTTGTCCCTGTGAGCAAGACCTGCTCGATTATATTGCCCAGCTGCCATCACCATACATGCGCGAAGAGGCTATGAATATAGTGCATCAACACGAGCTGCAAGATGCACAGCGCGCCTCGCTATTACCTGGTGTTGCTGATGCGGTAAACGCGCTAAAAGTTAAAAATATTCCCATGGCTATTGTCACTCGCAATTTTGATAAAGCAGCCTCAATAAAGCTTAAAAATAATCCCCTGCCAATTGAAACCGTGCTAACCCGCAGTGATGCGCCCGCCAAACCCAACCCTAGTGCCTTAAATGCAATTTCTACGCTTTGGAATATTAGCGCAAGCAACTTGTTATACGTAGGAGATTATTTGTATGACATTCAGGCTGCGCATAATGCAAATATGCGCGCTTGTTTGTATGCGCCAAATGCGGTGCCTATTTATGCTGACCAAGCTGATTATGTTTTACGCGACTTTTATGAGTTAGTGACTTTAATAGAAAGCTACTCACAAAAAATAGAGTTATGTTAAATAGCCTTTAAAATTAATTTTTGTTTAATAAGTCCTTTATTATTTAAATTTCATAACTAGCCCAATAGGGTTTGAATTGGTAAAATATGGGCAAAATTAACGTATTGATTAGAGGCACAAGATGGGCAGAGCATTTGAAGTCCGTAAGAGCTCGATGGCTAAAACAGCCAACGCTAAAACTAAAGTTAACTCAAAGTACGGTAAAGAAATTTATGTTGCCGCTAAAAATGGCGAACCAGATCCAGATGTTAATCAATCACTGCGTCGCCTTATAGAAAGAGCAAAAAAAGATCAAGTACCTGCACACGTAATAGAAAAAGCCATTGAAAAAGCAGCCGGTGGGGCAGGGGAAGATTATTCACCAGCGCGTTATGAGGGTTATGGCCCTGGTAATTGCATGGTTATAGTTGATTGTTTAACAGATAATCCAAACCGTACAATTAAAGATGTACGTTTGCCGTTTACCAAAACAGAGTCAAAAATAGGTACGCCGGGGTGTGTTGCACACATGTTCGATCACCTAGCTGTACTTGGCTTTGCCGGTGACGATGACGAAGTGGTACTTGAAGCGCTGATGATGGCTGACGTTGATGTAACCGACGTTGAAGTTGAAAACGGCAAAGTGTCGGTGTTTGCACCCCATACTGAGTACTATAAAGCGAAAACAGCGTTAGAAGAAAACTTTGAAGGAATAAACTTTGAAGTAGATGAAATCACGTTTGTGCCGCAAGTACATGTTGAAATAGAAGACGAAGAAGTGATTGCTAACTTTGATAAATTTATCAATATGCTAGAAGATTGTGATGACGTACAAAACGTGTATCACAATGCAATCGTTAAAAATTAATTTAAAGCAGCGCTCCAGCTGGCTTTAAATAAGAAAAAAGCGCGTTTTGTGTAGGCAAAACGCGCTTTTTAGTGTTAAATAAATGTTAGCTATTCAGCTAAGTTATGATGCTTTGATTTATATTTTAAGCGGTAGCTGTGTAATAGGGGCTCTGTGTAACCACTTGGTTGCTTAGCGCCTTCTAACACCAACGATAAAGCGGCTTGATACGCAATGCTGTTTTTAAGTGACTCTTCACTTTGTGCCATGGGTGTGTAAGCGTTGTCGTGCTCATTTTGACCATCAACCACTTTTGCCATCTTAGCCATAACTGATTCAATTTGTTGCTGCGTACACACGCCATGCTGTAGCCAATTGGCCATATGTTGGCTTGAAATACGCAACGTTGCTCTGTCTTCCATTAAGCCTATATGGTTAATATCAGGAACTTTTGAGCAACCAATACCTTGATCTATCCAGCGTATTACATAACCTAAAATGCCTTGTGCATTATTTTCAAGCTCACTTTGAATATCTTCTTTACTTAGTGTGTGCGGCTCTGCCATTAGCGGTGGAGTAAGTAAATCAGTGAGGCTTGCCATGCTGCGTTTAGCGATTTCTTTTTGCTCGCTAAATACATCTACATCATGATAATGCATAGCGTGTAAAGTAGCTGCGGTAGGGGAGGGTACCCACGCGGTGTTAGCTCCCGATTGCACATGCGCACGCTTTTGCTCCATCATCAGTGCCATTTTATCTGGCATGGGCCACATACCTTTACCTATTTGCGCTTTACCGCTTAGGCCGCAGGCAAGGCCTGTATCAACATTGCGATCTTCGTATGCGGTGATCCATGGCTGTGCTTTTATTGCTGCTTTGGGCATAACAACCCCGGCGTGCATAGAGGTATGTATTTCATCACCCGTGCGGTCTAAAAAGCCGGTATTTATAAAAACCGCCCGTGATTTAGCTGCGTGTATGCAGGCTTTTAAATTGACTGAGGTACGGCGCTCTTCATCCATAATGCCCATTTTTAAGGTGTTTTTTGGCAAGCTAAGGGCATCTTCTACCATAGTAAATAGCGTATTTGTAAAAGCGACTTCTTCTGGGCCATGCATTTTTGGTTTTACAATGTTAATGCTTTGCGCACTGGTATTTTTAATACCCGATTTTTTGTTTAAGTCGTGCAATGCAGCAGTTGCGCTAAACATGGCATCCATAATACCTTCAAATACGGGTTTACCGTAAATGTCGGTTATGGCTGGGTTTGTCATTAAGTGACCTACGTTTCGAACAAACATCATACTTCTGCCTTTGAGCGTAAGGCTGCCGCCATCAAGGGCTGTATAGTGCCTATCGCTTTGTAAGGTGCGCTCTATGGTTTTATCGCCTTTTTTAAATGATTCAACTAAGTTACCTTGCATTAAACCAAGCCAATTTTTGTAAACTTGTACTTTATCTTCGGCATCAACTGCGGCAACTGAGTCTTCGCAATCCATAATGGTTGTTAGGGCTGCTTCAAGCAGTACATCTTTTAGCCCTGCTTTATCAGCCTGGCCTATAGGGTGGTGATGATCAATTTGGAGCTCTACATGCAGACCATTGTTTTTTAACAAAATTGCAGTTGGATTCTGCGCCTCGCCTTGGTAGCCAATCAATTGCTCAGGGTTATTAAGGGTGGTGTGTGAGCTATCTCTTAAGGTAATAGATAGCGCACCATCTACAATTGAGTAGTTAGTACTTTCTATGTGTGAACCGCTTTTTAGAGGCAATGCTTTATCTAAAAACTGGCGCGCATAGGCCATCACTTTAAAACCACGAACAGGGTTATATGTGGTGCCTTTTTCGGCACCGTCATCTTCACTGAGCACGTCGGTGCCATATAAGGCATCGTAAAGCGAACCCCAGCGTGCGTTAGCTGCATTAAGCGCAAAGCGTGCGTTACTTACAGGTACAACAAGCTGAGGGCCTGCACTCAGTGCTATTTCGGGCTCTACATTTTGCGTTTCAATTGTAAAGTCAGCAGGCTCTGGTACTAAGTAGCCAATGTCTTTTAAAAACGCTTGGTACTGCTCGCTATCCCATGTTTTATTTGCTTTATGGTAATCATCAATTTGTTGTTGTAGGTGCTCGCGTTTAGCGAGTAGGGCGTTATTTTGTGGCGTTAGCGTTTGCACTATATTTGCAAAGCTTTGCCAAAACAGTTGCTCTGATAAATGTGTACCAGGTAGTAGCTGTGTTTTTACAAAGTTGGCCAGCTGTGTATCTACGCTGAGTCCTGAGTGTGTGAGAGTGTGTGCCATAATTACCTTCCTTAAACGGTCGCGGTGTTGTTGTGCGTTAGTGCAACAATAACGTAAAAAAACACATGTGCGTGTACTTTTGCCATTCATAAAAAATATAGCGGTAATAACAACTATAAATTTACTAAATCTAAAAAATAAGCCTAATGTTGAATTAAGCGATACGGAGCACACACTCCTAGCCACTCTCACAATAATTTAAAAAATTTATAGACCCGTTCGAAGGACTTTATTATGACAACTTACACACGTGAAACCGACACTTTAGCTACACTATGTCAATCTCAAGGCAATGCATGGAAAGCCATTAACCCAGAATATGCAAGCCGCATGCGCTTACAAAACCGTTTTCGTACTGGGATTGATATTGCCCAATACACCGCAGATGTAATGCGTGAAGACATGGCTGCCTACGATAAAGACACCAGCCAATACACACAGTCTTTAGGTTGTTGGCATGGTTTTACTGCACAACAAATGATGATGGCAATAAAGCGTCATCAAAAAACAACAAAGCGCAGTTATGTTTATTTAAGTGGTTGGATGGTTGCAGCCCTTCGTTCTGCATTTGGCCCATTACCCGATCAAAGTATGCACGAAAAAACGTCAGTCCCTGCGCTTATTGAAGAGATTTATACGTTTTTAAAACAAGCTGATGCACGAGAGCTAGACCACTTATTTAACGAACTTGATGAAGCCAAAGCCAATGGCGGCGATGTGCAAGCGGTACTAGATAAAATTGATAATTTTGAAACGCATGTAGTGCCTATTATTGCTGATATTGATGCAGGTTTTGGTAACGAAGAAGCAACTTACTTACTTGCTAAAAAAATGATTGAAGCCGGTGCATGTGCCATTCAAATAGAAAACCAAGTGTCGGATGCTAAACAATGTGGCCACCAAGCAGGTAAAGTTACGGTACCGCATGAAGACTTTTTAGCAAAAATTAATGCTGTACGTTATGCATTTTTAGAACTCGGTATTGATAACGGTATTATTGTTGCCCGCACTGATTCATTAGGTGCAAGCCTGACGCAAAAAGTACCTGTGTCAAAAACGCCAGGCGATCTAGCCAGCCAGTACAATGCATTTTTAGAAACCACACCTATTAACGGTGTAGAGGATTTAAACGAGGGCGATACGGCAATGAAAATCAATGGCCAATTATGTAAGCCAACGCGTTTAGAAAATGGTTTGTACCAGTTCCGCGAAGGGACAGAAAAAGACCGCGTAGTATTAGATTGTGTAACAAGCTTACAATCAGGCGCTGATTTACTGTGGATTGAAACTGAAAAACCACATGTTAAGCAAATTGCAGAGTTGGTAAATCGCGTTAAAGAGCAAGTACCTGATGCGAAACTTGTCTATAACAATTCACCGTCGTTCAACTGGACCCTTAAGTTCCGTGAGCAAGTGTACCAACAGTGGGTAGACGAAGGTAAAGACGTAAGTGCATACCCAAGCCTGGGTGATAACAAAGGCTTTATGGCACCAGAAATGGATGCCACAGAGCTTGCAGCCGAAGCAGATGTATTAGTGCAAAACTTCCAGCGCGATGGTGCACGTGAAGCGGGTATTTTCCATCACTTAATTACGCTGCCTACTTACCATACGGCTGCACTGAGCACTGATATTTTATCAGAGGGTTACTTTGGCGACATGGGTATGCTTGCTTATGTACGCGATGTACAACGCCAAGAAATCCGCCGCGAACAAGCTTCAGTTAAACACCAAGACTTAGCTGGCTCTAATATTGGCGATACACACAAAGAGTATTTCTCGGGTGATAACGCGCTTAAAGCCGGTGGCGAAGACAACACCATGAACCAGTTTTAAACTTTCTATATAGTGTTACTTAAGGGCCGAAAGGCCCTTTTTTATTATTTAGTTATGCACTGGATCACGTTTTAACTAGGGCCTGTTTATCTTTCGAGGTTGAATTTGCAGCAGCCTGTTTGGTAATTAGGCAAGACAGAGCCTATGCAGTGTGGTTGTTCCCCATAAATAGGCGATAACGTAGCATAAATGCCAAACAGGCGCTGCCCGAAGGGTTCTGCCTAGGGGCCATTTACTCTTTGTTGCTCGGTTTTTACTTAGCCCACTAGGTTACAAACCTCGCGCCGCGATTAAATGGCCCCTAAATTGAACAAATTTTAATCCTGAAAGGTCAACAGGCCCTAGCTATTATTTTTTAGATCAATATTTAACTAGGTTGCGCTTATAAACTAAATAATGGCGTTCATTTAGCTGTAAAACCGGTTTAGATTGTAAAATGGGCTCATAAATAAGGGTATTTTTGCTGTATAACTCAATGTTAGTGAAATAATAAAACAAATTTTTACTAACCTATGGTCATTACAAAACATTTTTTTACTAACTGAGTGCCTATAAATAGTGGCCCAAACCGATTTTTTACTAACTCCCGCCACTAAAAACCTAATAAACCAAAATTTTACTAACTAAAAAATGACTAAGTCCGATATGGTTTAGTATATAAACTGTAAAGGGGGTTTACAGTTTTACATTCGGCAAAATATCAGCCACACAGGGGTGGCTAATATTAAATTTAAATACATAACTTATTTATCATTTGTATGTTTATCAAACCACCATTGGATGTAGGCTACTTTGGTCATTAAGTTAGAAGGGCGTGCTGTAATTCCGTGTGACGCATTGGGAATACGCACCATAGCGGTATCAACACCTTGCAGCTTAAGAGCTTGGTAAAATTGCTCTGTTTCAGAAATAGGTGTGCGATAGTCTGACTCGCCCGTTAAAAGCATAGTAGGTGTTTTTACGTTACCTACATAGCTGATAGGTGAGCGTTTCATGTAGTGCTCAATATGATCCCATGGTTTACCCGGAAACCAATAATCAGCAAAGAACGGGTAGAAGTCGGCAGTTAGTACAAAACTGATCCAATTAATAACGGGTTTAGCAACTACGGCTGCAGCAAATCTATCAGTGTGACCTACAATCCACGCTGTTAATACACCGCCGCCAGAGCCACCGGTTACAAATAATTTAGACTCATCAATAAAGCCTTTCGCTATTAACGCATCAACGCCTGTCATTAAATCATCGTAATCATTACTTGGGTAATTATGATGGATTGTTTGGGCAAACTTTTTGCCGTATGAATCACTACCGCGTGGGTTCATGTATAAAACAACATTGCCTTTAGCGGCAAATAACTGGACCTCTGCACTGAAATGCGGCCCATAATTAGCCACAGGGCCACCATGAATCTCTAAAACAAGTGGGTATTTTTTTGTTTTATCGAACCCAGGAGGGTATGCGATCCAACCTTGAATTGGCAGTTGGTCGTGGCGTGATTTAAGCCAAATTTCTTCTACTTTTGCCAGTTGTTTGTCACCAAGTGCATCGGCATTGAGTGTGGTTAGACGTTGCGCTTTTCCGCGTTTAATAGTGGCTATATCGGCTGGGCGCTGAGTATCACCAAGCGTAAAGGCAACTTCGCCATCTGCACTGACATCAAAGTCGCCACCTGAGTAAGGACGACCAAAAGCAACGCTACCTATTTGCTCGGTTAACACTTTACGCTTACCACTACGTGGTTGATAGGCAAGGACTGTTTGCCCTTCATCTGCATAGCTAAAATAAACGCCTTTAGAATTAGCGCTCCACTTTATTTGGCCAACACTTCTATCAAAGTTGGGAGTAAGACTCGTTGTTTTACCCGTTTTTAAGTCGCGAATGTATAGTTGGCTATTTTCGTAATTAGTGCGTTTATCGTCATAGCCCGTGTACGCTAAGTAACGGCCATCAGGCGATACTTTAGGTTGTTGGTCTGGGCCATTTCTATTGGTTACTGGCTCAATAACTAGCGTGTTTAGGTTAAGTTTATACACTTCGCTATTGGTAGGCTTTAACTGATTTTGAGCGTGTCTATTAGCTGAAAAATAAAGAGATTTACCGTCTTTACTAAAACTGACCTCACCTGCATTATCAAATTTATCATCAGTGAGCTGTTTTGCATTACCGCCGTTTGCATCAATTGCAAATAATTGGCTATAGCCTTTTTGTGTGTATCCTCCACCGTCGGCTCGGTAATACACATCGTCTATAAATTTAGCAGGCTCTGCCCATGTAGCGCCTTTTGGCTTGCCAGGTAACTTAACAGGGGGGGCACTGCGACTTGGTACAAACATGCTAAAAATAAGCTGGTCAGAATTAGGGCTCCAAGTCATAGCTCGCGGGCTTGCAGTTAAATTACTTATTTTGGCAACCGCACCGGTTTTAAGCCATTTCATGTATATTTGGCTGCTTCCATCGCGGTTTGATATAAATGCAAGGCGTTGCCCATCCGGTGAAAGTACTGGCGAGTGATCCATATGCACACCAGAGGTGAGTGGTTGCAGTTGCTTAGTTTTATAATCCACAGACCAAATGTTACTAACTTTACGATCGGTTTTTATATCCATACGGTTACGTACAAAATACACCGTTTTGCCATCATCTGTTATATCAATTTGATTGGCGTATTCTAAGTTAAATACATCTTGCAGCTGCAAGGTATTAGCATTGGCATAAGTCAGTTGACTGCTGGAAAGTAACAAGCTGCTACCCAAACTAAGTGCTGTGAGCGTCTTCATTTGTATTCCCTGTTGTGATTCTTGTTTACATAGTTATATGCCAGTAGGGAAAGGATGGAAAGCGCGATGCGGTGAAACTAAGATTTGTATCTATGAGTTAAAGCTGTAAAGGGGCTTTACAGCTTTGTAGGTGGTGATTAGGTGGCTGACCCACACAGCGCTTTTATTTCTTTTATCAGTGCAATGCCATCAGCGTTATCGCCATGAACACACAGGCTATTTGCATTCAAGTTCAGTGTTTGTCCTGACCGAGTAGTCACACTGCCATCAGTTAAAAGTTGCTTCACTTGTGCTAATAAGGCTGACTTATTGTGAACACTGCCCTCAAGGTTACGAGATACTAGGTGTCCTTCGTCTGTATATTGCCTATCAGCAAACGCCTCTAAAATTAGCTCTACACCTAAGCTACTTGCAGCAAATGCGTGCTTGGCCGAATCGTTAGTAGCTAATAGCATTAGCTTTAAGGGAGCAGGGTAGTGAGCAATGGCGGTAATTACTGTTTGTAAAATATGATCGTTTTTCATCATATCGTTATACAGCGCACCATGAGGTTTAACGTAGCTTAAACTTAAGCCTTGTACTTTTGCCATCCCCTCAAGGGCTGCAATTTGATAGTGCAAACAGTTGGTGAGTTCTTGTGCGCTAAGCGCCATAGAGCGTCTACCAAAGCCTTGTTGATCGGGATAACTTGGGTGAGCACCTATTTGTACATTATGTTGTTTTGCTAAATATAAAGTCTCGGCTATAACATCAGGGTCTCCACCATGAAATCCACAGGCTATATTTGCCATGTCGATATGGGGCATAACCTCATCATCTAAGCCCATTTTCCACGCGCCAAAGCTTTCGCCTAAATCGCAATTAAGTTTCATTATGTATCCCTTGTTATTATTATTTTATGGTGACTGGTAATGAGCCATTAGCGTGTGCTTTGCCTAAAAGCACTTTAGCAAGCGCTGTAAATGCTGGGCCTGTAACCTCGTTATTTATATCAATGTCAATATTATACGCATACGAGGCTAAAACTGCATCTGCATATTGGCCAAATTGCGCTATATCATAGGGGGCGCGTAAGCTAATAAAAATAGTTTTTTTGTTAAGAGATGCCGCATCATCTAATAATGCTGATAAAGCTTTAGGTTGCTGTGCCGTACTAAGCGCAAATTGCGGGTTATCTTTTAAGTCGTCCATTCCACCAATCTCAACCGCGCTTTGATTTGGCGTGGCGTTGCCTGCTATAACCACATCGGCTTGTGCAATTAAGCGCTGTGCTTTTTTGGGGTTATATCCTTGCAAACTACTGCAGCTATAGCTAAGTGTTTTTGAATTTAACGCGCTAAGCGCTTGCTGCATAGCCATACATTTTCGCGTGTCGGGCATAATAATATGTACGTGCTGCCCTTTATTTAAGTTAAGAGGAAGGGCACCATTATTATTTTTAATTTCAGTAATAGCCTCAACAGCAAGCTCTGCCTCTATTTTACGATTTTCTGTAGAGCCAATAATGTTTTTTGCCAGAGCTAACGCGCTTACAGGGTCAAACTGTGTAGTTAACTTAAATTTACTTTTTAGGTTTGTTATGCGTGCAGCGGACTGAGCAATTTCAGTTTTATTAAGTTGGTTTGTATTTACGGCTGAAACCAAAGACTCTATCAGCTTGTCGAGCTTGGCTAAATCATCAACAACTCTTATCTCTATAGGCATCAGCGCAAGGTCTACCCCTGCCGAAAACGTATTAATGACGGCTTGGGTTGGGGTGAAAAAATGACTAATACCAGCCATATCCAATGCATCAGTAACTATAACGCCTTGATAATTTAGCTCTTCCCTTAAAATATTGGTCATAATTTTACGCGACATAGTAGCCGGTTTTATCATGCGCTTGCCGTCAACACTCACAAACGTACTGTCATCAAGCTGAGGGTATTGAATATGCGCGGTCATAATCATGCCCGGGTTTTGCATAGCAATTATATCTTTAAATGGGGCGAGATCTTGTTGGTATATTTCTTCTTTTGTGTGATTAACTTGTGGTAACCCTGTATGGCTATCAACATTGGTGTCGCCATGTCCTGGGAAATGCTTTAACGATGTAATTACGCCATTGCCTTGATAGGCAGTCACCTGCGCTGCACCAAGCTTACTGACTATTTTTGGGTCTTCACCAAACGAGCGCACATTAATAACCGGATTATCAGGATTCATGTTTACATCTACCGTAGGGGCATAGTTAACATTAATACCTAACGATTTAAGCTCCTTTGCTATAACAGCGGCAGTTTGCGTAGCATACTGTGTACCGTGCTTTTTATAGGTTGCGCCAATTGACATATTACCGGTAAAAGAGGTTGCCACGTCACGGGGTAAACGTGCTACACGCCCGCCTTCTTGGTCTATTGAAATAAACAAGGGCAGTTGAGAACTTGATTTGCTTGCAGCAGCTTGTAATTGGCTGTTAAGACTAATCGTTTGCTCAATAGATTGGGTATTTTCAGAAAATAAAATCACGCCGCCAATATTATGTTTTGCAATGGCTGCTGCGAGCTCATCGGGCAGCGAAGTCACCGGTGTTCTGCATTGTTTGCTGCTCCCTTGCTGACAAAAATAGCGTAAATCGAGAATGAGTTTTTGACCTAATTGTTGCTCAACAGACAGTGCGGAATTAGCAAGAGAAGATTGTAACGGCATTAAGCACCCAAATAAAAAAGCAATAGTTGATATAAAACACTTATTTAGCAAAATTCACTCCAACGCTAAATAAAATAGATAAGTTCACCCAGCTTATCTACTTTTTAGGGCAACTGCAAAACAGTGCTAGCAAATAGTACTTAAGGGTATTTCAGCTGTATATCTTATAGCTTAATGTTCAGTATAGGGTTATAATTGCTCGATTTACGTACACTCCCGTGTACGGTTTTAGATTGGTAGCAGAGAAGTTTGATACAAAAATTATTACCCGCTTTAAACTTAAGGCTCCTTATATTATTGCTCGCACTTTCTGCGGCGTTAAGTACACTGGTAGGTAGTTTTTACTCTACATATCAAGTTCAAAAACAGCAACTTACTGACTTTACACTCACAAGTAATTTGGCTTACGCACAAAAACTCGCTTCTACAACCGATAAGTTTTTAGAATCTGCAGCTCAACAGCTTGCTTATTCCGCTAAAGTTATCGAGCATGCGACAGATGACTTAAGCCTTTTAAACAACGAGGCTATTAGGTTACATCAGCAAACAAATAGTTTTAATTCTGTTGTTATAAATATTAACGGCACCATTGCTGCTACCTCGCCTCGCTTTGAAACAATCATAGGTAAAGCGATTAATTCACCCGGTGCAATAGAAGCATTAAAAGAAAAACGCCCATTAGTTAGTCAGCCTTATATGTCGGCAGCAGGTAACTTAATTGTTTTTATTTCACACCCACTATTTGACTCAAACGGCACTTATTTGGGCTATATTGGCGGCTCTTTATATTTAAAAAAGAAAAATATACTCAATGCGTTACTTGAACAGCATTATTACGAGCAAGGCACTTACCTTTATGTTGTAAGTGCCGATAAGCGAATTCTTTATCACCCCGAACCAAGTAGAATTGGCACGCAGATAATTAACAACACAGTCATAGATGCCGTTTTAAGTGGTAAAAAAGGTAAGCAGCAACTGATCAATAGTGAAAACTTACCTATGCTCGCAGGGTACGCCCCCGTTGCAATGTCAGGTTGGGGGATAATTGCCCAAAGGCCTTTAAAAGCGACCCTTTCATCGCTTGACACATTAACCGTAGAAGTGGTTAAAAGAACAATCCCTATGGCATTACTCACCTTTATTTTTATAGGTTTATTTGCACATTTTATTGCAAGGCCGTTAAAGCGTCTCGCCGACAATGCAAATGCACTAGATAACCCTAAAAGTTTAGAAAAACTTAAGAGCGTGAGGTCGTGGTACTTTGAGAGTCACCAACTAAAAATGGCAATGCAAAAAGGGGTGTCGTTACTACAAAGCCAAATAGGGCAGCTTCGCCACGATGCACAAACAGACCCCTTAACCGGCGCGCATAACCGACGCAGTCTAGATAATATTGTAACGCGCTTAATATTAGAGCAAACCCCATTTGCAATATTAGAAATAGATATTGATTTTTTTAAGCGCGTAAACGACACCTTTGGCCACGATGTAGGTGATGAAGTATTAAAATCGCTTACAATGATTATAAAAAGTCTGTGCCGTAAAAACGATATTGTTGCGCGTACCGGTGGCGAGGAGTTTATTCTTATTTTACCCGGTGAAAACGAGCAAAGTGCGTTTGATATTGCACAAAGACTAAGAGCCACGGTCGCTGACACGAAAATACACACCGCTGGTTATATTACTGTCTCTATTGGCATTGCTACATGGCCAAATTACAGTGAAGATATTGAACAAGCATATAAAGGTGCCGATAAAGCACTGTATCAGGCTAAAGAAACCGGCCGTAACCGCTGCTGCATTGCTAAGTAGCGGATGGTGTGAGCAACAGTCAATTTATCGAAACTCTCCGAGAAAACCCATTGTTCGAGAGCCAGTGGCGTCGATGGGCAGCTCAGATAAGTAGATATAGAGGCTTAAAATTTTAAATGCTTGACATATATAGTTAACTCTATATAGTAGAGCGCAGCTAGAAAGAAGGCATGATAGTTTATAAATCTTTATTTCGTTGTTGTATAAGTAATACTTGTAGTACCGTCCTGAAGTTTTTAAGTACCATCTCATTTTTTGCTACATCCGCTCTTATGAGCATATTTTTTATTTTTTATATCAGGATATTACAATGTCTAACATCGTATCAGGTACAGTTAAGTGGTTTAACGAAGCTAAAGGTTTTGGTTTTATCGAGCAAGAAAATGGCCCAGACGTTTTCGCACATTTCTCAGCAATCAAAAGCGAAGGTTTCAAAACTTTAGCTGAAGGCCAACGTGTAGAGTTCACTCTTTCACAAGGTCAAAAAGGTCCTCAAGCGGATAACATCACTCCGTTATAATTTTTACTTTTAAAGTAAAAATAAAAAAAGCGCTTATGGCGCTTTTTTTGTATCTAAAATTTGACTGTAAAACACTGTGATCTATTCTTTATACCAATTGCATTAATTAATTGACCAACTTTATCCAATCTCTCCAGCATAG
>NZ_CAWUKC010000027.1:0-41670 GCF_963922945.1 uncultured Pseudoalteromonas sp. | reverse complement strand
ATATATAGCAAAGCTAAAAAGTTGCACAAAGAGAAGCGAATGAGGAGTAAATGAGGAAATTACCAAACCAACTATTATTTAAAGTTGATCTCTCCCTCTAAAAGCACAGCGCCTCTTAACCTCTTTGTGAGTTATTCACTTTATGGTATTAAGCCAAAAAAAGCAGCGCGCTTTTATAGATAGCAAAGCTAAAAAGTTGCACAAAGAGAAGCGAATGAGGAGTAAATGAGAAAACACAAACCAACTATTACTTAAAGCTAATCTCTTCCTCGAAAAGCGCGGCGCCTCTTACCCTCTTTATGAATAAATCACTTTTGCAGGCTTTGCCTGTCACGTAAGCAAGCTTCATGTTTAAGATAACTGTATATCTGCACATTTGCGGTAGGCGCTGAACTTGCTCGCGTGAAATGCGCAGCTTTTAATTACTTAAAAGATTACTCGGTAACAGTTAAATGTAAATATATGTGTATTAACCTCGTCAGCTAGGTTAATTGCTCAAGCTCGGTTATTAGCGCTAGAGCCTCTGCATTAGTTGACCCACACACATCGCGTGTGGCGCTAAAATCACTACATACTTTAGGGCGGCTTTCATCGCCAAATAATTTACATAAATTACGCTCATCTAGCTGAATACAACGCTCTCCGGCTTTTTTACCGTTTGGCATCCCTGGAATTGGAGAACTAATACTTGGTGCAATGCAGCACGCACCGCAGCCTAAACGACATGCCATAGGCTCTGTTTTCATAACCACCTCTGTTAGATAAAGCTTTGCTTTTGTATTTAAATTTACGCCCTGACTAGCCCATTATTTCTCTGTCATATACATATGTAATGCTTTGTTACATCTTCAAACGCCTTGTAAACACTTTATTGCGTATTATTGGCTTGTCACCAAATATATGAAGGAATGCCTTGTGGCTACTAAAAAACAAATTTTATTACCTGTCGCAGTTTTAGCTGCCGGAATTGCACTGGCAATTGGCCTTTCATCAATGAAAGCGCCACCAGAAGAAAAACCAGAGCAAGACACTCGCCCACTTGTTGCTGCGCAAAACGTAAACATTGATGCAATAACACTTGATGTAAAATCGTACGGCGTTGTAAAACCTAAAGACCGTACTGAGCTGGTTGCACAAGTAAGCGGGCAAGTTATTTCAGTAGCCGAACAATTTGTTGAAGGCGCATTTGTTAAGCAAGGCGACATTTTAGCACGAATTGATCCAAATGATTACGAAGCTGACTTAATTGAGGCACAAGCAGGCCTTGCACAAGCAAGTTCGGCGCTTGAAATAGAACGCGCGCAAGCTCATGTTGCTAAAGCTGAATGGGAACGTATTAAATCAGACTCAGGCGATGCAATTGCATCAGAGCTTTATTTACGTAAACCACAACTTGCCGAAAAAATGGCAAATTTTAAATCTGCTCAAGCCCGTGTAAAACGCACTAAACGTAACTTAGAACGCACCTACATTAGAGCCCCCTATGATGCCATTATTAACGAGCGCACTATTAGCTTAGGCTCGGTGGTGAGTGCAGGCAGTAAGTTTGGAGAGCTGAGCGCGACCTCGGTTGCAGAGGTACGTTTGCCGGTTGCTGATAAAGAGCTGCAATACCTCAACAATGGCGGTATTGGCTCTCTGGTAACACTAAACGCAAAATTTGCCGGTAAGCAAACTACTTGGCAAGCCAAAGTGGTCCGTAGTGAAGGCGTTGTTGATCAGGCTAGCCGCATGAGTTACTTAGTTGCGCAATTACCTACCCCTTACGCTGATAACACCAAACCACTGCGTTTTGGTTCGTACATTAACGCCACCATTGAAGGCCGCGCATTGGATAACGCGATTATTGTGCCGCACCATTTAGTTAAAAATAACAAAATTGCTATTTTAAACGAGGATCACACCCTCAGCTTTAAAACCCTTAATATTGTACGTGAACAAAACGGTATGGTGATTGCCGACCAAGGCTTAAGCAGTGGCGAGCAACTTATTACCTCAGCCCTTGAGTACCCAACAGAGGGCATGGCAGTTAAACTTGAAGGTGCTGAACCTAACAGCGATGTAACCCAATTAGCACTTAAAGAGGATACGCCATGAGTACCTCAGAAAAAGGCTTAATTGCTTGGTTTGCACGTAACCCAGTTGCGGCAAACCTTATTATGATTTTTATTCTAGTTGGCGGGCTATTAACAGCGCTCACTATTCGTAAGCAAGCATTTCCGCAATTTGAAAGTAACTGGGTGAGTATTCAAGCGGTATATCCTGGCGCCGCCCCGCAAGAGGTTGAAGAAGGTATAACCATAAAAATAGAAGAAAACCTTGAAGGGACTGAGGGTATAAAACGTTTAATTACTTACTCTAATCGAGGTTATTCTCAAGCATGGATAGAAATAGAAGAAAAATACGACCTACAAGAAGCCCTAGATGAAATAAAAGCACAAGTAGATTCTATTAATACCTTTCCTGCCGGAATGGAGCGCCCAGTCGTTCAGCGTGAAAAATTTCAGCAAGAAGTTATGATCCTCGCGCTTTATGGCGACATGAGTTATTACCAGCTTAAGGAGCTAGGTAACGACATAAAAGATGAACTACTCGCCTTACCTGGCGTTAACTTAGTTGATTTTTACAGTGGCCTAGATTACGAAATAAGCATAGAGATAAGCCCTGACAAACTGCGTGAATACGGCCTCACTTTTAGAGATGTTTCAAACGCGGTACAAAGCTTTTCTACCAATATGTCTGCAGGGCAAATTCGCTCTGATACAGGCTATATCTCAATGCGCGTTGAAAAGCAGGCATACCGTGGTGGCGAATTTGCAAAACTGCCGCTTATAACGCTTGGCGATGGTGCACAAATTTATTTAGGCGATGTAGCGACGATTAACGATGGCTTTGAAGAAGGTCTACTTTACTCTAAATATAACGGTAAAAACTCACTTTCGTTTGAAGTAGATGCCTCAAAAGATCAAGACATTACCGATGTAGCTAAAATTCTTAAAGGCTACATGGCCGAAAAACAGTCAAAACTTCCACAAGGCTTAAAGCTCTCACCTATTGTTGATTTAACTTACTACCTTGAAGGTCGTCTCGATATGATGATCGACAACATGGTATGGGGCGGTATTTTAGTCATGATAGTGCTAGCGCTATTTTTACCGCTGCGTTTAGCGTTTTGGGTAATGATGGGCTTACCGGTATCTTTTTTAGGTGCCTTTTTATTTATGCCAGTCGGCTTTTTAGACATCACCATCAACATGGTGTCGTTATTTGCCTTTATTATTGTACTTGGCATTGTGGTCGACGATGCCATAGTCGTAGGGGAGTCAGCGAGTGCCGAAATAGAAAAACACGGCCATAGTCTTGATAACGTTATTCGTGGTGTTAAACGCGTTGCAATGCCTGCCACTTTTGGGGTGCTAACCACTATTGCAGCGTTTTTACCGCAAGCTATGGCATCGGGCCCAGGCGCTGCGTTTTCTAAAGCCATTGGTGTGGTTATTATTTTATGTTTGATTTTTTCACTGATTGAATCAAAGCTGATATTGCCTGCGCATATAGCAGCGATGAATCCCCGTAAACCTAATCCTAAAAACCCATTACATAAACTGCGTAATGTGGTTGATAGCGGGTTGAAACACTTTGTACAACACTATTACACACCGTTTATAGGCCATTGTATACATTATCGTTATACCGTGATTATTGGCTTTGTATGTATATTAATAGTGAGCGCAGGAATGTTTGCAGGCGGCTTAGTTAAGTTTGTGCCTAACCCTAAAATACCGCATGACTTCCCACGCATTACCCTTGAAATGAACTTGGCCTCTTCGGAGCAGGCAACCCTTGAAACTGCCCGTAAAATAGAAGACGTTTTACTCAAAGTAGATAAAGAACTTGAAGAGCAATACGGCCAAAGCATGATCCGCGATTTATCGGTAAGCCTACGAGGACGTACAGAGGCAAGCATTATGGCTATTTTAGTTGAGCCACATTTGCGCCCTATCGACACCTTTGCACTCAGTACCCTGTGGCGTGAGCAAATGCCCCCGCTGCCAGGATTAAAAACGCTCAATATTCAAGATAATATTTTTAGTGGCGGACGCGATGACGGCGACGTTAGTTTTAGACTGCAAGGCAAAGATGCTGATGATCTAAAAGAAGTGGCCGGTAAATTAAAAGCTAAACTACAAAGCATGGAAGGTGTAGGCGATGTAAACGACTCACTGCAAAGTGCCACCGACGAAGTACAGCTAGATTTAAAACCACTGGCCTACAGCATGGGGCTAACCCTTGCCGATGTAGCATCGCAAGTAAGCTTTAGTTACTACGGATTAGAAGCACAGCGTATTTTACGCGAAGGTGAAGAAATTAAAGTGATGATACGCTACCCACAAAGCGAGCGTAACTCAATTAGCAACATTCAAAATGTACGTATTATTACGCCAAGCGGTGTGGAAGTACCACTGAGCGAAGTTGCTGAGGTGAGGCTTGTTGACGGTGTAAACCGTATTCGCCGCGAAAACTCAAACCGTACCGTTAATGTGTGGGCAGCAGTCAATACAGACCAAGTTGAGCCGTTCGCCATTGCGCAAGAAATTCGCGATAACTATTTACCTGCATTGCTAAAAAGCTACCCGGGCGTTAAAAGTAATGTTGCTGGGCGCGTACAAGAGGAAATGGATAGCGCTGATGAACAATTTCGTGATTTTATTATTTCGTTAATGATTATATTTGCTTTATTGGCTATTCCGCTTCGCTCTTATTCGCAGCCGCTTATTATTATGTCGGTTATTCCATTTGGTGTAGTAGGTGCCATGTTTGGTCACGTAATATTAGGCATGACCATGAGCGGGCTGTCTATGTTTGGCATTATTGCCGTAGCGGGCATAGTAGTAAATGACTCCCTCGTAATGGTTGATTTTGTAAACAAAGCCCGCGCCGAAGGCATGGCTATTAAACAGGCTGTAATGCAAGCCGGTGCAAAGCGTTTCAGAGCCATTTTACTTACCTCAATCACCACCTTTATTGGGGTAATGCCGATTATTATGGAAACCAGCTTACAGGCTAAAATAGTGATTCCTATGGCGGTATCGCTGGCCTTTGGTGTGCTATTTGCCACTGTAATTACGTTAATACTTATACCTTGCCAGTATGTTGCACTCGAAGATGCTAAGCGCCTGAGTCGTAAACTACGCGGTAAATCACAATCAGTAAGTGCTCAACCAACACCTACACAAAACTAAGTCATCTTCAACCCCAACCAAAAAAAGCTCGGCCTAGTACGCCGAGCTTTTTATTTACCAGTACATTGCCCGTCATTATTAAGAACTTTTATAAAGTGTTTCAAATAAATTATGGATAATTATTTTAATTATATCAGCGTATTATGCGTCCTTAATTTAAAGCATCGCTAACGCATTATAATTTTATTGCTTAGCATTAGCTCACACCGCAATGGTTTTGAGCCGCTTGTCAGTTAAGTGCCCTCCACTTAGCTCTGTGATACACGTAAATTTAAAACACCTAAACATGCAGCTATTCGCTTAAAGCGCTATGGCATCTAGTTTATTTATGCACCCTAAGGAACCCTATGTTTGATTTAATAAGCAAACGCAGCGCTAATTTAAAAAATGATGTATTAGCCGGCTTAACGGCTGTGCTAACGCTCATTCCCGAAGCCGTTGCGTTTACCTTTGTAGCGGGAATTGATCCAATGATGGGCTTATACGGCTCATTTTTTGTGGGTTTTATTACCGCCGTGTTTGGTGGCCGCCCTGGTATGATATCCGGTGCTGCTGGCTCTATGGCGGTAGTGACTACCGCCTTTATTATTATGTTTGGCCTCGAGTATTTATTAGCCGCCGTGGTGTTAACCGGCATACTGCAAGTTGTGTTTGGCGCGTTTAAAATGGGCAAATTTATTCGGCTGTTACCTCACCCTGTAATGCTTGGCTTTGTAAATGGCTTAGCAATTGTGATTGGTATGGCGCAGTTTGGCCAATTTAAAGAAAACACACATGTGGTATACGATAAACAACACGATATGTTTACCTATGCAGGCGATTGGATGCAGCTAACTAGCCCTGCAATGTTAACTATGATGGGGCTAATTGCGCTAACGATGGCGATTGTGTATTTTTTACCGCGCTTTACTAAAGCAATTCCTGCGCCCCTTGCTGCAATAGCAGTATGCACGGCGCTGGTTACATTTACCCCGCTTGAGTCAAAACTTGTTAGTGATGTTGTGCACACGCAGCGTACTTCAATGATTGAAAAAGAAATCATAACCGAAAACTTTGCAGCTATAAAAAATCAAATCCCTCATGGACAATACAGCGAAGTGGCGCAAAATATTGCGCTTGAGCGCCCAACCGATGCACAAATAACGGCTAAATGGCAAGAAAACGAAGCGCAAAAGGTAGCGGAGGGCTTAAAAGACACCATCGACCCACTTGATGGTAGCTTAAAAGGGGCACTACCAAGTTTTCACTTTCCGCAAATTAGCTGGGATTTAACCAATAGCGACTCGCTCGACGCACTTATTACCGTACTGATGCTTGCGCTTATTTTGTCATCTGTAGGGCTAATAGAAACCCTTATGACCCTTTCGCTTATTGATGAAATAACACAAACCCGTGGCCAAGGTAATCGCGAGTCGGTAGCGCAAGGTTCAGGCAATATTTTAAGTGGGTTATTTGGCGGCATGTGTGGCTGCGCCATGATTGGCCAAAGCATGGTTTGTTTAAACTCAGGTGGCCGTGGCCGTGCAGCGGGCATTGCTACCGCACTATTTATGCTTGTATTTATATTGTTTTTCCCAAGCTTGATTGAAGTGATCCCTGTAGCATCATTAATTGGCGTAATGTTTATGGTGGTTATTGCAACCTTTGAATGGTCATCTTTGCGCTTATTTGGCCGCGTTCCAAAGTCTGAAATATTTATCATTATTGTGGTATCAACCGTTACCGTATTGCTTGATTTAGCCGTAGCGGTAGGCATAGGCATTGTTATTTCTGCCTTGGTTTATGCATGGAACTCAGCAAAAGAAATTCGTATTAAATGCAGTGATGAATCGCAAAACGATAAAACCTATCAAGTAACGGGTAATCTATTTTTTGGCTCAATTACCTCGTTTAAAGAAGGGTTTAACCCACATAACGACCCAAAAAAAGTGTGTATAGATTTTGCCAATGCCAAAGTGTGTGATCAATCAAGTATTGAGGCCATACATAGCTTAAGCGAGCGTTATAAAGCATTAAACAAAACCTTGTATTTACGCCATTTGAGCCCAGAGTCAGCTAAGTTATTACAAAAAGCCGGTGATTTGGTTGAGATTAACATTGTTGAAGACCCTAAATACCCCGTAGCCAACGACGCTATGGCGTAATAAGGCACTTGAGTCACTGACTTAAAAAGCTCGGAGTTTTCCGAGCTTTTTATTTTGAATCAATTGTTTAAATTATTTTAAGCTGGTAGGATAGGCACTTATATGGAATCCCACACATAAAAGGATGTAACTATGCCTCTCGTACAAATTATTCTATTTATTGCTTTTGCCGTGTTAACTACCATTGGCTACAAAAAGAATAACCGTAACTTAATGCTTTTAGGCGCCATTGCAATATCGTTCGCGTTTGTGGGGCTTGATTTTTTAATAGGCGTAGATAAAGGGTTATCAGGTAGGTAAGTTAAAACTCAATACCTAATTTATGCATTAAAAAAGGTTCGATAAATAAAAATATAAACTGCTCGTTTTTTACTCCTAATACGTTATGGTAGTAAATAACAATACATAACTAATAATAATGGAAGGAGCAGCCATGAATACCCCGCAATCAGATCATATCCCCCAAGAAGCCTTTGATTGGTACGACGAATACGCCCACGGTTTAATGGACCGACGAACATTTATGAAAAAACTTGGCGGTTTAGCCGCTCTTGGTTTTTCAATGAGCGTACTAACCAGTGCCCTGCTACCTAACTACGCCTTTGCAGAGCAAGTATCGTTTAATGATGACGATATTAAAGCCACCTACGAAGAATTTGACTCACCAAACGGGCATGGTAAAGGCAAAGGTTACTTAGCAGTGCCTAGCAAAATTGAAGGTAAATTACCGGTTGTATTAGTGATTCACGAAAACCGGGGGTTAAACCCTTATATTAAAGATGTAGCTAGGCGCTTAGCCAAAAAAGGCTTTATTGCCTTTGCCCCCGATGCACTCTTCCCGCTGGGAGGCTACCCAGGTAATGACGACGAGGGCCGTGCAATGCAAAAAGCCATGGACAGAGCTAAAATTCAAAACGACTTTGTAGCTGGGGCTCACTTTTTAAAAAATCATTCAAATAGTAATGGCAAGCTAGGGGCTGTAGGTTTTTGTTTTGGCGGTTATATTGTTAATTACTTAGCGGCGGTTGAGAGTGACTTACTCAGCGCTGGCGTGCCCTTTTATGGCACTCCTGCCAGTGAGTCACTTCACAAAAATATAAAAGCGCCTTTAATGATTCAATTAGCTGAGCTTGATAAACGTGTTAACGCGACATGGCCTGATTATGAAAAGAGCTTAAAAGCTAACAATGTTGAGTACATTATGCATATGTACGCAGGCGCTAATCATGGTTTTCATAACGACTCTACTGGGCGTTATGATGGGCAAAAAGCAGAACTTGCTTGGCAGCGTACCTTAGCGTTTTTTAATGAAAAGCTAAGTTAATAATAAGATAATGCCGCCAGCTTAAAATGAGTGGCATTTTTTAAGTTAATTGAGCTGTGTAATGTGTAAAAGCTCACCAGTGGGTCCCCATAAATAAATCTCTTTCCCCCACGGCTCTTGTTTTATCCCTTCAAAGCGAATATCAAAGTGAGTTAATTTACTTATGGTGTTAAAGGCTTCGTGTATGTTTAACACGCATACTTGCAGCATTAAATTTTCAGCAAGTTCTTTGTTGTAGTAGCGTTTAATACCAATCGACTTAAATATTTAATCATTCTAGCGTGCTAAATAGAGCGCTAACAGCGTTATAAATTTCTCATGTAGAACAACTACATGTCGATATTTATGCCTTGTTATCACGCTATTTATCTGTCGCTATAAATGCCTAATAACTTAACACGATTGGTATAAAAACAAGCTACATTCACCTGATGTTGCAATACTTAAATCAGCTGATGCCTGCTCAACATTAAAGCCCAGCGACTGATAAAAGTCGCACAATAGCTGATAGTTTTTACATGGCACAAATACCCTAATATCATCTACTTGCAGAATTGTTTACCAGTTAATTTAATACGCTTTCGTCAATAATCCCTTTTGCGATAAGGGCTTTTAAAATGAGGGTGCTTTTTTCTCTAAAGGCATCACGAAGTAAGCGCACTGCAGGGGTGATTGACTGCCTGCTTGGGCATACTAACCATAGCTCTGTTGGTGTGGGTTTATACTCTTGCATAACACTTACAACATTACCGGCAAGTAAATCATTAGACATATCTAAGCACGATTTAACCGCAAGCCCCTTGCCCGACACACACCAACGCCTTACTAAATCGCCATCGTTAGCCGCATGGCCACCGTGCAATTTTACTTTAAACTCTTCGCTGCCATTACTAAATACCCATACATCTTTAATTATATCTTGCAGTTGATAAAACAGCCCTTTATGTTCAGTTAAATCATGTGGATGAACAGGCGTGCCGTGTGTATCAAGGTAGCTTTGTGCTGCGCATAAAATACGCGGTACGTCGCAAATTTTAAAACCGTACATGCTGGCATCGTTAGGTTTACCATAACGCAGTGCAATGTCGACCGAGTCACGATAAAAGTCGATATTACTGTCGCTAATATTGGCGCGCAAGCTGAGCTGGGTGTGAGTGTGCATAAACTCGTCAAGCCATGGGATCACAATGTTGCGCCCTAAATCAGAAGAAAGTGCAATACGCAACTCGCCATCAATTATATCGTCATCGCTTTTAAGTGTATTTTTGGCTTGTTCGAGCATCGCTATTGCTTGTTGGCATTGCGGAATGTAACGCTCGCCGGCTGCAGAAAGCCTTAAATGACGAGTAGTGCGTATAAATAATTCAAAACCTAAAGCCTGCTCTACCCTTTTTACAGCAGCACTTGCTGTGGCGGTGCGCATATCTAAATTTGATGCTGCAGCAGTAATACTTTTAAACTCTGCCACTTTTAAAATTACCTGTAAGTCTTCTAAAAGCATTGCGTATTAATCCATTATCAACTTAATAATTTAATTATTATTTTTGGCAAAATTAAGCGCCTTAGGCTTGCTTACAGTGTATTGAGCAACCAAAAAGCGATTTATTGTCTTTTTATATGTGACAATGCTTAGCTATTGCGCGGTTTATCAATATAAAGGCAAATATTACACTGTACCCATCAGTTAGTCACTAGCCACTATTTATTAAATTAGGACAATCTTTAGTAACACTATATTAGCTTGCTTGCTCTCAACGGGGCTTAAAACCACTTCTATTATTAAACGCTTTTAACTATATGTGTACCTGTAAACCCAAGCTTACTAGGCATTAGCAGTATATTTTTAAAGCAAATTTATTTAGAGTAAGCGCTCCTCACCAATTAACTAATATTATTTGATAAAGATTCAATTATTACCCTGTTTATTAAGCATAAACTTTTACCTATTATTCACCTCAACGAAAGCGATGGCTTTTAGGCTATTTAAATCGCTTTACTCTATTTTTAGCATAACGGGTATCACAGTATGAAACGATTAAAAACCACCTTAGCAATAGCAACACTTTCACTAGTAGCAAGTACTTTTTCAAGCGTAAATGCAGCAGAGGTCGGCCCTCTTGAAACAGTCACTACGTTTAATAAATATCGTGGTGCAGGCATCACTATAACACCTGCAGGACGAATGATTGTAAGCATGCATCCGCTTGACGCACCAAAAACCCGCGTAGTTGAAATTATGGCAAATGGTGCTGAGCAACCTTTCCCTACCGCCGATTGGGCAGACGGCCCCGAGCTTGGCGAAGTTGGCCTTGCAGCCGTCATTGGCGTGCATAGCGACAGCAAAGGTGTGGTGTGGATTTTAGACATGGGCAGCGAGCAAGTAGCCCCAAAACTTATAGCCTGGGACAGCGTTGCCAATACCTTAGTTAATACAATTGAATTAAATAAAGACGCCGTACTTGCTAACTCATTTTTACAAGACTTTGTAATTGATGAGCGTAACGACAAAATTTACATTGCCGATATGTCTTTTGGTAACTTTATGGGCGCCACTAAACCTGCGTTTATTGTGGTTGACTTAAAAACTGGTGAATCAACGCGCGTACTAGAAGGCAATGCTAAGCTAATGCCAGAGGAGCGCGATATTGTCATCGAAGCCTCTCCTGTTGCGTCTAAATCAGCAAAAGGTGAAACAACAAACCTACGTTTTGGTTTAAACCCAATTACCATTGATGATAAAAATGAGTGGGTCTACTTTGGAGCATTTACAGGCACAAGTGTTTACCGTATTCCAGCAAAAACGCTTGCTGATAGCACGTATTCAGATGCTAAAAAAGCAAAAAGCATTGAAGTGTTTGGACCTAAAAACCCAAGCGATGGCATGACCTACGCGCCAGGTGGCGGTATTTTAGTAACCGATCTTGAAAACAATGCCATTGGCTTAACGACTAAAGGCCACTACGAAATAATTGTTCAAGACAAACGATTATCATGGCCTGATAGCCTAGCAGTGAGCAATGGTTGGATTTATGTAACACAAGATCAGCTCCACCAGCACCCTGCTTTTAGCCAAGGCTTTGGTAATGCAAAACCGCCATACGTATTAACGCGTTTTCGCTTTAATCAGTAAAAAAGTGCCTAAGAGCCAGTTTTTGTACTGGCTCGTTAAAGGTTTTACCAACGAAATATTTCAACATATTTGCTCTAGTTCAACTTAAATAAGGCAGACCCTATGCGTAAACCAATTTTAAAATTAGGCGTAACCGATTTATCGTTTCACCATGTTACGGCCTCTTTAGTGAGCCACGTTTTAACTGATATGGGCTTCAACGTTGATCGTGTTTATGCGCCGCATCAAGATAACTTTAAAAACCTTAAATCGGGTGTAGTCGATTTACTTGCCTCAGCGTGGCTGCCTTCAAGCCACGGTATTTATAAAGCAGATGTTGAACAAGTTATGCCACTTGTTGAGCTTGGTTTACATTATGCGCCTTATGCACACTGGGGCGTACCAGATTACGTACCGCAAAGTGCAGTGAGCGAAATTAGTGATTTGCTTAAACCAGCTGTGCTTTCGAAAATGCAAAAAACAATTCAGGGCATCAATGCCGGTGCTGGTATTACCCGTTTTTCTATTAATATGATGAAAGAATATGGGCTGGCGAGCGCAGGGTATGAATTTTTAACCGGCACAGAAAATGACTGTTTTAGCGCGTTTGAAAGCGCAGTTGCCACCCAAAGCTGGTGTGTAGTGCCATTATGGAAGCCACAATTTTTGCATTACAAGCACACAATACGTGAGCTTAAAGAACCAAAAGGCTTACTAGGCAGTGTTGATAGAGCTGTTTTACTTCTACGAGAAGATAAACAAGCGCTATTTAACCAAGCACAGTTAAACACCCTTGATAAATTACGCTTTTCAAATGACATAATTGCCGAGCTTGATTATAAAGTATGTAAAGATTTACAACCCCTCGATGAGGTAACGTGTAATTGGCTTAATAACAATCCAATTAAATAGTAATTTATGCTTTGTTTTTTTTAAAAAGGCGCAATATAAATAATATTCAGCTTAGTTAGCCACTTAACGGAGATAACCATGACCCATCCAATTATTAATGATTTAGAAAAACGCTATACAACTAAACGCTACACAACCCAGCGTATTGCACAAGATGACTTAGATGTAATTTACGAAGCTATGCGCCTTTCTCCATCGTCAATTAACTCACAGCCTTGGAAATTTATTGTTATTGAATCGGATGAAGCCAAAGAGCGTATGCACTCTACGTTTGCTAATAAGTTTCAATTTAATCAGCCACATATTAAAACCGCATCGCACGTTATTTTATTTGCTTACAACCCTAAATATAAACGTGAAGACTACGCACAAGTAATTGATGCAGATATTAAAAATGGCCGTACTCAAAGTGAAAACCGCGAGCAAGCATTTGGCGCGTTTGCTTTTGTTGATATGAATACAGATGAGCAAGGTAACAATGCGATGTGGACCAAAGCGCAAACTTACATTGCCCTGGGTAACACAATGCACGCTGCAGCCCGTTTAGGTATTGATTCAACGCCAATGGAAGGTGTAGATGCACAGCTTATTGGTGAAGTGTTTAAAGAAGAGCTCGATGGCTATATTTGTGATGTAGCGTTAGTACTTGGCTACCATGATGACACTGAAGATTATAACGCTAAGTTACCTAAATCTCGCTTAGCAAAAGAGCAAGTTATTCAGGTTTTATAAAAACCTATTGAAAAAGCTTAGTGCCAATTAGCACTAAGCTTTTATATACACGTTATTTTTTAGCAATAGCCTGCACTACCGCTGCTAAACCCGTGTGATATATGCCCTCCAACACTTCTCGCTTTAATTCTTCTAAATGTAAAAAGCTAAGCTCTGTTAGATCACCTTCTAAATCACTTTTTGAGGTTTTAGTATCGACACTTGGGCCGCCTCCGGTATTATAATTTACTTGCTCAGGCGTATAGGCCTCAAGTAAAAACACCCCACCTGGCTTTAAACCTTTAACAGCGCGCTTATATACCGCTGAACGCACGGCACCTGGTAAAGGGCAATAAATAGACACTACTGCATCCCATTTTTCTTTTCCAAAATCAAACTTCGCTAAATCGGCGTGTACTAGCTCAATATTTACATTGTGCTCTTTGGCAAGTTTTGCCGCTTTTTCAAGCCCTACTTTTGAGCCATCAACCGCGGTCACGCTGTAGCCCATTTTTGCTAAAAATACGGCATTTCGCCCTTCGCCTTCGGCCAAACTTATAATCTTGCCTTTAGGTAATTGATGATATTGCTGAGCTAAAAAATCGTTTGGCTGTTTGCCATAAGCATATTGCTGAGTGTTATAGCGTTCATCCCACATAATTACTCCTAAGCTAAGTTTGTTTACACAAGCATGTATAGATTGCGCTTTAGTTGCTTAATAATTTCACTAATAACCTGGAGAGTAAATACAAAGAAGATTAAATAAAAAAAGCCAGTGACGGGATCACTGGCCTAAAGAAGACAATACGAAGGGAGTCGCACTGGCTGTAAAAACGGTTATTTACTTAACTAATGGCACACCTGACTCAAGTGCCTGATTATGCATCCATTGGTTTAATTGCTCTGGCCATATAATGGTTGGCTCGCAATATAAGCCGCGTAATATAGAGTAATAAATTGCGCTATCAAGCAAACTTAATGACGTTTTACCATTATTAATATTGAGCTGTTTTTCGGTGCCAATTAAAAACTCATTTACTTGTAATACTATGTTGGCCGTATCTTCAATTAATTGAACAAAGTTAAGCTCTGTCGGTTGCTTGTTATCTTCCCACGCTATACGGCTAGACTCTGTTTTAAACTCTTGTAAATCCAATAATGGCCAGCGCGGCAAACCAATTTGCAATAAAGGCGCAAACGAGCCACCTTGCCACTCAATAGCGCCCTTTGTTGGTTTCTTTGTCTCATTAGAGCCAGCAAGTTCAATAAACAAGCTAATGATATCGTTGCTTTCACTCATAATAGTGCCGTCGTCTTTTTCAAGAATAGGCACCATTTTTTTACCAATTAGTTTTATTGGCGTTTCAATGTCGTCGTAATCAAGGACAACATCTTCAAGCTTAATACCTAATTTACCTGCTACATATTTAACACGCGCACAAAAAGGACAATGTGAGTAAGTGTATAATTTCATGATTAATTAAGGCCTAAAGCGGGTTAAGTACCTATGCCCGTAAGATACCCAAATAGTCAGCGCAGAAAAACCGCATTTAGGTTGAAACTTTATATTGTAAAAATTGATAATCACGCGCTTAAAAGCAAATATCATAAAAAACACGCCATAAAGGCGTGTTTAAAAATGTACTCAATTTACACACTATAATTAGCGCCCTATTACACCCTCAGCCAAGGGTTTAAATCTAAATATATAATAAGGTGCTTTATTTTGAGCATTGCCGTTATTAAGCTGTGCCGATAGCGGCAATTGTGCAGCGCCGGTGTACATGTAACCTTCTGGTCCAATGCTTACCCCATCTGGCCAAATCATGTTTTTATCGTACGTGTAATCACGGTAGGTACGTGTTTTGGCATCAATAACGCCCACAGTACGCTCACCCACTATGGTTAAATATAAATTATCATCAGCATCAATACTTAAACCACCGTTAACGGGTTTTTGTGCATATTGCTCTACCCGCTCACCTATTTGCTCATCAGTTAATTGCTCGTTAGCAATATCAGCCATTTTAATACGGTAAACATACTTTTTATTAAGCGGAGCAAAGTAAAGCCATTGCTGCGCGTTATCAAGTACAATGCCATCTGCTCCAATAAAGGCATTTAGCTGCTTTTCTTCACTTGTACCTTCATCAATCATTATTGGCATTGTGTAATCGGGTAACGCACTTTCGTGGCCTTGCAGCACACGTCGGCTTTTACCTGTTTGTGTATTTACAACAATAAGAGCCGCTTGCTTGCCAATTCCGCCATCAGCAATCCCTTCGTCTGCAATCACTAATGTATTGTATTTGCTTGATATAGCTAAATCATTAAGTTGAGATTGAGCAACCGATATAGGGCGAGGTAAATAAATAATTTTATTAAGCTTATTGTTTAGCGCATCCCATGCTATCAGCTTTGGCGTAATACGCGGCTGCGCCTGACCTGAGTCGAGTATCCAAACGTTACCTCTATCATCAGCCCTTACCCCCAATACCCAATTTAAATAGTTAGCGGGATTTTTTAAGCTGCCATCACTTTTATAAGGGGTTTGCATTTGCGCATTAGGAAATGGCACTACCTCACCACTTTTTAAAAGCTCCCCCACTTTTACTTTTGGGTTGTAAAAGGGGTGATAACTAAAAATAAAGCGCTTGTTTTGTGTGTACGTAATACCGCCCACAGCACCGTCGGTTTGTGCGTAAACTTCAGCGGGTACCGTGTCATTTGCAAAAGCCGAGGCACTTAATAGTAAGGCTATAGCGCTTAGCCCTAATTTAGATTTATTTAAAAACATAATTTGCCCTACTTTTGCTTAATGTAATTAGCTGTGCCGTCTATCCAGTCTTGTCTAGCTGGGGCAAAAAAGTCGATGTCTACGGTATCTTGGGTAAAGTGAAATTCGTGCGGTACATTGGCCGGTATCACCATCATGTCACCCGCTTTCATAAGATACTGTTTACCGCCAGAAAACACTTTAGCCTCGCCCGACATAATCCACGTTACTTGTTCATTAGGGTGTTTATGAAGCGGCACTTTGCCGCCTTTTTTAGCCATCCATTTTACAAACGTAGATTGCGTACCATGAAAATATTGGCGTGTTAAATATGGGCCCATTTGCTCTTTGGGTTGGCTGTCGAGATTAAGTAAAAAAGGGGCGTTGGTAATGTGTTGATTATAGCTATCCATTATGCCCATTTGGGGTGCAGGCGTTATTTGCTGTTCAAGTTTACTTTGCGCTGCCCATACGCCACTGCTTGTTAAAGCAGATGCTAATAAAAGCGTGTTAATTTTCATAGTTTCACCTAAATAATAAACTGTGTGCGGCTGCACTGACTATTTAGGCAAAGTTTACAGGCTGAGAATTTTTGAAAAAGCCGCTTAGCAGAGAAACATTTTCAAATAAAAACGAGTAATTTATTATTTATTGAAAAACAAAAACCCAGCAATAAAGCTGGGTTTTACTTAGGTCATGCTTAATAAACCTTAACTGACCTTGAGTTCTTGCATTTGTATGTACTGAACTAGGTCTTCAATCGATACCACGGTCATGCTGTGTTTATTAGCATACTCGCTTATCTGTGGTAAGCGTGCCATGGTGCCATCTGGATTTGTGAGTTCACAAATAACCCCAAACGGTTTTAAACCAGCCAGCTGCATTAAATCTACAGACGCCTCGGTGTGACCACGGCGAACTAAAACTCCACCTGTTTGTGCTTTTAAGCCAAATACATGCCCTGGGCGCGATAAATCACTCGGTTTTGCGTTATCGGCTGTGGCGGCTTTAATTGTTGTGACTCTGTCGGCTGCCGATACGCCGGTTGTAACACCGTGTTTAGCTTCAATGGTTACTGTGTAAGCTGTGTTATTTTGGCTGGTGTTGTTAGTGACCATTTGCGGTAGATCGAGCTGCTTAATGCGCTCATCACCCATACACAGGCACACAATACCGCTGCCTTCGCGGATCATTTCGGCCATTTGTTGGGTCGTTAAATGCTCGGCAGAAAAAACAAAATCACCTTCGTTTTCGCGGTCCTCATCATCAACAACAAGTACCCCTTGCCCTTGCTGCAAAGCAGCAATGGCGTTTTCTACGCGGGTGTGGCTTTCGCCAAATTGGCTAAGTAAAGACTGAATCATTATTATATTCCACATAAAAATAAATAGATTCAGGACACTGAAAGACATGGCAAAACACACAAACTAAATTGCACACTTTTACCACTAAACAGCTTATACCAGTCCGCATAATTAAGTGATCTATTTTAAGGCGGGAAAACGTGTTAATAGCGACACGTTTAGCCTCTCAAAATGGCTAAATATTATTGCAGATTGGTATTAAACACGCAGCCACAGGCCAGGTGTTTGCATACGCAACAAGCTATATTCTCTTTCATCCGGACTATAACCGTCGGCTCTGGCCTCTCACCAGATCTGCTTGACCTTTATTTAATACATTAAAAGCGATTATTAAATAAAGCGCTCGCGGGCTAATTTTATTCATAAAGTCATGAGTAAAACATACCGCCGGTGGGGAATTTCACCCCGCCCTGAGAATGTACCGTGAACTTATCTGTTCACGGCCTGTGCATTATACGCGTGTATGACCATGTTATTCAAAAATAAACGTTAAATAAGCTCAGTGTTCAGTGAGGCATTAAGCACTTTTCCTTGATTTATATCGGCCGTGAGTGAGCATTTTGCGCCATTAACTAAGTTTAAATTTGGCTGCACATGGCCAATATCAGCATCTATTATTACCGGAAACAAGCACCCACCCAATGCCACATCTAGCGCATGGCGGTAATCAAAGGCATCGTGATGACTTTGTGTGATTTCACTGCGCCCTAAAATAAGGCCGTTAATATCATCAAATACACCGGCAAGTTTGAGCGAAAGTAAAAAACGGGCCACCGTAGTTGGGGTAAGCTCTGAGTTTTCTAGGTATAGAATAAGGCCTTCATTTGCACTGTGCTTTTTAAATTCGTGGAGTGCCAAAAATGGTGAATCTAATAACAGCCCTACGGTATCAAGGCAGCCACCAAATAAGCGCCCAGACATCTCT
Organism: uncultured Pseudoalteromonas sp.; assembly: GCF_963922945.1. Classification (GTDB taxonomy): domain Bacteria; phylum Pseudomonadota; class Gammaproteobacteria; order Enterobacterales; family Alteromonadaceae; genus Pseudoalteromonas. The sequence goes on along the minus strand of NZ_CAWUKC010000027.1, from coordinate 23,162 downwards.
ATTGTGCGCTCATCGGTGTAATTTAAGCACTGCCACTGGGTAGGCTCACTTGGCGCAAGTAATTCATCGGGGTTTTGCGCGTAATTAGGTTTATTCTTTAGATAAGAAACAGAGGGTCCTTGCTCAAATTTACTTCCCAACTCGTAAGTAATGGTTTCAAAAATTTGTAAACTATAGGGATTTGTTTCATCGGGGTGAAGCTGCATTAAGTTGGCACTGTGAAGTGTTGCCCACTGGCATTTTGCCGTAAGTGCACAGGCTATTGTACTCACATCAGAAAACCCCACCAGCCATTTAGGCTTAGCCTCTTTAATGGCGTTAAAATCAAGTAGTGGTAAAATTTCCATTGCAAGCTCTCCACCCATTGGTGGCATAATGGCGGCAACGTCATCGTCTAGCAAAAAGCCCATCAATTGCTTGGCATGGGCTTTTGCATCTAATTCATCGCGGGGTTTATTTTGGCGTAAAAACTCCCCTTCTACTATTTCGTATCCTCGGTGTTTTAAACCGTCTATCACTCTATCTAATCGTGCATGGTATTTTTCTTTTAAGCCCGACGAAAGCGAGCAAATAGCAATTTTAGAGCCTACTTTTAAAGGCGCTGGATAATGTATATTAGCCATGAGTGTTCCTTTTGATAAAGTAATTCCAGTGCGTGAAAAGTTTCCCCTTCTACACGTATTGTGGATGTGTACCTATATCAACACGTTTACTCTTTATACAATATGAATGCAAGAGGTAAATTTGGTGTAGTCTACGGGTTGTTTAAATGATTTTAATTACTTAAATATGGGTTTTTCTAAAATTATTAGGCGTGACACCGAAACGCTTTTTAAATGCGGTAGTGAATGAAGAAACATGGCTGTAACCCAGTAAGAAAGAGACTTCACCTATCGATTTGCCATCTAAAACAAGCCAGCTCTTCGCTTTATCTAAGCGTTTATTTCTTAAGTATTCTATCGCCGTGACTTGATACTTGTCTTTAACTCGGCGCTGCAACGTGCTGACACTAACCCCCAAATAATCTGCAATTTGGCTTAAACAACCATGCGATAAAGCTAAATCCTCAAATGCTTTGTCTATTTTACATTTATAGGGCACTGTTAATAATTGTCTCTGTGAGTGGGTCATTGGTGTAGACTTAGCTTGGCGAGCTTCATTGAGTAGTAAAATTAAACTTTTATATATTAGTTGGATTGATAACTGCTCTGCCTTGAGTTGATCTTCAAACATAAGGCTAGACTTTAATGTAAACAATTGATTTGCAATGTCTGTTAATTCATCCGCGCAGTCAAACGTAAAAACACTACTTGGGTGAGCAAAAATTCTGTCTATTTTTATTCTATCGTCGCCGGTTTTACATCGTGAATAAAGCCATTGTTTGTTAATTGATACATTAATTTTTTTTACTTTTTGATTTTTATTTAAATGGCGGGTAAACATCTCTTTGCCTGAAATTGTATTAATAAACAATAACGGCCTGTGTGGGTCTGCCCTAAGCTGGTAAGTACTTTTACCTAAACTAAAGCACAACGTTCCCCTGTATAAAATATTAATACTTATACCGGCATCAATGGCAACCGTACTGCTGGCCGCTTGTTTTTCTTCACCATCACAACAGTGCATAGTGATACCCTGCGCTACACTTTCAAATGTTAAATCACCTACAAATAATGGCTTGTGATCCGCATTATGTTGTAAAACATGATTATCGTAGCCTTGCAAAACAAGTGCCGAATGAAGGTTATCTTTGTTTAAGTTTGATGCTAATTTCATAGCTCTTTCACTTTCACGTTATTAATGGCGATTAATCAAAATTAATTGGCGATTTTACTTAATTATTTTCCGCATAAAATACTACCACACATGTAAAATAGTGCGAACAATTCTTATTTGCAATAATTCTACTATTTAAAAATAATTAAGGATAAGCATGGCCCCTTTTAGTTTTTCTAAACGCATTATTTCTGGCGCTGTTGCCTCTGCACTCAGTGCAACAGTTATATCTGCAAACGCAAATGAAGCGCAAAACAATACTGCTGATAATGAAATAGAACGTGTTTCTGTATGGAGTACAACCGTAAATACTTCATCACTTTACCTTAATGAAGGTGATATAAGTAATAAACAAGCGGATCATATTTCTGACCTATTACGCACCATTCCAGGAGTCGATGTAGGTGGAGCCCACTCTTTAAACCAACGAATCACTATTCGTAGTATGGATGATAAAGACTTAAAAATAAGTATTGATGGCGCAGCACAAAATACCTATATGTATCATCATATGGGTAACCTACAAATCCATGCCGACATTTTAAAATCAGTAGATATCGAAATTGGTACCAACTCGGTTATCAATGGCGGCTTAGGGGGCGCAGTCAAGTTTGAAACTAAACAAGCTCAAGAACTGCTAAATGCAAATGAAAAAATTGGTGGGCGTGTTCATGTCAGTGCGGGTGATAACTCTGGCACCAATTACTCATTAACAGGTTATGGCTTGCTTGCCGATAACGTTGACTTTTTAGCCTACTATAACTACGTAGATCGTAAAAATTATGATGTAGGTGGCAATAAAATCAAAGATGCCAGTGGCGTTGAAATTGACGGCACCGATGGTGAAGTAAAAGGTTTAGAAGGAACAACTACCGACGCACTAATTAAGCTAGGCTGGGATATAAATAATAATCAACGTATTGCCTTTAGCTACGAAAGCTATAAAGATGAAGGTGATTACAGCTACCGACCTGATATGGGCTTAGCCACCGATTTAGCTATCACTAACTCTTTGTCGATCCCACTGTTGTGGCCTACAGAGTTTACACGCGACACATTAACACTAAACTACACACTTCATTGGTCAGAAGACTCAATGCTTAAAGCCTCAGTATTTTCCAATACCAGTGAATTATGGCGTGATGAGTTAGGCTGGGCCGAAAACGAAAGCTTTGCCAGCTCTGCCGGTATCATCACCGGTGAAGCCAAAAACACAGGGGTTAATATTTTAGCCAACACGTTAATTTCTAACAACATTGAGCATGATATTACTTACGGCCTAGATTTACTAAAGCATGAAACACACTACCATGCTGATTACACAACGGTTGATGATGCCATTTCTGCAGAAGAAGCAACAACAACGGCACTTTTTATTCAAGATAAAATAGCAATTAGCCCGCGTTTTGCGATCATTCCTGGTGTGCGTTACGAACATTACGATATTGACTCAAGCTTAGTGGATAATACATTTAATGAAACATCGTTTGCTTTAGCTGCCGAGTACTCACCCACTGAGCAATTGATTTTTAAATTAAGCTCTACACAAATTTTTAAGGCACCAGAAATCGCTGAAGTATTTATTGGTGCGGGCTTATACGATACAGCTAACCCTGATATTAAAGCCGAAACAGGCACCAACACAGAGTTTTCATTCGCGTATCAAACGCATATTACAGATAATGACCAGTTTTCTTTAGGGGCAACATTCTTTAAAACGTCAATAAACGATTATATTTATGACTATGCCAGCCGCTCATTTAAAGACAATATTGGTGATATGGAAATTGATGGCTTTGAGGCATATCTAGGCTACAAATTAAACGGCTTTAATAGCCAAATAACTTACTCATCAGCCGAAAGCGAGCTTGACGCGTTTGAGCAATACGATACCCTAGATGGTGCAAGGCTAGACCGCCAACAAGGTGACACCTTAACAGTCAGTGCCGATTATGTATTCAAAGCAGTCGATTTAACCCTACACTGGGAGTTAATGAATGTAGATGATGTTGACGCTGGCGCAGACCTTGATGGCGCAACACTTAATAACGAGAAAGACGGCTTTACGGTACACAATATCTCACTCAATTGGCAACCACAAAGCCAGCCACACATAAATATTGTATTTGGCGTAGATAACCTATTTGATGAATACTACGCTTCACAATCATCACGAACAGGGACCTCATTTCATCCTCGCTTTGGCGAGCTCTACCTACTCGATTATGAACCAGGCAGAAATATCAAAGCGACCTTTGCTTATCAGTTTTAATACCCTTCGTATTAAGCACAGCCATATAAACCAGTTAACAACTTAACTGGTTTATATGATTTACCCGCCCTTGGTTAGGCATTCTGCTAGCCAATTGAGTTATAGAGATATTTGAATTTAGTCTCTTTGATCAAACAGGTTAGCAGCTTAAACCACGTCTAACTTTAAAGGTTTTATAGCGAACTTTTTAGCACAAATAGCGGCACATTTAGCCCCAAAAAAGATTGGGTATTATTACGGGTTGGTATAAAAGCAAATTGCTTATAGTAAAATTCACGCATAAAAAAACCACACCCTATTGCTAAGGTGTGGCTTTTTTATAGCGCTAAGTACTAAATATACTCAACTTCGATAATTTCGTACTCAACATCGCCTTTGGGCGTTTTGATGGTTACTGCGTCATCTACTTGCTTACCGATTAACCCGCGCGCAATAGGTGAATTAACAGAAATTAAATTATTTTTAATATCTGCTTCGTCATCACCCACAATACGGTATTTTACTTCAGCATCTGTCTCTACATTTACAATAGTGACGGTCGTACCAAAAATAACTTTACCTGTATTAGGCATTTTAGTTACGTCAATAATCTGCACATTTGAAAGCTTAGCTTCGATTTCTTGAATACGGCCTTCACAAAAACCCTGTTGTTCACGCGCAGCGTGGTATTCAGCGTTTTCTTTTAAGTCACCGTGTTCACGTGCATCGGCTATATCAGCAACGATTTTTGGACGGGTAACTGTTTTTAATTCGTTAAGCTCTTCACGCAGTAACTCTGCGCCGCGAACTGTCATCGGAATTGATTGCATACTTTTCTCACTTAACACCAAGGCCTAACGGCCTTGGTACATTTCCTTAGTTCAATCGCTGGTGTAGCTCTTGAACTGACGTCACTTTACTACGGTCGTCCGCTTGGTTAGCAGTACAGTTAGCAAATGCCGCGTTCAAGGTTGTCGTGTAGTTGGTTTTGTTTTGCAATGCACCACGACGCAACACCTTCGAATCTTCGATCGCTTGGCGACCTTCGGTGGTATTTACGATATAGCTGTACTCTTTATTCTTGATGTTATCAAGAATATGCGGGCGGCCTTCATATACTTTGTTTACACGGCGTACTTCAATCCCTGCCTCTTTTAAAGCTTCTGCTGTGCCACCTGTTGCATCAATTTCAAAACCAAGCTCTATCATGGTCTTAGCAAGTTCTACAACACGTGACTTATCGCTGTTACGTACAGATAGTAACGCGCGACCACCGCGTGGTAAAGTGTTGCTTGCACCTAATTGTGCTTTTGCGAACGCTTCGGCGAAAGTATCACCAACACCCATCACTTCACCTGTAGAGCGCATCTCTGGACCACGGATTGGATCCACACCTTGGAATTTAGCAAACGGTAAAACCACTTCCTTAACACTGTAGTAAGGTGGAATAACTTCTTGAGTAATGCCTTGGCTAGCTAAAGACTGGCCTGCCATACAACGTGCCGCTACTTTTGCAAGGGCAATCCCCGTCGCTTTAGATACAAATGGCACAGTACGCGCTGCACGTGGATTTACTTCAATTAAATACACTTTGCCATCTTTTACTGCAAACTGTGTATTCATTAAGCCTACTACACCAAGCTCAAGTGCCATGTCGGTTACTTGCTTACGCATAACATCTTGCACTTCTTGCGATAAAGAGTGTGCCGGTAATGAACATGCTGAGTCACCCGAGTGAACACCCGCTTGCTCAATGTGTTCCATGATACCGCCAATAATCACCTGCTCGCCATCACAAATTGCATCAACGTCAACTTCGATTGCGTTATCTAAGAAGTGATCTAGTAATACAGGTGCTTCATTTGATGCTTGCACAGCTTCAGTCATATAGCGACGTAAGTCTTGCTCATCGTATACTATTTCCATTGCACGACCACCTAATACATACGAAGGACGTACAACCAGTGGGAAACCAATTTCGACTGATTTCAGTAGCGCTTCTTCAGTTGACGTTACTGTTGCGTTTTCTGGTTGCAGTAAATCAAGACGCTCTACTAACTGTTGGAAACGCTCACGGTCTTCTGCGCGGTCAATCGCATCTGGTGACGTGCCAATAACTGGCACACCGTTAGCTTCAAGCTGACGTGCTAATTTAAGTGGTGTTTGGCCACCATACTGCACGATTACGCCTTTTGGTTTTTCAACACGTACAATTTCAAGTACATCTTCAAGGGTTATTGGCTCAAAGAATAAACGGTCAGAAGTATCGTAATCAGTAGAAACCGTTTCTGGGTTACAGTTAACCATGATGGTTTCATAGCCGTCTTCACGCATTGCAAGCGCAGCGTGTACACAACAGTAGTCAAACTCAATACCTTGGCCGATTCGGTTAGGACCGCCACCAATAACCATAATTTTATCTTTGTCTGACGGGTTTGCTTCACATTCTTCATCGTACGATGAATACATGTAAGCAGTGTCTGAGCTAAATTCAGCTGCACACGTATCTACACGTTTATAGACAGGCACGATGTTTAGCTGATGACGCTTTTTACGGATTTCGGCTTCCGATACACCGGCAATATCAGCAATTCTTGGGTCGGCGAAACCTTTACGCTTAAGTTTGCGCAAAAACTCTGCGTTTAAACCTGCCATGCCCACTTCAGCAATTTTTGCTTCATCTTTTAAGATGTCTTCTATTTGCACTAAGTACCAAGGGTCAACTTTGGTTAGTTCAAATACTTCTTCTACGCTCATACCGTGGCGCATAGCATCGGCAATGTACCAAATACGCTCAGCACCTGGCTCACGTAGTTCACGAATGATTTTTTCGCGCGCTTTAGGGTCATCAAGTGCCACAATTGGGTTAAAGCCCGTTGCGCCAACTTCAAGGCCGCGTAATGCTTTATGTAACGACTCTTGCTGGTTACGACCAATCGCCATAACTTCGCCCACTGATTTCATTTGCGTTGTTAAGCGGTCGTTCGCACCGGCAAATTTTTCAAAGTTAAAGCGAGGTATTTTTGTGACTACATAATCGATTGAAGGCTCAAATGACGCGGGTGTTTTGCCACCAGTAATGTCGTTTTGAAGCTCATCTAACGTGTAGCCAATCGCCAATTTAGCGGCAATTTTAGCAATAGGGAAACCCGTTGCTTTTGATGCAAGAGCTGATGAGCGAGAAACACGCGGGTTCATTTCAATGATAACCATACGGCCGTCAACTGGGTTGACACCAAATTGAACGTTTGAACCACCAGTTTCAACACCAATTTCACGCAGTACCGCCATAGAAGCATTACGCATTAATTGGTATTCTTTGTCGGTTAGCGTTTGTGCTGGTGCAACGGTAATTGAATCACCGGTGTGAACGCCCATTGGGTCAAAGTTTTCGATAGAACATACAATGATACAGTTGTCTTTTTTGTCACGAACAACTTCCATCTCATATTCTTTCCAGCCAATCAGTGACTCATCAATCAATAATTCGCTAGTTGGTGATAAATCTAGGCCACGTTCACAAATTTCGTTAAATTCTTCCATGTTGTAAGCCACACCGCCACCGGTGCCGCCCATAGTGAAAGAAGGACGAATGATACACGGAAAACCAATGCGCGATAATGTGTCGTGTGCTTCATCCATTGAGTGGGCAATTTCAGCGCGTGGACACTCAAGGCCAATGTTTTTCATGGCAACGTCAAAGCGTTCACGGTTTTCTGCTTTATCGATTGCATCAGCCGTTGCGCCAATGAGCTCTACGCCGTGCTTAGCCAGTACACCGTGCTTGTCTAAATCAAGCGCACAGTTTAATGCTGTTTGGCCACCCATGGTAGGCAATACCGCATCTGGCTTTTCTTTTTCGATAATTTTTTCTACCACTTCCCAGTGAATTGGCTCAATGTAGGTAGCATCGGCCATTTCAGGGTCAGTCATGATAGTTGCTGGGTTTGAGTTAACTAAGATAACTCTAAAGCCTTCTTCTCTAAGTGCTTTACACGCTTGAGCACCAGAGTAATCAAATTCACAGGCTTGACCAATTACAATTGGACCTGCGCCTAAGATAAGAATGCTTTTTAGATCAGTACGTTTTGGCATTATTACTCCAGTTAAATTAGTTAGTACGCGCTTGCATCAAATCGATGAAGTGGTCAAATAATGGGGCTGCATCGTGCGGGCCTGGGCTTGCTTCAGGGTGACCTTGGAAGCTAAATGCTGGCTTGTCGGTACGATGAATACCTTGAAGCGTTCCATCAAATAACGATTTATGGGTAGCACGTAAGTTACTCGGTAGTGTGTCTTCATCGGCCGCAAAACCATGGTTTTGAGCGGTGATCATAACTACATCGCGGTCTAAGTCTTTTACTGGATGGTTACCACCATGGTGGCCAAATTTCATTTTTACTGTTTTAGCACCTGAGGCAAGTGCGAGTAATTGATGCCCTAAACAAATACCAAAAATAGGTATATCGGTTTCTAAAAAAGCTTTAATTGCATCAATAGCATAGGTACATGGTTCTGGATCACCAGGGCCATTAGATAAGAAGATACCGTCTGGGTTTAAAGCAAGAACATCGGCGGCTGGAGTTTGTGCTGGTACAACGGTTAATTTACAACCGCGGTCAACTAGCATACGTAAAATATTACGTTTAACACCGAAGTCGTAGGCCACTACATGAAACTTTTCATCATCACTGCTAAGGGTTTTAAATCCTTGGCCTAATGTCCAGCTTGATTCGCGCCACTCAAAATTTTCCTTGGTTGAGACAACTTTTGCTAAATCCATACCTTTTAAGCCAGGGAAGGCTAGCGCGGCTTGTAACGCTTTGTTTTCGTCTAACTCGTCACCGGCAATAATACAGCCGTTTTGTGCACCTTTGTCGCGCAAAATACGGGTAAGCTTTCTGGTGTCGATATCCGCAATACCTAAAATATTACGTTGTTTTAAGTAATCATCTAACGATTGCTCGTTACGAAAGTTACTTGCTAGCAGTGGCAAATCACGGATCACTAGGCCTTTAGCCCAAATTTGATTTGCTTCTTCGTCTTCGCTGTTGGTACCCGTATTGCCGATATGTGGGTACGTTAACGTTACGATTTGTTCCGCGTATGATGGATCAGTCAAAATTTCTTGATAACCAGTCATAGACGTATTGAATACTACTTCACCGACTGACATGCCGTCAGCGCCGATTGCAGTACCGCGAAACACTGTGCCGTCTTCTAGGACTAACAGAGCGGATTTAGTCAAGTTAAACCTCCTAACAGTAAAAAACGGGAGTAAGCAAATGCTTAACACCCCGCCAATACCCAGAGGGATCGTCAAAACCAGATTTTTGTGAGCTTAAATTGTTTTACGCAGTCTTAAATGATGCCGATATAAAACGCTAAACCTTCAATCATTTCTCTTGCCTAAAACTCTTTTTATTCCCACTGAAACCCCTGGTTTTACTAGCCACTAGGGTATAATTGGAAACACGCATTTAGTAATTTTTGGCAAATTGGGTGCATACTACACGAAGATGCTATTTAGGTCTATGCTTATTTAGATAAACACTATAAATAAGTCACTTTAGGTAAAAATAGACCCAAACAGCTAAAAAAGTAACTAAACTACTTAAGATCTAGCACATCTTGCATATCATAAAGTCCTGCTGGTTTATTTTGTAACCACTGTGCAGCCCTTATAGCACCTAATGCAAAGGTCATTCTTGAACTTGCTTTGTGGGTTAATTCAAGCCTTTCTCCCATAGTTGAAAAATAGGCGGTGTGTTCACCTACTATGTCACCCCCTCTTAGCACAGAATAGCCAATTTCATTTTGCGATTTTGCGGTTTCTACTTGGCTGCGGTCATAGACTGCGACTTCATCGTGATCCCACCCCTTAGCTTGTGCAATAGATTCACCAATGGCTAATGCAGTGCCCGACGGCGCATCTATTTTATGGCGATGGTGCGCTTCAAAAATTTCTATATCTAGGTCGTCACCAAATTTAGTAGCCGCTGTTTGTACTAGGTTAAGTAGCACATTAACGCCAACACTGTAGTTACGCGCAAATACAATAGGTATATGTTTAGCAGCATTTTCTAATAATGCCATGTCGTCGGATGTTAAGCCTGTGGTACCAATCACCATAGGAAGCTTTTTATCTACTGCTGTTTTTAAATGATTGCGCATACCTGCTGGTAAGGTGAAGTCAATAAGCACATCAACATTAGCAACCTTGTCCTCATCGCTAAAGCTAATGGTTTTATCAGCTGCACTGTTTACTTGATTTACATTAATACCCAATAACGATGAGCTGCTGCGAACATACGCACCACCAAGTTGTGTTTGCTCTTTAATTGTCGCGGCTTCTAATAAGGCTAAGCCCATTCTGCCGTTAGCACCAAAAACACCTATTCGATTCATTGTTATTGCCTTAATCTAATTAAATTGGATCTGTTGTTGCATAGCCCGACTAATTTGCATAACTAAATCCACCATGAGCAATTTTTAGTCGCATCTTGTCGAACACCGGTAGATATTATCTAAAAGTCGTGCAATAGTCAGGTCAGCACTTTATTAAATAATAATAACAATACCCGTTTACTTTAGCCATCTATACATTTAAACTTCTCTTTCGCGTCGATTTGGTCTTTGGCTTGCGGGCGCTGTGGTCATCGTTCTTGTTTATAAAGAGTGATCTACTAAATTCAGCTAAAAGAGGAATTTTGGCTGTGGTTACACTAACTGGTTATGAGGAATACAATGCAGCCAACATTTAATAAAAACAAAGCAATACTTTCTTTGCTTCCCCTTCTGACTTTTGTCGCTCTATTTTTAGGCTCAGGTTTATATTTACAATCGCAAGGGGTTGATTACGCTTTTTATCAGCTCCCAGCGCCGGTTGCTATACTACCCGCTATTATGCTCGCCTTTATTTTAAACAAAGGCACAGTAAACCAATGTGTTGAAACCTTTATTAAAGGTGCAGGACACAACAACATTATTACCATGTGTTTAATTTATTTACTTGCTGGGGCATTTTCGGCGGTAGCAAGTGCCACCGGTGGTGTTGATGCCGTAGTAAATGCTGGTTTATCACTTATTCCCCCTTCGCTGCTATTACCTGGGCTATTTTTAATTGCAGCGGTGGTTTCTACCGCTATGGGTACATCAATGGGAACCATTGGCGCTATAGGGCCAATTGCTTATGCGGTATCCGTTAAAACCGGTATCGACCCTGCACTAATGGCCGGTACAATTGTTTCGGGCGCAATGTTCGGCGATAACTTATCTATTATTTCAGATACCACTATTGCAGCTACACGTACGCAAGGTTGTGAAATGAAAGATAAATTTAAAGAAAACTTAAAAATAGCAGTGCCTGCTGCAATATTAACCATTGCTTTATTGCTTTATTTAACACCTGCTCCACAAGCTGTAGAAACGAAAGACTTTGATTTATTACTAGTGCTGCCTTATGCCTTTATTTTAGTGTTGGCTGTGGCTGGTATGAACGTGTTTGTAGTGTTATTTAGCGGTATTGTATTTGCTGCGCTAATGGGCTTTACAGGCAGCTATGAGGGCGCAAGCTTCGTAAAAGATATTTATAAAGGCTTTACTGATATGCAGGAAATATTTTTACTTTCCATGTTTATTGGTGGCTTATCTGAATTTATTCGTATTAATGGTGGCTTAGATTTTCTGGCACAAAAAATTCAAGCTATCACAAAAGTGATAGCTAAGTGGCATCGAAAAGTGGCAGATCAACTTGGTATAGCTGCACTTGTTTTAACCAGTAACGTGTGTATTGCCAATAACACAGTATCAATTATCGTTGCAGGCCCGATTGCTAAAAAGCTTGCTGATGATGGCAAAATTAGTGGTAAACGCTCTGCAAGTTTGCTCGACATTTTTGCCTGTGTGACTCAAGGTTCACTGCCCTATGGTGCGCAAGCATTACTGCTTGGTGCTACGTTTAAAATTAGCCCGTGGGAAGTGTCGACCTCGTCTTACTACTGCTTTATCTTAGCGTTTACTGCGATTGCCATTATTTGTTTGCGTCGCAATAAAGCTTAATTTAGTCAAACGCTTTATGTTGCAGCTTACTTGTTAAGCTGCAACATATGTTAAAATAATAATCTCTAAATCAGACTGCTGTGCTATAATAACGCCTTTCGCGTGTCACTAAAATTATAGTTAAATACAGATTATGAAATTTAAAAAATTACTTCCCCTAGTTACCCTATCGTCAATCGCTTTATCATCTTCTGCCTTTGCAGCTAATTGGAGCAGCACAGCGCTACATGTTAATAATGGCGACCAAAAAAACCCATTTACTAAGCAAGAGTCAGATACCACTGTTTACTCTATTCAACATGCATCGGGCTATGATTATGGTGATAACTTTTTCTTTATTGATTACAGTAAAGACGATACAACCGACGGCTACCAAGATAGCGACTTTTACGGCGAATGGTATTCAACGCTAAGCTTATCGGCTATTAGCGGTGAGAAAATTGGCGCAGGTGCATTATTAGATGTAGGCCTTACAGGCGGCATTAATGTTGCTGGCGACGCTAAAGTGATGAAATACTTACCGGGTGTAAAGTTTAGTTGGGATGTACCTGGCTTTAATTTCTTCCAAACATTAGTAACAGCCTACATAGACGACAGTGAGGGCGTAGCTAAGGGCGGTGCCCCTATTGAAACAAACAGTTGGATGTTTGATGTCGCTTTTGAATACCCGTTTACCGTAGGCTCGCAAAAATTTAGTTTTAAAGGCCATGCTGAGTACATCGCAGAGCGCGAAGATGAATTTGGTAACGATGTAGAAGCCTGGATTCTTGCCCAACCTATTTTAGTGTGGGATATGGGGCATGCTTTAGAAATGAAAGAAAACACCCTATTACTGGGTATGGAACTACAATACTGGCACAACAAGCTAGGTACTGATGTAACCGAGTCGGTTCCACAAATACATGTTGAGTGGACTTTTTAAGTAGCTTGCTTAAAAAACGTAAATAAACGGAGCCCTTTACAGTGCTCCGTTTTTTTATGCCATGAAAAGTATTTAATTGAACCACTTTTAATACTTAGTTATTGTCGTACTCCTTGTAAGCCAATGGCTTGCCTTTTAATGGAGTAACAAAATGTCGCCAATTAAAGTTATGTGTTTTTCTGCATTGTTAGCTTTAACTAATAATGCTTTAGCAAGTAGTGAAGTAAATACAGAGTCTCTCTCTTACGATGCGCTTTTAAGCAGTTATCAATACGACTTTAAAGTAAATTACTTTAACATTGAATCACAAAAGCAATCACTAAAAATGGCGTATATTTATTTAAAGCCGACTAAAGAAAATATGCCAATCGTTACGCTAATGCACGGTAAAAACTTTAATGCTGACTACTGGAGCCCCACAGCACGTTATTTACAATCGCTTGGCTTTGGGGTGTTAATTCCGGACCAAATTGGTTTTGGTAAGTCTTCTAAACCCACTAACTATCAATATTCATTTGCGGCGCTTGCGCACCATACCCATGCATTAATGGACTCGCTAAATCTACAAAAGTCGATTGTTGTTGGCCACTCTATGGGGGGCATGCTCGCGAGCCGTTTTGCATTAATGTACCCAAATACAACCTCTAAACTGATTTTGCTAAACCCAATCGGGCTTGAAAACTACCTACATTATGTAAAGTACAAAGACACCAACTTTTTCTATAAAAATGAGCTTAATAAAACCCCCGAGGGCGTTAAAAAATATCAGCAAAAAAACTATTACGATGGAAAGTGGAATGCCACCTACTCCGCTCTTACTGACTTTATAACAGGGCAAATACAAGGCCCAGACAAAGATCAAGTAGCGTGGGTTAATGCTAAAACCTACGATATGATTTTTACCCAACCTGTGATCACTGAATTTAAAAACCTAGCCGTGCCCGTTAAATTGATTATTGGTACGCGCGATAGAACCGGCCCAGGCCGAAACTGGAAAAAAGATGGGGTTGATTACAAGCTTGGCCGTTACGACAAACTAAGTAGGCACGCTGCTGAACTTATTCCTGATGCACAATTATTTGAGCTTGATAATTTAGGGCATTTACCACATGTTGAAAATTTTGAACGTTTTAAGGTGGTGTTTAAACTTGCGCTAAATAAGTAAGCCCCTTTGCGGGACTTACTAAAAAGGTTTTTAACTAAAACGATATTAAAGTGTGCATTGCGGATTTTTACCCTGTGATTTAGCTTTGCTTTGCTCACTTAACGCTTCACTCATTTGCGCCTGTAAATTTTTGATACGATTGCTCGGCGCTGGGTGAGTAGATAAAAACTCAGGGGTGCTACCACTACCCGCTGCGCTCATGTTTTGCCAAAGCGATACCGACTCTTGCGGGTTAAAACCTGCCTGCGCCATTAAATCTAAGCCAATGGTGTCAGCCTCTGATTCGTGTGAACGGCTAAACGGTAAAACTACGCCATACTGCGCGCCGAGTCCAAGACCTTGCATAATTTCGTTGCGGTATTGTACGTTGCCCATTTCAAGGGCTGCACTGCCTAGTTGCATTCCTGTGCTCAAAATTGAGCTTTGTGATACACGCTCGTTTGAGTGCTCAGCAATAACATGACCGACTTCGTGGCCTATCACGGTTGCAAGCTGATCTTGATTAGTCGCTACTTTTAAAAGCCCTGTGTGTACACCAATATAACCGCCCGGTAATGCAAACGCATTAGCCGACTCATCTTCAAACACCACAACTTCCCATTTTTGGGATGCATATTCTTTTGGTAAAACAGCCACCACTTTATCTGCAATACAATTTACGTATGCATTTGTTTTGGAATCTTTATTAATAGGCTGAGATTCCTTCATTTGCGCAAAACTTGCACTGCCCATTTCACTCATTTGCTGATCTGAATATAACGCTATTTGAGTACGCCCAGTAGGCGATGTCTTACAGCCAGCTAACACTGCAGTAGCAAGCAAGGCAAAGGCTAATTTTTTCATGGTGCTTCCTTCAATTCTTTATTCTTTATTAGCTGTAGAATAGCAAACACAGTGCCAATTTAGAATATTTGCTCTTTAATAGGACTATTTTAAGCTCAGTCATAAATAAATTAACTTAGCAGGCAAACTAAGTTTATACCCTGCTATAGCCCTGTTACACTATAGGCTCTGTATTTGTGATAGTAGAGTAATTACATGGACGCTTCAGCTTCGTCTTTTAATACCCGCATATTGTTACCTTTGTTAGCCAGTATTGTTGCCATCACACCACTGGCGATAGATATGTACCTGCCAGCCATGCTGGTAATTGCGAACGATTTACAAACGTCTATGCCAAATGTACAAATCTCCTTAAGTATTTATTTAGCGGGTTATTCACTTGGTATGCTGTTTTTTGGCCCTATTGCCGATCAGCTAGGCAGACGAAAACTAGCCCGTATTGGTTTAACTTTATTTGGCGCAAGTTCATGTGCGCTAGCATTTACCAGTGAAATACATACTTTTTGGGCGCTTAGAGCTGTACAAGCATTTACCGGTGCTGCCGCAACCGTTATTGTGCCTGGTGTCATAAGGCATATTTATCAAAAGAATACAGCCAAAGGCATGTCGTACGTATCGATGATCATGATGGTTGCCCCTTTAGTTGCTCCTTCTGTAGGCTCTTTTATTTTAGGGTTCTCTGTTTGGTCGACTATATTTTTAGTTTTAGCGGCGTATAGCTTTTTAATACTTACATTCGTGCAGCTGTATTTAATCGATATCCCCATTCACACAAATGAAAAAAAAGGCCTCGCCTTATTTTTTGATAGCTACAAAACTGTGCTTAGCAACAAAAGTGCACGTGCAGATATTTTAAGTTCTATGTTTGTCTCGTTTGGCTTTTTTTGTTTTTTAACTTCAGTCCCTTTCGTTTATTTGGACTTATATAATGTATCAGAACAGTTATTTGGCATTTTATTTGCCTTTAATGTAATGGCTCTGATGTTCGGTAACTTTTTAAATACTCGAATAGTCCCTCGCATAGGCTCACGTAAAATGCTCTATATTGGGCTTACTTGCGGGTTTATATCGGGACTTTTATTGTTAAGCTTTAGCTTATTACATTTATCTTTATATTACATAGTCGCGGCCATTGCGCCTTTAATGATGAGCTTAGGGGTCACAGCGAGTAATGCAGACTCTCTAATTCTAATCAAATTTGAAAAAAACACCGGTACTGC
The DNA here is from genome assembly GCF_963922945.1 of uncultured Pseudoalteromonas sp. Taxonomy (GTDB): domain Bacteria; phylum Pseudomonadota; class Gammaproteobacteria; order Enterobacterales; family Alteromonadaceae; genus Pseudoalteromonas. The sequence continues at coordinate 6,924 of NZ_CAWUKC010000027.1, read as the reverse complement.
GACAGCAGTGATTGGTACGCTTCGATTTGGTAGTGGTGCGCTCGTTGGCCCTCTACTTGCCATGCTGCATGCCAAAAGTGCTGTGCCGTTTTCAAGCTTAATGTTTAGTGCTGTACTTTTGACTATACTTGCACAGCTAATTCACTACAAAACAGACAAAAAAAATGCCTCATAATGAGGCATTTTTTAAATTATCGGCTTATTATGCATCAGCTGCTTTAGATACCATAACCATTGCAGGACGTAATAAACGACCATTTAATGTGTACCCTTTTTGCATTACCGCTAGTACTGTGTTTGGAGATACATCGTTGCTTGGCTGAATCGACATAGCTTGATGAAACTCTGGGTTAAATTGCTCACCTTGTGGGTTAACAATTTCAACACCAAACTTTGCAACCGCATCGTTAAAGCTCTTAACTGTCATATCAATCCCTTCAAGCACTGGCTTTAAGGTTTCATTTTCTTTGTCAGAAAACTCAATCGCACGTTCTAAGTTATCAATTACCGGTAGTAATTCATTTGCAAACTTCTCAAGTGCAAATTTATGCGCTTTTTCTACATCTTGCGCAGCACGACGACGAATATTGTCAACATCTGCAGCAGCACGAACAACACTGTCTTTTTGATCTGCAATTGTTTGTTTGGCCGTTTCAAGCTCAGCATACAACATTGCAATTTCAGCTTCAGGTCTTTGCTCTTGCTCTGCTTCGTGTTGCTCTGCGGCCTCTACTGCTGCTTCAACGTCAGCTTCCATTTGAGCGACTTCTTCGTTTAATTCTACTTCTTGCTCTGGGTTTTGTGTCTGCTCAGACATAAAATACGTGCTCCAATTCTTTACAACTGCGGTAATTATGGGGATTGAATAAAAAGATTCAAGAGTTAGATGACTCTAATAATTTAAATTCTTGGATTAATTGTTCGATTTGCGCTGATTTAGGACAAATAATGCAAAAGCGACTCTGATATTCCTGATTTTGAAAATACGGCACACTAATAACAATAAGTTCATCGCACTGTGTAAAGGGTAGATTTTCGGTGTTTAATACCGAAACCCCATTTTTAAATGCAAGTTTGTCTTCTACAAAATTTAAAAACGAGACACCAATATTCAAGCTTTGTTCGCAATCGATTTTTTTATATAAATAGTTTTCGCCTACTACAATGCTGTTATCTGATCCTAATTTTTGACTAAGCTGGCGCGTCCACTGTGTGAGTGAATCATGGCAATTTTGCGGGGCGGTATTTGCCATTGCCTGCATTCTGTACAAACCTTCCATCAACGTTTGTTGGCTAAATACCGTATTTAACCACGTAGCAAATTGATAACGCACTGAATCGGATGAATCATCAGGTTTATTGATACAGATATTATGGCTTTGCCCTGCTCTATCAATTAATAAAACCAACCAACTGTTTGAGTCAAAATCAAGTACTTCAACTCTGAACACCTGTTGTGAGCTTGCTTGGGGTAAACCTACACAACAACATACTTGGTACTTTTTACTTAAGCTGTGAGCAAGCTCTACAAGCTGTGCTTGTGCTGGTTGCCAATAGTTAGCAATGTCGGACAAAGGGAAAAACTCATCAAACCAATAATCAAAGCCTTGGCTGGTAGGTACTCGTCCAGCAGATGTATGAGGCGAGTAAAGCAAGCCAACTTTTTCAAGACGTGCCATTGCGTTACGTACTGTCGCAGAGCAAACTGCCATACCTTTTTGCTTTGCTATTTTTGTAGAAGGAACAGGTAGCCCTTCACCATTGCAATAAAGGCTCATTACCGCAGAAAAAATTTGTTGATCTCGAGGATTTATATTCATGTTATCTACATCTTGTTGCATGAAAGAGATATCGGGGCAGTTAAAATAAATTCAAGCCTAAAGCACGCTTTAAGTGAATATGTGGATATATGTACATCAGCTAAAGACTACTACGGCTATTTTCAACATTACATATAAAAGTTAAACCCCGCTTTACTTTATTACACCAATATATAGTACTTACGCTTTACCACATAAAGGCTTAATTGAATCATTATCATATTGGTAATTCTGTGTTTTCAAACACTTCTATTTTGAGTTACCCTACAAAAATATTATCTTTTTTAATTGCAGCCATTATGCATTCACCGTTTAAAATTATTGGTCTTATAGGAAAACCAAACCACCCACGAGCTGCGACTACGTTACAGCGTTTATATACGTTTTTATCAGCACTTGGCTTTACCGTGATTTTAGAAAAGCGTACCGGCGGGCAATTATCTGATGTCCCGGATACTCATCAAGTTGACTTGGTTAGCTTAGGCGAGCAAGCAGACCTTGCTATTGTTGTGGGGGGGGATGGCAATATGCTTGGTGCAGCACGTGTTTTGGCACGCTTTGATGTGGCAGTAATAGGCGTTAACAGAGGTAACTTAGGGTTTTTAACCGACCTAAACCCAGAAGGTTTTGAAGGTAGCTTAGAGCAAGTGTTAAGTGGCGAATATTTAGAAGAAAAACGTTTTTTGCTTGAGGTAGAAGTTTATCGCCATGGCGAATTGAAAAGCGCAAATTCAGCCGTTAACGAAGCAGTACTTCATGCCGACAAAGTTGCCCACATGATCGAATTTGAAGCTTTTATCAATAATGACTTTGTGTTTTCTCAGCGCTCTGATGGTTTGATTGTATCAACCCCTACCGGCTCTACAGCGTATTCTTTATCAGGTGGCGGGCCCATTTTAACGCCTGAGCTTAATGCAATTTCGTTAGTGCCAATGTTTCCGCATACATTATCAAGCAGACCCTTAGTCGTTGATGCCGATAACGAGGTACGCTTAAAGTTAAGTCTTGAGAACACCGATAGCTTACAGGTAAGTTGCGACAGCCATGTAGTCCTTGCCGTTTTACCCGGCGATGAGGTGGTTATAAAAAAAGCCGATAGAAAATTGCGCTTAATTCACCCCAAAAACTACTCTTATTACAACGTTTTACGTACTAAACTCAATTGGGGCAGCCGTTTATACTAATCTTATTGCCAAGCGCAGTGCTTTAGCGCAAAATACAAAGCAAATAAAAATTAAATAAACTAGGAATATCTAGCAATGACTTATGTTGTTATCTTTGCTCTATTATTGCTTATTACGTTGCTTGGCGCATATATAAAAGTTGAAAACAATAGAAAAAAAGCATTAGAGGCCAAGAAAAAGCTATTTAACGATCGTGTCGCTCACGTAAATAACCGCCTCAAGAGTAAATTAAATAATTTGTTAGAAGCCAAAGTCATTAGGCCTAAATATGTTGGACAAATTCAGGCAATTGTATCTAATTTCTTTGTTGTGCAGCCCCACACAGAAGATAACCTTCAGCACTTAGAAGACCTTAATGAAAACCTAGTCAGTACACTGTATAGCGAGCTGCAAAAAGCATTACAGAGTGACAACATACAGCCCCTTCAAGATAGTATACAGTACTTTGTTTCAGAGCTACCCCAGCAAGGCATACTTTATAATAAGGCGTTTTATCACGAAATTTTACCCTCACTCATTGTACAAATAAAAACTGAAACACCTACTAACCCAAGCGAAAGCCTTGAAAATAATGACGAATCTCCTTTTGATGAAAGTAGCGATTCGGATACGCAGTTTTCTCAAAATACGAGTGTTGCTTAAAAAGTAAAAAATTAATTTGCAAAAAACCTAAACACTGTATAAATTAACAGTTAATTCACTGGATGGATGAACAGTATGTTAATTGGTTTAGAAATTAAAAATTTTGCAATTGTAAGCAACTTAAGCACTGAATGGCACAGCGGCATGACGGCGATAACGGGTGAAACCGGCGCAGGTAAATCAATTGCCATTGATGCACTGTCATTGTGTCTAGGCGAGCGTGCTGAAGCATCGGCAGTTCGCCCTGGTACAGATAAAGCAGAGGTGTGTGCACAATTTGATTTAACCGCCCTCCCCCTTGCCCAAGCATTTTTAGAAAAACACATGCTAACAAGTGGCGACAACGAATGCCTACTTAGACGCATTGTATGTAAAAATGGCCGCAGTAAAAGCTATATCAATGGTAGCGCTGTTACTGCAGCACAGCTTAAAGAGTTGGGACAATATTTAATATCTATACACGGACAACACGCTCATCAACACCTCTTAAAAGCAGAACACCAGCTACAACTACTCGACGCCTACGCAGGTCATAATCAACTAGTAAATGCGGTGAGTCAAAGCTTTAAACAATACGCAAACTTACAAAAAGAATTTAAACTGCTTGAGCAACAGCAATTACAACAAGCAGCCCAAAAACAGTTACTCGAGTATCAGGTAGCCGAATTGGACGAATTTGCGTTGCAAGACGGTGAGTTCGAACAAATAGAAGCTGAGCACTATAAACTTAGCAACAGCCAAACTATTTTAGAAGCCTGTCAGCGTGAACTGCAACATTTGTATGAAAGTGATCAGCAAAATGCTTGTTCGATGCTTAAACAAAGCGCTCAACAGTTTGCCGAACTTGCAAACTATGATGAGAGTTTAGCGAACGTAGCCACTTTGTTAGATGAAGCTGCCGTACAAGTTGAAGAAGCAAGTAGAGAAGTAAGAAACTACGCTGATCAAGCAGACTTAGACCCCACTCGATTAACAGAAGTAGAAGCACGCTTAAGTGGCGCTATGGACTTAGCCCGCAAGCACCATATAAAGCCACAAGAGCTGGTTGAATTTCACCAAGGTTTAACACAAGAGCTGGAGTCAATTAGCAACGATAGCTCACGTTTAGCGCAATTAGATGATGAAATAAACAATGCGCTAAGCGCTTACCAGCACGCAAGCGAAGAACTAAGCGACAGCCGTAGTAAGTATGCTAATACACTAAATCAATTAATTAGTGAAAGTATGGCTAATTTATCAATGGAAAATGGTCTGTTTGAAATTAAGCTGACTCAAGAAGCTGAGCGCCAACCTAACGCACTAGGGTTTGATAGCGTCTCATTTTTGGTCTCTACCAACCCAGGGCAGCCATTACAGCCTTTAGCTAAAGTTGCCTCGGGTGGTGAGCTGTCGCGTATAAGCCTTGCAATACAAGTGATTATTGCCCAAAAAGTGACAACGCCAACGCTTATTTTTGACGAAGTGGATGTAGGCATATCGGGCCCTACCGCCTCCTCTGTCGGGAAGCTACTACGCCAACTAGGAAAATCAACACAGGTTATTTGTGTAACCCACTTACCGCAAGTTGCAAGTAGTGCGCATCAGCAGTTTTTTGTAGCAAAAGAAATAGCACAAGGCGAAACATTTACCCAAATGCTCAGCCTAAACAAAGACGGCCGTATTAATGAAATTGCACGCTTACTTGGTGGCGATAATATAAGTAAAACCGCTAAAGCAAATGCTAAAGAGCTTATTATGGCTCACGCCTAAGTTATACTTTTGCTGCAAAAGTGGAGAGACGTTTTAAATGCAAAGCATAATGATAAATTTTTGCCATGTTATTGGGTGGCTACTTGTTGTTTTGAGCTTTTTGCTTATCGGTTTTAGTAAGTTTAAGCACGCAGAATTTAAGCTAAAACTTTTTAGCTGTTTAAAACTGATATTGTTTTATCAAGTAACGGTGAGTGTTTGGCAGTGGTTTATTATTGGCAACATACTCGCTTATAACCAATGGTTACTTTTATTAGCACAAATACTTTGTAGTGTAATGTGCTATTTAAGTGTGCAGCGGCGAAAAAGTAAAAGCCGCCCCAACCTTGATAGTTTTTCTATGGATTAACTAACATCAGCGTTAAGAGCAAGTTCTATTTTTACCTTGCTCTTTTGCTTTGTATAATCGATCGTCGGCCAGCTTTATGTCTTGGGCGATGGTTGTATCTAACTGGCTTTGCACAAGCCCTATACTTAGGGTTAGTACCACTGATTTTCCATTCATGCGCACTGGGTGTTTTTGTAATTCCGTATGAATTTTTTCTGCAATACTTTGCCCCTGCTCTTTATTACTGCATGGTAATGCCATTAAAAATTCTTCACCGCCCCACCGAGAAGCAATACCTTGGTTTGGCATGCTCTTTTTTAAAATAGTGGCAAGTTGTGTTAACGCTTCATCACCAAAGTCGTGCCCGAAGTTGTCATTAATTTTTTTGAAATTATCAACATCAGCTAACAAAACTACATACGGCTGCTTAATTTTTTTATGAAGATGTTTAAGCTCAGCAAGTTCTTTCATCATAAAGCGTCTGTTAGGTAAGTCAGTTAAGTGATCTATTGTGGCAAGGCGCTCATTTTTTTGACTCAGCGCGACTATTTTTTCATTGTATTTCTCGCGTGACCGCTCATAAAAACCACTTAATAAAGCAACAATAATAAAAGAAATGACCACCCTTAGTGGAAGTTCCTCCGGTTGATAATCATAAATATTAAAGTTATCTGTAATAATAAAGCCGGCGATCACGGCAATTAAAAAGGCAATAATATCAAATGTTCCTTTTTTAAGGCCTCTAATAGAGTAAGTCACCGGTGATACAATAAATATCCAAATGGGTCCGGTACCTTCAGCTCCGCCCGTGATCACTAAATAGAGCATTAAACAGTAAAGATTATATAAAATGGTCGTCGCTGATTTTTCGACTGCACGATAGAGACTAAATGCCCATGCATAAAACCCTGCAGAAACTAACAACATAATACCAAGCACTGCATTAGCATTAGATAATGCATTACACGCCATAGCGAAGGTAGCTATAAATCCGATGGTCGAAAAAAAGCGAACAATTAGCTTTCTTTCTCTGTTGTCTGAGTATGCATTCATATTATTATTTTTTATTCGCAAGCGAGCTTTAAAAGCTCTTTTTCCGAGGATTTAAAAAAGAAGTTAGCAGCAAGTTTGTACTGAAATAGTACTTTAAGCAAGATTTACACGTTAATTATTGGTTTATGACAATTTTTTAATACTTTTT
>NZ_CAWUKC010000026.1:0-41973 GCF_963922945.1 uncultured Pseudoalteromonas sp. | reverse complement strand
CTAGTTTTTAGTACCCATGTTTTTTGTAACCCCATCAATGGCGATAGTTTCTATGCCATTTTCATCAAAATTGATCACAATGCTTGCATTATTACGCGTAAAAAAGTAGCTGCGACCATTGAGCTCAATCACGTAATTGCCTTTTACGGGGTCTTTAAATTGCTGCTTTTTTAAAGTAACGGTATGCTTACCTATTTGCCAATCAAACGCTTCAATAAAGCCATTATTAAACTCTTGTACCCACACTTGGCTATCGTCTTTTGAAAGTGTAATGGCAACAGAGTAAGAGTTAGGTAATTGCGACATATTGTAGCTTTTATCACCTATGGTAAATTTGCCAAGCTGCTGTTGCCATGCAAACCCAAAATTAAATGTTTTTTCTATGCCTGTTGGGTACGTCACTGTGCCAGGGCCTTTAATAGCAAAGTCGGCAAGGGCGTTATTACTAATAGATAGCAAACAAGCAGAAAGTAGTGCGGCTAATTTAAATTTCATAAGAATACTTTTTATATTTTATAGTGAGGTTAAAACAGAACATTCGCCTTAACAAGCGGCTATGTTACACTGGGTTAACTTTATACTGGTAAGACTTTATCGTGAACTTATATATTAGACTTCTTTTATTATTTTTTAAAATTAAGCGCAACCGAGACTACCAACACTTACTTGATACGGTTGATATTGATTACAAAGCATTGCCAACAGACTGCGATATAAACCTACATCTAACAAACTCGCGCTATTTGGCTATGATGGACTTGTCGCGGACTTGGATGATTGAGCGAATTGGCCTATTAAAACAAGTAATGAAGCGCCGTTGGTTTCCTATTGTTAATGCGACAGCCATTACTTATATTCGCGATATTAAACCCATGCAGCGTTATACTATTAGTACCAAGCTGGTGGGATGGGATCATAAATATTTTTACATTGAACAAAAGTTTCATTCAGCCCGTGGCCTGCACGCTATAGCGTATGTGCGCGGTGTGTTTAAAAACAAAAAAGGCATTGTGAGTATTGAAGAAATGCTTGAAGTAGCTGAGTTTGATGGTGTAGCGCCTATTTTACCTGCTGAAATTATGCACTGGAAAGAAATGCTTGAACAAAAAAAGGTGAACAACCTTCCTAAATAATTTTCATAAAATAAGGCCTTTCGGCCTTAAACACATAGAAAATAGACGCTGTAAACTTAATTAAAAGCTGTACCTTACACCAAACATAGCAACAACTGGGTCAAGTTCAACGGTTGATGTAAGGGCTTTTGCACCGTTTGCATACACTGTGGCATCAGTGTCTATATCAATCATTGATACCATGGCGTGTAAGCCCCAGTTTTTATCGATTTTATAGTTAGCGCCAATTTGTGCAATAAAGCCAAATGAATCATCGAGTTTTACTTCCACATCATCTGTGCCTAAGGTTGCCTTAAGGGCTTGTGATGGTTGCTCGTCAAAAAAGGTGGTGTAATTTATCCCCAGACCAATAAACGGGCGAAATGCATAACTAGTATCTAAAAAATGGTACTGTGCAAGCAGTGACGGTGGAAGCTGCTTGATATCGGCAATTTTATTGCCAGCTAACCCACCTGCGCCATTTACATCATGCGAAAACGGCGTGGCGGCAATAAGCTCTATCACCCACTGATCGTTAAATGCATAGTCAACTGTAATACCTAGCTGTGTGTCAGAGTCGCCTTTAAGACCCAGTGTTGGTGCTTCGTTAATTGCTGAGCTACTGTTATCTGGATTTACATTAATAGCGCCAACATTAACGCTTAGGTTAGCGTGTGCTGCAGGGGTAATAGCAAGTAAAGAGGTGAGTAATGCAATGCTGATTTGGGTTTTCATGTTGTGCTCCAATAACTACTTTTTGATTGACGCTATTATTACAACCTCCGAGCGTTGAAAACCTGTTCTAGATCAAAGTTTCAAAAATGTTTGAAGCATTTGAACGCTTTTATTGATTTAGATTAAAGTCCATGCCAAAACTATTTTAATTAATTGACACAGCAGTGTATTTAACGATCATCGCACTGTCTTAACTTTGCCATTATTTAGTCATATTGTCGCGCTTTAATAATTTTTCTTATGGTTATTGAGTGTGTTGTTATGTCTTTTGCAAAAGTATCGCAAAACAGGGTAAGTCAGGCTTTAAGTGCGGTGGTAAAAAATACACAAACGCTTATAAGGTTTGAGTCTGTAACGCCCAGCCAGGGCGGTGCAATAGATTGGCTGAGTAATGAGTTAACTGTACTTGGGTTTGACTGTGAGCAGTTTGAGTGTGAGGGCGTTACTAATTTAATCGCCCATATTAATTTTGATCAAACAGGACCATGTGTTGCGTTTTCTGGGCATATTGATGTTGTACCTGCAGAGTCGGGCAACTGGCTAAGCCCGCCATTTGCCGGCAATATTATTGATAATGCCGTGTATGGTCGCGGCGCTGCCGATATGAAAGGCGGCGTGGCGGCTATGCTTGGTGCTACTAAGTCACTATTAAGCAATACTGAAAACAAAAAAGGGCGTTTTTACTGGCTTATTACCTCAGATGAAGAAGGCGAGGCAGAATATGGCTCAGAGGTAATCGCTGCGCGTTTAGCAAAAAACAATATACAACTTGATGGTTGTATTGTTGGCGAACCGACAAGCTCTACAAACGTTGGCGATACAATTAAAAATGGTCGCCGAGGTGCTATTTCTTCTCGTATAAAAGTTCACGGCAAGGCCGGACATGTTGCCTACCCGCAGAACACGATAAATGCGGCGCATATCGCGGGTAATATTGTAAATTGTTTAAGTAATTTAACATGGCCTGAAGATGAACCTAGCTCTAAAACCACCTTACAAGTGACCGGTATTAATATAAATAATGTTATTGATAATTTAGTCCCTAGTGAGTGCGAAATTACCTTTAATGTGCGCTATAGCCATGGTTATACAAGCCGTAGCATAAAGCACTGTATATCAGCGGCGCTAAGTGAATACGCTCAGCACTTGGAGGTTGAATGGGAACGAGCGTGTGAGCCCTATTATACGGCACCAACAAACGGGTGGAGTTTATTGCAGCAATTAGAGCACACCATTTATGCGCAAACAGGGAGTTACCCCGTGTTAAGTACTAGTGGCGGTACTTCGGATGGGCGATTTTATGCAAACCAGCATACCCAAGTTATTGAGTGCGGCGTTAAAAATAGTACCATTCATCAGGTAAACGAGCATGTTCCGATTGATGATTTACTTAAAATTGAGGCCATTTATACAGACTTATTAGCACGAATTTTTAGCTATAAATAGGTGTCACGCCTGATAAAAATAAACAGCGAGGCTCCCCTCGCTGCTTTATTTGAGTAGGGCGTGTTGATCTTTAATGATTGAGTTTGCAGCAGTATGTTTGGTTTTTAGGCAAGGCAGAGCCTATGAAGTGTGGTTATTCCCCATAAATAGGCGATAACGCAGCATAAATGCCAAACATGCGCTGCCCTTCGGGTTCTGCCTAGGGGCGATAAACTCTTTGTTGCTCGGTTTTTACTTAGCCCACTAGGTTACAAACCTCGCGCCGCGATTAAATCGCCCCTAGATTGAACAAATTTCAATCCGTAAAGTTCAACACGCCCTAACCTAAATAGCGCTTTGCTTTATTTTCTTTTACGTTTTGTAAGTCTACCAGCACCAACCCATCAATACAGTTGTTAAAGTCGGGGTCGATGCTAAAGCTTAAAAACTTGACGCCGCCAGGCTTGCACAGCTCAGTATATTGCTTAAATAACGTAGGTACGTGTGCTCCCATATTAGCCAGTACATGTTTTAATTCTACAAAGTCTTCTTTTACATCGTTGCCGCTAAAAACAGCTTTACACTGAGTGAGTTGCTGCTCGCTTAATTTAAATTCGTTATTGGGGGTGGCAAGGTGTTGCTCTGATTTGTAATAGTGTTGATAGTAATATACGAGCATGGCTTTAGCTTGTTCTGGTAAAGCATTAGAGACACTCACTGCGCCGAATAAGTACCGATATTGCGGGTAGTTTTTAATAAATGCGCCAATACCGTACCATAAGTAGTCTAGGCTTTTACGCCCCCAATACTTAGGTTGCACAAAGCTGCGGCCAAGTTCTATACCTTGCTCTAAATAGGGTTTCATTGCTTGCGTATAACTAAATAAACTATCGGTGTATAAGCCTTCTCGGCCATGTTTATCTATTATTTCCTTTGCGCAAGCAAGGCGATATGCCCCTACTAATTCTAACTGTGCGGGGTCCCATAGTACTAAGTGTTGGTAATCCATATCATATTTATCGATGTCGCGGCGTTTTCCGCTGCCTTCACCTACCGCTCTAAAGGCTATTTCTCTCAGTCGCCCAAGCTCTCTAAACACCGGCGAGCTTCCCGTGTATTGATATAAGTGGATGTGCATGCCATCTTGTGTTTTACCTAATAATTGGCAACTCTCTATGGCTTTTTTTAGCTCTTTTCGGCACTCGGGTATCGCTATAGGTGTTTGAGTTTTGAGGGGAAGAGGTTTTTTGCTGGTAAGGCGATAAAGTTGTTTACGAATGAGATTAACGATTTCTTTATCTTTTAAATTTTCGATTAAATATGACTCAGGTGGAATGGAAGCACCAATTTCAAACTCTAATGATTTTTGTCGCTGCTTGAACATTTCTTTTACTAACAGCAAGCTTGCAAGCGGTTTGTAAATCATTGAGGTACCATAAAAAAGCGGGCTGTTTTTGGCTTTTATATATATAGGTAAAATAGGGCTGTTTGCTTTTTTAGCCATGCGTAAAAAGCCACTGTTCCACTTGCAATCTTTAATTCCGGTAGGGCTTAATCGAGATACTTCGCCGGCAGGAAAAATTAACACAGCACCTTCATTTTTTAAGTGTTTTTGAATATTGCTTAATTCTTGTTTTTTACTGGTTCCTGATAAATTATCGACTGGCAACAGCAATGAATGCATGGGGGTAACCGACATTAGCATTCGGTTGGCAACCACTTTTAAATCTTGCCTAACGCTGGATAGTACTTTTATCAGCGCGAGTGCGTCGAGCGAGCCAATGGGATGATTAGCTACAATAACTAATTTACCTTCGCTGGGAATATTTTCAATTTGTGTTGGCTTGTAGCGAGTATCAAAGTCAAGTTCATCAAGCACTTGCTCAACAAACTCTAGCCCTTGTAAATGAGGGTAAGCATCGCCAAAGGCAACAAATTCTTGTTCATGTAATAGGTAGCCAAGCCCTTTTTTAACTAAACCTTTTACTTTTGGGGAGTTCTCTAATTGTGGTAAGTTTGCTGCTATTACTTTATCAACGCTTATCATTTTAACCTCGTTTACAATTTGGCCTATTCGCCATGTTGTTTAGAGTAAAAAAAGGGTGTGACATTTACTTTGCAGTTGTGTGACTTTTTAAAGAGTAAATAATCAGCAGTAAATTTACTCAATGATGAAGGTAAAAACATTAGAGTTTATTAGGAGTTTACATGTCGGTTTTAGTTGCCATTTCAGGGCGCGATAATACAAAATTAATAACAAGATTAACTGAGTTGTTACCTAATGACACTATTGAGCAATGGCCATCGTGTAAAAACCCCAGTGCAGTGGAGTTTGTACTAGCTTGGAATGCCCCTAATGACCTATGGCAACAATTGCCTAATTTAAAAGCCGTTTCTTCATTTGGCGCGGGTGTAGACAATATTAATATGTCGCTATTGCACGAGCATGTAGATGTGGTTCGTATTGTTGATGAGCAACTAGCTGATGATATGGCAGAATATGTGTTAACTCATGTGTTAGCTCAAAAGCTGCGCTTACAAGAATACTTTGTTAAACAATCACACAGTAACTGGAAGCCTAAACGCGCCTATAAGTATAAGCATGTTGGCATTTTAGGTTTTGGTGAATTAGGCAAAGCGTGCGCGGAAAAGTTACTCATTAATGGTTTTACGCTAAGTGCCTGGTCTAAAACGCCTAAAAAAAGTGAGCAGGTAAAGCTATACACTGAGTTTCAAGGGCTTGATGAAATGCTGCCTCAAATAGATTTTTTAGTGTGTTTATTGCCACTTACTAAAGAAACAAAGGGGATTATAAACGCACAACTATTGGCAAGGCTCCCTAAGCATGCTTGCGTAATAAATGTAGCAAGGGGAGAGCATGTTATAGAGCCAGATTTATTATCAGCGCTAGATTCAGGTAATTTAAGAGCGGCAACTCTTGATGTATTCACCGAAGAGCCATTACCAGACTCTCACCCATTTTGGCAGCACCCAAAAGTGACTATTACCCCACATTGCGCAGCAATATCAGACTTAAATAGTGTTACAACGCAAATTGCAGATAATATAAATCGCTTAAAAAGCGGTCTTGCGTTAAATAATCGAGTCAATAGAACAAAAGGTTATTAGTAGATAGCAAAACAGTTTAACAAACAGCTTGTTAACATTTGTAGTTTTAATTAATGTAAAGTTTAGTCACTAAAATAAAAATAATAAGAGTAACTTATGAAATCAAATCAAGGTGGAGTAAAGCTTAGTTTAGTCGTTGTGTCTATCATAGTGCTAGGGGTGTCGGCTTGGTTTAACCAGGCGAGCGCAGATCAAGTGCCGCAAAGTGAAAGCTCACAAACATCGCAAAGTGAGTAGCTACATTTGTAAGTGCAGTATAAGGGCACTTGCTTAGGCCTTTGTAACGCTGTCTAATGGGTTATTTAGGCAGGTTACTGTCGCCTTATAAAGTAGACTAGTTAATACCGTTTAGCATGGATCTCGCGATTTTCATGTTTTTTCTCATCACTTTTTTTAAGCAATACATACGTTGCGCCACTCCCTCCATGGTGCTTTAGTGCGCTATGATACGCTAATACTGCAGGGAGTGCTTGTAGCCACTTGTTTACATAGCTTTTTAGAATACCCGGCCTAGCTTTATTTTTTATGCCAATGCCGTGGCGTATTAGCACAACACGGATATTTCGCTGGTGGCAATCATTTATAAAATTAAATAGTGTTGTGCGTGCATGTTTGAGTAATTGCCCGTGTAAGTCTAATGTGGCATCCACTTGGTATTTTGCTAAACGAAGGTTTTTAAATACAGCGCTTTGTACCCCGTCTTTCTTAAAACTTAATAATGCATGTGGATCTATAAGCTCTACGTGCTCAGATTGTAAGTAATTTTCATCATTTGCGAGACTTTCCTCGGCTGCTTTTCGCTTTTCTTGCTGAGCAAGGCTTGCATTGGGATTGTTTGGCGCAGGGGGGATAGTATCGTGGTTAATAGGTTTTACATCTTCCATAGAAGATAAAAATAAATCGAAATCAGATAAAGACATAGTAAGACCTAAATGGGGATTAGTACGCGATAAATTTTATCTTAGTTCAATCTGATGCCCAAGCCTTTTAATTTTTCAAATAAAAAAGCCCGGCAAAGCCAGGCTATAAAATATTCTAAGGAGAAATATTATCTTTGCGTTACATTAAATTGCCCAAATGTATACACTTTGAACAAATAAAAGGTGTTGATCAGCACTAAACTCATATTTGATATAACACTAGACGACATTAAATCTAAACTAAAAGACAAAAATAACAGCCCACACGCACTAATTGCTGCAACACGCAGTATAGTTATGTGGTTAATAAAGAATGCACCTAAACCTAGTGCAAGTAGTATAGTATTTAAAAGCCAATCTAGCTCGTTTAACATGGTCGTTTCAGTAGTTCAGTTGTTGAAAAAAGGAGCGCCATTATGTTGATCTTTTGCACACCTTTCAACCAAGTAATTTTAAATTTTCAGATTAGTTTTTTTTATGCTAAATGTAATTAGCCACTGCTGCAAAAAAGCCATTATTTTTTATTAGCTGATATTTTTGACAGCTTTGCGGCGCCTTCTTATCCATGCATAAATAAAGCGCATTACGCTTTTCATCTAGCTGCGGATGCAGGTTTGAATCGAGTAATGTGCGGCCATAACCAAAAATACCAGGCCAATAAATACTTTCACTTACTAGCCCTAATTTTTTATAGGTAAGTAATGTTGGTTTTGGAAAAATAATGATGACTAAAAAGATAACCGCCAAGCAAATAAGTAATCCTTTTTTTGACTTGCTAGCATTCGCTTTAACAATGGGGGCAGTATTAGCTGAAGAGGGAGGCGTTGCCTGAGACCTATTGCGCGGCTTTTTTACTGGGGTTTTTCTTTTTTGCGGTGTTTTACCAAGCAATGACTGTTTTTTTGTGTTGTTTGACATAAAGCAAATCTGGCCTTTTTAGCGTAGGTCACTATAATAAAATGATTAAATACTTAGTTATATAATAACTTATACAATGCATTTAGCCTACGAGGACGATACATGGATACGCAGCTATCAATTTTAATAGTAGATGATGTTAGCACAGTGCGTAGTTTTTTGAGCCAAACGCTCATGCACTTAGGAATAGAGGACGTTAAGGAGGCGTCAACGGCTAAACAATGTATTAGCGAATGCCAAGCTGCCAACTACAATCTGATTTTTTTAGATATTGAACTGCCTGATGGTGATGGCAAAGAGTTAATTGCAAAGATTAATGATATTAATCCAGAGGCTAACGTGGTGATGGTGTCTGCTCATTCGGCGGTAGAGAATGTAAAAGAGGCCATAGATAAAGGCGCAAAAGGGTTTGTGGTTAAGCCGTTTACTCCTAAAAAAATAGCAGCAGTATTGAAAAAGTTTTATCCTGACTTAGAAAATGTGTAATGGATTATTAAATACCAAACTGTAGTTATAAAAAAACCGGCGTAAGCCGGTTTTTTAATCATAAAACAAATTATAGCGCTTTAATTTTAGCTGCTAAACGGCTCTTGTGACGAGCTGCTTTGTTTTTATGAATTAGACCCTTAGTTGCGTAACGGTCTAGGATAGGTGTAGCAACAGAGAAAGCTTGCTGTGCAGCTTCTTTATCACCAGCTTCAATAGCAGCGGTTACTTTTTTGAAGTAAGTACGCATCATTGAACGACGGCTTGCGTTGTGCTGACGGTTTTTTTCGCTAGTGATAGCGCGTTTTTTTGCAGACTTGATGTTAGCCAAGGTTTGCTCCTAACAATCTTAAATAAAGCTTAAATTAAAGGCCGTGGAATATGCCTGTTTTTATCATGAATGTCAATGTTAATTTAACAACTCAAGAAAAACTGCTCCTTATAACGAACATCAATTTGCCGCTTTAGCAGTTAATAGCGCCATTGTAACAAAGCACAGACGCCCAGCCTAGTGCTTTAAAGCGATTTATAAAAAAGTCTGTGGCATAATTACGCTAACTAAAGGTTTTTAAGTAGGTTTAAGGTGTCAAAAGGATTATTTCGTTCCGGTATGATTGTAAGCTGTATGACAATGATATCGCGCATTTTAGGGTTAGTGCGAGATGCTGTCGTTGCAAACCTATTAGGTGCAAGTGCTGCTGCGGATGTTTTTTTATTTGCTAACCGTATTCCCAATTTTTTACGCCGCTTATTTGCTGAAGGTGCCTTTGCTCAGGCATTTGTGCCGGTACTTAGCGAAATCAAAGAACATCATGGCGATGATAAAGTGAGACTTTTTGTTGCTCAAGCGGCCGGCACGCTAGGCACAATTTTACTTTGTGTGACTATTTTTGGGGTGCTTGCATCGCCTGTCATTGCTGCTTTATTTGGTACGGGCTGGTTTATAGATTGGTGGCAAGGCGGCCCTAATGCAGGTAAGTTTGTGCTGGCAAGCTCATTGTTAAAATTGACTTTTCCGTATTTGTTGTTTGTTAGTTTAGTTGCACTTAGCGGTGCGGTGATGAATGTGTATAACCGTTTTGCTGTGGCTGCCTTTACACCTGTTTTACTTAACATATCTATTATTAGCTGTGCTATTTTATTGCACGACAAATTTAGTGTCGGAGCCTATGCGCTAGCCATTGGTGTGTTTGTAGGCGGTATAGTGCAGCTGTTGTTTCAATTACCATTTTTGTACCGTGCAAGAATGTTGGCTCCTCCTCGCTGGGCTTGGCAAGACGAAAATGTCAAAAAGGTGCGTAAGCTGATGCTACCGGCATTATTTGGTGTTTCAATAAGCCAAATTAATCTTTTGCTCGACACCATGATTGCATCGTTATTAATGACGGGCTCTATCGCATGGCTTTATTACTCAGATAGATTAATTGAGTTTCCACTAGGTTTGTTTGGTATTGGAATTGCGACTGTTATTTTACCCGCGCTTTCTAAACTACATAGCACTAAAAAACTCAGTGATTTTCAACATACGTTAGATTGGGGGGTGCGGTTTGTTATTTTTTTAGGCATTCCCGCCATGGTTGGTTTGATGATTATAAGCCCGCTGATCATCACCGTGTTATTTGATCACGGTGCATTTAAAGACGCCGATACTGATCATGTCAAAGCGGTTAGTTTGGGCGTGGTTGCTTACTCTGTAGGGCTTGTTAGCTTTATGCTTATTAAAGTATTAGCGCCGGGTTTTTACTCGCGCCAAGATACCAAAACACCTGTGCGCATTGGTATTATAACGCTGGTACTTAATATGGTATTTAATATCATGTTAGCCCCTTTTATTGGTTATTTAGGACTGGCTTTAGCAACGTCTATGTCGGCTAGTTGCAACGCGTTTTTACTTTATAGGCAACTTAAAAAAGAAAATGTGTATCAGTTTTCTGCAATGAGCCTTCGCTTCACTTTAAAGTGTATAGTGGCAAGCTTGATAATGGGCGCACTAACTTGGTACGTCAGTAGTCGTTATTATTGGGCTACATGGCATTTTTCTGAGCAGGTTATGTTACTTATTGCCTTGTTAGTGATTGCAGCACTAAGTTACTTTGCTGTGTTGTTTTTGCTAGGTGTAAGACTAAATACGATAAAAAGTGTAGCAACTACTGAATCAAACTAAAAAAAAGATTATAATCGGCAGCCCTGTGGTTCTGAACGATTTAAAGTCGTAATAATACTCGCTGAAAAAGGCATTAGGTGGCATGGAGTTAATTAGAGGTATACACAATATTCGAGCGCAACATTATGGTTGTGTATTGACTATTGGTAATTTTGACGGCGTGCATTTAGGCCACAGTGAAGTGTTAAAAGGGTTGCTAGCTGATGCTAAAGCGCACAACTTACCCAGTACAGTGATGTTATTTGAGCCTCAGCCACAAGAGTTTTTTGCCAAAAATAACGCACCAGCAAGGCTTACTCGGTTACGCGATAAGCTTAGGCTATTGAGCAATTTAGGTATTGAGCGTGTTATATGCATTAGCTTTAATCAACAATTTGCCAACATGCACGCTGAGCAATTTGTCAGCGATATTTTAATTAAAAAGTTAGGCGTTAAAGCACTCACTGTTGGCGATGATTTTAAGTTTGGTAAACAGCGTCAAGGGGATTTTAGTTTACTGCTTAGCATGGGTAAGCAAGCGGGTATGGATGTAAAAAGCACCGCGAGTTTTCGCCAATTAAATGCTAGAGTAAGCAGCACACTAATACGTGAAGCGTTAGCAGCAGGCGATTTAGAAAACGCTAAGTTAATGCTGGGACACAATTATGTTATTTCTGGTCGTGTTATTCACGGTTGGAAAAAAGGGCGTGAGCTTGGTTTTAGAACGGCAAATATAGCGCTTAAACGCCAAGTTTGCCCTGTTAATGGTGTATTTGCAGTAAAAGCAAATATTGCCGGAGAACACGTTTTTGGGGTAGCCAATATTGGCAATAAGCCCACTTTTAATGGAACACGTGCTTTGTTAGAGGTTCACCTTTTTGACTTTGCACAAGATATATACGGACAATTTATGCACGTGGAGTTAATTAAAAAACTTCGCGATGAGAAAAAATTCGAGACATTAACACAGTTAACGGCACAAATAGCAACTGATGTTGCCGCCGCAAAACAGTGTTTTGGTTTAAATTAGGTAGCCGATAGATACGGAAAGTAGGATTAATGAGCGACTACAAACATACTTTGAATTTACCGGAAACACAGTTTCCAATGCGTGGCAATTTGGCACAACGTGAACCCAAAATGCTTAAAGCATGGTATGAAGACGACCTATACGGTCAAATTCGCAGCGCTAAAAAAGGTAAAAAAACCTTTATTTTGCATGACGGTCCTCCGTATGCAAACGGCGATATCCATTTAGGCCACTCAGTAAATAAAATTTTAAAAGACATTATTATTAAGTCTAAAACGCTATCTGACTTTGATGCGCCGTATGTGCCTGGTTGGGACTGCCATGGTTTGCCAATTGAGTTAATGGTTGAGAAAAAAGTAGGTAAACCAGGCGTTAAAGTAACCGCGAGCGAGTTTCGTGAAAAATGCCGTGCTTACGCTAAAAAGCAAGTTGAAGGTCAAAAGGTAGACTTTAAACGTTTAGGTGTGTTTGGCGATTGGGACAAACCTTACCTAACAATGAACTATGATTTTGAAGCAAACGCTATTCGCGTGCTTGGTCGTATTATTAAAAATGGCCACCTTCATAAAGGTGCTAAACCTGTGCATTGGTGTACAGATTGTGGCTCTGCATTAGCAGAGGCAGAAGTTGAGTACCAAGATAAGCAATCTCCAGCAATCGATGTGCGCTTTACTTTTGCAGATCAAGACGCGGTTGTTAAGGCTTTTGATTTAGCAGAAGGCCATGAAGGCCAAGGCAGTGTTGGCACTGTTATCTGGACTACTACACCGTGGACTTTACCTGCTAACCGTGCGGTAGCGGTGCATGCAGATTTAGAGTACGCTTTAGTACAAGTCGATGATGAAGGCTCACAGCAACGTTTAATTTTAGGCTCAGAGCTTGTTAAAGATGCAATGGACCGTTATGGCTTTAATCATTACCACGTACTAGGTTATGTTAAAGGCGCAGCACTAGAGAATTTACTCGTTGCTCACCCATTTTACGATTTTGACGTACCTGTTATTGTAGCAGACCACATTACTACTGACTCAGGTACGGGTGTTGTTCATACTGCGCCAGGCCATGGTCAAGAAGATTTCGCGGCAGGCTTAAATTACAACCTTGAAGTAGCAAACCCTGTTGGTGCTAATGGTGTTTATTTACCAGACACTGAATTATTTGCAGGTCAGCACGTATTTAAAGCAAATGCCAGTGTAATTGATGTACTAACAGAGCGCGGTGCGCTAATGCATCACCATGCGCTTTCGCATAGCTACCCGCATTGTTGGCGCCACAAAACGCCAATTATTTTCCGTGCTACGCCGCAGTGGTTTGTAAGCATGGATCAGGCTAACTTACGTCAAGACTCGTTAAGCGAAATTAAAAATACCCAATGGTTGCCAGAGTGGGGCGAAAGCCGCATTGCAAACATGGTTGAAGGTCGTCCAGATTGGTGTATTTCACGCCAACGTACTTGGGGTGTGCCAATTGCTTTATTTGTTGATAAAGACACAGGTGCTCTACACCCAAATACGCAAGCGCTTATTGAGCAAGCTGCAGAGCTTGTTGAACAATCAGGCATTCAAGCATGGTATGACCTAGAACCAGCTACCTTGTTAGGCGAGGAAGACGCCAAGCAATACATGAAAGTACAAGATACGTTAGATGTATGGTTTGACTCGGGCGTAACTCATGCTTGTGTTGTAGATGCACGTGAAGAATTAGTTGGCCCAGCCGATTTATACCTAGAAGGTTCTGATCAGCACCGTGGTTGGTTTATGTCATCAATGATGACTTCAGTTGCCATTAATGGTCACGCACCTTACAAGCAAGTACTAACTCATGGCTTTACCGTAGATGAAAACGGCCGCAAGATGTCGAAGTCGTTAGGCAACGTGATTTCACCACAAAACGTGATGAATAAACTTGGCGCTGACATTTTACGTTTATGGGTAGCCTCTACCGATTACACCGCCGAAATGACGGTATCGGATGAAATATTCAAACGCTCTGCAGACCGCTACCGCCGTATTCGTAATACCAGCCGCTACTTATTAGCTAACCTAAGTGGTTTTGACCCTAAAACAGACCAAGTTGCTGTTGACGATATGGTTGAGCTGGATAAGTGGATCGTTGGCCGTGCAGCCCAATTACAAGAAGAAATTTTAGCAGCTTACGACAGCTACCAAATGCTATTAGTAACGCAAAAGCTAATGAACTTCTGTACCGGTGAGCTGGGTTCGTTCTACTTAGATGTAATTAAAGACCGCCAGTACACAGCGAAAAGCGAAAGCCATGCGCGTCGCTCTTGTCAAACTGCGCTTTATCATATTGCTGAAGCTATGACGCGTTGGATGGCACCAATTATGAGCTTTACAGCACAAGAAATTTGGGAAGCATTACCGGGTGAGCGTAGCGATTACGTATTTACATCGGTATGGTACGACGGTTTACACGCACCAACAAACAGCCAATTTAGCAACGATGACTGGCAAGCGATTCTAAATGTACGTGACGAAGTAAACCGCGTACTAGAAGCAGCCCGTAAAGAAGAAGTGATTGGCGCAACATTGCAAGCAAGCGTTAACTTATATGCTGAAAAAGCACTGGCCGATAAGCTAGCAGCATTAGGTGATGAGTTACGTTTTGTATTACTAACTTCAGCAGTGACAGTATCTGCAGTAGATAGTCAGCCAAGTGATACACAAGCAACCGAAATTGAAGGTTTATACATTAGCGTAACAGCTACCGATGCACCTAAATGTGAGCGTTGTTGGCATTACAGCGACGATGTAGGTTCAGAGCCTGCACACCCTGAAATTTGTGGTCGTTGTGTAAGTAATGTTGACGGCGAAGGTGAAAAGCGTCAATTCGCTTAGGAGTTTTACTCAGTGAGCAAACTAGCCCAAAAAAGTGGTTTAGTGTGGCTTTGGCTAAGTCTATTACTACTTGTAATAGACTTAGCCACTAAAACACTTGTTGTAAATACCATGGCTTATCAAGAGTCGATTAATTTATTGCCTGTTTTTAGTATTACTTACGTACATAACTATGGAGCTGCCTACAGCTTTTTAAGTGAGGCAGGCGGCTGGCAGCGGTGGTTTTTAAGTTTTATTGCCATTGCTATTAGTGCGCTACTAGTGTGGTGGTTAAAGCGTTTACCAGCAACAAATAAAATACTGTGTAGTGCTTATTCACTCGTGCTTGCTGGGGCCATTGGTAATTTATACGACCGTGTTACTTATGGTTATGTTATTGACTTTTTGCACGTGTTTTATAAAAACTCGCATTTTCCAGTATTTAATATTGCCGACTGTGCAATTTGTATTGGGGCAGCACTATTATTATTTGATGCCTTTACAGGCGAAAGTCCGAAGGAGCATAAAGCATGAGCCAAGCTGTAATTGGTGAAAATTCACAAGTTATTTTTCACTTTTCTATTAAACTAGAAGATGGCTCTGCCGCAGACTCTACAAAGGTTCATAACAAACCTGCAAAGTTAACAATGGGTGATGGCAGCCTAACGGCTAACTTTGAGAAGTGCTTACTAGGTTTAAGTGCAGGCGAAAGCAAAACGTTTGAGCTTGAGCCAGAAGATGCGTTTGGGCAACCTAATCCAGATAACATCTATTATGTTGAGCGTAGCAAGTTTGGTGCAGAAACACCGGCTAAAGTTGGGGCTATTATTGCCTTTACTCAGCCTGATGGCACTGAGCTACCAGGACTTGTACGCGAAGTACAAGGTGAGTCGGTAACAATCGATTTTAACCATCCGCTAGCAGGACAGCGCTTAACATTTGAAGTTGATATTATTGAGGTGCAGGGCTAATGGATATTTTATTAGCGAATCCACGTGGTTTTTGTGCAGGGGTAGATCGTGCAATTAGCATTGTAGAGCGTGCGTTAGATATTTTTGAAAAGCCAATTTACGTACGTCACGAGGTTGTACATAACC
Source organism: uncultured Pseudoalteromonas sp. (assembly GCF_963922945.1). Classification (GTDB taxonomy): domain Bacteria; phylum Pseudomonadota; class Gammaproteobacteria; order Enterobacterales; family Alteromonadaceae; genus Pseudoalteromonas. The sequence goes on along the minus strand of NZ_CAWUKC010000026.1, from coordinate 26,141 downwards.
GCTATGTGGTAGATGGTTTAAAAAACCGAGGTGCCGTATTTGTTGAAGAGCTAGACCAGGTGCCTGACGATAGCATCGTTATTTTTAGTGCGCATGGTGTATCGCAAGCAGTTCGCTCTGAAGCGAAGCGTCGTGACTTAAAAGTGTTTGACGCAACATGCCCACTTGTTACTAAAGTACACATGGAAGTAACGCGCGCAAGCCGTAAAGGTATTGAGTGTATTTTAATTGGTCATCATGGTCACCCAGAAGTAGAGGGGACTATGGGCCAGTACGATAATAACGACGGCGGTATTTACCTTGTAGAAACCGCAGAAGATGTTGCCAAACTTAACGTTAAAAATGCTGATAACCTATTTTATTGTAGCCAAACCACGCTTTCGGTAGATGACACTGCAGATGTCATTGATGCATTGCGCGAGAAGTTCCCAGCTATTGATGGCCCGCGTAAAGATGATATTTGTTATGCCACACAAAACCGTCAGGATGCTGTGCGCGACTTAGCAGATAAAGTAGATGTGCTATTAGTTGTGGGGGCAAAAAACAGCTCTAACTCTAACCGTTTACGTGAACTTGCAGATAAAATGGGCACTACGGCTTATTTAATTGATGATGCGACTGACGTGCAAGAGCAATGGGTTTGTGAGTCTAAGTCTGTTGGTGTTACGGCTGGTGCTTCTGCGCCAGAAGTGCTTGTACAACAAGTTATTGCACGTTTAAAAGAGCTAGGTGGCAAGCAGGTGGTAGAAAACCCAGGTGAAGAAGAGAATATCGTATTTGCCGTTCCTGTTGAGCTGCGTTAATCTATATAAATTAATTATTTAGGTTACAAGGAGAGCCGTTATGAGCAAGTTGCCGCAAGGTGAAGCATTGCTTTTTTCGGCTCTTTTTAATGAGCGAGGGGTACTTGCCTCGCTTATTGTTACTCAAGTTGTTGCTACCATCTTAGCGTTCGCTCCTTTTGTTGAAGGGGACAGCTGGCAAAGCCTTGGCGTAATTAGTTTATTTTCTCATATGACCGTTTTGGTTAGTATTTCTGCTTTATACTCTTTTCGGCGTGTTTTGCAAAAAAAGTCGCAAACCACCCAGCTTTTTGCTTTTTTTATTTCCTTTTTAGTCAGTACCGCTTTATTTAGTGTGCTGTGTGCCCGCTACTTTTTAGATATTACAAATAATGAAGCAAATATATATTTTGTATTACGAAACTGCTTAATTGTTTTTTTGATTACGGCTTTATTTGTACAGTTTTTACTGATTTATTTCGAAAAAGAGCAGCAAACAACAGCGCTCTCTCGCGCGGAGCTTGATGCTTTGCAAGCCAGAATTCGCCCCCACTTTTTATACAATAGCCTTAATACTGCTGCCGAGCTAACACACCACGATGCCGATGCTGCAGAGCAAGCAATTCTTGCGCTTGCAGCGTTATCGCAAGCAGCTATGCGCTCGGGGCAGCGCGTTTCACTTAAAGATGAGCTGACCTTATCAAAACAATATGTTGAGCTTGAAACATGGCGTTTTGGCAACCGCTTAAAAGTTAACTGGCATGTACCTACTGATTTACCCGATCTTGATATTCCGTGCTTAACCCTTCAGCCGTTAATAGAAAATGCGGTATGCCATGGTGTAGAGCCCAGTGAAACAGGGGCCGTTATTAGTGTTGAGTTACATGTAACAACAGGGTATTTAACCTTGATTGTTTCTAACCCAATTACTCACAATGAAGCGTTAAAAAGACCAAATAACGGTATGGCTCTCGAAAATATTCGCCAAAGATTATTTATCTATTACAAAGAAAAAGCACAACTAACGATCACACAAAAAGAGGATGTATTTAGAGTAAAAGTGGTGATCCCTAAGCAGTTTAAGAGCCCCCAATGAATGTTGTAATTATTGATGATGAACCGCTAGCTCGCGTTAGAATAAAGCGGCTACTGCAACACAATGAGCATATTTTAGTTACAGGCGAAGGTGATAACGGCGCGCAGGGGCTTGCTATTATTAAGCAGGTTCAACCCGATTTGGTGTTTTTAGATATAGATATGCCTGGCATCAATGGTTTAGAGGTCGCACAGCAATTAAATACGCTGAATGTGCCACCGGCAATAATTTTTGTAACCGCTTACCCCGAGCATGCACTTGATGCATTGCAGCTCAGTGCTGCTGGCTATTTAGTAAAGCCAGTTACTGAACAGGCATTAAATAAAGTGTTAGGGCAAGTAGGGCGTTTAAATAAAGTGCATATGCAAAAGCAGCAACCTACAAAAATTAGTTATCAGCTGGGTGGCACCATAAAAAGTATTGAACTTGAGCGCGTGTTTTATTTTAATGCCCAAGAAAAATACACCAATATGGTGTTTGAAGGGGGCGAGGCCCTGATTGAGCAAAGTTTAAAACAGCTTGAGCAAACATACCCAACACAACTATTACGTATTCACAGAAACACGCTCATAAACAAACAAAAGCTTGTTGCCTTACATACCCCAAGCTCAGGTGTTCATTGTGTAGAAGTAGCTGGGTGTAAAGAGCAATTAAACGTGAGTCGGCGGGAGCTTAAAGCAGTAAAAAATATTCTACAGTAAACTTGTTTACCGTTTATCAACAAATTTAACCGCTTGTCATAGTAGTTATTGCTTCACAATATTTAATGCATAAACTTATAGTCAGATACATTTTATTTGGTTTTACTATGCATTCACCCCTCAAAAAAATTCAAAAGGGCTTTACCTTAATTGAAGTACTTATTGCGTTTATTATTTTAAGCTTTGGCTTATTAGGTGCTGTTGCATTGCAAGCAAAAGCCAAACAGGCAAGCTTTGACTCTATGCAGCGCGCTGCCGCAGTCGCATTAGGAAATGATATTATTCAGCGCATTAGAGCAAATGATACCCCGCAGCTTGTTACTTTATATACGCAAACTTTTACAAGTAAAACATCAACATCTACCTCTACGACTTGTTTTAGTGGGTCATGTACAGCAGCGCAAGTAGCCGCCCTTGATTTACAGCAATGGAAACGCGCTATTCGTGCGCGCGAAAACACAGGCTCTTTGGATGATGCCACTGTATGTATAAACCCTACTGTCGCAGCAGGTACGGGGGGGCGTGGGTTCAATATTGAAGTTATAGTGTCTTGGCAAGGCCGCCAAGAGTTTAATGCTAATGATGAGACTAAGGCACTTAAATGTGGTTCTGATGACAAAAAGCGTCGCTTAGTTGCATTAAACAGTTACATATACCTAAGGAGCTAACATGAGAGAAAGAGGTTTTACACTAATAGAAATGATGATTTCGTTATTTATTGGTGGGCTTATTTTAGGTGGGGTGATGTTTACCTATATTGGTATGAAAGTAACCACAAAAGACACAATGACCATAGGCGAGATACAAGAGTCTGGCCGCTTAGCCATTAACATAATGCAGCGTGACATTGAGCAAGTGGGCTTTTGGGGCACATACTACGATGATTCATTTACTGCAGCAAACACACAAACGTTAGCTAACCCCGGGGCAGATTGCTTTGAAGGACTTAATAATGGCAGCTTTCCAGATTTAGCATCCGCTAGTAATTTCAGAACAATTTATGCAAAAGAAGCCAGTTCAACAAGCGAGCTTAACTGTATAAGTAAGCCAATAGCAGGCACTGATATTTTACAAATTAAGTTTTTACAAGGTGAGCAGCTCACTGTAAATGGCACTACGAACGAAACACAAGCAGGTGAAAACTATTTCATAGCTGAGCAAGAAAACGCTGAGTTTACTCGAGGCGTTGTAGGTGCAGGTAGTTTAAATGTTAATGCCACAGTGTGGCCTTATAGCCACCATGTTTATTACCTCGCAGAGCAAACTTATACAGTGAACAATAAAAGCCTTAAAGTACCAGCATTAATGCGCAAACGCTTAAATGGCGCCAATATGAAAGCCGAAACCATTATGGAGGGCGTTGAAAACATGCGCTTTGTATTTGGTTTAGATACAGATAGTGATAGCCGTGTTGATTCGTACCGAAGTATTGACGACATGCAGCACTCTGATTGGGAGAACCGCAAAAGCATCTTAACAGTGCAAGTTTTTTTACTAATCAGAGCATTGCAGCCAGACCCAGGCCTTAAAATAAAAAATCAAACATATACCTTAGGTGAAGATGAAGACGCTAGAGAGCTTACTTTTAACGACTCTTACAGAAGAACAGTATTTACCACCACCATTCGTTTAAATAACGTGGGAGCAAACTTATGGCGTATCTAAGTAAACACGCGAGCAAACAACAAGGGGTGGTGCTTATTACAGCCCTGATTATGGTAATCGCTGTAACGGGGATTGCCGTTACGTTAATGAGCAGTAGTAGCGTTGATATAAAAATTACCAATGCAGCCCAAGAGCGTGAAGTGGCTGAAAATGAGCTTATTGGTGAAGTACAGCGCATGATCTCTGATGAAGCAAGTAAAGGTGCTGCTAATCAGTTTTTTTTAACACCAGATGAAGTATCAAGCCATGCAGGCGCAGACAGTGAAGGAATGGTCATCGCTACGCACGGCGACATGCAAAGCAAAATGGTAAACCTAAATAAGGGGGCGCTTGATTTAGAATGCCCACGCCGATTTAATTTTACTGCGGGTATATCGTGCAACATGCTGCAAGTTTCTACCACTATCAAATATGGCTCTAAAGCAAAACACGAACTTACAATTGTAACCGGTGTTGCTCAAGAAATGGCCAGTATAAGTAAGGGGATTTAAAGATGAAAATGAATAAAATTCTCGCCTCTTTAATTGGCATCACCTTAAGCAGTTATGTTGTTGCCGAAGATATAGAGCTGTATGTAAACCACGATGTAGATGTGGAAGAAAAACCAAGGGTTTTACTTATATTTGATACCTCAGGCAGTATGGCGTTTTCATCTACAAATGGTAATAGTTGTGGTTATAGTAGCCAAACAGGTTACTACTTGTGTGCGGATAGTCGTCTTGCGGCAGCGCAATATGCCATGACGAAAGTAGTATCAGATAACGAAGACTCTATTGATTTTGGCCTAATGCGCTTTGAAAGAAATTCAGCTGGTGGGTATGTTGTAAATGGTGTTGGTAGTGATTCATCCATAGTGCGTAGCTCTATTGCTGGTTTACCAGCAGATGGGGGGACGCCACTCACGGAGACACTTTGGGAAGCATATTTGTATATTACTGGGCAGAAGGTTCAATATGGAAAGGGCGTTACTACTGCAGAGCGTGATACAAATGTAGAGTTACGTACAGGTAGCCAATGGACAGATGTCGAGTGTGGTTGGGTTTGGAATCGCCGTCGAGGTTGGCAGTACGAGTGTGAAAATATAGTGAGAGACAATTACGAGTATACTTATATATCACCCTTTGCAGACAGTGAAGCGGAAGCGGCTCGTTGCGATAATTCAATCAACATTATTTACATGACCGATGGTGATCCATCTAATGATAACGGCAGCGATAGTGATATTAGTGATGAACACAAAAAGTACTTTGGAGAGCCATTAGACTGGAGCACCGATAGCTACTACAGTAACTACTTACACCAATTGGCTAAAATTATTCATGGTACCAGTGATGTTACAGTCGATTTATATCCTGCCACTGCGGATATTCACGAAACAGGCCGTTTATACACTATAGGCTTTGGCTCCGGTATGAGTGACGAAGGGCAAGAATTATTAAGACGTGCAGCCTCATTAGGTGGTGGTGAAAACTTACCAGCAAGCACGCCTGATGAGCTCTCTAACTCATTAAATAGTGCAATTTCTCGCATTCGTGAAGTTAACGATAGCTTTTCATCGCCTTCGGTAGCAAGTAACAACGTAGACCAAACACGCAGTCGCGATGCTATTTACTTCGCTATGTTTTACCCAGAAACAAATACTCGTTGGGGCGGTAATTTAAAAAAATTAAAAGTATCTGGCAGTGAAATAGTCGACTCAGTTGGCAATATCGCGCTTGACTCTGATGGTTTAATCGATACTGATGCTAAAACATTTTGGTTGCCAGATGGCCAATCTGCCGATGGTAACTTAGTCGCACAAGGGGGAGTAAATTATCATTTGTCTTCATTAACAGGCTCACCTGCTGAAGACAGGCGTAATCTTTATACCGATAAACAAGGCGACATGGTTGAGTTTACAACCAGTATTGTGAGCGATATCTTAGATTTAGTCACCAACAACCCAATTAGCCTAGCCAGCTCTGATATTAAATGGGCTATGGGCATTGATGTTGATGATGAAGATAACGATGGCTCTAATACCGATCAACGCAGTGATATTTTTGGTGACCCTTTACACTCTAAGCCCGTAGCAATCGACTATGGTAATGATGACATACGTATATTAATTGGTACTAACGCCGGCTTTTTACATATGTTTAAAGACGATGATACTAATAATCAAGTAACCGAAAGTTGGGCATTCATTCCCTCCGAACTTTACGATATTATTCAGCCTTTACGCAATAAAGACACCGGTAAACTCTATGGTATGGACGGCCCGATCAGTGTTTACTTTAGTGATAAAAGCTTAAATGACGAAGGCATTAACGATGGCATTGTTGATGCGAGTGATGGTGATGACGTGTGGGCGTTTGCAGGTATGCGCCGTGGTGGGAAAAACTATTATGCCTTTGATATTACTAACCCGGATCAGCCAAAAGAATTATGGGATAATCCTATAGAGGGCGGTAAAGGCGATTTTAAAGAGCTTGCTCAAACGTGGTCAAAGCCCCAAATAGCGTATATAAAAGCATTTGGAGATAAACCATTACTTGTTTTTGGAGCAGGGTACGACACCAACAAAGATGCGGTTATAAGAAGTGAAGATTCAGTTGGTCGTGGTATTTATATTGTAGAAGCCGAAACAGGCAAAAAAGTGTGGGCTTTAACACCAAGCGAAAATGGATTTAAAGGTAAACACTCAATCGCAGCAAATGTATCTACGCTTGATTCGGATTACGATGGTTACATTGACAGAATTTATGCTGCCGATACCGGGGGCGATATTTGGCGTATAGACATGCCAGGCACAAGCACCAATAATTTCACGCACTTTAAACTTGCTGAACTAGGTAGCAGTTTAGCAAGCCAAGACCGTAGATTTTTTTACCAGCCAATGGTGGCACGTACACTTTATAGTAAAGTAAGCGAAACAACCGTTAATGGCGAAACAGTGATTACACGCTTAGATACACCGTATGATGCGATTGTAATAGGCAGCGGAAATCGCTCCAAACCAACAGGTACCAATGAAGACGATCAGCTGTTTATGATAAGAGACGAAAACACTGTAACTCAGTCATTCACGAGTGCCCCCGCAGCGATAAAACCAGCAGATTTAATGCTAATGAACAGCGACCCATTTGGTAATGCACTGGATGATGTAGATGAGTTTGTTGATTTAGAAGTTGATTTAGCTAAATTTAAAGGCTGGCGTTATGAGCTAGGCACCGGCGAAAAGTCTTTAGCAGCAGCTACAGTGGTTGGCGGAGTCGCTTATTATACAAGCTTTACTCCATCATCAGAAACATCTACAGAGAACCAATGTTCGTTGAGTGGCGGTGGCGGCTCATTGTATGCGTTTCATTTACATTATGGCACCAAAGTATATGACGACTTAAAATTTACCACCAGCTATGATGTGCCAGATACTCCACAGCTGTATTTTGGTGAAGGTCCATCTTGCGCGGATAGTAATAGCGACGGCAAGTGTGATGATAACCCAACCATTGAAGTGACCGAAGAAAGTCAGTTTTATCTAATTGGACCAGGAATAAAAGGCGAAAACGCACAAAACCCAATGAAGCCAGTAGAAATTATGGGTCCAGGTTTAACGGTTGTAGATGGTACCGTACAATTAGTGAATGACAACGATAGCGTAGGGTTTGGTTTTAAAACGCAACAAACCTATATTTATAAACGTGAGGAAAATGATGAAATTGAAGATTAAGGAATATAAATGAACAAACGAGTACGCGGATTCACGTTAATAGAGCTAATGATAGCCGTTGCGATTGTGGGTATTTTAGCCTCAATAGCACTGCCTAATTATACTGAGTACGTAAAGCGCTCCTCTCGTGCCGAGGCCGCAGCGGCGCTTTTAGATGCTGCAAATAAACAAGAGCAGTACTTTGTAGATAATCGTGAGTACACAGAGACATTTTCTGACTTAGGCATACAAGATACGACAGAAAATGGTCATTTTAAGCTGTCGATTGATGTGGATGATGACGACAACACGTTCACAATTACTGCAAAACCTATTGCGGGTGCAGTAAAAGGGGATACTGACTGTAAGCAAATTACAATTACAGATACCGGTTACAAAGGCGCAAAAGGTACAAAAGGTAACTCAGACGTTGAGTACTGTTGGGGACGTTAACTTAGTCTGGTTTACTAGTCGCTCTGACATTTGTCGGTTGATTTAATTCGTATACGCCCTGTTTGGCTAACAGATAAAGCCAGCCCCTCAAGGTTGGCTTTATCTTTATTGGGGCAATATATAAATGTTCCATTTTGAAAACCATTTAAAGAACCATCAGGCCTAAAGGTAATTGCACTTCGGGGGTACTGGATAGAATCTGCATCATGGATTTTTTCAAAAGTGCTTATTAATAGGTCGTCGGGATCTAACGAGGTCGATTTATTGTTATCAATAAATAGCGACATTTGCCCATCCCACTCATCTTTAGTGCATTGATTATTTTTTAAAGCACACAAAGTTACGTAGGTTCCATTCTCAATGGCGTAAAGGCGCCCATAGTTAATGTTTCGGTGTAGTAAATTTACATGATTATCGGCACGGTTTTTCGCTAAAAAGTCAGGAAAAACCGAGAGCGAGATTTGGCTAATAATGCTAAGGACAGCAATAGATATCATTAATTCTATGAGAGTATAGCCGGAATGTTTAAGTGTATAAAACCTCATCCCTGAAGCCCTGAGTCAAAAAATGTATTAGCTCAGTGTAGTAAATGATAGAAATATGACAATATAAATTGTGTATTTTTTAACCGCATTTTTTGGTTGTATCGCCAGTATAAAAAGCTGTTCCTGATTGAGATAAAGTAAGCGCTTTGTTATTTTCAGTACCACCATTAGGGCAAAAAACAAAGTCGCCAGGATTGGTGGTAATACGCCCACTGGTATTAAAACGTAAGCGGCGTTCATTCCCTGTAAAAGTTAATTTATCATTATCGGAAATTTCTTCCATTGCACGTAAAAGCGTATCTGTTGCCTTGTTAAAATTGCCATCGTTATCTATATCAATAAACACAGTAATTATTTTATTTTCGTCCCATACTTTTTGGCAGTTGAATGTATCTTTATTATTTTTAATCCTACCTTGGCCTGTAGGGCATACAACAACTATTTCGTCGGTACTAGCAGCTTGTGAGCGAGCAAAGCTAATATTACGCTTTAGTTCAAGTAGAAAGCTCTCAGCACGGTTTTCCTCAAGCATATCGCTACTGTCCCAAAGTGCTATTGAGGCAATTATACCCAGTATCGCCACTGCAACCATGAGCTCTAATAAAGTTAAACCGGTTTGGAGTTTTTTCATATTATTTATACCTACTACATTTACTACATTTGTTATTGTTATAGCCAGTTGAGAATATTTACACAATGGACTTGTAAGTAATTATACCATGCTTGGTTGTTTTATCATCGAATTCAATTGCTTTGTTTGCTATGAACTCCATGATTGTCTAAAATCGAGGCAACTAAAGCTTTAATAAGTAGTGAGCATGAAAAAAATAGAAGCAATCATCAAACCGTTTAAATTAGACGACGTCCGCGAAGCCTTATCAGATGTAGGTATTACGGGTATGACTGTAAGTGAAGTAAAAGGCTTTGGCCGTCAAAAAGGGCATACCGAGCTTTATCGCGGCGCTGAATACATGGTAGATTTTTTGCCTAAGGTAAAGCTTGATATTGTACTAACCGATGAAGACGTTGAGCGCGCAATAGAAGTAATAGTAAAAACAGCGCAAACCGGCAAAATTGGTGATGGTAAAATATTTGTCACTGATGTTGAGCGTGTAGTGCGTATACGTACAGCAGAAGAAGACGAAGAAGCAATTTAATTGTATAGCGTAAACCTCTTTGCATATAAAGCTTAAAAGGCTGCAAATAGTTATTTTTGCAGCCTTTTTTGTAAGGTACTAATTTTTAGATAGTAAAACTTCTAAAGCTTATTGCTCTTGAGAATGCGCTTCACGCGCTTCTTCAATTTCTTGTGCAATTTCTTGCGCTTTTTGCTTAGTTTTTTCGGTTAATTCGCCCGCTGCTTCTTTGCTTTTTATCCATGCATCAACGGCAATTTCTTTGCCATCGTCGTACATGTCTAAGCCCATCGCTTTACTTTGCTCAAGTAACTCATTTAACGACTCATCGTTTTTAAGCTCGTTGGCTTTATCTTTTACATCGTTCCATGTATCACCAAGCTGCTCTTGCATTTGTGCGCTTTTATCTTTTGCATCTTCTTGAGCTTGTTGAGCGTCTTCACAGCCCGTAAGAGTAATTAAAGTGCCTAATAATGCTAAACCTGCTAATTTTTTCATGTGTGGTCTCTCCTTAGAGATAAGTTATTAATTCTTGGAAATAATAAAACAATGAAAATGAACGCACCTGTAACAACACGATTAAATTTTAAATTAATGAATGAGCATGATTGGCCGCTTCTGTACGAGCTCGATCAAGACCCTGCGGTAATGAAATACATAAATCGGGGTTTACCGACTTCATTAGAACAAATTAAAGAAGTCGGCATACCTAGGATGCGTGCTTACACAAATGAAAGTAAAGGGTGGGGACTTTGGAAAATAACTCTCAAAAAAGAGGGCTCTTTTATAGGGTGGGTACTTATTAGGCCTATGCACTTTTTTACTCCAACTCCCGATTTTTCAAATATTGAGATAGGGTGGCGCTTTAAGCAATCTAGTTGGGGACAAGGTTATGCAACAGAGGCAGCTAGTGCATTATGTAACGAATTAAAAATGCAGCCAGAGATAAAAACGCTATCAGCAATGGCACTGGCCGATAATAAAGCGTCAATTAGCGTCATGCAATAGCTGGGATTTACCTGGGTTAAAAACTATATACACACTGATGAGCAAGGCGATTTGGATGCCGTTTTATACGCAAAGGCGTTATAGCCTACAAAGAATTACTTGTATAAACATTGACCTAGCATTCTATGATATGCATAAATGAGCCAAGCGCAATTCGAATAATAAAGTAAGGATGTTTTATGGGATTATTTTTTCGACCAAGTCGGCTCATTGTTAAGAGTGTGCTGATTGCACAGTTTTGTATATTTAGCGTGCAGGCAGAGCAAGCAGCTAAAAGTGCAGTGGCCATGCCAGACTCGTTTAGTGCAGATACAGCACAGGCTATTTTAGAGCAAGGTGGCAACGCCGTTGATGCGGCTATTGCCGCGCAATTTGTATTAGCGGTAACGCTTCCAGAAGCTGGAAATATTGGTGGCGGAGGCTTTATGCTGATACAAAAAGAGGGAAAAGGCGACTTTATAGACTATCGCGAAACTGCTCCCCAAGCAGCGCACAGAGATATGTATTTAGATGCCAAGGGCGATGTAATTAAAAATAAGTCAATTTATGGCATTCACGCAAGTGGTGTACCGGGGAGCGTGGCCGGTATGTGGCTGGCTCATCAAAAACACGGCACCTTAAAATGGCAAACATTAGTACAGCCTGCGGTTACTCTAGCAGAGCAAGGCTTCAAAGTGCCGCCCAAATTGGCGCAAGGGGTTGCTAACTATATCACTCATTTAGAAGAACAAAATATAAACGTAAATTTCAAAAATTATTTTAAAGATATAAAAGCAAATCAAATTTTTAAACAGCCGGAGCTGGCCGCTACTTTAAAGCGCATAAGAGATAACGGCCAAGATGGATTTTACAAGGGCGAAACAGCACGCATTATCGCCAAATTTATGCAGAAACACGCAGGGATAATTAATGAGGAAGACCTTGCTAGTTACACTGCTGTGTCGCGTATGCCTATTAAGGCAAACTGGAACGGTTACGAGGTATTAACCTCACCACCACCCAGCTCTGGTGGGATTGCTATTTTACAGTGGCTAAAAATGTTTGAGCTTAAAAAAAGCGAAATGGGACTGGTACATAATTCAACTCAATACATACATTTACTTGCTGAAATAGGCAAACGTGTGTTTGCCGATAGAGCCGAGTATTTAGGCGATCCGGACTTTTTTGACGTACCTGCTACTGAGCTTACTGATATTGATTACTTAAAAGCGCGCAGTAACGATATTTCTTTAACTACCATCTCAAATACCGAAAACATTAAACCAGGCCTTAAAGAAAGTGAACAAACCACGCATTTTTCTATTATTGATAAAATGGGCAATGCAGTGGCCAACACCACAACGATTAACTTAAGCTTTGGGAGCGGCGTTGTGGTTGAAGGTGCCGGTTTTATATTAAATGACGAAATGGATGACTTTAGCGCCAAGCCGGGCGTAATGAACGCATTTGGTGCGCTTGGCGGTAAAGCGAACGAGATTCAACCAAAAAAGCGTATGCTAAGCTCCATGTCGCCCACCATACTGCTTAAAAGCAATAGGGTTAAAATGGTTACAGGCTCGCCTGGGGGCACCACAATTATTAGCTCGGTGTATCAGTCTATTTTAAATGCGGTTGAATTTAATATGAGCGCTGAGGATATTGTTAACAGCACGCGGTTTCATCATCAGTTGTGGCCTAAAAATGTCATCAGAACGCATGCAGGGCTTAGTGAAAACACACAAGCGGAGCTTATAAAAATGGGCTATACGCTTGATAAACGAAACTTTGGTGACTTACAGGTTATTGTAAATAAAAACGGTGAACTACAAGCGGCGTCTCAGGCCACAGGCCGTGGTGAGTCTCGGGTATTTTAACAATTTTAACTAACCCCTTTAAGCTAAAGGGGTTAGCCTTAACTGCATCAACCAATAGCGGGTACTAGTCCTAACATTTGCATAAATTGGGCTAAAATAATTACAACGCCGCACAGCCCAGCAAGGGCTAAACCAACATTACCACTTCGTACTTTGTATCCCGTTTGAGGGCCCGATTTACGCTGCTTATACACCATAGAAACCGGTAAAAATATGGCTAATACCACAAGGGCGATGGCTGCATAGCCTAGCGCCAATATAAACCCTTGCGGGTAAAACAACGCAAACCCTAAAGGAGGAGTAAAGGTAATTAATGCGGTTTTTATTCTTTCTGATTTAGTATCGCCTTTGTTAAATGCATCAGCAAAAAAATCAAACAAACCTAAGCTAACACCTAAAAAAGAGGTGGCCAATGCTAAGTCGGCAAACAGTGTAACAGCGCTTGTCACCTGCGGGTTATGTGCAATACTTGCCACACTTTCTACAAAGCCTGTTAAGCCATTACTATTAAGTAAATCACTTTGCTGCATAATGCCTTGGCTTAGCAGTTGCCAAAAGATATAAATCACTAAAGGTAAAGCAGCCCCTGCAATCATTACCTTACGCAATACTTTTGTTTCTAGCCCCACATACTTAACAATTGACGGAATAGAACCATGAAAACCAAACGAGGTAAAAATAACCGGTAAGGCAGATAAAATCAGCCCTTGCTCAACGGGCATTTCAAGTAAGTGTTTACCTTGTACGTAGGGCGTAAGCATATAAAACAAGCTGCCTAGTACTAAAATTTTAATCGTAAATAACACGCGGTTAAGTTTATCTACCTTACTGGTGCCTAAAGTAACCACACTGCCTATTACAATAGCTAAAACGATAGAGGCAATTTGTGGTGCTATGTTTATGCTCAAATCACTACTAATACGTGACTGCAATTGCGCACCACCACCGGCAATATAGGCTGCGCACAGCGCATAAAATAAAAATACCATCGAAAAGTTAGCAATGTACTGGCCGCGTTTTCCTAGCCACCGTTTTGCTAAGGTGTTTAATGTTGCCTCTCTAGGGGCGTATTGATGCAGCTCTAACGTTAATAAAGCGGTGTACGTCATCAGTAGCCAGCTGGCAATTATGAGCGCTAAAGCAGTATTAAACCCAAGCCCTGCAGAGGCAATTGGCAATGCCAGCATACCTGCGCCTATGGTGGTGCCTGCAACAATTAACATGCTGCCTATTGTTTTATTTTTAAGCACTTAACTTTCCTAAAATGTGTGAGAGGCACTCAAGATATAACTAGTTACTTAAAACATAAATAGTTTTGTAATAATTGCAGGCAAATAATAATGTAACTATCAATTTACAGCTGTATTTAGGTGTTTATATATGTACTGTATGTCACTTTGGAGCGTATAATTTATCTCAATAAGGCTTTTACTTTCTCAGTGCAAAGGAATGGCGTGTGCCAGTTAAACTATCTTATTTATTGCTTGTGGTTATTTGGTGCACTACACCATTAGGTATTGTATGGAGTAGCGAAACGGTTGCTCCTACCTTAGCTGTTTTAATGCGTATGATCATAGGCTTATTTGTCGCTGGCCTAATTGTTGCCATAGCCAATATTCGTATCCCTTGGAGCAAAAAGGCGTGTACATTATACGCATACTCAAGCTTGGGTATTTTTGGTGGGATGTCGTTAAGTTACATGGCTGCTACAACCGTGCCTTCTGGTATTATTTCGCTAGTCTTTGGCCTTGCACCTATTCTCTCTGGTTTTTTAGCGCAAAGGTTACTCAATGAGCCTAAATTTAGTCTTGTTAAATTAATTGCGCTGAGCAGCGCATTAATAGGTCTTTACTTTGTAAGCTATAACCAACTACAAACCTCACAAACTCAGGGGATCGGGCTTATATATGTGTTATTAGCAGTAACGTTATTTAGCTTAAGTGGGGTGATGATCAAACGAGTAAAAATTGCTATCCATCCTATGGCAACCACTTTCGGTGCGCTGGTTTTTGTTACACCTTTATTTGCGCTGTTATGGTGGCTAGTAGATGGGCACATAAGCATCATTCATTGGAGTGCGCGTTCATTATGGAGCATTGCCTATTTAGGGGTTTTTGGTTCAATAGTAGGGGCTTTGGCATATTTTCATGTATTACAAAAGTTAAACGCAAGTACTGTTGCTTTAAGTAGTTTAATCACACCAAGTTTTGCTCTAGCGCTTGGCGCACTGCTAAATAATGAACCATTAAGCCGCGAGCTGATTATAGGAGCCATAATAATATGTATGAGCTTAACGCTTTTTCAGTTTGGCGATAAGCTCATAAAACGGTTAAGCGAAAGCTAGCAGTCTACAAGGCTACATTTTTGCAATTTTGATGATTAAACGACGGTTTTTATTTCGCCCTAAAATGTTTTCGTTCGTATCAACAAAGCGTTTTTCACCAAGGCCTGTGGTTTGTACTTTGCCCTCATCAACACCTAGGCTGACCATATAATCTTTTATGGATTTGGCACGTTTACGCGATAAATCTAAGTTATTCCAGCGCCCACCGTAGCTGTCGGTATACGAATCAATACTGATAGACTCAATACTGGTATCATTTTTTAAGTACTCAGCAATTTTGTCTAGGCGCTTTTGTGATTCTTTAGTGAGCTTACTGCTATTTGATTGGTAGTTCATTACGGTAAATGAAATATCTTCAAAGCTGTAAGGTAAAAGCTCATCTCGGCACTGCAAAAACGCCCAATAAGCTTGTTTAAAGTTAACGCTAGAAATACCTACGGCAATTTTGTCGGCACTATTTTGCCAGTCTTGGTAGTAAAAGGTAGGATGAAACCCTTTTTCAAGTTCGCTAAGCATCTCCCATGCGGTTTTGTTACCAAGTTCACCATCAAACTTTTTGAGTAACTTCATCGTGGCAATGTCTCGCGCAGGTAACCCAGCCCGCCAAGTAGGTGGCACTGCTTTTAAACCCGCAATATCGTAGTTTTCAGGGCGCACAACCATATCTAGATTAAATGTCAGGTCTTTGTTTTTACTTGCCGATGCCTTAAATATAGCCTCACCGTAGTAGGGCACTTCGTGGTTTAATTGACACTGCAAGCGTGTTGTTTTTATAACTTCCCAATTAGAGTTATCTTGATTTGCGCTATATTGACGCATAGCCGCTTGTGATGAAAAGCTCATCAAGGCGGTGCTAAGGCTTACGCTAACAAAAAACAACTTACATTTCATAAAACGCTCCGGTTAATCTAAAAAGCCAATAGTTTGGCGCGCTACTAATACTCGGCTTAATTTATAGCCAAAACAGGTAGCGATTATGTAAAAGCAAATAGCATGCCTACAATATATTAATTAAATAATTTACAAAGCCCTAGCCGAGCAGGTGCCAATTTTGACATAATAGTGAGCTTAAACTCACAAACCAAGAAGACTATGGCAAATACTGAGCAAACACTTTTCGCACAACGCTTTCGCGGCTTTTTTCCTGTTGTAATTGATGTAGAAACTGCCGGCTTTAATAAAGAAACCGACGCTTTACTTGAAATTGCCGTATCTATTTTAAAAATGGATGACGAAGGGTTACTTAGTATAGATCATACTGTTCATTTTCATGTAGAGCCTTTTGAGGGCGCTAATATAGAACAAGCTGCCATTGAGTTTAACGGCATAGACCCGTTTAGTCCGTTGCGTGGTGCAGTTCCTGAAGAAGAAGCAATTAAAGAAATTTGTAAAGTCGTACGCAAAGCGCAAAAAGCCGCAGGGTGCCAACGCACAGTTGTAGTTGCACATAATGCCGCGTTTGATCATGGCTTTTTAAATGCAGCTATTGAGCGTAACAATATCAAGCGCACGCCATTTCATCCATTTGTAAGTTTTGATACCACCTCGCTTGCAGGGCTTGCGCTTGGCCAAACGGTATTGGCTAAAGCGTGTAGAGCCGCGGGTATTGAGTTTGATAACAGCCAAGCACACTCTGCACTTTACGATACAGAGCGTACCGCCGAACTGTATTGTTTAATAGTAAATCGTTGGCAAGAGTTGGGGGGCTGGCCGTTAGCGCCACACCCTGAAAGTGACGCCCAAGACACTGAAAACACTCAAGAAGATACTAAAACGACTGAGTGATTTTCCCCTCAGACAGCTTTACTAAGTGGGGTGGGTAAATACGCGAAAACTGTTTTGTGTCTTTTGCTATTTTAAGCTCCACACCCGGGTGCATAATTTCATTTATTTTTAAGCGGCTAGTGGCTAATAGCTGAGAAATTTTTTGCTTCACCAATCTTTTTTGACGTTGAACGTGCAAAGCGCGTGTTTTTATATGTTGCTCGTTAGCAGCAATTTTATTTAGCAGCTGTTTGCGCTGAGCTGCAACAGGAATTTTTATCGCTTTTTCTTTAGCTTGTTTAAGCGCCGACGTTTTGCTTGCTAGGACTTTTTCAAAGTCAGTGATCTGAGATTGTTTTGAGCGCAGTTCATGCCAGTTTTGAGCTAAAAACACACGCGTTTTAGTGCCTGCGGGAGCGCCAAGCTCACCGGTTTCAATGCGCATTGCATCTAAAATACTCCCACCAACTATTTTACCCCGAGGGTTGCCTGCTTTACCTACTCGTATTAAGCGCCTCGCACTTAAATTACAATGTAATGCTTGGCGTTCTATAAATAAGTCCTGCGTACTTTTAATATCACAGTATTGGGCATAGCCAATAGAAATAGTGCGTTTGGCTGATATTTGACAAGTAAATGCCTCGTCATTTTCACGCTTACGGCCAATAGCGCCCAGCATAATAGTGACCGCGCTTTGGCTTTCAATCGTGCCAGATTCAACAAAGCCTAATACAGTAATATCGCCATTAGCTTTAACACGCATACCATCTTTTACATCACCAGAGATAATTACACTGCCATCAAAATCAACGTGGCCTGTACTTACATCTACATGGTGAAAACATAAAACGTCGTCAACCCGCATACCTCTGGGTAATGCAACAGGCACCCCCTTACAATCGGCGATGAGCATATTTGGATTATCAGGATCTATTTTTGTGCCTTCAAAGGGCTGCAACTGATGCTCTTTACCAGGCGTAGCCTTAATCAAATCGCCAAAAACCGTATACCCATCTTCGCCTGATGTAGCGGCCACACGCTGCATTAAAGGGGTCCCGGGTTTTACAGTAATAATTGCGCCGAGGTCTTTCATATCCACCTTGCCACCTTCTTTTGCTTGGGGGCTAAGTACGCGGTCTTGTGCAGTAGAGCAAAGGCGAACAAACCTCGCATCGCTACCTTCTTTAGGGTTTCGGCCATGGGCCACAATAGCGCTATATGATGTACCTGCAGGGTGGGAAAACTGCTGTCCTAAAAACGTATCAAGTGCACGAGGGCTAATGCCTTTTTTCACGCCAGCTTCAGCCAAAGCGGCTTGAGCTGCCTCCATTGAAAGTAAAGCACCCCCTCTGGCTGTAGTAAGCGTTGCCTCTGCAACCATGTTTTTTTCATCAACATTAATAACAAGGCTTGCGTCCGTGGCTTTGGCAACTACTAATGATTCTTGCTGATAATCTTTACTTGGTGAAAATAGCTTGCCGATATTGCCCGAGAGGACTTCAAACTCGCAATATTCCGATTGTTCAAGTAACTCTATAAGTTGAGCACTTGTTACAGGAAATCCATTATCAATAGGGTGTGCAGATAACGCCAATTCACCCCTGTGTTCATTAAATAAAAAAACCGACATTTATAAATTCCCTACGTAATATGCCTGTTATTATGATTATTACTTTTACGACTAAAGCTCAGGGCTTTGTGTAAAAATTAACTCCTTATTTGAGCACAACTTAATCGACATGTTAAGTAAATGTTCAGTAATTGTTTGCTTTTTTATAAGCTTGTGCTTGTTTACTGTTCAGTTGACTTAGTTAGTTAAAATAAAAGTGTCACACCCCTTGAGTATCAGTCGTTTACTCAGTTATACTGCTCTCACTGAAAGAAATACATATTTCAGGGGCTGATTAGGATTCGACGGAATTCAAGAAGCCTGAGGTGCATGTCGAGGTGCGGTTTGCCTCGTAAAAAAGCCGCAATTTAAAGTAATCGCAAACGACGATAACTACTCTCTAGCAGCTTAGGCTGGCTAGCGCTCCTTCCATGTATTCTTGTGGACTGGATTTTGGAGTGTCACCCTAACACCTGATCGCGACGGAAACCCTGGCCGGGGTTGAAGCGTTAAAACTAAGCGGCCTCGCCTTTATCTACCGTGTTTGTCCGGGATTTAAAGGTTAACTAAATGACAATACTAAACATGTAGTACCAACGGTCGAGGCTTTTCGGACGGGGGTTCAAATCCCCCCAGCTCCACCAATAACGGTTTTTAAATTCGTTTATTTAAAAACCATAAAAAACCGCCAATTTGAGCAATCAAGTTGGCGGTTTTTTTATGGGTCTAATTTATTCTGTGCTTATAGCGGCTAGCTTCATTTTTAACGACCTTACTTTCATTTTAATACTAATAATAATCAGCGTTAAAAACGACATTAAGCTAATTAGTAGCGTTAAATCTAATATGGGTGACTTGGCGAGTTGTGTGTTTGTAGGGGAGGCCGGCAAAGCGTCAGGCTTATTTTGTTGTTGCCTAATGTAGCTTTGGCTTATCCAGTCAACGGCGTTGATCCATTGAATTTTATCTGGGTTATCATTAGCAAGCTTGCTCATTACAAGAGCGTCGTTGTTGAGCGATTTAGCAAGGTTAATTAATTGCTCCCAAAATACGTGTTCAGTGCCTAGCGCGTCTATTTCCTGTAAGTGCTGCTTTAACCTTTCTGCGCCCATGCTGTTTATATTTGGTTGCTTCAAAATTTTTGCGTAACTGTTTATGTGCGTTGAAAAGCGAGCAAAATAGCTATCAATTTTTTGCTGCGCCACTTGGTTAAGCTCATCTGTGCTGTGGGTGTTAGGCAAGGTGACTTCTGGGTGCTTTTTTTGATTTGCTAAGTACTGCTTGTAATTAACGTAATTTAATGTTGTTGAGTGTGAAGCTGATGAGCTGTCAATCATACTCATTTTAAATGTGTTAAAGCTTATTACTGCTGAGCCAATAAGACAGATGAATAATAAGCTATAACAAAAAAATAATGCGCTTTGCAGCGCTAATTTGGGCAAGGCGGCAGGGCTATTTATGCCGGATTTTTTAACGCTGGTTATTGTATTGGCTATGTTTTTAACCGCTGGATCGCTAGTTGCAACAATCAATTTAGTACCTGTGGCGCTTTGAGGGGCCCTTACACTTGCATGTGGCTCTACTTTGGTGATTAAACCAAAACTTTTTAGTTTAGATTCTGTTTTAACTGCATCAATACTCGATAGGTCTTTGACGAGTGCGTAGGCACGGCCATCGAATAATTTTACAGCGACATTATGGGGAATTTTTAAAAACTGGCAAAGCTGCTCTTGTACGGTACTAATGTCAGCATTTTGGTGTAACTGACCATTAAAAATAATTTTAAATGAGGCGCTCACGCTATGTCCTTATTCGTGCAACTTCCATTGAGGAATTTTTATTATTGTTTTAACACGCTGTTAATTTACCAGATAAAATAAGGGGTTTCTAGTATTTTGCCCCTTTAAACTAGTAAAAAAGCCTGAATAAAATTTGTTCGATTTGATTTTTAACGCATTGTTTTATGGCAGTTTTGGTGGAAGTGATTGTTTTGTTTGTTGTTTTATTGGGAACGATTGGGCTGAATTATTAAAAGTGTTGTTTACATTTAAAAATTTAAAGGGAAGGCGGTGCATGGGGGATCTGTTGCACCTAAGTAGAGTGCCCTTTGCATGAGGTTGCAAAGGGCAACAAGACCTAATTTATTTAACAGCTGCTTTAATAGGCGTTTCACCATCAAACAACTCAAAAACGCGGTTGCCATTAAATGCGTTGGTTGCAATGTGTAATAAGGCATTGGCAACGTTTTCGCGACTAATTTTAGCTTTAGAACGATCGCTTGGGCGCTCGGTGGTTACTTGCATAGTAGCGCTTTCGTTGGTTAAAGTACCTGGGCGCACTATGGTGTAGTTTAAGCCACTGTTTATAAGGTGCTCATCGGCCATGTGTTTGGCAACTAAATAAGGTTTTAAGTCGCTTTCTATGGCGTCTGGATCATCTGCACCAATCGAGCTAATCATAATAAAATGTTTTACGCCGTGCTCTTTAGCGTATGTTGCTGCTTTGGTGGCTGCCCATAAATCAATTAGCATGGTTTTATCTGTGCCTGTATTTCCACCAGAACCTGCTGTAAAAATCACTTGGTCGCAATCTTTTAACGCAGCAGAAAAATCGCCTTCGAGATCTTGCTCCACAATAGTTAAAAACGGGCTATCTAAATCACTTAGCTTACTTTTATCGCGTACTAGTGCAGATACGTTTTGCTCGTTTTTTAAAAGCAGCTCGGTTGCCATTTTACCAATTTGTCCGCTAGCGCCAATAATAAGGGTCTTACTCATAATCAATTCCTTCTCAATTTAGTGTAAAGGTGTTTGTTATAAATAGACCTTGGGGTTGGCATGCGTTTTTAAAGGGAAAAATGCCTTTTTTCTCTACAAAGTGACAATTTAAGAGTAAATAAAAACTGAGTCTGAACTGAGTATGAAAATTAGCCGCTTTTTGCCGTGTTTATTCGATCATTATGCTGACTTCGGTAACATAATTATGATGGTATAAGCTAATTCGTACGGCATGACTTTGATAGTTATAGTAAAGGGTGCGGTAGTTGTTATCGCCTTTAATGTTGAGAGGCTCACCAAGTGCGTGTTGATAAAATTTAGCAATATCATTGATAGAGGCTGCCAAATACCCAGTGCGTACCTTGGGGTATTCGCCTGTTACATCCATGGTGGTTATGAATTCTTCAGGCAAGGGGATGTCGGTTACGTTTTGGCTATATGTGTTAAACGATATAGCGGCGAGTAATGCTGCAACACAGGTTAAAGCTTTCATTGTTTTCCTTTTATTTATACCCATTCGCATTCGTAAATAAGGTGCGCATGGGTAATATAAATTCCTTTTATAGGTATTATTTTACGCAAAAAAAGAATGATGTCATTTAAATTTTATTGCGTATTAAATCACGCACTATAAAACGCGCTGGGTGAATAGCTTGGCTTACACGCTCGCTGAGTGGATGTGGCTCATTATTTAACGTGCTAATAAAGTGCTCGCTTAACAGCGGTGCACTGCATAATGCGCGCGCGCCAAATCCGGTAAAAATATGCAAGCCTTGGTGTGGCTTTTGCAAAGGCGAGTATTGATAGCGTTTACCTAGGCGTAAATTAGCAAAGGCGTTAATATAATCGCTTTGCTCACACCATTGTCCTGCCATTGGTAAGTGATCTATAAACGTACAGCGCACAGCTGCTTTAGCACACGTTATATCACCTAATGTAGTTGCAAAGTCGCTTTGCTGGTAAAAGCTAAGTAGTTGCTCATGGTTTAGCTGGTTGTCTTTTTCTGTAACAGCGCGACTTTTTGTGTTTTTTTCAAATGTAGCGCCCATACAATGTTTACCTAAATAGGCTGGAGTAAAATAACCCTTGTGGCACAACACAGTTTTAAGGTGTTTAGAGTGTTCACTGGCTTGTATATGCGATACTTGTCCGCGTACTCCTACAATAGGTAAGGTGGCTGTTTGCTCAAATGCATCGCTATGCTCACCTGCACATATTATTACATCACTAAAAGGCCCGTACTCAATATTATTAGCGGTTAAAAACCAGCCATCGCGTGTTTTATTGAGCTGCTCAACATGGCTTTCAAAGTGGCTGTTAAATGGATGCAACGCGTGAGCAGCATGTAACATTGTCTCTACTAGTTGTGGTGGATTAACCCAGCCTCCTTGTTCAAAAAATACACCAGAATAACCTGTCGTTACTCCGGCTATTTTGTCTCCTTGCTCGGCAGTTACATTGCGCATTAACTGCTCAGGCCAAAGTTGTTTTTGCTCAAGGTTTTGGTGTTTATCGGCCAGTGGTTTTTTTACTGCATGCTGCAGTACACCACACCAATCGTGATCAAAATGAAAGCCGCTGTTTATTAGCTGCTCGTAAGTACGTTTTGCGTATAAAAAACTATGTGCAAATAATTCACTGTGAGGTGAGTTTTTAGCTTGTAAGTGCGGGTAAACCGCGCCTTGTACGTTATGTGAAGCGCCCATAGCTGGTTTTTTATCTTGGCAAAATAAAGTACTTTTAATACTTCGCTTAGCTAGGCTATGCAAAATACAGCTACTTGCAATTCCGCCGCCTATTACAGCAACATGTTCTAGCTTGGCAGGGGGTTGTTCAAAGTAAGGGGGTGATGATTGTGCACTATTCGCGTTTGCTAGTTGGCCTATTAGCATTTCCCGTTTGCGGCCAAATCCTTTTGCTTTTTGCATATTAAAACCTGCGGCTATTAAGCCTCGGCGCACAAAACCCGCAGCGGTAAATGTGGCAAGTGTCGCCCCTTTGCGCGATATATCAACCATGACGTTAAACACACTTTGTTGCCACATGTCGGGGTTTTTACTCGGTGCAAAGCCATCTAAAAACCATGCATCGACCACCCCCGACTGCGGGTAGCTCATTGCATTTATTGAATCAAGGACGTCGCCAAAATACAAATCAAGAATAACTTGGCCGTTATTAAATTCTAGGCGATGGCAGCCCGCCAAATTTATAGGGTAGTGTGTTACTAACTGCTCACTAAGTTTGTGTAATGTAGGCCACGCTTGCAGTGCTTTTTTTAGGTCGGTGCTACAAAGCGGGTACTTTTCAAACGAAATAAAATGCAACCGCTTAACCTGTTTGCCTACTTGATTTTGAACTTGTTGATTGGCAAGGTGGTCATTAAAGTGCTGCCATGCATTTAAAAAGTTTAAGCCAGTACCAAAACCGGTTTCGGCAATAACAAAATGCGCTTGGTCATGATTTTGTAATCGCGCTTGTATATTGTTTTGTTGATAAAACACGTAATGCGATTCAGCAAGGCCATCGTCATTAGAAAAATAAACATCGTCAAAGTTATCGGCTACCGGTGTGCCTACTTCATTAAAGTGTATTTGGGCGTTTTTTATCATGACTTATTAATTTTTTAGACAGAATTTTTTTATTATTTTACGGGTTTTCTTTGAAATAGTCCGGCGTTATTTATAAGCTTTTAAATTCAGTGTACAGGTGTACGCTAGAAAGCTGACCACTTAACACTTAAAAACAGCGTAAAATACACAGTAATTTAGTATCAAGCTAAGGGAATTACCCATGAGAAGAGCCGTAATTACGGGTATCGGTGTTGTATCAAGCATCGGTAATAACAAACAAGAAGTATTAGAATCACTAAAAGCGGGTAAAAGCGGCATTGCTTTTAACCAAGAATTTGCTGATTACAACTTACGTAGTAATGTGTCTGGCAAAATTGATATTGATGTTAAAGAGCACGTAGACCGTAAAGCAATGCGCTTTATGGGAGATGCTGCTGCTTACTCTTATATTTCTATGAAGCAAGCCATTGAAGATGCGGGCTTATCTGATGAGCAGGTATCGAATGAGCGCACGGGTTTATTAGTTGGCTCTGGTGGCGGCTCTTCAAAATGGCAAGTAGAAGCGGCCGACATTTTACGTGAAAAAGGCGTAAAACGTGTTGGTCCTTACATGGTGCCACGTACAATGGCGAGCACCACATCGGCCTGTTTAGCAACGCCATTTAAAATTAAAGGTGTTAACTATTCTATAAGCTCTGCGTGTGCAACATCTGCGCATTGTATTGGTCACGCGGTTGAGCAAATTCAATTAGGCAAGCAAGATGTTATTTTTGCCGGTGGTGGTGAAGAGCTACACTGGACCCTTGCAATGGAATTTGACGCAATGGGCGCACTGTCTACCAAATATAACGAAACACCAGAGAAGGCATCACGTACGTACGATGCAAACCGTGATGGTTTTGTTATTTCTGCGGGTGGCGGTATTGTTGTAGTAGAAGAGCTTGAGCATGCACTTGCTCGTGGCGCACATATTTACGCAGAAATTGTAGGCTATGGTGCGACATCTGATGGCTACGACATGGTAGCACCTTCAGGTGAGGGCGCGGCGCGTTGTATGCGCCAAGCAATGCAAGGCGTTGATGCGCCAATTGATTATTTAAACACGCACGGTACATCTACGCCAGTAGGCGATGTTAAAGAGCTTGGTGCAATTCAAGAAGTGTTTGGTGGTAACTCGCCACTTATTAGTGCGACTAAATCATTAACGGGCCACGCACTGGGCGCTGCGGGTGTTCACGAAGCTATTTTCTCAATTTTAATGATGGAAAACGACTTTGTAGCGCCATCTATTAACGTTGAAGAGCTAGATGAGCAAGCACAAGGTCTTAATATTGTCACTGAGCGCCGCGATACACAACTTAATACGGTTATGTCTAATAGCTTTGGCTTTGGTGGTACAAACGCCACATTAGTTATGAGTAAATATAAAGGTTAATTCGTTTTCTCTTTATAGTGATTAAAAGCCGAGCATTGCTCGGCTTTTTAGTTTGTGTAATGGCTCGGTTGTTCGTTACAATAGCGCCTCATTTTGCCAAACGGACTCCCCAATGAAGATTCTTGCCGATCAAAACATGCCTTTAGTTGAGCAGTATTTTGCAGACTTTGGTGAGGTAACGCGCTTTGATGGACGAAACTTATCACCTGATGCGTTAATTGATGTAGACGTTTTACTTACTCGCTCGGTTACTAAAGTAAACAGTGACCTGCTTGCTCACGCTAATAAATTAAGTTTTGTAGGCACCGCCACTATTGGTGTTGATCATATCGATACACAGTTACTTAATGAGAAAGGCATTGCTTTTAGCAGTGCCCCTGGCTGCAATGCAATTGCGGTGGCTGAATATGTAATAAGTAGCTTGTTTGCTTTAAGCCAAGAAAACGCAGTCCCTCTACGTGGTCAAACAATAGGTATTGTTGGGGTAGGGAATATTGGCAGCTGTTTAGCACAAAAACTAAAAGCACTTAATGTTGATGTTTTATTATGTGACCCAATTAAACATGAGCAAGGCTTACTAGCCGAGCATGTAGAGCTTGACGAACTACTTGAGCGCGCAGATGCGGTTACCTTTCATGTACCGCTGA
This sequence comes from uncultured Pseudoalteromonas sp., assembly GCF_963922945.1. Classification (GTDB taxonomy): domain Bacteria; phylum Pseudomonadota; class Gammaproteobacteria; order Enterobacterales; family Alteromonadaceae; genus Pseudoalteromonas. The sequence goes on along the minus strand of NZ_CAWUKC010000026.1, from coordinate 65 downwards.
TTAAAACCGGTGAGCACAAAACACATCATTTAATTGATGAAAAACGCCTTAAAGCATTAAAGCCT